>NZ_JRKS01000004.1 GCF_000763805.1 Paracoccus sphaerophysae | reverse complement strand
CCCTCCCTTCGCCCCCCGCATCTTCCCGTCCCGCGCCTCTTTCCGCCGCCTCACCGGGCGGCTAGATTCGGCTGCGATGACCATGCCGCTGTCCCCTCTCGCCACCCTCAACGCTGACGAAACGCTGACCGCGGGTCTGGCGCGGGCGCTCGCGCCCCTGCTGCGGCCAGGTGACACGCTGCTGCTGGATGGCCCGGTCGGCGCCGGCAAGACTCACTTTGCGCGCGCCCTGATCCGTGCCCGGCAGGGCGACGCGGCCGAGGACGTGCCCAGCCCGACCTTCACGCTGGTCCAGACCTACGAGGACGCCGCCGGGGCCGAGCTGTGGCATGCCGACCTGTATCGCCTCACCGATCCCTCGGAACTGGTCGAGCTGGGGCTGGACGAGGCGATGGCGCAGGCGATCACGCTGATCGAATGGCCCGACCGGATGGGCGCCGCCCCGCCCGGCGCGCTGACCCTGACGCTGGACCCCACGGCGCCCGACCGGCGCCGGATCACGCTGTCGGGCGATCCGGCGCGGTGGGCTTGGGTGGGCCGGGCGCTGGAGCTGGCGCGGTTCCTCCACGCCGCGGGCTGGTCCGAGGCGCGGGTCGCGGTGCTGGCCGGGGACGCCTCGGCGCGGCGGTATTTCCGGCTGACCCGCAACGGCCACAGCGCCGTGCTGATGGACGACCCGGCCGGCTCGGCCGGCCGCTATCTGGCGATGACGGGCTGGCTGCGCGCCCGCGGCTTTCACGCCCCCGAGGTGCTGGCAGAGGACGAGGGCCAGGGCCTGCTGCTGCTGGAAGATCTCGGTGACGACCTCGTTGCCCGGGTGCTCGAGCAGCGGCCTCAGGCGGCAAGCGGGATCTATGACCGCATCACCGACCTGATCGCCGAGTTGCACCGCCACGCCCCGCCGGACTTCGTGCCCCCGCTAGACGGCCCCGCCCTGGCCGAACAGGCAGGGCTTTTCGCCAAGTGGTACCCGCCGGCCGTCGGCGCGCCGGGGGCGGGCGAGGGCGTCGCCGCGGCGATCGCCGCGCTGCATCGCGCGCTGTGCGCCGATGCAGCGCCGGTGGTCTCGCTGCGCGACTTCCACGCCGAGAACATCGTCTGGCGCAGGGACGACCCGCCCGGGCTGCTGGATTTCCAGGACGCGGTGGCGACGCATCCGGCCTATGAGCTGGTCTCGGTCCTGCAGGACGCCCGCCGCGACATCGCGCCGGGGATCGAGACGCGCCAGATCGACCGCTACCTGGCCGCGACCGGCGCCGATCCCGACCGCTTCCGCGCCGCCTATGCGCTGCTGGGGGCGCAACGCGGCCTGCGGATCATGGGTATCTTCACCCGGCTGTGCCTGCGCGACGGCAAGCCGCGCTATCTCGACTTCATGCCCCGGGTCTGGGCGGCGATACGGCGCGACGTCGCCCACCCGGCGCTGGCGCCGCTGGCTGCGGCGCTGGAGGGCGTGCCGGAACCGACGCCCGCGGTGATCGCCGCGATCCGCGCCCGCTGCGGCGCGGGGACGGGTGCCCCCGACACGATGATGCTGTTCGCCGCCGGCAAGGGCACCCGCATGGCGCCGCTGACCGACGTGACCCCCAAGCCGCTGATCCCGGTGGCCGGACGGCCGCTGCTGGATCACGCGCTGGACCTGGTCCGCGAAGGCGGCGCGCGACGGATCGTGGTCAACACGCACCATCTGGGCGATCAGATCGTCCGGCATCTGGCGGGCAGCGGGGTGGCGATCTCCGACGAAGCGGACGCCCTGCTGGAAACCGGCGGCGGGCTCAAGAAAGCGCTGCCGCTGCTAGGAGACGGGCCGGTGCTGACGATGAACCCCGACGTCGTCTGGACCGGGCCGAACCCGGTCGCCGCCCTGCGCGCGGCCTGGGACGGGGCGCGGATGGACGCGCTGCTGATGCTGGTGCCGGTGGACCGGGCGCAGGGGCGGATCGGCGGCGGAGATTTCGCGCTGGACCCCCGGGGCCGGATCAGCCGCGGCGGGCCGCTGGTCTACACCGGGACCCAGATCCTGCGGACAAACGGGCTCGCCGCCATCGACGCCCCGGTGTTTTCGCTGAACCTGCTGTGGGACCGGATGATGGCCGAGGGCCGGGCCTTTGGCCTCGTGCATCCCGGCGGCTGGTGCGACGTGGGCCGGCCGGACTGCATCCCGCTGGCCGAAGCGATGCTGGCCAGCGCAAAGGCGGGGCGCTGAGATGCAGGGTCTGTATGCCCTGCCCGCCGGCGTGGATTTTGCGGCCGAGCTGGTGCGCGGGCTGCGGGATCGCATGGCCGACCGCCCGCCCGAGGCGATGGCCGCCGTCACCATCCACTGCAACTCGGGCCACACGCTGCGCGGCATCGAGGCTGCGTTTCACCGCCACGGCGCGCTGCTGCTGCCGCGGCTGCGGCTGATCGCCGATCTGGGGTCCGAGGCCGGGCTGCCGCCCCCCGCCGCGCCGCTGGCAAGGCTGCTGGACCTGTCGCATCTGGTCGCCCGCGCCCTGCGGGCCGAGGACGGCCAGTCGGTGCCGGCGCTGACCCGCTCGCTGGCTGCGCTGATGGCCGAGATGCAGTCCGAGGGGCTGGACGCCGAGGCGCTGGACGCCGTCGACGCGGCCGATCACGCCGCCCACTGGCAGCGCGCCCTGACGTTCCTGCGCATCGCCGCCGGATTCCACCTGGACGGTGCGCCGGTGGACCGCGAGGCGTTGCAGCGCCGCGCCGCGCAGATGCTGGCCGAGGACTGGGCCGAAGGGCGCAACCTGCCGCCGGGGCCGGTGATCGTCGCCGGCTCGACCGGCTCGCACGGTGCGACGCGGCTGTTCATGCAGGCGGTGGCGGCGCTGCCCGGCGGCGCGGTGGTGCTGCCGGGCCACGACCCGCATCTGCCGCCCGAACTGCAGGCGCGGCTGATCGAGGGCGACGAGGACCACCCGCAGGCTCGCTTTGCGCCGCTGATCGCGGCGATGGGCGCGCCGCGGCCGTGGACCGACGCGGCCCCGCCGGCGCCGCAGCGGAACCGGCTGCTGAGCCTCGCCCTGCGGCCGGCGCCGGTCACCGACCAGTGGGTGGCGCAGGGACCGTCGCTGGGCGATCTGGGGCCGGCCTGCGCCGGGATGACGCTGATCGAGGCCGACGACCCGGCCTCCGAGGCCGGCGCCATCGCCGTCCTGATCCGTGATGCCGTCCATCACGGCCGCGCCGTCACCCTGATCGCGGCCGACCGGACCCTGACCCGCCGGGTCACCGCGGCGCTGGACCGCTGGGCGATCCGCCCCGACGACAGCGCCGGCGCGCCCCTGCCGCTGACCGCCGCCGGGCTGTTCCTGCGCCACGTCGCCGAACTGCCGCTGGCGGCGCTGGACATCGTGGCGCTGCTGGTGCTGCTGAAGCATCCGCTGACGGCGACCGGCGCGGGGCACGACGCCCGCGGCGCCCATCTGCTGCACACGCGCGAGCTGGAGCTGCACCTGCGCAAGCATGGCCCGGTCTTTCCCGACGGCGCGGCGCTGCGGGCCTGGGGCGACCGGCCGCGCACCCCGCCCGCGCGCCGCGACTGGGCGCAGGGCATCGCCGCGCTGCTGGACGAGACGCTGCCGCTGATCGCCGATCCCGGGCCCCTGCCGCTGGCCGAGCGTGCCGCGCGGCACCTGCATCTTGCCGAAATCTGGGCCGCCGGTCCGGGTGGCACGGCCGCGGCGTCGCGGCTGTATGCCGAGCGTGCCGGCGACAAGGCCCGCGCCGTGCTGGACCATGTCGCCCGCCACGCCCCGCGCGGCCCCGAGACCAGCGCCCATGACTTTGCCGAGCTGCTGGGCGCCGAGCTGCAGGCCCAGGCGGTGCGGGTCGAGGCCGACGCCCACCCTCTGGTCCGCATCCGCGGCCCGCGCGAGGCCCGGACCGAGGCCGTGGGCCTCGTGATCCTCGGCGGGCTGACCGAGGGCGGCTGGCCGCAGGCGCTGGACCCCGACCCCTGGCTCAGCCGGCCGATGCGGCGGCAGGCGGGGCTGACCCTGCCGGAACGGCGCATCGGGCTGTCGGCGCATGACTTCCAGATCGCTGCTGCCGCCGACGAGATCGTGCTGACCCGCGCCCGGCGCAGCGACGAGGCGGAAACCATCCCCTCGCGCTGGCTGAACCGGCTGCTGAACCTGCTGGGCGGCCTGCCCGCGCAGGGCGGACCGGCGGCGGTGGCGGCGATGAAGGCGCGCGGCCAGCGCTGGCTGGACCTCGCCGCTGCGGTAGCCGCGCCGCAGCCGGGGGACCACGCGAGGCTCGCCCCCCGTCCCTCGCCCCTGCCCCCCGCGCCGGCCCTGCGCGAACTCTCGGTGACGGCGGTGGCGCGGCTGATCCGCGACCCCTACGCGATCTATGCCGACAAGGTGCTGCGGCTGCGCCCGCTCGACCCCTTGCGCCCGGCCCCCGACGCGGCCGAGCGCGGCAACGTGCTGCACGACATCGTGCGCCGCTTCCTGACCCCGCCGCCCGGCCCCGCCGACCCGCCCGAGGCGTTGCGGGTCCGGCTGCTGGGGGCGGCCGACGAGGTGCTGGCGCAGCAGGTGCCCTGGCCCTCGGTGCGGATGTTCTGGCGGGCGCGGATCGCGGGCATCGCCGACCGGCTGGTCGCCGACGAACACGACCGGCTGCAGGACGGCGCCCCGCTGACGGTGGAAACGCGCCACAGCCTCGCGCTGCCGGGCCTCGATTTCACCCTGACCGCGCGGCCCGACCGGATCGACCGGCTGCAGGATGGAACGGCGGTGATCTATGACTACAAGTCCGGCGCCCCGCCCAAGCGGGCGAAGGTGCTGGCCTTCGACAAGCAGCTGCCGCTGGAGGCCGCGATGGCCCAGCGCGGCGTCTTCGGCGCGCCGATGGAGATCGCGGACCTGCGCTATATCCGCCTTGGCGGGCAGGGCGAGACCGAGGCGCTGGGCTGGGACGACGAGCTGGCCGCGACCTGGGACCAGTTCGTGCTGCTGGTCGCGGGCTACCTGGGCGGCGAGCACGGCTTTACCGCTCGCCGGGCGATGGAGCGGACCGGCCACGGCTCGGCCTATGACCATCTGAGCCGCTATGGCGAGTGGTCCGAGGCCGACCCGCCGCAACGGATGAGGGTCGGCGATGCGTGAGCCCGAGGACGACCTGACCAAGGTGACGGGCGGCGTCGCGCCCCCCGACGAGGCCACCCGCGCCCAGCACATCTCGGCGGACCCCGAGCGCTCGACCTGGCTCACGGCAAATGCCGGGTCGGGCAAGACCAGCGTGCTGACCGACCGCGTGGCCCGGCTGCTGCTGGGCGGGACCCGGCCCGAGCGCATCCTGTGCCTCACCTATACCAAGGCCGCCGCGACCGAGATGCAGAACCGCCTGCTGCAGCGGCTGGGCGAATGGGCGATGCTGGACGACGCCGCGCTGACCGCCCGGCTGAAGGCCATGGGGATCGGCGGCGATCCCGACCTGAGCGCCGCGCGACGGCTGTTCGCGCAGGCGATCGAGACGCCGGGCGGGCTCAAGGTCCAGACCATCCACAGCTTCTGCGCCGGCGTCCTGCGGCGCTTTCCGCTGGAGGCCGGGGTGCCGCACGGCTTTGCCGAGCTGGACGACCGCAGCGCCGCCAATCTGCGCGCCGAGGTGATCGAGCAGATGGCCCGCGAGAACGCCCCCGAGATGGCCGACCTGCTGTCGCTGCAATCGGACGACGGGCTGGACGGCTTTCTCGCCGGGCTGCGGGATTACGACGCGGCGCCCTGCGCGGCGCGGCTGTGGGCCGATTGCGGCCTGCCCGAGGGCTTCGACGAGGCGGCCCTGCTGGCCGATTGCCTGGGAGAAACCGAGGGCCGGCTGATCGCGGCGCTGATCCCGCTGCTGCATGCCGGCGGCGGCAACCCGGCCCGCGACGCCCGCAAGCTGGACGGCGGCAACTGGGCGGCGCCCGGCGTGGCCGAGCTGGAGCGGCTCGAGTCGGTCTTCATCTTCGGCAGCGGCGCCCGGGCCGGGCTGGCGCGGCTAGGCGAATGGCCCACCCTTGCGCTGCGCCGCGGCTCCTGCGCGGGGCTGGTCGACGACATCGACGTGCTGATGTCCCGGGTCGAGGCCGCGCGCCCGCTGCGGCTGAAACTGCGCCACGCCCAGCGGACGCTGGCGCTGCAGCGCTTTGGCCACGCTTTCTGCCGCCGCTATACCGAGGCCAAGCGGGCCGGCGGCTGGCTGGATTTCGACGACCTGATCCTGCGCACCGCCGCGCTGCTGGGCCATGCGGCGATGGCGCAATGGGTGCTGTTCCGGCTGGATGGCGGGATCGACCATATCCTCGTGGACGAGGCGCAGGACACCTCGCCCGCCCAGTGGCAGGTGGTGGAACGGCTTGCGGCCGAGTTCACCGCCGGCGAGGGCGCCGCCGACCGGCCGCGCACCCTGTTCGTGGTGGGCGACCCCAAGCAGTCGATCTATTCCTTCCAGGGCGCCGACATCGCGGTCTTCACCGAACGCCATCGCGGCTTTTCCGACGCCTTTGCGGCGGTCGGGCGGCCGATGCAGGATGCCGCGCTGCGCCATTCCTTCCGCTCGTCGCCGGCGATCCTGTCGCTGACCGACGCGGTGTTCCAGGACGACGCCGCGCAGGGGCTGGGCCCCGAGCCGCCGCGCCACATCGCCTTTCGCGACCGGATGCCCGGCCGGGTCGACCTGTGGGCGCCGGTGCCCAAGCCCGAGGCTCCGGCCGCGATGGAATGGTTCCGCCCGGTCGATGCCACCGCCCCCGACGCCGCCGAAACCGTCCTGGCCGACGCCGTCGCCGCCGCGGTCCGCGACATGATCGGGACGCCCCTTCAGCCGCGCGAGGGCGCGCCACGGCCGATCCTGCCCCGCGACGTGCTGATCCTCGTGCAGCGGCGCAGCACGGTGTTTCACGAAATCATCCGCGCCTTGAAGCAGGCCGGCCTGCCCGTCGCCGGCGCCGACCGGCTGCGGCTGGGCGGAGAGATCGCCGTCCGCGACATCCGCGCCGTGCTGTCGGTGCTGGCCACGCCCGAGGACGACCTGTCGCTGGCCGCCGCGCTGCGCTCGCCGCTGTTCGGGCTGAACGAGGACCAGCTGTACCGGCTGGCCGCGCGCCGCAGCGGCCATCTGATCGAGGCGCTGCGCAACTCGGCCCATCACGAGGCGTGGGCGGTGATCGCCGACCTGCAGGCTCAGGCCGATTTCCTGCGCCCGCACGACCTGATCTCGCGCCTGCTGGTCCGCCATCGCGGCCGGGCGCGGCTGATCGGGCGGCTGGGCCCCGAGGCGGTGGACGGCATCGACGAGCTGCTCGCGCAGGCGCTGACCTACGAGACCAGCGAGACGCCCTCGCTGACCGGCTTCCTGGCCTGGCTGTCCGACGACCAGGCCGAGCTGCGCCGCCAGCCCGGCCGCGGCTCGGATGGCGCGGGCGTGGTGCGGGTGATGACCGTGCACGGCGCCAAGGGGCTGGAAAGCCCGATCGTGATCCTGCCCGACTGCGCCAGGCGGGGGGCGGGCGGGCGAACCCCGCAGACGATCCTGCCCGACCGCGGGCCTCCGGCGCATTGGCGGGGCAGCAAGGCGCAGCAGACCGACCTGGTCGCCGCATGGGCCGAACGCGACAAGCGCCGGCAAGAGGAAGAGCGCCGCCGCCTGCTGTACGTGGCGCTGACGCGGGCGGAAAGCTGGCTGATCGTGGCCGCCGCGGGCGAGACCGGGACCGGCACCGAAAGCTGGCACGCGATGGTGGCGGACGGGTTCGACCGCGCCGCGCTGCACGGGCTGGCCGAAACGCGGCTGGATGACGGCCGCGGCAGCGAGACCCGGCGGCTGTCCTTTGCCGACTGGCCCGCTGCCGCGCCCGGCGCGGCCCGTGGCCGCCACCGCCCTGGGCGGCGACAAGATCGTGGCGGGCGATCCGGCCGTCGCGGGGCTCGACCGCGATGCGGCGCTGCTGGCCGGGACCCGGCTGCATCTGCTGTTGGAACATCTGCCCGCCCTGCCCCGCGCCGACTGGCCGGACCGGGCACTGGCGATCCTGTCCGGCGCCGAGGGCGGCGTGCCGGGCGAGGCCGAGCTGGCCGCGCTGCTGGCCGAACTTGGCGAGATCATCGAGGCCGAGGCGCTGGCCCACGTCTTTGCGGTGCCCGACGGCGCCACGGTGCTGCGCGAGGTGGCGCTGAGCGCGCCCTTGCCCGGCGGCGGGGTCCTGTCGGGGACCATCGACCGGCTGGTGGTCACCCCCGGGCGGGTCACCGCCATCGACTATAAATCGAACGCCGGCGTGCCCGCCTCGCCCGAGGCCTCGCCCGAGGGTTATCTGCGGCAGATGGCAGCCTATCGCCACGCCCTGCGGGCGATCTGGCCGGGGCACCAGATCGACACGGCGATCCTGTGGACACGGACGCGGGCGCTGATGGAGCTGCCCGACCCGCTGCTGGACGCGGCATGGGATGCGGCGCTGCGCGGTCTTGACCAGGGGCCAGCGGCTTCATAGCTCTGGTAGCAACCCCCGTTGCAGCCACAAGGAGTATCCCGATGGCAACCACCAAAGCCACCGACGCCGATTTCGACAGCGTCGTGCGCCAGTCCGACGTGCCGGTCATGGTCGATTTCTGGGCCGAATGGTGCGGCCCGTGCCGCCAGATCGGCCCGGCGCTGGAAGAACTGTCGGACGAATATGCCGGCAAGATCAAGATCGTGAAGGTCAATGTCGACGAAAACCCCGACATCCCGGCGACGCTGGGCGTACGCGGGATTCCGGCGCTGTTCATGTTCAAGAACGGCCAGGTCGTGTCGAACCGGATGGGCGCGGCACCCAAGGCCTCGCTGAAGGCCTGGATCGACGAATCGGTCTGATCCTTCCGGCCAGAGGATGGCGGCGCTGCCCTGACGGGCGGCGCCGTTTTTCATGTCAGGCGCGGGCGCAAGCCGCGCCGTGTCGTCAGGCGCGGGCGCGCAGCCGGCCGGGGCGGTCGAAATGGAACCCCTGCATCAGCCGCACCCCGGCCGCGCGCAGGCAGTCGAACTCGCCCCGGGTCTCGATCCCTTCGGCCACGACATCCATCCCCAGGTCGTCGCACAGGTTGATGACGTGGCGCAGCACGGTGCGGGCGCGGTCCTCGCAGCAGCAGCCGACGATGAACTCGCGCGACAGCTTGATCGCGTCGAACTGCCCCGAACTCACATGCGACAACACCGCGTATTCGGTCCCGAAATCGTCCAGCGCGGTGCGGAAGCCATGCGTCCGCAGCCGCGCCAGTTCCGGGCTGGTGGCTACCGCCGCCATGTTCGAGCTTTCGGTCAGCTCGAGCGTGATGCGCTGCGGGTCGACGCCATGCGCCCGCGCGATGTCCCGCGCCGCGTCGGCAAACCCCGGCTCGAGCAGCTGCCGGGCCGAGACGTTGAGGTTGATCCGCAGCCGCGGGTCGGCCGCCGCCAGATCGGCGCAGGCCTTGGACAGCACCCAGCGGCCCAGCTGGGCGATGGTGCCATTCTGTTCGGCCAGGGGTACGAAGACCGCCGGCTGGATCCGTCCCATCTGCGGATGCTGCCAGCGCACGAGGGCCTCGAACGACACGGTCTCGCCGCTGTCGATGGCGATGATCGGCTGATATTCCAGGAAGAACTCATCATTGCGGCAGGCCAGCGCGAACAGGCCGGACAGCTGCTGGCGGGCGTCGGCCTCCTCCTGCATCGCCGGTTCGAAATGCGCGACCGCCCGCCCGGCCGAGCGGGCCGCAAACAGCGCCAGGTCGGCGTGCCGCAGCACCGTGGACACCGGGTCGGGCACGTCCCACACGGCGTTGGCGATCCCGGCCGTGAAGCCGAAGGGAATCTGCAGATCGGCGATGCTGACCCCGGTCAGGCGTGTCGCATCCAGCCGGGCGCAGAACGACTCGGCCTCGGTGGCGTCGGCCACCACGACGCAGAATTCGTCTCCGCCCATCCGGGCGCAGACCGAATGCGGCGGCGCCGCGGCGACCAGCAGCTGGCCCAGCCGCACCAGGAAGCGGTCGCCGGTCTGGTGACCGTGCAGCTCGTTGATTTCCTTGAAGCGGTTCACGTCCAGCATGACCACGGTGGCGGTCGCCTCTTTGCCGTGCAGGCGGATCAGCTGGTCGATCAGGGTGCGGCGGTTGCCAAGGCCGGTCAGCGCGTCGCGCTCGGCCAGGTAGCGCGCGCGTTCCAGCGCCAGCCGTTGGTCATGGATGTCCTCGATCGTGCCGACCAATTCAGAGGGAAAGCCGCGCGACGCCGCGATCAGGACCCCCCGGGCCCGCACCCAGCGCCAGCGTCCATGCTTGTCCAGCAGCCGGCACTCGGCCTGGACGGTGTCGCTGATCTCTCGGTTGCGGAAATCCAGCAGGTGGCGGTCGTCGTGGTGGAAGCGTTCCAGATATCCGCGGCCCAGCGCCTCGTGGTCGGGACGGCCAGTCACCGCTTGCCAGCCGGTGACGGCGGTCATCCGTCCCGCCATGTCGGCGCGCCACAGGATCAGCGCGCCGGCCCGCACGAAGGCGCTGTAAAGTTCACGGCTGCGGCTGAGCAGATCGTTGGGCGTGCCGGCAATGTCCGCGTCGAGTTCGAAACCATCGGCAGATGCGGGCCAGTTCGTCTCCATGCGGTGCAGAAATCCGTTTATTTCGTTAAAGTCTTAGCGACCGGCGCGCCGCCCAAGTTCACCGCAGACAAATCCAGACGAATCATGGGGCCTTGCTAGCGGTAACGATCGGGGATTGCCAGCGCTTTGCTGACTGGGCATCGCCCGCGCCCGCGGCCGGTTTGCGGACCGTGCGCCCTGCAGACTGGCAGTCAGGGCGATCGCACGGCTGGCCTGAACGGCCGCGCTTGCCGTGCCATGGCCTCACTGCGCCATATTGCTCCGGTGGTAACGGAATCTCAAGCCTTTTCCTCTAGCGTCGTTTGCAAGCGATCACCCGGAGGCTTACATGACAGGTCAAAAATTTACCCATCCTGATCTCGATCAGGCAATGTCCGCAATCGAAAAGGTGCTGTCGGTCATGGCGTTTGCCGTCGACGGCACCATCACGGCGGTCAACGACAACAGCCTGCAGCTTTGCGGCTATCAGCGCGACGAGCTGGTCGGTCAGAAACTGTCCAAGCTGATCGACCCCAACGACAAGCCGGACAAATCGCAGGAGGAATTCTGGGCTCAGCTGCGCGCCGGCATCCCGCAGACCGGCGAATACAAGCGGATCGCGAAATCCGGCCAGCCCTTCTGGGTCTCGGCGGTCTATACGCCGGTGCTGGACGAACAGCGGCAGGTGACCCAGGTCGTGGTCTTTGCCGCCGACATCACCGCCTCGACGGCCGCGGCAAGCCTCGCCCGGCGCAAGTTCGAAGCCCTCGGGCGCAGCCAGGCGGTGATCGAGTTCAAGCCCAGCGGCGAAATCGTGACCGCCAACGACAACTTCCTTGACTTGCTGGGTTATCGCCTGGACGACATCGTCGGCAAGCACCACAGCATGTTCATGCACCCCCAGGATGCATCCTCGCCGCAATACCAGCTGTTCTGGCAGAGCCTGAACGCGGGGGAATCTCAGACCGGCGAATTCCGCCGCAAGCGGCGGGACGGCAGTTCGATCTGGATCGTGGGCAGCTACGTGCCCGTGCTGGACGAAGCCGGCCGGGTTGCGTCGGTGGTCAAGATGGCCACCGATGTCCCCGACCAGGAGCAGCTGATGCAGGGGCTCGTCGCCGGCCTGAACGCGATGCGGGGCGGCGATCTGACCTATCGGGTCGCAGCGCCTGAAAAGCCGGAATTCGCCGCCGTGGCGGCGACGTTCAATGAAACGAACGACGATCTCGAGGCGATGATCTCGGAAATCCGCGGCCGGGCCGGCCAGATGAACGACGAGGCCGTGCAGATCGCGCGGGGCGCCGGTGACCTGGCCCGCCGCGGCGAAAGCCAGGCCGCGTCGCTGGAAGAAACCGCCGCCGCGGTCGAGGAAATCTCGGGCAACATCACCATGACCAGCCAGTCGGCCCAAAGCGCCGACGCCGCGGCGCGCGATGCGCTGAACGTGGTGCTGAAAGGCGCGCAGGTCGTGTCCGAGGCCATCGCCGCCATCGAACGAATCGACGAACACACCAAGCAGATGGGCGAGTTCACCCGCGTCATCGAAGGCTTTGCGTTCCAGACCAACCTGCTGTCGATCAACGCCGCCGTCGAAGCGGCCCGCGCCGGCGAGGTGGGGCGTGGCTTCGCGGTCGTCGCCAACGAGGTGCGCAACCTGGCCCAGCAGTCGGCCAAGGCCTCGCAAAGCATCGCCGACCTGATCGGCAAGAGCGAGACCGAGGTCAAGGCCGGCGTCCGCCTGGCCCGGGACGCGGGCCTGTCGCTGGACCAGATCCAGACCGCGGTCAGCGGGGTGGTGGAAAACATCACCGGCATCGCCCATGCGACCTCGGAACAGTCGACCGGCGTGCGCGAGGTCTCGACCGCGCTGGCCCAGCTCGACGGGGTGAACCAGGCGAACCTGTCGATGTCGGAACAATACGCCGCCGCGGCCGCCGCACTGTCCACCCAGGTCGAGGAGCTGGGCCGGATGATGGACCGCTTCCGCACCCAGGGCGACGTGCCCCAGGCAGAGTCGCAGCGCCGCGTCGCCTGACCTGACGGCAGCCGGCAGCCGGCGGCGGGCACGCCGCTCCGGCGACGCGAGACCGGCGAGGATCCCCATCCTCGCCGGTCTTGCGCGTCGGTCCCGTCGGTGATCCTCGCCGGTTCTGCGCGCCCGTCTGGCGGGGCGGACATCCCGTCGCTGATCCCGATGGACCTGCGCGCCTTCTGCCGCGCCGGTCTTCCCGTTCCGGGATCGCGCCCGTCTGGAGCGGCGGTCATCCCGTCGCCGATCCCGCCGGACCTGCGCGCCGTCTGCCGCGCCGGTCTTCCCCTTCCGGGATCGCGCCGCCTTGCCCGCCGGTCCTGCGCGCCGGGGCCTCCCCGCCAGTCCGCCGTCCGCGCTGGACGGCGACCGGATCAGCCGCGCAGGGTGCCGCCGGTCGCTTTCGCGACCTTCTCGACGATGCGGGCGGCGACGGCCTCGATCTCGGCCTCCGTCAGGGTGCGGTCGCGGGGTTGCAGGCGGGCGGTGATTGCGACCGACTTGCGGCCCTTGCCCATCTGCGCCGCGGCGCGGTCGCCGCGGAACTCGTCGAAGACCGTCACCCGCTCGATCAGGGCCTTGTCGGCGCCCTGGGCCGCGTTCACGATCGCCGCCGCCTCGACCCGCTCGTCCACCACGAAGGCGAAGTCGCGGTCCACCGCCTGCAGGTCGCTCGCCTGCAGCGCGGGTCGGGTCGGCGACTTGGCCTTGGGCAGCGGCACGTTGGCGAGGTGAACGGTGAAGGCGACCGCCGGCCCCTTGACGTCCATCCGGGCCAGCACGCGCGGATGCAGCTCGCCAAAGGTCGCCAGCCGGTTCGGTCCCAGCTGCACATTCCCGGCGCGGCCGGGATGCCACCAGCCGTCCAGCTTGCGGTCGATCTGGCTGCGCGCCGGGGCGCCGGTTGCACCCAGCACCGCCTCGGCGTCGGCCTTGGCGTCATACAGGTCCACCGGCCGGCGGCTGCCATGCGGATCGCGGGCGGCGCTGGCGCCGACCAGCAGGCCGGTCAGCTGCACCGCCTGCTCGCCGGGCTCGCCGCCCGAAAAGACCGGCCCGACCTCGAACAGCGCGAGGTCCATGAACCCGCGCGCCTGGTTGCGCGCGGCCGCCGCGAGCAGGCCGGGCAGCAGGTCGGGGCGCAGATGCGTCATTTCAGAGCTGATCGGGTTTTCCAGCCGGACCGCCTCGCCGCCGCCCCCGAACAGCGCCGCGGCGCGGGCGTCGATGAAGCTGTAGGTGACGCATTCGTTATACCCCAGCGCCGCCGCCATCCGCCGCGCGGCGCTTTCGCGGCGCTGCAAGGGCGTCAGCACCGGCAGCGGCACGCCTGCCCGCGGGCGCGGCAGCGGCTTGCCCTGCAGCCTGGTCAGCGAGGCGATGCGGGCGACCTCCTCGATCAGGTCGGCCTCGCCCTGCACGTCGGGCCGCCACGAGGGGACATGCGCCATGTCGCCGTCGATATCGAAGCCCAGCGCGGTCAGCGTCGCGCGCTGCTGTTCGGACGGGATCTCCATGCCGACCAGGCTGACCACGCGGTCGGTGTCCAGCCGATATGCGCGGGCGTGATCGGGGACCGCGCCCGCGGTCACGATCTCGGACGGCTCGCCGCCGCACAGGTCGAGGACCATCTGCGTCGCCAGGTCCAGCCCCGGCAGGGTGAACTCCGGGTCGATGCCGCGTTCGAACCGATAGCGCGCGTCCGAGTTGATCTTGAGCGCCCGCCCCGTGGCCGCCACGCTGATCGGGTCGAAGAACGCTGCCTCGATGAACACCTCGGTGGTGTCCTCGGACGACCCCGAGGCCGAGCCGCCCATCACCCCGGCGATGCTTTCGATGCCGTTCGCGTCGCAGATCACCACCGCGCCCTCGGGCATCGCGTAGGTCTTGTCGTCGAGCGCGACCAGCGTCTCGCCGGCCCGCGCCGCGCGCAGATGCAGGTCGCCCGTGACCTTGGCCACGTCGAAGACGTGCAGCGGGCGGTTCAGGTCGTGGGTGAAGTAGTTGGTGATATCGACCAGCGCGTTGATCGGCCGCAGCCCGATAGCGCGCAGGCGCTTCTGCATCCAGTCCGGGCTGGGGCCGTTCCTGACCCCCCGCACCACGCGGCCGGCGAAGAAAGGGGCCTTGGCGGCGATCTCGGGGTCGATGGTGACGCCGACCGGGCTGGGGAAGCGGCCCGGTATGGTCGCCGTCTTCAGCGGCTTGAGCGTCCCCAGCCCGCGCGCCGCGAGGTCGCGGGCGACGCCGCGGATGCCCAGCGCGTCGGGGCGGTTGGGGGTGATCTTGATCTCGATCACCGGGTCGATCTTTTCGGGCGCGTTGGCGGACAGCCAGTCGGTGAAGCGCTCGCCGACCTCGCCCGAGGGCAGCTCGATGATGCCGTCGTGTTCGTCGCTGAGTTCCAGCTCGCGTTCCGAGGCCATCATGCCGTGGCTCTCGACGCCGCGGATGCGGCCGACGCCCAACGTGGTGTCGATGCCGGGCACGTAGTCGCCGGGCTTGGCCAGCACGACGGTGATCCCCGCCCGCGCATTCGGCGCGCCGCAGACGATCTGCTTTTCGCCCTCGTCGGTCATCACCCGGCAGACCCGCAGCCGGTCGGCGTCGGGGTGCTGTTCGGCGTGGATCACCTTGGCGAGGGTGAAGGGCGCGAGCCGGGTGGCGGGGTCGTGGATGTCCTCGACCTCGAGCCCGAGGTCGGTCAGGGCGTCGGCGATTTCCGCGATTGAGGCCGTGGTGTCGAGGTGATCACGGAGCCAGGAGAGGGTGAGTTTCATTTTTGACCCAACCTTATCTCTGTTTTCAGTTCTGCCTTCAGTGTCGCGTTTCCAGATACCAGCTTGGCGCGTATCAGATCGTTTCCTGTTGGTTTCTCGACAGCAACTGCGTATTGTCGCAACAATTGAGGATCGGCTGTTTTATCAATTAAACCAGGACCAGCCCGCAGATGAGCCAGCAACGCGCCAAAGGCATGCTTCAAATCCCGCTCAGTTTCGATCAGATCGCGCAATGCGCTCTCAACTTTGGGGTTATCGATAAGAAATTCTTGCCTAGTTCGGGCCGTTGCAATGAGATCCGTAAGCGGTTCAAGTTCTTTAATCTCCTTCAGCCGCTCCTCATATTCAGAAACATCGCCATTGATAATTGATCCGCTCGGCGAATAATTAAACGGCCGCCGGAGATAAAGAAGTTCCTCCTTAAATTTTCCTGCATGCAGCAAAATATCGTCTGCAAGTTCCGCTCTGCGTTCAAGAACACGTTGTTTTCGCCACGCACTGACTTGGCAAATAGTAAATAAAAGAGCCAGCGCAACCACAAGAAATTGTCCGAACGACCCAACTGCGCCGATCCACTCAGCGCAGTTTTCAGGTGGAAAAAACGCACAGACTTTCTCAATCACCTGCTCAACCCCCCGCTCACACTCGGCACATCCCCCGCCGCGAACCCGTAGTGCTTCAACCACCGCAGGTCGCTCTCGAAGAACGCCCGCAAATCCGGAATCCCGTATTTCAGCATCGCGATCCGATCGATCCCCATGCCGAAGGCGAACCCCTGCCACTCGGCCGGGTTCACCCCCGCCGCGGCCAGCACCTTGGGGTGCACCATCCCCGACCCGAGGATCTCGAGCCACGAGTCCCCCTCGCCGATCTTCAGCACCCCGCCGGACCAGTCGCAGCGGATGTCGACCTCGGCCGAGGGCTCGGTGAAGGGGAAATGCGAGGCGCGGAAGCGCAGCTCGACCGAGGGGACCTCGAAGAACGCGCGGCAGAACTCTTCCAGCGTCCATTTCAGGTTCGCCATCGAGATGTCGCGGCCGATCGCCAGCCCCTCGACCTGGTGGAACATCGGCGTGTGGGTCTGGTCCATGTCCATCCGATAGACGCGGCCCGGCGCGATCACCCGGATCGGCGCGCCCTGGGCCTGCATCGCCCGGATCTGCACCGGCGAGGTATGCGTGCGCAGCACGTGGGGCGGGCGGGTGTCGCCGTCGGCGCGGGCCATGAAGAACGTATCATGCTCCTGCCGGGCGGGATGCTCGGGCGGGATGTTCAGCGCGTCGAAGTTGAACCAGTCGCTTTCCACCTGCGGCCCCTCGGCCACGGCAAAGCCCATGTCGGCGAAGATCGCGGTCACCTCGTCCGTCACCTGGCTGACCGGGTGGATCGTCCCCTGCGGACGCGGGCGTCCGGGCAGGGTCACGTCCATCCACTCGGCCCCCAGCCTTGCGTCCAGCGCCGCATCCTCCAGCGCCGTCTTGCGGGCGCGCAGCGCGGCGTCGATCTCGTCCTTGACCCGGTTCAGGGCGGCGCCGGTGGACTGGCGTTCCTCAGGGGTCATCCGGCCCAGCTCGCGCATCATCAGCGCGATCTCGCCCTTCTTGCCCAGCGCGGCGAGGCGGACCTGTTCCAGCGCGGGGCTGTCGGCGGCCTCGGCCACGCGGGACAGCCAGGTGGAACGAAGCGTGTCGGTGTCGGTCATCGGAAAAGCGCCTGCGGGTGTCTGGGTCGGGAATCCGGGCGGCGTTAGCACACCCGCTTGCGCGGGGAAAGCCGGCTGGCCGGACGGGTCGCCCGGCGCTCAGGGCGCGAAGATCAGTGCCAGGTAGGCGAGGAACAGGACGATATGGATCGCGCCATGCAGCACGTTGGTGCGCTGGGTGCCAAAGGTCAGGACGGCGGTGATCAGCGACAGCGCCAGCATGATCTGGTTGACCGGGGTCAGTCCCAGGATCACGTCGTGGCCCATCCACGCGCCGATCCCCAGCACCACCGGCACGGTCAGCCCGATGGTGGACAGCGCCGCGCCCAGGCACAGGTTGATCGCGCGCTGCAGGCGGTTGTGGCGGGCGGCGCGGATCGCGCTCGCCCCTTCGGGGACCAGCACGATCATCGCGATCAGCACGCCCCCCAGCGCGGCCGGCAGGCCCAGCATGTCCAGCCCGGAATTGACGTATTTCGTCAGCGTCTTGGACAGCAGCACGATGGGCAGCAGCGTGGCGATCATCAGCACCGCATGGACCCAGGTGGCGTGCATGGCGTGGACGTGGTCGGGGACCTGCGGCTCTTGGGGTTCGGTGAAATAGCCGCGATGGCGGACCGTCTGCATCAGCAGAAAGACCCCGTACATGGCGAAGGTGATTATGGAAAAGAACAGCGCCTGGAAATCGCTGAAGCTCGGGGACCAGTTCGAGGTCGTGTAGGCCGGCAGCATCAGCGAGAACACCGCCAGCGGCAGCAGCACCGACAGGAAGGACCGGGCGCCGGCGAGGTTGTAGTTCTGTTCGCCAAAGCGCAGCGCCCCCAGCAGCAGCGACAGCCCGGTGAGGAAGTTCAGGACGATCATCACCACCGCGAACATGGTGTCGCGGGCCAGCGTCGGGCTGCCGTCGCCCGACAGCATGACCGAGGCGATCAGCGCGACCTCGATGCCCACCACGGCGAGGGTCAGGATCAGCGTGCCCAGCGGCTCGCCCAGCCGCTCGGCGACCGATTCGGCGTGGTGCAGGACGCCGCCCGCGGCCCAGATCATCACGATCAGCAGCCACAGGAAGACCGCCCCGCCCGCGATGCCAGAGGCGGGCACGCCGACCGACTGCACCACCGCCAGGGTGGCGGCGATGAGAATCAGCGGAAGCTCCGCCCGGATCGTGGAGAGGATGGACATGATCTTCCCTTTAGCGCGACCGCGCGGGGGGTGACCAGCCGATCATCGCGGGGTGGCGCGCAGCCAGACGCCGCCTTGCGGCCGCAGGGTCAGGATCATCCGCGGATAAGGGACGCGGCCGGGCACCGTCTCGAACCGGAACCGCGCCAGCAGGGTGCCGAGGATGATCGCCGCCTCTTGCAGCGCGAAGTTCGCGCCGATGCAGATGCGCGGGCCGCCGCCGAAGGGCAGGAAGGCAAAGCGGTCACGGTCCACCCCCGGCGCGAAGCGGTCAGGATCGAAGCGGTCGGGATCGTCCCACAGCAGCCGGTGCCGGTGCAGCGCATAGATCGGCAGCATCACGGTATCGCCGGGCCGCACCTCGCGCCCGCCCAGCGTGTCGGCCCTGCGCGCGGTGCGCGACAGGAACGCTGCCGGAGGATACAGGCGCAGCGTCTCCTGCACGATCTGCTGGACATAGGGCAGCCGCGGCAGGTCCGCGGCGGTGATCCGGTCCATCCCCGCCACCTCGGCCGCGGCGCGGTCCTGCACGGCGGGGTCGAAGGCCACCAGGTAAAGCGCCCAGGCGAGCGTCAGGGCAGTCGTCTCGTGCCCCGCGACAATGAAGGTCAGCAGGTTGTCGCGCAGCTCGGCGGGGTTCATCGATCGGCCGGTCTCCGGGTCCACCCCGGCGCGCAGCAGGTCCAGCAGGTCCGGCGGCAGCCGCGGGCCGCGCCGGGCCCGGTCGGCGATGGCACGGTCGGCGATCGCCTTGGTGCGCCGCAGCGCGCCCCCCGACACCAGCCGCCCCGGCCGCGGCACCCAGGGCGGCGCGCCCAGCACGTCCAGCACCGACACCCGCGCGGTCGAGGCGATGTAGCGGTCGATCGCGTGATGCACGGCGTCGCGGTCGAACCCCTCGTCGCCAGAGAAGGTCACGTCGCTGATGACCTCGAAGGTGGCGGCGACCATCTCCTCGAAGGCGTCGAAGGGCTGGGGCGCGCCGGCGATGCGGGCGGCCGAGGTCTCGGCGGCGGCGGTCATCACCGGGGCCAGCGCCTCGACATGGCGGGCGGCAAAGGCCGGGGCGGCGGCCAGGCGCTGCCAGCGCCACTGGGCGCCCTCGGCCACGAACAGGCTGTCGCCGATGGCCGGTTCCAGGATCATCCGGGTGACGGTGGATTTGGGGTAATCCTCGACCCGGTCCTTGAGCACGCGCTTCAGCGCCTCGGGGTCCATCACCATGTGCCAGCGGATGCCCAGCGTGCCCGACACCATCGGCTGGCGGACGGCAAGTTCGGGGATCAGTTCCAGCACGTTGCGCCGGGCCGTCATGGCCGAGCCGAGGATGCCCAGCGGCTTGCGCGCCAGCGCCACGCGCGGCGGATAGCCGGGGGACGGGGGCGGAAGGGCGGCGGTGTCCGTCATGTCGGGTCAACGTGACCCGCGCGGCAAGGGTTGCGCGGGGGGTGGTGTTTCCCCGTGCGGTTGCGTTAACCAGTTCTCACGACCGTGTGATGCATGAGGCCAGCCATGATCGACAGCGTGATCAATTTCCTGAACGACATCTTCTGGGGCTACGTGCTGATCTATGGCCTGCTTGCGGTGGGCGTGTTCTTCACGCTGCGGCTGGGCTTCATCCAGATCCGGCATTTCCCGGAAATGATCCGCTGCACGCTGGGCCGGGGCGATCCCGACGCGGACGGCATCTCGCCGTTGCAGGCGCTGTCGGTCAGCCTGGCCAGCCGGGTCGGCACCGGCAACATCGCCGGCGTCGCGGTGGCGATCACCCTGGGGGGACCGGGTGCGGTGTTCTGGATGTGGGTGGTGGCCAGCCTCGGCATGGCCACGGCTTACGCGGAATCGGCGCTGGCGCAGCTTTACAAGGTCCACGGGCCGCACGGGCTTTATCGCGGCGGGCCGGCCTTCTACATCTCGCGCGGGCTGCGGATGCACTGGCTCGCGGCGCTGTTCGCGGTGGCGCTGATCCTGTCCTTCGGCCTCGTGTTCGAGGCGGTGCAGGCCAATTCCATCGCCGAGGCCTGGGTCACCTTCGGCGTCCCGCGCTGGGCCACCGGGGTCGGGTTGGCGGCGATCACCGGGGTCATTATCTTCGGCGGCATCCCGCAGATCGCGCGGGCGGCGGAGTGGATCGTGCCGTTCATGGCCGGCGCCTACCTGCTGGCCGCGGCCTGGGTGTTCGCCACCAACCTGGCCGAGGTGCCCGCGGTCCTGTCGCACATCGTGCAAAGCGCATTCGGCCTGACCGAGGCCGCCAGCGGCGTCGCGGGCAGCATGGCCGCGGCAATGCTGAACGGGGTCAAGCGCGGGCTGTTTTCCAACGAGGCCGGCATGGGCTCGGCCCCGAACATCGCCGCCGCCGCGCGGCCCCACCCGCACCACCCGGCCTCGCAGGGCTTCGTGCAGGCGCTGGGGGTGTTCATCGACACGATCCTGGTCTGCACGGCGACCGCGGTGATGATCCTGCTGTCGGGCGCCGTCCCCTCGGCCGAACTGACCGGAGTCGCCCTCACCCAGGCCGCCCTTGGCGAACATTTCGGCAGCTGGGGGCTGTATTTCGTGGCGGTGGCGATCCTGTTCTTTGCCTTCACCTCGATCATCGGCAACTACGCCTATGCCGAGAACGCGGTGGTGTTCCTCGGCGGCGGCGACGGGGCGATCCTGGTCATGCGGCTGGCGGTGCTGGGCATGGTGGTCTGGGGCGCGCTGCAGGCGGTGGGCACGGTGTTCAACTTCGCCGACGCCTCGATGGGGCTGATGGCGACGATCAACCTGATTGCCATCGTGGCCATGTCGGGGATCATCCTGCGGATCACCCGCGACTATCTGGAACAGCGCCGGCTGGGGCGGCGGCCCGAATTCCACCTGGCCGCGCATCCGGACCTGGCCGATCGCGGAGTCGATCCCGACATCTGGCGCTAGGCAAACGCGGCGGCCAGCACGGCGGACAGCAAAAGAAAACCCGCGCCTTGGCGCGGGTTTTCGTCTTTCCCTAACCTGAACGGATCAGGCGGCGGCTTTCGCCTGCGCGACGATGGCGCCGAAGGCGTCGGGCTCGTGCACGGCCAGATCGGCCAGAACCTTGCGGTCCACCTCGATCCCCGCCTTGGACAGCGCGGCGATGAAGCGCGAATAGGTCATCTCGGCGTCGATGGCGCGGACGGCGGCGTTGATCCGCTGGATCCACAGCGCGCGGAAGTTGCGCTTGCGGGTCTTGCGGTCGCGGGTCGCGTACTGGTTGGCCTTGTCGACGGCCTGGGTGGCGGTGCGGAAGTTGCGCGAACGGTTGCCATAGTAACCCTTGGCAGCGTCGAGCACCTTCTTGTGGCGGGCGTGGGTGACCTTGCCGGATTTAACGCGGGACATCTCTCGGCTCCTCGATCAGCGGTTGTAGGGCATGTATTTCTTGACGATCTTCGCGTCCGCATCGGACAGGATCATCGTCCCGGTCACGTCGCGGATGAATTTCGTCGAGCGCTTGATCATCCCGTGGCGCTTGCCCGCGGGGCCAGCCTTGACTTTGCCCGAGGCCGTCATCGAGAACCGCTTCTTGGCGGCCGATTTGGTCTTCATCTTCGGCATTTTCGTCTCCTTGTCAGAGTGAACGCGCGACTCGGCAATGCCAATCGGCCGGCCGCACGGAACGTCGAAGCGCGCCTGATAGCGGCGCGCAGGCGACCTGGCAAGGGCCAGGTGCCGGATTACAGCCGGATGTCGCCGCCCAGCAGGCGCTGCCAGGACAGGCCCAGGTCCTGCACCCGGAACGGCGTCGGGTCGATCCAGGCGCCGGCGAACATCGCCGCCAGCCCGAACACGAACGCGATCGCCGCGCCGCGCGGCGGTTCGGTCCGCGCCAGCGAGGCGATGGCCAGGATCACCGACAGCGCCATCAGCGCCGTGCTCAGAAGGATGAGGATGTCGGACATTCGGGCAATCCCTGCGTAACTCGGCTTCGCGGCTGCCTTTATTCCGGGTCTGTGCGGGAAAGCAACTGTTCGTCGCAGGTGGCGACCCGCAGAATGTTGGTCGATCCCGCAGTGTTGAACGGAACCCCCGCCATCACGATCACCTTCTGCGCGCTGGTGGCAAAGTCGAATTCCACCGCCGCGTGTGCGGCATTCACCACCGCCTGCTTGAAGCGTTCCAGCACCGGGGTCAGCACGCAATGCGCGCCCCACACCAGGCACATCCGCCGCAGCACCGGCAGTTCCGAGCTCATCGCGATGATCGGCACCTTGGGCCGTTCCCGCGCCGCCAGCCGCACGGTGGTCGAGGACTGGGTATAGGCGCAGATCGCCGCGACATCGGTGGTTTCGGCGATCTCGCGGGCCGCGACGGCGATGGCATCGGCGACGGTCTCGCGGTTCACGGTGCTGCGCGAGCTGTCGATGACGTCACGATAGACCGGGTCGCCCTCGACCGAGCGCGCGACGCTGTCCATCGTGCTGACCGCCTCGGACGGATAGCGCCCGGCCGCCGATTCGGCCGACAGCATGATCGCGTCCGCGCCCTCATAGATCGCGGTGGCGACGTCCGACACCTCGGCCCGGGTCGGCATCGGGCTTTCGATCATCGATTCCAGCATCTGGGTGGCGACGATCACGGGCTTCGCCGCCTGCCGGCAGGCGCGGACCAGCCGCTTCTGGATCGGCGGTACGGAATGGACCGGCAGTTCCACCCCCAGATCGCCGCGCGCCACCATGATCCCGTCCGAGACCTTGAGGATCTCGGCGAAGCAGTCCACCGCCGCGGGCTTTTCGATCTTGGACAGGATCGCGGCCCGGCCGCGGGCCAGCTCGCGCGCCTCGATCACATCCTCGGGGCGCTGGACGAAGGACAGTGCCAGCCAGTCGGCGCCCAGCTCGCAGGCGAATTCCAGATCGGCGCGGTCCTTGTCCGACAGCGCCGCCAGCGGCAGCACCACGTCGGGCACGTTCACGCCCTTGCGGTTTGAAATCGTCCCGCCGGTCGTCACCACGCAATCGGCGAAGTCCGGCCCGCAGCGTTCCACCCGCAGCCGGATCTTGCCGTCATTGACCAACAGCCGCGATCCGACCTGCAGCGCGGCAAAGATTTCCCGGTGCGGCAGCTGCACCCGCCGGCCGTCGCCCTCGGCCGGGTCCAGATCGAAGCGGAAGCGGTCGCCCTCTTCCAGATCATGCGCGCCGACTGCAAAGACGCCGACCCGCAGCTTGGGACCCTGCAGGTCGGCCAGCACGCCGATGGGACGGCCGGTCTCGGCCTCGACGGCGCGGATGATGTCATAGCGCGCCTTCTGCTCGGCATGGGTGCCGTGGCTCATGTTCAGCCGGAACACGTCGGCGCCGGCGTCGAACAGCTCGCGGATCATCTGGTGGTCCGACGACGCCGGGCCCAGGGTCGCCACGATCTTTACGTTCCGGTGTCGTCTCATGGCCGTCCCTTTTTCCCTTGATGTTTGCGCTATCGTCTACCCTGAGCCCCGTTCGGGGGCAACTGGCGTGCGGGATGAGGGCGCGTTATATCGCAGGCCATGCCCGACGGATCACACAGCCGCACGACAGAGCCCCCGCCCTTCGGGACCGAGGGCGAGGATCGCGGCTCGCGCTGGCTGGTCACCTGCGACCACGCCACGAACCGGGTGCCGGGGTGGGTCAATGGCGGCGACCTGGGGATCGCGCCCGCGGACATGGCGCGGCACATCGCCTGGGACGTGGGCGCGCTGGGCGTCGCGCGGGCGCTGGCGGCGCGGCTGGACGCGCCGGCGGTGTGGTCGGATTTCTCGCGCCTGGTGATCGACCCGAACCGGGGCGAGGACGACCCGACGCTGCTGATGCGGCTGTATGACGGCACCGTCATCCCCGCCAACCGCGCCGCCGACGCGGCCGAGCGCGACCGCCGGCTGGACCGCCTGCACCGGCCCTATCACGCGGCGCTGGGCCGGCTGGCGGCGGCCCATCCCGCCCGCGCGATCTGCGCCATCCACAGCTTCACCCCGCAACTGCAGGGCCGCCCGCCCCGGCCGTGGGTGTTGGGCATCCTGTATTCGCACCGCGACGCGCGGCTCGGGCCGGCGCTGGTGCAGGCCTGCCGGGACGAGGGCTGGGTCACCGGCGACAACCAGCCCTATAGCGGCCACCTGCAAGGCGATTCCGTCGATCGCCACGCCTTGGCCCACGGCCGCCCGAACGTGCTGGTGGAAATCCGCAACGACCTGATCGCCGACGCCGCGGGACAGCAGGCGTGGGCCGACCGACTCGCCCCGGTGCTGGAACGGGTGCTGCACGACAGCGGGCTTTAGGCGAGGCGCGCCGCTCAGATCCCGCGCATCAGCGCCGGCACCTCGCCAGGCAGGTCGCGGGCCAGGAACCCCATCGAGCCCATCCGCTCGGACAGGCGTCTTCCGGCCTCGCCGTGTAGCCAGACGCCCCAGCAGACCGCCTCCCACGCCGGCAGGCCACGGGCGCACAGCCCGGCGATCAGCCCGGTCAGCACGTCGCCCGACCCGCCGGTGGCCAGGCCGACGCCGCCGCCGCCATAGACGGCCAGTTCGCCGTCGGGGCTGGCGATCACCGTGGTCGTGCCCTTGATCAGCAGCACGGCGCGCAGGCGGGCGGCATGGTCCACCGCGACCTCCTCGCGCCGTGCCTCGATGTCCTCGGGCTCCAGCCCGGTCAGCGCCGCCATCTCGCCCACATGCGGCGTCAGGATCGCCCCGCCGGGCAGCGCCGCCAGCGCGTCGTGGCGGTCGGCCGAGGCGCTGACCGCCGCGGCATCGAGGATCACCGGCGGCCCCGAGGCCACCGGCAGCAACCCGTCCAGCACCGCCCCCGCCGCCGACGTCGAGGCCATCGCCGGGCCGATCGCCACGCAGTCGCAGCAGGTGATCCGGTCGGGCAGCGTGCCGAGCCCCGCGATCTCGCCCTCGTCGGACACGGGCAGCGCGAAGACGCTGGATTCCGGCATCGCGATGCCGGAGGGGATCGCCAACGGCTCGGGCAGCGCCAGCTGGACCTTGCCGGCGCCGGCCCGGAACGCGGCCTCGGCGGTCAGCAGCAGCCCGCCCGGCACCGTCAGCGACCCGCCGACCAGCATCACCCGCCCGCGCGAGTTCTTGTCGGTGCCCTCGGGGTGCTGGGGCAGCGGATGGCGGCGCAGCCAGGCGGAATCGAGAACCGCCGGCGTCATCCGCGGGTCCCCACGATCGGGTCGGGCTCGCGGGTGACGGGGGTGTCCTCGGCCTCCATCGGGGCGGTCACGTTATAGCGCACCAGCTGCATCTCGCCGTCGCTGCCCTCGGCGCCCGCGCACCAGCGGTATTCCGTGATCGAACAGTTGGCGACGTCCTTTTCGCGGTC
Organism: Paracoccus sphaerophysae; assembly: GCF_000763805.1. Taxonomy (GTDB): domain Bacteria; phylum Pseudomonadota; class Alphaproteobacteria; order Rhodobacterales; family Rhodobacteraceae; genus Paracoccus; species Paracoccus sphaerophysae. The sequence goes on along the minus strand of NZ_JRKS01000004.1, from coordinate 63,788 downwards.
GATGGCGAGGATCTCCTCTTCGGTCAGCCCCTCGATGATGTAGCGCAGGCACAGCACGACGACCTGGTGAGCGACGATCATCACCCGGCAGCCGCCGTGATGCAGGCCCACCGTGTCCATCAGCGTGCGCAGGCGGAAGATCACGTCGCACCAGCTTTCGCCCCCCGGCGGGCGGTGGTAGAACTTGCCGAGGCTGGCGCGCAGTTCGGCCTGCTGGGGATATTCGGCGCGGATGCCCTTGCCGGTCAGCCCGTCGAGGATGCCGAATTCCTTTTCGCGCAGCCGCTCGTCCAGGTGGATGCGGGTGTCGGCAGGGCAGCCGCCGGCATCGCGGAACAGCCGCGCGGTTTCCTGCGCCCGCAGATAGGGCGAGGACAGCACCACGTTCGGCCGCCCGTCCTCGCGCCCCTCGGCGAACCAGTGGCCCAGCGCGCGGGCCTGCTGCTGGCCCAGCCCGGACAGCGGCACGTCCACGTCGCGGCCGGTCAGGTCGATCCGCGCCAATCCCTGCTGATAGGCGAGGTCGCGGGCGACGTTGCCGGCGCTTTCGCCGTGGCGGACGATCCACAGCCGTTCGGGCCATCTGGGGGTCATGTCATGGTCCTTCCCTGTGTGCGCGATCCCTGTCTGCGAAGGCAATGCCGCGACCCGCCGCCGGGTTTCAGAGAAAGCTCTGAGGATCGATATCCACCGACAGCCGCAGGTTGGCCGGAGCCTTGGGCGCCCCCGCGAGCCACGCCGAGATCGCCGCCTGCACCGGCGCCTGCCGCGGCGCGCGGATCAGCATCCGGACGCGATAGCGGGCCCGGACGCGCGCGATGGGCGCCGGCGCCGGGCCGAACAGCTCGGCCCCGATCTGGCGCAGGGGCGCCGCGCGGCGGGCGAGTTCGGCGGCATAGGCCTCGACCACCGGCTGGTCGGGGTGGGACAGGATGATGCCGGCGAGGCGCGAAAACGGCGGCATCTGCGCGGCCCTGCGCTGGGCGGCCTCGGCGTCCCAGAACGCCTCGTCGTCGCCCGACAGGATCGCCCGGATCACCGGGTGGTCGGGCTGGTGGGTCTGCAGCAGCGCCAGCCCCCGCCGCCCGCCGGCGTCGCCGCCGAACCGCCCTGCCCGGCCCGCCACCTGCCGCATCAGTTGGAACGACCGCTCCGCCGCCCGCAGATCGGCGCCCTGCAGGCCCAGATCGGCGTCGATCACGCCCACCAGGGTCAGCAGCGGAAAGTTGTGTCCCTTGGCGACCAGCTGGGTGCCGATGATGATGTCGGCCTCGCCGCCGGCGATCCGGGCGATGGTGTCCTTGATCGCGCGGGCTGAGGTGAACAGGTCGGACGACAGCACCACCGCGCGGGCGTCGGGAAAGCGCGCGGCGACCTCCTCGCCCAGCCGCTCGACCCCCGGGCCGACGGCGGCCATCCGGCCCTCGACCCCGCAGGCCGGGCAGGCGGTGGGCACCGGCTTCGTGGCCCCGCACTGGTGGCAGACGAGGCGCTTCTGAAACCGATGTTCCACCATCCGCGCGTCGCAATCGTCGCAGCCGACCTGATGGCCGCAGGCCCGGCATGTGGTGATCGGCGCATAGCCGCGGCGGTTGAGAAACAGCAGCGCCTGTTCGCCCCGCCCCAGCCGCTGATCCACCGCCGCCGCCAGCGTGGGCGAGATCCAGCGGCCCGACGGCATCTCTTCCTCGCGCAGGTCGATGGCGCCCATCTGCGGCAGTTCCGCGTCGCCATAGCGGGCGCGCAGGTCGAGCCGGGCGTATTTCCCCCCGCCCGGCCCCGACCCCGCATTCACCCAGCTTTCCACCGAGGGCGTGGCCGAGGCCAGCACCACCTGCGCCTGCTCGATCGAGGCGCGCAGCACCGCCATGTCGCGAGCGTTGTAATAGACCGTCTCGTCCTGCTTGTAGGAACTGTCGTGTTCCTCATCGACGACGATCAGCCCCAGGTCGCGGAACGGCAGGAACAGCGCCGAGCGGGCGCCGACGACCAGCCCGACCTCGCCCCGCCCGGCCATGTGCCACAGGCGGCGGCGCTCGGTGCGGGTGATGCCGCTGTGCCACTCGCCCGGGCGGGCGCCGAAGCGCGTCTCGACCCGGTCAAGGAACTCGGCCGACAGGGCGATCTCGGGCAGCAGGACCAGCGCCTGCCGACCCTGGCGCAGGGTCTCGGCGACGGCTTCCAGATAGACCTCGGTCTTGCCCGACCCGGTGACGCCGCGCAGCAGCGTCGTGCCATAGGCGCCGCCGCGGATCCCCGCGCGCAGCGCCTGCACGGCGGCGGACTGGTCGGCGTCCAGCGCCTTGCCGGGCAGGGACGCGTCGAGCCGCGGGAACGGCATGTCCACCGGGGCCGCGGTTTCGACCAGCGTGCCCGCCGCGACCAGCCCGCGGACCACCGACACCCCCACGCCCGCCAGCTGCGCCAGTTCCGAGGGCGCGAACCCCGCCCCGCCGTGATCGTCGATCACCCGCAGCACGGCGGCGCGCGCATCGGTCAGCCGCGCGGGCGCCGGTCCGGCGCGGTGGATCACCCGCCGCTCGGCGGGGGGCCGGTCCAGATCGGGCGCCCGCAGCGCCATCCGCAACATCACCGGCAGCGGGGTCAGGGTGTAATCGGCGGCGCGGTCCAGGAACTCGATCATCCCCGGGGTCAACGGCTGGGCGTCGATCAGCCGCGCCACGGGCCGCAGCCTGGCCGCATCGAAATGCCCCTGCCCCGGCCCCCAGACCGCGCCCATCACCCGGCGCGGGCCCAGGGGAACCACCACCAGTTGCCCCAGCGCGACCCCGCCCTCGGGCGCGAGGTAGTCCAGCAGCCCCACGGGTTCGGTCGTCAGCACGCCGATCCGGGCGCCGGGGGCAAAGACATGGGGCAAATGGCTGTCCATCGCCGCGATGTCGCCCGTCAACCGCGGCCCGTCAACCGCGGCCCGTCAACCGCGGCCCGTCAACCGCGGCCGCGCGCCCCGGCTGCCACGGGCCACGCGTGCCGTCGCGGTCCGCTCTCTTGCCGCCACGGCCGCAGCCGGGCTATCCCCGGACCAACCGCAGGAGAGACGGATGCCCCCACGCGCCCCCCGCCCGCGCGGCCTGTTTGGCCGGCTGTGGCGCGATTACCTGCGCCGCTACTGGCCGCGCATGGCGCTGGCCACGGTGCTGATGGTGATCGAGGGGTCCACCCTCGCGGTCCTGTCCTGGATGCTGAAGCCGCTGTTCGACCGGGTCTTCGTCGGCCGCGACGAAAGCGCGATCTGGTGGGTGGGCGGCGTCATCCTGGCGCTGTTCCTGATCCGCGCGGTGACCTATGTCGTCACCCGCGCGATCCTGACCTCGGTCCAGCAGGGCGTCGCCGCGCGGATGCAGACCGACCTGCTGCGCCACATCCTCACGCTGGACGGCGGGTTCTTCCAGGCCAACCCGCCCGGCGCGCTGATCGAGCGCATCCAGGGCGACACGCTGGCGATCAAGTCGATCTGGACCACCTTCATCACCGGTGCCGGGCGCGACGCGATCTCGCTGATCGCGCTGTTCGGGGTCGCCGTGGCCACCGATCCCTGGTGGACGGCCGCGGCGCTGGTGGGCGCGCCGCTGCTGATCCTGCCCACGGCGATGGTCCAGCGCTATATCCGTCGCAAGGCCCGGGCGAACCGCGTGGCGGCCTCGGCCCGCGCGACGCGGCTGGACGAGGTGCTGCACGGCATCGGCGCCGTGCGGCTGAACCGGATGGAGGATTACCAGACCGCGCGCTTCGCCAGCGTGGTGGGCGCGATCCGAAATTCGGAAACCAAGATGAGCGCTGTCAACGCCATGATCCCCGCGCTGATCGACGTCGTGACAGGGCTTGGCTTCGTCGGCGTGCTGGCGCTGGGCGGCGCGCAGGTCACATCGGGCGAACGCACCGTGGGCGAATTCATGTCGTTCTTCACCGCCCTGTCGCTGGCCTTCCAGCCGCTGCGGCGGCTGGGCGGGCTGGCGGGGGGATGGCAGACGGCGGCGGCCTCGCTGGAACGGATCTACGCGATCTTCGACACCCCGGCCACGATCCTGTCCGGCCCGCGGCGCGAGCCGCCCGCAGACACCACCATCCGGCTGCAGGACGTGCACCTGGCCTATGATGGCCACCCGGTGCTGCGCGGCCTGTCCTTTACGGCCGACGCCGGCCGGACCACGGCGCTGGTCGGGCCGTCGGGGGCGGGCAAGTCCACCGTCTTCAACCTGCTGACCCGGATGGTGGACCCGGCATCGGGGCAGGTGACGCTGGGCGGCGTGCCGGTGGCGCAGTTCGACCTCGCCACGCTGCGCGATCAGTTTTCGGTCGTCAGCCAGGACTCGGCCCTGTTCGACGAGACGCTGCGCGAGAACATCGTGCTAGGCGGGGACGTCGCCCCGGACCGGCTGCGCGCGGCGATCACCGCGGCGCATGTGTCGGACTTCGCCGACGGCCTGCCCCTGGGCCTCGACACCCCCGCCGGCCCGCGTGGCTCGGCCCTGTCGGGCGGCCAGCGCCAGCGCATCGCCATCGCCCGCGCCCTGCTGCGCGACGCCCCGGTGCTGCTGCTGGACGAGGCGACCAGCGCGCTGGACGCAGCCTCGGAACGGCTGGTGCAGAAGGCGCTGGACGAGCTGTCCCAGGGCCGCACCACGCTGGTGATCGCGCACCGGCTGTCCACTATCCGCGCCGCCGACAGGATCGTGGTGATCGACGCCGGACGGGTTGTGGAAGAGGGCACGCACGACCAGCTTATGACGGCGAACGGCGCCTATGCGGCGCTGGTGCGGCTGCAGTTCGGGGCAGAGAGGAAAGACGGATGATGCGGACGATCCTGCGCGTGACCGGCGGCGACCGTGTCGGTTTTCTGCAGGGGCTGGTGACGAATGACGTGACCAGGGCTCCGGTCTGGGCGGCGCTGCTGACGCCGCAGGGCAAGTATCTGGCGGATTTCCTGATCGTGCCGGATGGCGAGTCGCTGCTGATCGACGTCGATGCGCGGCTGGCCGACGACCTGATGCGGCGGCTGGCGATGTATCGCCTGCGCAGCGACGTGCAGATCGCCCCCGCCGGGCTGAACGTCTCGCGCGGGACCGGCCCGGCGCCCGCGGGCGCCATCACCGACCCTCGCCATCCGGCGCTGGGTTGGCGGCTGTATGGCGACAGCGCCCCCGATGACGGCACCGACTGGGAGGCGATCCGCGTCGCCCACTGCATCCCCGAGACGCTGGTCGAGCTGATCCCCAACGAGACCTTCCCGCTGGAAGCCGGGTTCGAGCGCCTGCACGGCGTCGATTTCCGCAAGGGCTGCTATGTCGGGCAAGAGGTCACCGCGCGGATGAAGCACAAGACCGAACTCCGCAAGGGCCTCACCACCGTCTCGGTCGCGGGCGAGGCCGCCGCCGGCACCCCGATCCTGACCGCGGACGGGCGCGAGGCCGGGGTGCTGCACACCCGCGCCGGCGACCGGGCCATCGCATATCTGCGATTTGACCGCATCGGCGCCGGCCTGACGGCGGGCGGCGCCCCGGTCACCGCCGATGCCGCCCCCTGAGGCTTCGGGCGGTCCGCAAATATCCCGGGGTCCGGGGCAGCGCCCCGGTCCGGCGCCGCCGGACGGGCCGGCCGATCCGCCCGTCCGCCGCATCGTCCATGTCGACATGGACGCCTTCTACGCTTCGGTCGAACAGCGCGACAATCCCGACCTGCGCGGCAAGCCGGTGGCGGTCGGCGGATCATCGCTGCGCGGCGTCGTCGCCGCCGCCAGCTACGAGGCGCGACCGTTTGGCGTGCGCTCGGCCATGCCCTCGGTCCGTGCGGCGCGGCTGTGCCCGGACCTGATCTTCGTCAAGCCGCGCTTCGAGGTCTACAAATCCGTCAGCGCCCAGATCCGCGACATCTTCGCCCGCTTCACCCCGCTGATCGAACCCGTGTCGCTGGACGAGGCCTATCTGGACCTCACCGATTACCTCGACGGCCGAACCGCCACCCAGATCGCGCGCGAGATCCGGGCGCTGATCCGGGCGGAAACCGGGCTGACCGCCTCGGCCGGGGTCAGCTACAACAAGTTCCTGGCCAAGCTCGCCTCGGACCAGCGGAAGCCCGACGGGCTGTTCGTGATCCCGCCAGAGGCCGGCCCGGCCTATGTGCTGACCCTGCCCATCAGCCGCTTTCACGGCGTGGGCCCCGCCACCGCGGCGCGGATGGAACGCCACGGCATCCTCACCGGCGCCGACCTGCATCGCCAGAGCCTGGAGTTCCTGACCGCCCGCTTCGGCAAGTCCGGGCAGTATTACTGGAACATCGCCCGCGGCATCGACCACCGCGAGGTCCGCCCGAACCGCGAGCGCAAGTCGATCGGGGCCGAGAACACCTTCTTCACCGACATCTTCGACCTGCCCGCCGCGACCGAGGCGCTGGCGCCACTGGCCGACAAGGTCTGGCGCCACGCCCATCCGCGCGGGATCAGCGGGCGCACGGTGACGCTCAAGGCGAAATACACCGATTTCCAGTTTGTCACCCGCGCCCGCAGCCTGCCCCACCCGGTCACCAGCGCGGCGCAGCTGCTGGCCGAGGCGGTGGCGCTGCTGCCGCAGGTGCTGCCCGATGCGCGCCCGGTGCCGCGCGGCGTGCGGCTGCTGGGGATCACCCTGTCGGCGCTGTGCCCGCTGCCCGAGGGCCCGGCCCCCGAACAGCTCGACCTCTTCGGCTGAGCTTGCGGCCGGGCGGCCATTGCGGTCAGGGTGCCGCGACCCCACCGCGAAAGGACAGACCGTGCAGGGACGCGACCGCCTCGTGGTGCTGCTAGTGCCGATCCTGTGGGGGCTCAATTTTCCCGCCACCGCGCTGATGCTGCAGCATTTCCCGCCACTGCTGGGGGTCGCGCTGCGGTTCACGCTGCTGGCGGTGCCGACGGTGCTGCTGGTGCCACGCCCGCAGGTGCCGCTGCGCTGGCTGCTGCTGACCGGCTTCGGGCTGGGGGTGCTGCAGTTCGGCTTCCTCTATGCCGGGATCGCGGCGGGGATGCCGGCGGGGCTGGCGTCGCTGGTGCTGCAATCCTCGGCGCCGTTCACGATCATCCTCGCGGTGCTGTTTTTGGGCGAACGGCTGGCCGCGCGGCAGCTGGCCGGGCTGGCGCTGGCGATCCTGGGCCTCGTGCTGATCGGCTGGCTGCGGGCCCGCAGCGCGGCGTGGTGGCCGGTGGCGCTGACGCTGGCGGGCGGGTTCGGCTGGGCCATCGGCAATATCGGCGCCCGGCTGGCGATGCCGCCGAAGCCCCTGCAGCTGACGCTGTGGATGTCGGTCGTGCCGCTGCTGCCGATGTATCTGCTGTCCTGGCTGGCCGAAGGCCCCCGCATCCTGCCCGCCCTGGCCGGAGCCTTTTCGGCCGAGGCCCTGCCCGCCGTGCTGGGCCTGCTGTATGTCGTCGTCTTCGCCTCGCTGGTCGGCTATGGCATATGGACGACGCTGATGTCGCGCTATCCCGCCAGCCAGGTGGCGCCGTGGTCGATGCTGGTCCCGGTGGTGGGCGTACTGTCGTCCTGGGCGATCCTAGGCGAGCGGCCGCAGCCGGCCGAACTGGCCGCCGGCACGCTGGTCATCGCCGGCGTGCTGCTGGCCGGCCGGGCGCCGTCACCGCCCCGCCCCTTGCGGCCAAGCGAGTCGGCAACCAAATAGGATCGCTGGCGTTGTCAAGACGGCGCCGGCTCTGCACGTGATGCAGAACCGCTTTGAAAATCGGGAATTTTCCGCCTGGACGCCGCATTGCGGCAAACGCATGGCGGCATTGCACCGGCAGGGATAACGAATCGGGTGACGTGAGCGCTAAACCTCTGCGACACCCAGCAGGGAAAAGACAAGGGTCCGGCGACCCGGCCTCCCGCTTGTCGGGGGCTTGTGACGGGAAGAATTCATGCGTGATTTTGTGGACGGTTCGGCATTCAATTTCGAACAGGGCCAGCGCGCCCGCAAGCTTTTCGCAGCGGTCGTTCTGGCCGCGCTGGACGACGCGATTGCGGATGACAAGAAATACGGCAACGGCGCCGAACAGATCGCCCGCTGGGCCCGCTCGCGCGATGGGCGCGAGGTGCTCAGCTGCGCCGGCATCGACCCGAACGAACGGGTGGTGAAGGGGCTGGTGGAATTCGTCAGCAAGGGCGTGCGCACCTCGGTCGCGCTGTCGCGCGAGGAAAGCGAACGCCGCCTGGCCGCCGAGGCCGACGAGGCCGAAGCCGCCTGAGCGCCGCCACGTGCTTCTCTCAAGGGCCGTCCCTGACTGGGGTGGCCTTTCCTATTGGAACAGCCGCACCACCAGCGGCGCGATGATCGCCGTCAGGATCGCGTTCAGCCCCATGCCAATGCCGGCAAAGGCGCCCGCGGTCGGGTTGACCTGGAACGCCCGCGCCGTGCCGATCCCGTGCGCGGCGGTGCCCACGGCCAGCCCGCGCGCCCGCCAGTCGCGGATGCCCAGCAGGTTCAGGAACGGCGTCACGACCATCGCCCCGAAGATGCCGGTGCACAGCACCAGGGCGGCGGTCAGCGTGGGCTGCCCGCCCAGCCGCTCGGCGATGCCGATGGCGACGGGGGCGGTGGTGGATTTCGGCGCCAGCGCCGCCAGGATCTGCGGCCCGGCGCCAAGGGCGCTCGCGATGGCCAATGCCGACACGACCGCGACCAGCGACCCGGCCAGCAGCCCCGCCGCGATCGGCAGCACCGCCCGGCGCATCCGCGGCAGGTTGTCGAACATCGGCAGCGCCAGCGCCACCGTGGCCGGGCCCAGCATGAAATGGACGAACTGCGCGCCTTCGAAATAGGTGGCGTAGTCGGTGCCGGTGACAGTCAGCAGCACCCCCAGCAGGATCACCGCGATCAGCACCGGGTTGGCCCAGCTTTGCCGCCCCGCGGCGCGGAAACAGGCGTCGCCGATGGCATAGGCGGCCAGCGTCGCGGTCAGCCACAGCAGCGGACCTTGCGTCAGATAGGCCCAGATCAGCGCCGGATCAGCCTGCATCCTCGCCTCCTGCGTCGTCGTTGCCCGTCAGCCGCGCGACGGCGACAAAGGCCCACGCCCCCGCGGCCAGCGCCAGCAGCGTCGAGCCGGCGATCGCCAGCACCGCCGCCGCCGCCTGGTCCCGCAACAGCGGCAGATGCGCGACGACCCCGACCCCGGCCGGGACGAAGAACAGCGACAGATGCCCCAGCAGCCCGCCGATGACGCCGCGCAGCCGCTCGGCCAGCGGCTGCCACAGCCGGAACGCGGCCAGCAGCAGCACCAGCCCGACCACCGGCCCCGGCAGCGGCAGGGCGAGGGCGCGCGAGGCGATCTCTCCGACCAGCTGGAACGACAGGATGATGACGAGCGCGGGGACCATGACCGGCATCATGCCGCGTCGGCGGGCCTTGGGCCAGCGGCGGAGCGGCGCGATCCCGCATGGCGGAAAATGCGAGCCATTGTGGATAACGCGGCCGCAGACACCATATCTGGCGTCTTTCGTTGACTCGCGGACCCTCCGCCCCGAAACTGCCGGGGCGATTCCCCAAGGTGCCGCGATGCGCTTCGACAAACTCCGCCTCACCGGCTTCAAGAGCTTCGTGGACCCGACCGAGCTGGTCATCCGCGAGGGCCTTACTGGCGTGGTCGGCCCGAATGGCTGCGGCAAGTCGAACCTGCTGGAAGCCTTGCGCTGGGTGATGGGCGAAAACCGCCCCACCGCGATGCGCGGCGCGGGGATGGAGGACGTGATCTTCGCCGGCACCACCCGCCGCGCCGCCCGCGGCCATGCCGAGGTGACGCTGGCGGTGGACAACCGCGACCGGCTCGCCCCCGCCGGGTTCAACGACGCGGATGCGCTGGACATCACCCGCCGGATCACCCGCGACGCGGGCTCGGCCTATCGGATTAACGGGCGCGAGGTGCGGGCGCGCGACGTGCAGATGCTATTCGCGGACGCCTCGACCGGCTCGCATTCCCCGGCGCTGGTGCGGCAGGGGCAGATTTCGGAACTCATCAACGCCAAGCCCACCGCGCGACGCCGGATTCTTGAGGAAGCGGCGGGGATCGGCGGCCTGTATCAGCGCCGCCACGAGGCCGAACTGAAGCTGAACGGCGCCGAACAGAACCTGACCCGCGTGGACGACACGCTGGACCAGCTCGCCGCGCAGGCCGCGGCGCTGGCGAGGCAGGCGCGGACGGCGACCCGATACCGCGAGATCGGCGCCGCCCTGCGCAGCGCCGAGGGCGCGCTGATCTGGCGCCGCTGGTCCGAGGCCGCGGCGGCGCTGCTGGCCGCGGGCGAGGCGCTGGCCGCGGCGCGGTCAGCCGCCGCCGAGGCCGAGGCCGCCGCCCGCGCCGCGACCGATACGCGCGGGGCGGCCGAGGCGGCGCTGCCCCCGCTGCGCGACGAGGAAGCGGTCGCCGCCGCCATCCAGACCCGCGCCGCAGCCGAATCCGACGCGCTGGACGAGGCCGAGGCGCGGGCGCGCGAGGCGATCGCCACCCTGACCGCCCGCATCGCCCAGCTGGACCGCGACATCGACCGCGAGGCGGCGCTGAACCGCGACGCGGCCGAGGTGATCGACCGGCTGGGCTGGGAAAAGGGCGAGCTCGACAAGGCCCATGCCGGCCATGACGACCGCCTGACCGCCGCGACCGCGGCCGCCGAGGAAACCGCCGCCGCCCTGCGCGCGGTCGAGGCGCGGCTGGGCGAGCTGACCGACGAATCGGCCCGCCTCGCCGCCCGCCACCAGTCGGCCGAGCGGCTTTCGGTGGACCTGCGCGCCATGCGCGACCGCGCCGAACGCGCGGCTCTCGAGGCGCAGGCCAGCGTGACGCGGGCCGAGGCCGCCGGCCACGACGCAGCCGCGGCGCTGACCGGCGCGACCGCCGCGCAGGACGCCGCCCGCAGCGCCGCCGCCGATGCCGAGGCCGCGCTGACCGCCGCCGAGGCCACCCGCGCCGACACCGAGCGCGCCGAGACCGCCGCCCGCGCCGCCCGCGCCACCGCCGAGGGCGAGGCCGGCGCGCTGGAGGCCGAGCGCGCCGCCCTGTCCCGGCTGGTCGATCGCGGCCGCGCCGGGGGCGAGGCGCTGCTGGACCGGGTCAGCGTCGCGCCCGGCTATGAACGCGCGCTGGGCGCCGCGCTGGGCGACGACCTGCGCCTGCCCGCCGCCGCGGCCGGCGCGGGCTGGCGGACGCTGCCCGGCTATGACGACGCGGCCCCGCTGCCCGCGGGGGCGGAACCGCTGGCCGCGCAGACCCACGCGCCGCCGGCGCTGGATCGCCGGCTGGCGCAGACCGGTGTGGTCGCCGACCCCGCCACCGCCGCCGCGCTGCAGGCTTCGCTGCGCCCCGGGCAGCGGCTGGTGACCCGCGACGGCGATCTCGTCCGCTGGGACGGGCTCGCGCTGCCGGCGGGCGAGGCGTCCTCGGCCGCGGCGCTGCATCTGGAACAGGTCAACCGGCTCAAGGACCTCACCGCGCAGGCCGATTCAGCCCGTGCACGCGCCGCCGAAGCGGTCGCCTCCCATGACACCACCCGCGCCGCCCTGCGCGAGGCTGCCGCCGCGGAAACCGCCGCGCGCGAGGCCAGCCGGGCCGCTGAACGGGCGCTGGCCGAGGCCGGGCGCACCGCGACCCGCGCCGAATCCGACCTGTCGCTCGCCACCGGCCGGGCCGAGGCGGCGCGCGCCGAACTCGCCCGCCACGCCGGCGACGCCGCCGACGCCGCGCGCCGCCTGGCCGAGGCCGACCGGGCGCTCGCCGAGCTGCCCGACCGCAACGCGGCCGCCGCGGCGGTCGAGCACGCGAGGACCGGCGTCGAGGCCGCCCGCATCGCCACCCTGTCGCGCCGCGGCGCCCTCGACGAGTTGCGCCGCGAGGGCACCGCCCGGGTCAAGCGCCTGCAGGAAATCGCCAAGGAAGTGTCGGGCTGGCGTCTGCGGCTGGACCAGGCCGGCACCCGCGCCGCCGAACTGACCGGGCGGCGCGAGGCCACCGCGGCGGAACTGGCCGAGGCCGAGGCGCTGCCCGCGCAACTGACCGCCCGCCGCGCCGATCTGGCCGACCGTGTTGCCGGCGCCGATGCCCGCCTGACCCGCGCCCGCGCCGCGCTGGCCCAGGCCGACGCCGCGCTGCTGGCCGCCGCCGCCGCTGAACGCGACGCCGAACGCGCGGCCTCGGACGCCCGCGAGGCCCGAGCCGTCCGCGAGGCCCGCGCCGAGGCCGCGCGCGAGACCGAGGCGCAGGCCCGCGCGCGCATCCTCGAGGAAACCGGCGGCGACCCGCAGGCGCTGGCCGACACGCTGGGCGACACCGCCGCCCTGCCCGCCGCCGACGCGCTGGAAACCGAGATCGCCCGCCTGCGCACCCAGCGCGACGCGCTTGGCCCCGTCAACCTGCGCGCCGACGAGGACAAGCGCGAACTCGAGGAGGAGCGGGCGAAGCTCGCCGCTGAAAAGGACGACCTGACCGCCGCGATCCACAAGCTGCGCGCCGGGATCGGCAGCCTGAATCGCGAGGGGCGAGAGCGCCTGCTGGCCGCCTTCGACACGGTGAACGCTAATTTCTCGACCCTGTTCAAACATCTCTTCGGCGGCGGCGAGGCGCGGCTGGCGCTGGTCGAATCCGACGACCCGCTCGAGGCCGGGCTGGAAATCCTCGCCCAGCCGCCGGGCAAGAAGCTGTCCACCCTCAGCCTGCTGTCGGGCGGCGAGCAGACCCTGACGGCCCTGGCGCTGATCTTTGCGGTGTTCCTGGCCACCCCCGCGCCGATCTGCGTGCTGGACGAGGTGGACGCGCCGCTGGACGACGCCAATGTCGGCCGCTTCTGCGACCTGCTGGACGAGATGACCCGCCGCACCGACACGCGGTTTCTCATCATTACTCACCACGCGGTGACGATGGCGCGCATGGACCGGCTGTTCGGGGTGACGATGGTGGAACAAGGGGTCAGCCAGCTGGTCAGCGTGGACCTCAAGCGGGCCGAGGCGCTGGTAGCCTAGGGGCAGAACGGGTAGGATTGCGCCGCCAGGACAATCCCGACGAGGCCCGACCCATGCTTCTGCCGCCGATCTCCGCCCGCCGCGCCATCCTCGCCCTGACCATCGCCGCCCTGCCGCTGCCCGCATCTGCGCAGGTGCTGGGCGATGCGGATGTGGTGGCCGAACTGCTGATCGACTATGGGTTGCGGGTCGAACGGCGCACCGACGACTATGGCGATCCGGTGATCGACAGCCGTATCGACGGCACCCGCTTCAACGTCAGCTTTTACGACTGCGACCCCGGACCCTGCGGCTCGATCCAGTTTTCCGCGGGATTCGACATGAACGATCCCGTGTCGTCCCGCGTCATCAACGAATGGAACCGCGATCACCGCTTTGGCAAGGCATTTCTGGACAAGGAAGGCGACCCCTTCCTGCAACTGGACGTGATGATGTCCGGCGACGGGATCGGCAAACGCAACTTCGACGAAATCCTCTCGATGTGGCAGGACGCGCTGTCCGAGTTTCGCACCACCATCGACTTCTGAAAGGCTGCCCATGTCCATCGACTCCCGCCTGCGTGACCTGAACATCACCCTGCCCGACGCCCCGGCCCCGGCGGCGAACTATGTGCCCTATGTCCAGACCGGCAACCTGCTGTTCGTCTCGGGCCAGATTTCCAGCGGCCCGGACGGCCTCATCAAGGGCCGGCTGGGCGCGGACATGGATGTGACGCAAGGCGCGGCCGCCGCGCGGGCCTGCGGGCTGGCGCTGCTGGCGCAGGCGAACGCGGCGCTGGGGTCGCTGGACCGGGTGGCGCGGGTGGTCAAGCTGACCGGCTTCGTCGCCTCGACACCGGACTTCACCGACCAGCCCGAGGTCGTGAACGGCTGCTCGGACCTGATGGTCGAGGTTTTCGGCGACAAGGGCCGCCACGCCCGCGCCGCGGTCAGCGCCGCCGCCCTGCCGCGCGGGGTCGCGGTCGAAATCGAGGCGATCTTCGAGATCGCGTGAGTTCTTCTTTGCCAAAATATCCCGGGGTCCGGGGCAGCGCCCCGGTCCGGCGGCGCGGTTGACGCGCGCGGTCGCGACGGGCAAACGCCCGGAAAGCCCTCAGCCAAAGGCCGCATGATGACCATCCACCTGCACCACCGCGACCTGCCCGACGGGCTGGACCTTGGCCCGGTCGTTGCCATCGACACCGAAACCATGGGCCTCGACCCGCGCCGCGACCGGCTGTGCCTCGTGCAGATGAGCGCGGGCGACGGCGACGCCCATCTGGTCCAGATCGCCCAGGGCCAGCGCGAGGCGCCGAATCTGACCCGGATGCTGGCCGATCCGGCCGTGCTGAAGCTGTTCCATTTCGGCCGCTTCGACGTCGCGGCGCTGGAAAACGCCTTCGGCGTCGTCACCGCGCCGGTCTGGTGCACCAAGATCGCATCCAAGCTGGTGCGCACCTTCACCGACCGGCACGGGCTGAAATACCTGCTGAACGACCTCGTCTCGGTGGACGTGTCCAAGCAGCAGCAGACCTCGGACTGGGGCGCCGAGGTGCTGACCGAGGCGCAGCTGGACTATGCCGCCTCGGACGTGCTGCACCTGCACCCGCTCAAGGCCGAACTGGAACGGCGGCTGGCGCGCGAGGGGCGCACGGCGCTGGCGCAGGCCTGTTTCGATTTCCTGCCCACCCGCGCTCACCTCGATCTGATGGGCTGGGGCGATGACAACGACATCTTCCGTCACTAGATCGCGGCGATGAGACCCTATCTCGAGACCGCCCGCCGGGTGATCCGCACCGAGGCCAACGGCCTTGCCGCGCTGGAAGCCGCGCTGGCCGACGGCCTGGCCGACCCCTTCGTCGCCGCGATGCGGCTGATACTCGACGCGACCGGGCGCGTCGTGGTGTCCGGGATGGGCAAGTCCGGCCATGTCGGGCGCAAGATCGCGGCGACCTTCGCCTCGACCGGGACGCCTGCGCAGTTCGTGCATCCGGCCGAGGCCAGCCACGGCGATCTGGGCATGGTGACCCGCGGTGACGTGGTGCTGGTGCTGTCGAACAGCGGCGAGACGCCCGAGATCGCCGACATCGTCGCCCACACCCGCCGCTTCGATATCCCGCTGATCGGGGTGGCGGGGCGCGAGGGCTCGACCCTGCTGCGGCAGGCCGACGTGGCGCTGCTGCTGCCGCAGGCGGCCGAGGCCTGCGGGACCGGGATCGTGCCCACCACCTCGACCACCATGACGCTGGCGTTGGGCGACGCGCTGGCCGTGGCGCTGATGGAGCATCGCCGCTTCACGCCCGAACATTTCCGCAACTTCCACCCCGGCGGCAAGCTGGGGGCGCGGCTGGCGCGGGTCGCGGACCTGATGCACGCCGACATGCCGCTGGTGGCCGAGGACGCGCCGATGACCGAGGCGCTGCTGACGATCAGCGCCAAGGGGTTCGGCGTCACCGGGGTCGTGGACGGCGACGGCGCGCTGGTCGGCATCATCACCGACGGCGACCTGCGGCGCCACATGGACGGCCTTCTGACCCACAATGCGGCCGAGGTGATGACCCGCGCGCCCCGCACCATCGCTCCCGCCGCACTGGCCGAGGCCGCTCTGGCGCAGATGCAGGACCGCAAGATCACCTGCCTGTTCGCGGTCGATGACGGCCGCCCGCAGGGCATCCTGCATATCCACGACTGCCTGCGCGCCGGGATGGTCTGAGATGGACCGCACGCGCATCGTCCGCTGGCTGCGCGTGCTGTTCCCGCTGGCCGCGCTGGCGATCCTGTCGGTGCTGTTCCTGCTGTCGCGCAAGCCCGACCCCGACGCGGGCGTCCCCTATGCCGAGGGCGGGATCGAGGACCTCGCCCGCCACCCCGGCATGACCGCGCCGCAGTTTTCCACCGTCACCGCCGACGGCACCACCGTCACCCTGACCGCCGACCGGGCCACCCCCGGCGAGGAGGGGACGGCGGCCAGCAACCTCGCGCTCGACTGGACCACGCGCGAGGGGACGGCGGCGCGGCTGACCGCCGCTGTTGCCGACCAGCAGGGCGCGCAGGTCACGCTGCAGGGGGACGTGGACATGACGCTGTCCACCGGCTGGCACCTGACCGCGCCGCGGATCGAGGCCGACACCGCCGAGGGCCGCCTCGCCGCCCCGCACGAGGTCGCGGTGACCGCGCCCTTCGGCACGCTCACGGCGGGCGGCATGGTCCTGACCCGGGCGGCAGAGGGCGCGCAGGTTCTTGAATTGAACCGGGGCGTCCATCTGATATACCGCCCCTGAGCACCCCGACCGCCATCCCTCTGCGCCGAAAGAGCCGAAGATGCCGCGTTTCCTGATCCTCGCCGCCCTTCTTGCCCTGCCACTGCCGGTCGCCGCGCAGACCGTGGCTTTCGGCGGGATCAAGGCCGACACCAGGGCGCCGGTCGAGGTCACGGCAGAGACGCTCAAGGTCGACCAGTCGACGGGACAGGCGAATTTCACCGGCAACGTGCTGATCGGCCAGGGGCAGATGCGGCTGTCGGCCGACAGCGTCACCGTGACCTATGCCCAGGGCGGGCAGCAGAAGATCAAGACGCTGAACGCCTCGGGCGGGGTGACGCTGGTCAACGGCCCCGACGCGGCCGAGGCGGCCGAGGCGGTCTATGACGTCGAGACCGGCAACATCGTCCTGACCGGCGACGCCATCGTGACCCAGGGGCAGAACGTGCTGGCCGGGGACCGGATCGAGGTCAACCTGACCGACGGCACCGCCAGCGTCGCGGGCCGGGTCCGCACCGTGCTGCAGCCCGGCGGCAACTGATGGACGCCGCGACCGCTGCCGAAGCGGGCCGCGTGGGCGGGGGCCCGGACGCGACCCGCGCCGCGCGGACCGGCGGGCTGCGGGTCGAGGGGCTGCGGAAATCCTATCGCAACCGCCCGGTGATCCGCGACGTGTCGCTGGCGCTGGACCGGGGCGAGGTGGTGGCGCTGCTGGGGCCGAACGGGTCCGGCAAGACCACCTGCTTCTACTGCATCGCCGGGCTGATCCTGCCCGATGCCGGCCGCGTCGTCATCGACGGGCAGGACGCCACCGCCCTGCCGATGTTCCGCCGCGCGCAGATGGGGATCGGCTATCTGCCGCAGGAGATGTCGATCTTTCGCGGCCTGACCGTGGAACAGAACATCATGGCCGTGCTCGAGGTGGCGCTGCCCGACCGCCACCGCCGCCGCGAACGGCTGGAGGAACTGCTCGGCGATTTCTCGATCGGCCATCTGCGCCACGCGCCGGCGCTCGCTCTCTCGGGGGGCGAGCGCCGGCGGGCCGAGATCGCCCGCTGCCTCGCCTCGGACCCGGCCTATCTGCTGCTGGACGAACCCTTCGCCGGGGTGGACCCGATCGCGGTGGGCGAAATCCGCGGGCTGGTCCACGACCTCAAATCGCGCGGCATCGGCGTGCTGATCACCGACCACAACGTGCGCGAGACGCTGGGCATCGTCGACCGCGCCTGTATCCTGCATGACGGGCACGTGCTGAAATCCGGTAGCACGGCCGAGATCGTCGCCGACCCGCAGGTCCGCGAGGTCTATCTGGGCGACAGCTTCAGCATGGGCTGAAGCGGGCCCCCGGACCCCGGTTACGAGGTCAGCTTCATCCTGTTGCAGCGGCCGTCCCGGCCGGCGCGGATCGGCTTGACCGGGCCTTCGGGCACGGCCGCCGCCGCGGGGGCTGCAGGCGCGGTCACGGCCGGCTGCGGGGCCGGCGGGGTTGCGGGGGCGGTCTGGGCCAGCGCCGGGCCAGCCAGCAGCGCCGCGCCGAATGCGAGCGTCACGATCCGGGTCATCGTCCTGCCTTTCAGGGTCGCGGCCCCGGCCAACGGGGGCCGCGGCACCCATCATGCCCCGATTCGCCGTTTCCGCCAAATCCTGCCTGACCCGGCCGCCTGATCCGCCCCCCCACCCCGTCGTGCCGCGCGCGCATAATTGACAGCCGCGGGGTGCTGATCCCAAATGAACCCAAGGGGCCCGACGGTCCCCTGACCGCCCGCCCCGCCCTGCGGCCGGGCCAAAGGAAAGGGAAAAAACCATGCGCTATCAGATCAGTGGCAAGCAGATCGACGTGGGAGACGCGCTTCAGACCCACGTCAAGGGCGAGCTGGAGGAGACCTTCGGCAAGTATCAGCAGCGCCCCACCGACGCCACGGTGATCTTTTCGCGCGATGCGCACAACCTCGCCTGCGACGCCGTTGTGCACCTGTCCACCGGGCTGAACGTGCAGGCCCGCGCGCAGGACCCCGACAACATCTATGCCGCGTTCGAAAAATGCCGCGAGAAGATGGACAAGCAGCTGCGCCGCTACAAGCGCCGGCTCAAGGACCATCACAAGGACCGGACCGCGCCGGTTGAATACGCCGCCGCCCCCAGCTATGTGCTGGCCGCTGACGAGGACGAATGGGAATCGCACGACGATGCCGGCCTGCAGCCGATCATCGTGGCGGAAACCGAGCTGCGGGTGCCGACGCTGTCGGTCGGCGACGCGGTGATGCAGATGGAGCTTGCGGGCGCGCCGATGCTGGTGTTCCGCAACGAAAAGCACGGGGGCGTGAATGTGGTCCACCGCCGCGACGACGGCAACGTGGGCTGGATCGACCCCCGCAATCTGGGCTGAGGCCCCACGGCGCCTGACGCGGCCGGGGCGGCGGTCCCTCCGCCCCGGTCCCGCGACGGACCGCTTTGGCGGGGTCACTGGCAAAGGCCGCGCGCGGCGCGGGAACGGCAGGACGGCACCAGATGCGCATCGCTGACATCCTTTCCCCCGCGGCCGTGCGGTCGCAGGCCCAGGTCAGTTCCAAGAAGCGGCTGTTCCACGACCTGGCCGAGATGGCGGCGCAGGCCTACGGGGTGAACGCCGCGCAGACGCTGGACGCGCTGCAGGAACGCGAAAGCCTCGGCGCCACAGGCGTCGGCCACGGCGTCGCCCTGCCCCATGCCCGGATCGCGGGGCTGGACAAGGTCGCGGGGCTGTTCCTGCGGCTGGACAAACCGATGGATTTCGACGCCGTGGACCGCCAGCCGGTCGATCTGGTGTTCACGCTGCTGGCCCCCGACAGCCCCGGGGTGGAACATCTCAAGGCTTTGGCGCTGGTCAGCCGCACCCTGCGCGACGCGGATCTGCGCGCCAAGCTGCGCGCCAACGACGACCCGGTGGCGCTGCACGCGGTGCTGGCCGCGGGGCTGGGCGCGCCCGCGGCCTGACGCCTCAGCGCCCGCCGGCGACGTCCAGGATCGCCCCGCTCACATAGCTCGCCGCATCCGACATGAGCCAGGTGATCGCGGCCGCGACCTCGGCGGCGGTCCCGGCGCGCCCCAGCGGCAGGGTGGGACCCAGCTCGGCCACCCGGTCCGGCTCGCCGCCATCGGCGTGGATCTGGGTGTCGATGATGCCGGGGCGGACGCCGTTCACCCGGATGCGGCGCGGGGCGAGCTCCTTGGCCAGCCCGATGGTCAGCGTGTCCACCCCGCCCTTGGTCGCGGCGTAATCGACATATTTGCCCGGCGAGCCCAGCCGCGCCGCGGCCGAGGACACGAAGACGATGGTGCCGCCGTCGGGCAGCCTGCGCGCCGCCTCGCGCGCCTGATACAGCGCCGCGGTCAGGTTAACCCGGACGATGCGGTCCAGCCGCTCGGGCGTCATCTCGGCCAGCGGCATGACCTGTTCCACGATCCCCGCGTTGACGACCACCGCATCGAGCCCCCCCAGCGCGGCCTCGGCCTGGTCGAACAGCCGCGCCACCTGCGCCGGATCGGCCACGTCGGCGGCAAAGGCATGGGCGGTGCCCCCGGCCTCGCGGATCGCGGCCAGCGTCGCGTCGGCCGCGGCGGCGTTGCCGCGATAGTTCAGCGCCACCGGCCAGCCGCGAGCGGCGCAGTCCAGCGCCGTGGCGCGGCCGATGCCGCGGGTGCCGCCCGAGATGAGGGTCTTCATGGCGCGTATCCTTCAAAGGTGATGTTGGCGGCGACCCGGCGGGCGGCAGCCTCGTGGTCCGCCGAGCGGATCGTCCAGCACAGCACCGGGACGCCGCGGGCCGCCAGCGCGGCCACCGCCGGGTTCGCCAGGTCGAGATGGTGGTGCGAGATGAACGAGGCGCCGACCGCGTCGAACTGCGCCAGCGCCGCCAGCTCGGCCCGGCGGGGGGCGGGGACGCCCGGCCAGTCATCGGCCGCAAAGGCGCAGCTGGTCAGGCCCACGGGGATCTCGGGGGCGGCGGCGTGAACCATCGCGGCCGCGTGGGGGTTGAAGGACATGACCGCGACCGGCGCACCGGGATGGCGCTGCAGGTGGCGGCGGACGACGTCCGCGACCCGGTCTGGCAGACCGCCCATCTGCGGCCCCAGGGCGCCGTCCTGGTCCTTGATCTCGATCAGGACCGGCACCCGGCCCGCGACCATGTCCAGCACCGAGTCCAGCGTCGGGATGCCCTCGTCCGTTCCCAGCAGACGCCGCGCCCCGGCCTCGGCCACGGTGAGCGCCGAGATCATGCCGCCCGCGCCGGTCAGGCGGGCCAGGTCATGATCGTGAAAGACCAGCGGCGTGCCGTCGCGGGCGGGCTGCACGTCCAGCTCGATCCCGTGGCCGGCCGCCACCGCGGCCCGAAACGCGGCCATCGCGTTTTCCGGCACACCAGGCCCATGCAGCCCGCGATGGGCAATGGGACGGGTCAGGAAATCAGCGTGCAGCATGGTGGTCCTTTCCGAAGCATCATCCGATCCACGCCCGCAGCACCGCCGCGACCAGCGTCACGGCACCGACCCCGGCCGCATACAGCAGCACGAACCATCCCAGCCGGCGCGCCATCAGTGATATCCCGCCTGCGGGTCCACCTTGCCGCGGAACACCCAGTAGGCATAGCCGGTATAGGAGAGGATCACCGGGATCATCAGCACCACCCCGGTCATCAGGAAGCGCTGGCTCTTTTCCGGCGCGGCGGCGTCGTGGATGGTCAGCGCGCCGGGCACGATCCAGGGGAACATGGAAATCCCCAGCCCGGCGAAGCACAGCGCGAACAGCGCCAGCGTCAGGATGAACGGCCAACGGTCGCGCCGCGCGGCCAGCGCCCGGATCAGTGCCAGGGCGACCAGCCCGACCAGCAGCGGCACCGGCGCGGCCAGCGCCACGGTGGGCCAGGTGAACCAGCGCCGCCAGTATTCGCCGTGCAGGAACGGCGTCGCCAGGCTGACCGCCACGATCGCCGCCAGCACCGCGAACAGCAGCGGCCGGGCGAGCCGGTAGGCGTCGTCGCGCAGATGCCCCTCGGTCTTGAGGATCAGCCACCCCGCGCCCAGCAGCAGATAGGCGACGATCACCCCCGCCCCGGTCAGCAGCGTGAAGGGCGTGAGCCAGTCGAACCAGCCGCCGGCATAGGCGCCGTCCTGGACCCTCACGCCCTGCAGCACGGCGCCCAGCGCGATCCCCTGCATCGCCGCCGCTACGACCGAGCCGGAAAAGAACGCCCAGTCCCACCAGTGCCCGCGGCATGTGGACCGGGCCCGGAACTCGAACGCGACTCCGCGAAAGACCAGCCCCAGCAGCATGAGGATGATCGGCACATACAGCGCCGGCATCAGCACCGCGTAGGCCTTGGGGAACCCGGCCATGACCGCGCCGCCGCCCAGCACCAGCCAGGTTTCGTTGCCGTCCCAGACCGGCGCGATGGAGTTCACCATCACGTCGCGGTCCTGCCGCCGCATGGCCGGGAACAGCATCGCGAGGCCGAGGTCGAAGCCGTCCATGACGACATACAGGAACAGCGCGAACACCACCGTCATCGCAGTCAGCGTGGTCAGATCGAGGCTCATCGCTTGCCCTCCATCGCCGGGGCGGGGGTGATGCCGGCGGCGCGCTGGGGCTCGCCGCGCACCGGGCCGTGCTCGTGCGGCATCGGCGGGCGGGCCATCAGGCGCAAGAGGTAAGTCGTGCCGGCGACGAAGATCACCGCATAGACGAGGATGAAGCCGATCAGCGACGCCCCCACCGCCGGCGCGGCGACCGGGGACACGCTGTCGGCCGTCCGCATCAGCCCCCAGATCGTCCAGGGCTGGCGGCCCACCTCGGTCGTGACCCAGCCGGCCAGCACGGCGACGAACCCCGCCGGTCCCATCGCGAAGGCCGCGCGGTGCAGCCAGCGGCTGTCATGCAGCCGCCCGCGCCACCAGGCCAGCGCGGCCCACAGCCCCAGCCCCAGCATCGCCATGCCCAGCCCGACCATCAGCCGGAACGACCAGAACACCACCGGCACCGGCGCCCAGTCCTGCCGCGGCACCGTGTCCAGCCCCGCCATCGGCGCGTTCGGGTCGTGCTTCAGGATCAGCGAGCCCAGTTTCGGGATGCCGATGGCATGGTCCAGCCGCGCCTCCTTCATGTTCGGCAGGCCGAACAGATACAGCGGCGCGCCCTCGGGGTGGCTGTCGAAATGCCCCTCGATCGCCATGATCTTGGCCGGCTGGTGGTCCAGCGTGTTCAGGCCGTGGCGGTCTCCGGCGAGGATCTGGGCGGGGGCGGTGACCAGCACCATCCCCATCGCCATCAGGAACATGACCCGGGTTTCCGCCGTCGCCCGGCGGCGCAGCATCTGGAACGCCGCCGCCGCGCCGACCACCAGCGCGGTGGTCAGGTAGGCCGCCAGCACCATGTGGACCAGCCGATAGGGCAGCGAGGGGTTCAGCACGATCGCCCACCAGTCGCCGGGCAGGAACGACCCGTCCGGCCCCATCACGTGGCCCTGCGGCGTCTGCATCCAGCTGTTCACGGCGAGGATCCAGAAGGCCGAGATCAGCGTTCCCAGCGCCACCGCATAGGTCGCGACCGCGTGCAGCGCCTTGCCGACCCGGTCCATGCCGAACAGCATCACGCCCAGGAAGCCGGCCTCCAGGAAGAACGCGGTCAGGACCTCATAGGCCATCAGCGGCCCGATGACCGGCCCGGCGCGTTCCGAAAACACAGACCAGTTGGTGCCGAACTGATAGGACATGACGATGCCCGACACGACGCCCATGCCGAAGGCCACGGCAAAGACCCGGATCCAGTACTTGAACAGGTTGTGAAAGACCTCGCGGCCGGTCGCCAGCCACAGGGTTTCCAGCACCGCGAGAAAGCTCGCCAGCCCGATGGTGAAGGCCGGGAAGACGATGTGGAATGACATCGTGAAGGCGAATTGCAACCGCGCCAGCAGCACGGCGTCAAGCGTCTGGAACATCGGTCGGCCCCCTGTCCGAGGTCAGGGGACCAGAGCCGGGCGGGCTTGTCCACCCCGCCCGGCGTCGCACCCCCCGCTCAGCCGCCGGTGCCGCTGCCGCCGGTCGCGGCGTAGCACTCGCCGGTGATGTAGCTCGCCTCGTCCGAGGCCAGCAGCACGTAGATCGGCGCGATCTCGACCGGCTGGCCGGGGCGGCCCAGCGGGTTGTCGGCGCCGAACTCGGGCAGCTTGTCCTTGAACTGCCCGCCCGAGACCTGCAGCGCGGTCCAGAACGGCCCCGGCGCCACCGCGTTCACCCGGATGCCCTTGGGCGCCAGCTGCTTGGCCAGCGCCTGCGCAAAGGCCCGGTTCGCGGCCTTGGTCTGGGCATAGTCGAACAGATGCGCCGAGGGCGAGAACGCCTGCACCGACGAGGTGATGATGATCGAGGCGCCGTTTTTCAGCGAAGGCAGCGCCTGCTGGGCCATCCAGAACGGCGCATAGATGTTGGTCTTGATGGTGGCGTCAAAGGCGTCCGAGGTGATGTCCTCGATCGACTTCTCGGCCTGCTGGCGGCCCGCGTTCAGGACCAGCACCTCGAGCCCGCCCAGCGCCTTGACCGCGTCGTCGACGACCTTGCGGGCGGCAGCCTCGTCGCGCAGATCGGCGGGCAACGCGACGGCCTTGCGGCCCTCGGCCTCGATCAGCGCGATGACGGTCCGGGCGTCGGATTCCTCGTCGGGGTGATAGTTGATCGCCACGTCGGCGCCCTCGCGCGCGAAGGCGATGGCGGCGGCGCGGCCGATGCCGCTGTCCCCGCCGGTCACCAGCGCGCGCTTGCCGGTCAGCCGGTCACGGCCCTTGTAGCTCTGCTCGCCGTGATCGGGCTGCGGGTCCATCTTTGCGGCCAGCCCCGGCCACGGCTGCTGGTCGTCGGAATAAGGGTTCAGCGGCAGGTCCGGGTCGCTGATCGCGCCCGAGCGATGCGGGGGCAGGACGGGATCGGTCTTGTCGTCGGCCATCGGAAATTCCTTTCGGCAACAAAGGGGATGTCGGCGGGCCAACGTGCCCGCCCGGCCGATGTTCCGGCGGATTAACTTTGTTTCCCGCGCGGCCGCCCGGTTCGTAGGGGCCGGTCAGGCGGGGCCCGCTCAGGCGAGGCCCGCTCAGTCCGGCCGCGGCGGCTCGGGCTGGGGCCGGGTGCGGCGGCGGCGGATCGCGGCGCGGTATTCGGCGTCGTAATAGCGCACCACGACCCCCAGCGCGGCGGCGATCGGCACCGCCAGCAGCAGCCCCGCAAAGCCGAACAGCGCCCCGCCGACGGCCAGCGCCAGCAGCAGCCAGACCGGGTGCAGCTTGACGCTGTCGCCGACGATGCGGGGGGTGACGAAGTTGCCCTCGACCACCTGGCCGAAGACGAAGACCAGGGCCACCAGCGCGATCTTCCACCAGTCGCCCCAGAACTGGACCAGCGCCACCCCGGTCGCCAGCACGAAGCCCGAGAACGACCCCAGATAGGGGATGAAGTTCAAAATCCCCGAGGCGAGCCCGATCAGCAGCCCGTAATTCAGCCCCAGCATCATCAGCACGGTGGAATAGAAGGTCGCGAGCAGCGATCCGACCACCAGCTGCCCCCAGACAAAGCCGGTCAGCACACCGTCGATGTCGGCCGCGAGCCGGCGGATCAGCGGCGCCTGCTCCGGCGGCAGGCGGCGGTTCACCCCTGCCACCAGCCGGTCCCAGTCATACAGCAGATAGATCGCCACGGTCGGGGTGGCGATGAAGATGAACAGCGTGCCGACGGCGCTGATGACGGTGGACAGCGTGCCGCCCAGCAGGCCCAGCGCGGTCTGGCGGATGCGCTCGGTCACGTCGGTGAGGAACTGGCGCACGAAGCTGCCATCCTCCATCAGCTCGGGAAAGCGCAGGTTGAGGAAATCAAAGCCCGACCGCACCGCGCGCGGCATCGCCTCGACCGCCTGGCGGACCTGGCCCACCAGCGTCGGCAGCAGCCACAGCGCCGCGGCGGCGATGGCCGAGGTCGCCGCCAGCGCGATGATCGCCACCGCCCAGGCACGCGAGAATCCCAGCCGCTCCAGCCGGTCGGCCACGGGGTCGAGGAAATAGGCGATGGCCGTGCCCAGCACGAAGGGCAGCAGGACGCCGCCGGCGCGGTCGATCACGCTCAGCACCACGGCCAGCCCGACGAGCAGCCAGATCGTCCGCGGTTTCAGCATCACGAGCATGTCGCCGTCCATCGCCTTGGTCCGGCGCCACTATCCGCGACCGCCGCGGCCCGCGCAATGGCCGGCGCGGGCGGTCGAATGCCGCGGGGCCGCGAGCGCGGACAACGCGCAGGGTGGCGCGTTTCCCGCGAGGTCCAGCACGTGTAAACCGCCGACAAGGCGGCTTTCCAAGGACGCGCCGGTCCGGGGGCTTGTCCCCCCGGTCCCGCCGTGTCCCCGCATGGGCCTACTCTGCCGGCACCGCCGCCAGGTCGCCGGTCTCGGCCAGTGGATGCTTGAGATGCGGCAGCATCTCGCGCGGGCACAGCTGCACGAAATGGGCCTTTTCGCGGTCCCAGTCCGCCAGGATGTCCCGCGCCCGGCGGCTGTCGGTTTCGTCGGCGTGGCGCTGGACCAGCGATTTCAGCTGCTCCTCCCAATGCGCGACCGTCACCGGGCAGCTGACCAGAGTCTCGGCGTTGACATAGCCCGCGGCCACCCCTTCCGGGTCATACAGATAGGCCATGCCCCCGGTCATCCCGGCGCCGAAATTGGCGCCGATGCGGCCGAGGATCACCGCAACCCCGCCGGTCATGTATTCGCAGCCGTTGGTCCCGCAGCCCTCGATCACCACCGACGCGCCCGAGTTGCGCACCGCGAAGCGCTCTCCCGCCCGCCCGGCGGCGAACAGGAACCCCCCCGTCGCGCCATAAAGCACCGTGTTGCCGATGAGGACGTTGTCGGCCGCGACCAGCGGGCTGCCCATCGGCGGCTTGACCACGATCACGCCCCCCGACAGGCCCTTGCCGACATAGTCGTTGGCGTCGCCGGTGACCTCGATCTTCAGCCCCGGCGCCGCAAAGGCCCCCAGCGACTGCCCGGCCGAGCCGGTCAGGCGGATGGTCAGGTGGTCGGGCTGCAGCTGGTTGCGCATCCCGAAGGTCGACACGATCAGCGACGAGGTCCGGGTGCCGATGGTCCGGTGGGTGTTCCGCACCGCATAGTTCAGCTGCATCTTCTCGCCCGCGGCAAAGAAGCGTTCGGCGTCGCGGACGATCTCGGCGTCCAGCGTGTCCAGCACGGCGTTGCGGGGCTTCGAGCGGTCATAGACGATCTTGTCCGACCCATCGACGGTGATCAGCAGCGGGTTCAGGTCCAGATCGTCCAGGAACGCGCTGCCGCGGCTGACCTGGGTCAGCAGGTCGGCCCGCCCGATCACCTCGTCCAAGGACCGCGCGCCGATCTCGGCCAGGATCTCGCGCACCTCCTGCGCATAGAAGGTAATGAGGTTCACCACCTTGTCGGCCGAGCCGGTGAACATCGCGCGCAGGCGCTCGTCCTGGGTGCAGACGCCGACCGGGCAGGTGTTCGACTGGCACTGGCGGACCATGATGCAGCCCATCGCGATCAGCGCCGCGGTGCCGATGCCGTATTCCTCGGCCCCCATCATCGCCGCCATGACGATGTCGCGCCCGGTCCGCAGCCCGCCGTCGGTGCGTAGCGTCACCCGGTCGCGCAGGCGGTTCATCGCCAGCACCTGATGCGCCTCGGTCAGCCCCATTTCCCACGGCAGGCCGGCGAACTTGATCGACGTCGCGGGGCTGGCCCCGGTGCCGCCATTATGCCCGGAGATCAGGATGATGTCGGCCTTGGCCTTGGCCACCCCCGCGGCGATGGTGCCGACGCCCGACCCCGCCACCAGCTTGACCGTGATCTTGGCGCGCGGGTTGATCTGCTTGAGGTCATAGATCAGCTGCGCCAGATCCTCGATCGAATAGATGTCGTGGTGCGGCGGTGGGCTGATCAGCGTCACGCCGGGCGTCGAGTGCCGCAGCCGCGCGATCAGCGAGGTGACCTTCATCCCCGGCAGCTGGCCGCCCTCGCCGGGTTTCGCGCCTTGCGCGACCTTGATCTCCAGCTCCTCGCACGCGTTCAGGTATTCCGCCGTCACCCCGAACCGACCCGAGGCCACCTGCTTGATCTTGGCGCAGGGGTTATCGCCGTTGGGCAGCGGGTGGCTGTGCGCCGGGTCCTCGCCGCCCTCGCCGCTGTCGGACTTGGCGCCGATGCGGTTCATGGCGATGTTCAGCGTCATGTGCGCCTCGGGCGACAGCGCCCCCAGCGACATGCCGGGCGTCACGAAGCGCTTGCGGATCGAGGTGATGCTTTCCACCTCCTCGATCGGCACCGGCTTGCCCAGCGGCTTGATGTCCAGGAGGTCGCGGATGTGGATCGGCGGGTTCGCCCGCATCGCGGCCGAGAACTGCTTCCACACCTCGTAGCTCGCCTTCTCGCAGGCCAGCTGCAGCAGCCGCATGGTGCCGGCTTCCCAGGCGTGCTTCTCGCCCGACCGCCGCGCCTTGTAGAAGCCGCCGACCGGCAGCAGCGCGGCCGAGGGCGTGTGCCAGCCCTTGTGGTGGATCTCCTCCAGCTTCTGCTGAAGCCCGTGCAGGCCGATGCCGGAAATCCGGCTCTGCATGCCGGGGAAATACTCGGCCACCATGGCGCGGGACAGGCCCACGGCCTCGAAGTTCAGGCCGCCGCGATAGGACGACAGCACCGAGATCCCCATCTTGGCCATGATCTTCAGCAGGCCCTGGTCGATGGCGTCGCGATAGCGGCGCATCGCCTCGACCAGATTGCCCGGCAGCAGGCCGCGGTCGATCCGGTCGGCGATGGTGTCCTGCGCCAGGTACGGGTTCACCGTGGTCGCGCCGCAGCCGATCAGCACGGCGAAGTAATGCGGGTCGATGCATTCCGCCGACCGCACGTTCAGCGACGAAAACGTCCGCAGCCCCTTGCGGGTCAGCCAGCTGTGGACCGCCGACACGGCGAGGATCATCGGCAGGCCGATCCGGTCGGGGCCCTGGTGTTCGTCGGTCAGGACCAGCTGCCCCGCGCCCGAGCGGACCGCGTCCTCGGCCTCGGTGCGAATGCGGGCCAGCGCCTCGGTCATCGCCTCGGGCCCCGCCCCATCAGCGAAGGTGCAGTCGATCCGCGTCACCGCGTCGCCGAACATGCGTTCGACCTCGGCCAGTTCGCCGGTGGCGAGGAACGGGGTTTCCAGCAGGGTGATCTCGGTGTGCTTCGAGCTTTCGTCCAGCACGTTCTTGAGGTTGCCGAACCGGGTCTTGAGGCTCATCACCCGCGTCTCGCGCAGGCTGTCGATGGGCGGGTTGGTCACCTGGCTGAAGTTCTGGCGGAAGAAGTGGCTCAACGGGCGATACTGCCCCGACAGCACCGCCGGCGGGGTGTCGTCGCCCATGCTGGCCAGCGCCTCTTTCCCGTCCTCGGCCATCGGGGCCAGCACGCCCTCGATTTCCTCGACCGTGTAGCCGGCGGCGATCTGGCGGCGGCGCAGTTCCTCGCCGGTGAAGGTCTGCGGCTCGGGCAGGTTCTCCAGCAGCTTGCCCGGCTCGATCACCTTCTCGCTCCAGTCGCCAAAGGGCTGGCTGGCGGCGAGCAGGTCCTTGATCTCGTGGTCGTGGTAAAGCCGCTTCTGCCGCATGTCGACGGCGATCATCTGCCCCGGCCCCAGCGCGCCCTTTTCGCGCACCGCCGATTCGTCGACCGGCACCATGCCCACCTCGGACCCCGCGACCAGCAGCCCGTCGCCGGTCACCACATAGCGCATCGGCCGCAGCCCGTTGCGGTCCAGACCCCCGCAGACCCAGCGCCCGTCGGTCATCGCCAGGGCGGCGGGGCCGTCCCACGGCTCCATGATCGAATTGCAATAGGCGTACATGTCCGCCCAGGCCTTCGGCATGTCTGTGGTGGCCTTGGACCACGCCTCGGGCACCATGATCGTCTTGACCATCGGGGCCGACCGGCCCGACCGCACCAGCACCTCGAACACCGCGTCCAGCGCGGCCGAATCCGACGACCCGCCGGGCACGATCGGCTTGATGTCTTCGGCCATGTCGCCAAAGGTCGACGAGGCCATGCGGATCTCGTGGCTTTTCAGCCAGTTGAGGTTGCCCTTCAACGTGTTGATCTCGCCGTTATGGGCGAGCATCCGGAACGGCTGGGCCAGCCACCATTGCGGGAAGGTGTTGGTCGAATAGCGCTGGTGATAGATCGCGAAGGCCGATTCAAACCGCGCGTCCTTGAGGTCGGGGTAGAACTCGGCCACCTGCTCGGCCAGCATCATGCCCTTGTAGATGATCGACCGGCAGCTGAGCGTGCAGATATACATGCCCGCGATCTGGCTGGCGACGGCGGCGCGTTCGATGCGGCGGCGGATGATGTACAGGTCGCGCTCGAAGGCCTCCTCGTCGATGTCCTTGTCGCAGCGGATCAGGATCTGCTCGATCTCGGGGCGGGTGGCGTTGGCCTTGTCGCCCAGCACGGCGGTGTTCACCGGGACGTGGCGCCAGCCATAGATATAGTGGCCCATCCGCAGGACCTCGGTTTCCACGATGGTCCGGCAGCGTTCCTGGGCGGCAAAGTCGGTGCGCGGCAGGAACACCTGCCCGACGGCGATCAGCTTGCCCATGTCGGGCTCGTGCCCCGTGCGCCGCACCTGGTCATAGAAGAACGGCACCGGGATCTGCACGTGGATGCCCGCGCCGTCGCCGGTCTTGCCGTCGGCATCGACGGCGCCGCGGTGCCAGACGGCCTTCAGCGCCTCGATCCCGTGTTCGACGACGCGGCGGCTGGCCTTGCCCTCGATCGAGACGACCAGCCCGACCCCGCACGAGGAATGTTCATCCTCGGCCCGGTACAGCGAATTCTCGGCCATCCAGGCGCGGCGGGTTTCCTCGGCGTCCATCCAGTCGGCGTCCATCCGGTTGGGGGCGATGGTCATGGCATGTCTCCTTCCAGATGGGGGTTCCCGGCTTCGTACTGGGCGCGGGTGGCGCGGCGATGGTCGCCGGCCAGCGCGAGGCCGGGCAGCGCCCGGTCGGTATAGATCTCGCTCTGCAGCGGGATGTCGCGGGCGGCGTCGAACAGGCCCGGCATCAGGTCATAGCTGCAGTCGTCCGCCTCGATGTTCCGCATCCACAGATGCGAACCGCAGCGCGGGCAGAAGGCGCGCTCGGCGAACGGAGCGGACTGATAGCGGGTGACCTCTCCGGTCACCGTCACCGCGTCGGCGGGGGCGTTGAAGCTGACGAACAGCGCCCCCGACCAGCGCTGGCACATCCGGCAGTGACAGGCGCCGGTAAATCCGCCGTGGCCGGTGACGCGGACGCTGACCGCGCCGCACAGGCAATGCCCCTCGATCATGCGCCGCCCCCGGTGATCCGACCGACCATCTGCATGTCGCAGTCGAATTGCGGGTCGGTCGAGCCGAAGCCGGCCTCGCCCGGGCGGGCGAAGGTGACCGGCGTGTCGTTCGTCTCGGACACCTCGCCGGACCAGTCGGTCGCGGTTTCCAGCCCGCCATAGAACCGCCCCGTCTCGCGGCTGACGAACTGGGTGCCGGTGCGGCGGATCAGCAGGTCGCCCTCGGCAGAAAAGGTTTCCAGTTCGAACCGGGTGGTGTCCAGCGCCACCCCGTCGATGGTGGTGTGGCCGGTCAGTTCGTCATGGCCGACATGGCGCAGCCGCTCGCCGCTGTCCGACACGGTCCAGAAATCGAAATCGTCGCGCCCCGAGGCCATCAGCGTGCGCAGGCTGGCATGATCGGCGGCGTCCGGTTCCAGCCGGTCGGTGATGCCGCTGACCGTGTCGGTCGATTCCATCCACCGCGTCTCGGCATCGATCCGGGACTGATAGACCAGCCCCTCGCGGGTGAAATACGCCACCCACTGGTCGCCCGGCGCATCGGTGGCGCAGGTGAAGTGCTGCGCCACCGTGCAGGACCGCTGCTGGACCGTCATCGTCAGGGTGCAGCCGGCGGGCGGCCTGAACTCCGCAGCCGCCGCTGGAAGGGCCAGGACAAGGCAGGCCAGCTGACCCACGCGCCGCATCGCAGCGTGACATGCTGCGCGTGCGGTATGCACGAACTGTGCACGAACGGTGCATGAACGCTGCATGAACATCACTCTGCCGCCACACGCTCCGAGCCGGCCAGTTCGGCGGCGATCACGTCGGCGGCCTCGCGCCCGTCGCGGATAGCCCAGACCACGAGGCTGGCGCCGCGGACGATGTCGCCGACCGCGAACACGCCGGGCAGGCTGGTGCGGTGGGTGCGGTAATCGGCCTTGATCGTGCCCCAGCGGGTCACCTCGAGCCCCTCGACGCCCCACAGCCGCGGCAGGTCCTCGGGCTCGAACCCCAGTGCCTTGATGACCAGGTCGGCCGGCTCGTCGTAATCGCCGCCCGCGATCGGCTCGGGCGATTGCCGGCCCGAGACGTCCGGCGCGCCCAGCCGCATCCGCGTCACCCGCAGCCCGGCCACGGCGGATTCGGTCGCGACGTGAGCCGGCGCGAGACGGGGGTTGTCGCCGATCCCGTCTCCGGTCACGTCGCCGCCGGCATTGGCCACCTGCGCCTCGTCGGCCTTGCGCGCCTCGCCGGTGGCGTGGCCGGCAAAGGCGTTCGGCGCGCTCAGCCAGACGAACTCGACGCCCTCCTCCTCGGCGTTCTGGACCTCGCGCTGCGAGCCCGGCATGTTGGCGCGGTCGCGGCGATACAGGCACTTGACCGAACTCGCCCCCTGCCGGATCGCGGTGCGCACGCAGTCCATCGCGGTGTCGCCGCCGCCGATGACCACGACGCGCTTGCCGGCGGCGTTCAGCTCGCCGTCCTCGAAATCCGGCACCTCGTCGCCCAGGTCGATGCGGTTCGAGGCGGTAAGGTAGTCCAGCGCCCGCACCACGCCGCGGGCGGGCGGGTTGTCGATGTCCAGGTCGCGGGTCTGATAAACCCCGGTCGCGATCAGCACCGCGTCATGCTTGCCGCGGATCGCGTCAAAGCTGATCGTGGCGCCGACATCGGCGCCCAGCACGAACTCGACCCCGCCGTCCTCCAGCAGCCTGTTGCGGCGCTCGACGACGTGCTTTTCCAGCTTGAAGCCGGGGATGCCATAGATCATCAGCCCGCCGGCGCGGTCGTGGCGGTCATAGACGGTGACCTGGAACCCCATCCGCCGCAGCCGGTCGGCGGCGGCCAGCCCGCCCGGCCCGGCGCCGATGATGCCGACGCTTTCGCTGCGCTCGGCGGCCGGGCGGATCGGCTCGACCCAGCCTTCCTCCCAGGCGGTGTCGGTGACGTATTTCTCGATCGCGCCGATGGTGACGGTGCCGTGGCCGGACTGCTCGATCACGCAGTTGCCCTCGCACAGGCGGTCCTGCGGGCAGATGCGGCCGCAGATCTCCGGGAATGTGTTGGTTTCCTGGGCGCGCAGATAGGCTTCCTGGGTGCGGCCCTCGGCGGTCAGGCGCAGCCAGTCGGGGATGTTGTTGTGCAGCGGGCAATGGCTCTGGCAATAGGGCACGCCGCACTGGCTGCAGCGGCTCGCCTGTTCCTCGGCCTTGGCGGCTGCGAATTCGCGGTAGATCTCGTGGAAATCGTCGCTGCGCTCGGCCGGGTCACGCTTTTCGGGCATCTGCCGATGCACGTTGACGAACTTGAGCATCTTCTGCGTGGCCATCGGCTGCGCCCCCTCGAATCATCCGGGGACCGCTGTACCGCAGGGTTTCGGCGATAAAAAGTCAGTCTTGCTGACTTAATAAGTAGTTTTCGGGTTCACGAGACGCATTCGAGTCGCGAAGAGGCCCGTAATTAGGTTTCTCATGAAACCTATATTCGCGCAACTAGCTGAATTTTCGAAACTTCATGAGACAATCCCCGCCATCCCCATCCCCAGCAACAAGATGCCGAACACGATCCGATAGATTGCGAAAACGGTGAAGCGGTTGGTCCTGATATAGCCCAGCAGCCATTTCACCGACACGAAGGCGGTGACGGTCGACACCGCAAAGGCGATCGCCAGCCCGGTCCAGTCCTCGGCCACGCCGCTGCCCACCTGCCCGATCAGCTGATAGGCGCTGGCGGCATACATGGTCGGGATGCCGACCAGAAACGCGAACTCGGTCGCCGCGGCGCGGTTCGAGGTGCCCAGCAGCATCGCCGCAAAGATCGTCGCGGCCGAGCGCGAGGTGCCCGGAAACACCCCCGCCACCACCTGCGCGATGCCGACCGCCACCGCCACCCGCCAGGTGATCGCCGCTGAATCCGGCAGGCGGGCGGCAAGGTTCTCGGCCAGCAGCATCCACAGCCCGCCGATGACCAGCGCCCAGGCGATGGGGGTGACCGTCTCGGGCAGCTCGAACCCCGCCTTCTTGACCACCACCCCCAGCACCGCGGTCAGCAGGAACGCCGTCGCCAGCTTGGCCAGATAGTTGCGGTTCGCTGGATCGCGCCAGCCGGTCGCCAGATCGACCAGCCTGCGCCAATAGATCAGCGTCACCGCCAGGATCGCCCCGGCCTGGATGACGATGTTATAGGTGTCCGACCGCGCCCCCAGCCAGTGCTGCGCCAGCAGCAGGTGGCCGGTGCTGGAAATCGGCAGGAACTCGGTGATCCCCTCGATCACCCCGAGGATCACGTCGTTGAAATAGCTCACGGGGATGTCCTTGCGGGCTCAGCTTTCGCGCAGGTTGCGCGCCGAAGCCTTGATCGCGTCATATTGCCCCGAGGGGCGGAAGCGCCACAGGTAGTCCGGGATGATCGCCTCGGCCGCCATCGGCGCGATGCCCAGATCGGCGAAGGTCCGGACGCCGGTCCCGACCCGGTTCGGCTGCCGCAGCAGGCGGACCTGGTCGCGGGTCAGCACGCGGTTTGTGACCAGCCCGCCGGTCGCCCATTGCACCGCGTCGAAGCCCGCGCCCATCAGCCCGGCCAGGAAACGCGGCAGGCCGATGATGGCGCGCCGGCGCCCGGTCACCCGGGCCACCATCTGCGCCAGTTCGCGCATCGTGTAGACGTCGGGCCCGCCCAGCTCATAGATGCCGGGCGCCGCCTCGCCGCGCGCGGCCATGGCGGCGGCGCGGGCCACATCCTCGACATAGACCGGCTGCACCTCGACGCTGGCGCCCGGCAGCGGCAGGATCGGCCCCAGCCGCATCATGCAGCCCAGCTTGTTGAAGAACCCGTCATCCGGTCCGAACACCACCGAGGGCCGCAGGATCACCGCGTCGGGCCGATGCTGCAGCACCAGCGCCTCGCCGCGGCCCTTCGAGGCCGCATAGTGGCTCGCCGCATCGACATTCGCGCCGATGGCCGAGACATGCACCAGCCGCGGCACG
Source organism: Paracoccus sphaerophysae (assembly GCF_000763805.1). GTDB lineage: Bacteria > Pseudomonadota > Alphaproteobacteria > Rhodobacterales > Rhodobacteraceae > Paracoccus > Paracoccus sphaerophysae. The sequence goes on along the minus strand of NZ_JRKS01000004.1, from coordinate 29,188 downwards.
CCGCGTTCGGCCGAGATGCGGGCGATGCGGCCCGCGGCCTCCTCGTGGATGGCGTCGAAGGTGTTGCGCCCCTCGCGCACGAGGATGCCCACGCAGTTGATAACCGCATCGGCGTCCATCATCGCAGCGGTCACCGACAGGTCGTCGCGGACGTTGCAGGGCACCGGCTCGACCTGGCCCACCGCGCCATAGGTGCGCACCACGCCGGCCTGGTTCGGACGCCGGCAGGCCACGCGGACCCGCCAGCCCGCCGCGGCCATCTGCCGCGCGATCTGGCGCCCCAAGAATCCCGAACCGCCATAGATCGTGACCAGTCTTGCCATGAACGCGCCCTCCGGGACTGCCAGCGCGCCGGTTCCGGCGCGTCGTCAAGGTGATAGCCGACCCGGTGCGAGGCATCAAGCGCAGCGGCCCGCCCGGCCCCGGTTCTTCTTTGCCCAAATATCCTGGGGGAGCGCGGAACGCGCGGGGGCAACGCCCCCCTTTTCGAGCGAACCGATTTTTCCGCAGATGCCCCGTTGACACCCCCGACGGGCGGCCTTAATCACCCCCCTCACGCGACCTGCCCAGGTGGCGGAATTGGTAGACGCGCACGGTTCAGGTCCGTGTGCCGCAAGGCGTGGAAGTTCGAGTCTTCTCCTGGGCACCAACGTCAAAAACCCCCGCGGCCTCGCGCCGCGGGGGGTTTTCCGTTGCGGCTTCCACTCCGTCCGCTGAACCCGGCCCCCGGCAGATGCGTTTATCGGCCGAAATCAACCGCAACGCCGGAGGACGCCATGTCCCAACTGATCGTCATCGGATTCGACAACGAGGCCGACGCCTTCGCCCTGCGCCAGGAACTGGCCGGGGCGCAGAAGGAATATCTGCTCAAGCTCGAGGATGCCGTCGTCGTCACCCGCCCGACCGAGGGTGAATACCAGCTGCACCAGGCGCTGAACCTGACCTCGGCCGGGGCGCTGGGCGGGACGTTCTGGGGCGGGCTGGTCGGGCTTCTGTTCCTCAACCCGCTGGCCGGGGCGGCGATCGGCGCCGGCGCCGGGGCACTGGCCGGATCGGCCACAGATTACGGCATCCCGGACGACTTCATCCGCCAGATCGGCAAGACCGTGCCGGTCGGCAGCGGCGCGGTGTTCATCCTCGCCGACGGGTTCAACATGGACAAGCTGCTGCCGCGGCTGGAAAAATACGGCACGCGGGCGCGGGTGATCCAGACCTCGATGTCGAACGCGGACGAGGCGCGGCTGCGCAAGACGCTGGCCGCGCCGGCCTGGGCGGCCTCGACGGCGGCCTCGGCTGCCGGCACCGGCGCGGCCCTGCCGGGGGGCGCGGCGACGGTGGCCACCGACACCACCGCGGCCCATGACGCGACCGGCAACGCCATCGGCCACCACCCGGTGCCGCCTGAAAAGCTGTAAGCGGCGCGGGTTTTCTTGACCTGACCGGGCGGGGCATGAGACGGAGACGTCCATGCCCCGCCAGCCCCTTCCCCCTTACGTCGACGAGCTTGCCCCCGCCCCGGCGCGGCGGCCCGGCCTGGTCCGCTGGCTGGCGCGCAAGCTGCGCTGGCTGGCGTTGCGGGTCTTCGCGCTGATGCTGGCGCTGGTGGTGCTGTTCGGCTGGGTGCTGAACCCACCCACCACCTGGACCATCCTCACCGAGGGCGAGCTGCCCCGCCGCTGGACCCCCGCCGCCGACATCGCGCCGGTGATGCTGCGCTCGGTCGTCGCCGCCGAGGACGCCAATTTCTGCGTCCATTGGGGCTTCGACATGGCTGAGATCCGCCGCGTGATCGGGCGGGGCGAAAGCCGGGGCGCCTCGACCCTGACCCAGCAGACGGCCAAGAACGTCTATCTGTGGCAGGGGCGCAGCTGGGTCCGCAAGACGCTCGAGGCGATCTACACCCCGATGATCGAGGCGGTCTGGACCAAGCGCCGGATCGTCGAGGTCTATCTGAACGTGGCCGAGTTCGGCCCCGGCGTCTTCGGCATCCACGCCGCCGCCGCGCAACATTTCGGGACCACTCCCGACCGGCTGTCGGCCCGGCAGGCGGCGGCGCTGGCCGCGGTGCTGCCGGCGCCCAAGACCCGCGGCGCCGATCCCCGATCCGCCCGGGCGCGGGCGATCGCGGACGGGGCCGAGACGATCCGCCGCGACGGTCGGGCGGCGTGCTTCGATCCGCCGTCCGACGCGGCCGCGCGCCCCGGCGGCGGTTGAAACGCGGCCCTCTGCCGCGTATCACCGGCCGACCCGTCCGACCCTTCCTGACGCCGAAAGGCTGCCCTTCCGATGAATACCCCCGCCACGCCGCGCCTGTATCACACCGCCCTGTCGCCGTTCTGCCGCAAGGTCCGGCTGGTGCTGGGCGAGAAGCGGATCGAGGTCGAGCTGGTCGAAGAACGCTGGTGGGAGGCGGGGTCCGAGATCATGCGCCGCAACCCCGCCGGCAAGATTCCGGTGCTGCGGATGGACGGCCGGCTGCTGTCGGAAAGCCAGGCGATCGTCGAATACTTGGACGAGACCGTCCCAACCCCGCCGCTGATGCCAGCGACACCCGCGGAACGGCACGAAGTGCGGCGGCTGTGCGCCTGGTTCGACGACAAGTTCAACGACGAGGTGACACGCCCGATCCTGTCGGAACGCGTGTGGAAGAAGGTGATGAACGCCGGCTACCCGGATTCGCGGCTGGTGAAATCGGGGCTGCGCGCGGTCAAGGAGCACATCGACTACATGACCTCGCTGCTGGATTCCCGGAAATGGCTAGCCGGCAACATGCTGACGCTCGCCGATTTCACCGCGGCGGCGCACCTGTCGTGCCTCGATTATATCTCGGACGTGGACTGGGACCGCTCGACGGTGCTGCGCGACTGGTATGCGACGGTGAAGTCGCGCCCGGCCTTCCGCAGCGTGCTGGCCGATCAGGTGTCGGGGCTGGCGCCGGCGCCGCATTATGCGCAGCTCGACTTCTAAGCCGGGCGCGCAAGGGGGGGGCGTTGCCCCCCGTCCGCCGGGGGCGGACTCCCCCCAGGATATTTCCGCAAAGAAGAAGCTGATCCTGGACCGGGCGCGGGTCGAGGGGTTCTCGGCCGCGCGGGTCACCACGCCGGACGCGATCCCTCAGGCGGCCGGGTGGCTGGCCGAGTTCGTCGCGGCCGGGCGCCACGGGCAGATGAGCTGGATGGCCGAGCGGATGGGCTGGCGCGGCGATCCCGCGGCGCTGTGGCCCGCGGCGCGGTCGGTGGTGATGCTGGCCGAAAGCTATGCTCCGCCGCATGATCCGCGCGCGGATCTGGCCCGCCCGGATCGGGGCGCGGTCAGCGTCTATGCGCAGGGCAAGGATTACCACGACATCGTCAAGGCGCGGCTGAAGCGGCTGGGGCGCTGGATGATCGACAGCTTCGGCGGCGACATCAAGGTCTTCGTCGATACCGCCCCGGTCATGGAAAAGCCGCTCGCGCAGGCCGCGGGTCTCGGCTGGCAGGGCAGGCACACCAACCTGCTGAGCCGCGACCTGGGCAACTGGTTCTTCCTCGGTGCGATCTTCACCACCCTGCCGCTGACCCCCGACGCGCCCGAGGCCGAGCATTGCGGGTCCTGCCGCGCCTGCCTGGACGTCTGTCCCACTGATGCCTTCCCGGGGCCGTTCCGTCTGGATGCCCGGCGCTGCATTTCCTACCTGACCATCGAGCATCGCGGCCCGGTGGACGAGGCCCTGCGGCCGCTGATGGGCAACCGCATCTATGGCTGCGACGACTGCCTGGCCGTCTGCCCGTGGAACAAGTTCGCCGCCGAGGCCGCCGACCTGCGCTATCACGGCCCCCACCGCGCCCCGCCGCTCGAGGAGCTGGCGGCGCTGGACGAGGCCGGCTTCCGCGCCCGCTTTGCCGGAAGCCCGATCAAGCGCATCGGCCGCGACCGGATGGTCCGCAACGCGCTCTATGCGATCGGCAATTCCGCGCTGCCCCGGCTGCGGCCGGTGGCGCAGGCGCGGGTGGACGATCCCGATCCTGCCGTGGCCGACGCCGCCCGCTGGGCCGTGGCGCGGCTGTGAGCCCGATCACCGGCATCCTGCTGAAGCTGGGCAGCGTGTTCCTGTTCACCGTGATGGCCGCGATCCTCAAGGCCACCGCGGCGACGGTCCCGGCCGGCGAGCAGATGTTCTTCCGCTCACTCTTCGCGATCCCGGTGATCCTCGCCTGGCTGTGGTCGCGGGGAGAACTGGCCACCGGACTGCGCACCACCGACCCGATGAGCCATGTCTATCGCGGCATCGTCGGGTCGCTGGCGATGGGCACCAGCTTTGCCGGGCTGGGGCTGCTGCCCTTCCCCGAGGCGACGGCGCTGGGTTACGCCATGCCGCTGCTGACGGTGATCTTCGCGGGGATGTTCCTTGCCGAGCAGGTGCGCGGGTTCCGCATGTCGATGGTGGCGATCGGGCTGGTCGGCGTGCTGATCGTGCTGTCGCCGCGGCTGTCGATGCAGGCATCGAGCGTCACCATCGGGGAAACCCTGGGCGCGATCCTGACCCTGACCGGGGCGGCCTTCGGGGCGCTGGCGCAGATCTTCATCTCGCGGATGATCCAAACCGAGCGCACCGCGGCGGTGGTGTTCTGGTTCTCGGTCACGGCGACGGTGCTGTCGCTGGTGACGCTGCCCTTCGGCTGGGTGGTCCCGGACCTTTCCACTTTTGCGCTGCTGGTCGCCTGCGGGATCATCGGCGGGGTGGCGCAGATCATGCTGACCTCGGCCTATCGCTATGCGGATGCCTCGCTGGTGGCGCCATTCGACTATGGCTCGATGCTGATGGCGCTGGCGATCGGCTGGTTTGTGTTCGGCGAGGGCGCCTCGCCCCGGATGCTGGTCGGGGCGGCGGTGATCATCGCGGCGGGGGTGGCGATCATCTGGCGCGAACGCCAGTTGGGGATCAGCCGCGCGCGGCGCGCCGGGACGCCGCGCTAGAGCGCCGATCAGGCGAGCGGCTTCAGCCCCGCCTCGATCTGCGCCCGGCGCGGTTCCAGGAAGGGCGGCAGGGACAGCGCCTCGCCCATCGTCTCGAACGGCTCGTCCACGGCAAAGCCGGGGGTGTCGGTCGCGATCTCGAACAGGTTTCCGCCCGGTTCGCGGAAATAGAGCGAGCGGAAATAATACCGCTCGACCTCGCCCGAGTTCGGCACCCGCATCTCGCGCAGCCGCTGGGCCCAGTCGTGGATCGCGGCATTGTCGGGGACGCGGAAGGCGACGTGATGCACCGCCCCTGCCCCCTGCCGCGCGACCGGCAGCCCCGGCTGGACCGCGACATGCAGTTCGGCCGCGGCACCGCCCGCGCCCATCTGAAAGACATGGACCTGCCCCTCGCCGTCGGGGCTGGCATAGCTGCGGGTCTGGCGCATCCCCATCACCTGGGTCAGCACCGTCTGGGTCGGCCGCAGATCGGGGACCGAGATCGTGATCGGCCCCAACCCGCGGATCTGGTGATCCGCCGGCACGGCGCTGCGGTCCCAGGGATGGGCGGGGCCGCCGTCATCGGCGATCAGGCGCAGGCGCTGGCCCTCGGGGTCCTCGAAATCGACCGATCCGCGGCCGTCCAGCAGCACCGGCGCGCCCGCCGCCAGCCCCGCGTCGCGCAGCCGCGCGGCCCAGTAATCCAGGCTCGCCTCGGCCACCCGCAGCCCGGTGCGGCTGATCGAGCGGGTGCCGCGCCGTTCCCGCGCCGCCGGCCAGTCGAAGAAGGTCAGGTCGGTGCCCGGGCTGCCGGCCCCGTCGGCATAGAACAGGTGATAGGCCGAGGTGTCGTCCTGGTTGACCGTCTTCTTGACCCGCCGCAGCCCCACCGTGCGGGTGTAGAATTCGTTGTTGCCCGCCGCGTCGGCGGTGATCGCGGTCAGGTGGTGAATGCCGGTGAGGGTCATGGCGACCTCCTTTCGTTGCGCCTGATATCGGTTTCGCCCGGGCGCAACGCCAGTCCGCCGCTGGCGAACGCGGCGTTCGATATTTGCGAACGACCGGGGACCGGCTAGACTACCCGAATGCGCTATAGCCTCGACGAGATCGACACCTTCCTGACCGTGATGGAGCTGGGCACCGTGACCGCCGCCGCGGCGCGGCTGAACCTGTCGAAATCCGTCGTCTCGCGGCGGATCACCGAGTTCGAGACGACGCTGGGCGCGGCGCTGTTCCGCCGCCATGCCGGCCGGATCGTCCCCACCGAGACCGCGCTGCGGCTGGCCGAGCGGCTGCGCCCGGCCCTGGCCGAGCTGGTCGCGGCGGCCGAAAGCGCCGGCTGGGGCATGGACGGCCGTCTGCCGCTGCAGGGGCAGCTGTCGATCGCCGCGCCGATGAGCTTTGGCACCATGCATCTGTCGCCCCTGCTGGCCGAATTCGCCGCCGCCCATCCGGCGCTCGAGCTGCGGGTCGATTATGACGACCGGCTGCGCGACCTGGGCCGCGAGGGGTTCGACCTGGGCATCCGCATCGGCGCCCCGCGCGACGGGTCGCTGAAGGCGCGCAAGATGGGCGAGGACCAGCAGGTGGTCGTCGCCAGCCCCGGCTATCTGGACCGCCACGGCACTCCGCGCACCCCCGCCGATCTGCGCGGCCATGCGGTCATCAGCTACAGCCACCTGCCCAACGCCGCCGCGTGGCAGTTCCGGCAGGGCGGGCGCATGGTCTCGCCCTCCGTCTCGGGCCGGATCACCGTGAACAATGGCGAGGCGATCCGCGAGATGGCGATCGCCGGGCTGGGGCTGGCGATGCTGCCGCGCTTCATCGTCTCGACGCCGCTGATCTCGGGCCGGCTGGTGCGGGTGATGGCGGATGTCGAGACCCGCCGCCTGCCGATCATGGCGGTATGGCCGGCGGTCGAGCCGGTGCCGGCCAAGCTGCGGGCGCTGATCGACCACCTGGCGCTGCGGCTGTCGGCCGAGCGCTGGGGCGGCTAGCCCGCCGCCGCCAGCCGGGCGAGCGTGTCGGGCAGGTCGGCTGCATCGGCCACGACCGCATCGGGGCGCAGCGCCTGCATCGCCTGCGCCAGCCCAGCCGCCGCGGCGTGGCTGCCGGCCAGCAGCGCGACCACCCGCATGCCCGCGGCGCGGGCGGCCTCGACCCCGGCGGGGCTGTCCTCGATGACGATGCAGTCCGCCGGCGGCAGGCCCAGCCGGTTGGCGGCCAGCAGGAACAGGTCGGGCGCGGGCTTGCCGCGGGCGACCTCGGTCGCCGAATAGACATGCGGCGCAAAGCGGTCCCACAGGCCGGTCAGCCGCAGCGTGTGTTCCAGCCGCGGCGGGGTCGAGGACGAGGCGACCGCCCGCGGTCCCGGCGGCATCCGGTCCAGTGCCTCGGCGATCCCCGGCACCGGCCGCAGTTCCGCCGTGAAGCGGTCGCGCAGCCGGGCGCGATAGGCGGGCAGCAGGGACGTGGCGTCGGCGCCCTCTTCGGCCGCGACGATGGCCACGATCTCGGCGACCGGGCGGCCGATCATGCGGGCAAAGACCTGAGCGTCGGTGATCCCCGCCCCGGCCTCGCGCAGGGTGCGGCCCAGTTCCGCCACCGACAGCGGTTCGCTGTCCACCAGCACGCCGTCGCAGTCGAAGATGAACCCGGTCATCGCCCGAGATAGTGCCGCAGCGTGGCGGCGGTCCCGTCCCGCCACAGCATCGCCAGCCAGCGCGCGAACGGCGCGGCAATGCGCGCATCCTGCCCGGTCGCGCCATAGATGTCGGCCATCCCCAGCCACGCCTGCGGGTCGGTGCGTGCGGCCTGCGCCGCGGCGGTCAGCCGGTCCCAGTCGGGATCGTTGGGCGCGATCACGGCGCCGCTGTCGGTGGTCCCGGCGCAATAGCGGCACCACAGCGCCGATTCCAGCGCCAGCCCCTCGACCGGCAGGCCCTGCGCCAGCCGGTCGGCGATGGTCGGGATGATGAACTTGGGCTGGCGGTTCGACCCGTCCAGGCACAGCCGCCGGATGGTGTCGCCGATCTTGGGGTTGGCGCAGCGTTCCTTGACCTTGGCGAAATAGGCATTCAGGTCCGTGTTCGGCACCGGCGGGACGACCGGGATCACCTCGTCGCGCTCGACCTTGTCGAGGAAGGCGCGCACGAGGTCGTTCTGCATCCCCTCATGGACGAAGTGGATGTCCATCAGTCCCGAGGGATAGGCGATGATCGCGTGGCCGCCGTTCAGGATGCGGATCTTCATCATCTCGTAGGGGGTCACGTCGGGGACGAATTCCACCCCCACCTTTTCCAGCGCCGGGCGGCCGGCGGGGAAGTCGTCCTCCAGCACCCACTGGATGAAATCCTCGCAAAAGACCGGGCTGGCGTCCTCGACGCCAATCTCGCGGATCATCGCCCGTTCGCGGTCGCTGGTGGCCGGCGTGATGCGGTCCACCATCGCGTTCGGGAACGAGACATGGGCCGCGATCCAGTCGGCGAGCGCGGGGTCGGACAGGCGCGCGGTCTCGACCACCGCCTCGCGGGTGACGACGCCGTTATGGGGGATGTTGTCGCAGCACATGACCGTGAAGGGCGGCAGCCCCGCCTCGCGCCGCGCCCTGAGGCCCGCGACGATCAGGCCGAACACCGTGGCGGGGGCGGCAGGGTTCCGGCCGTCGGCCGCGATGGCCGGGTGGGCGGGGTCGAAATGGCCGGTCCGGGCATCGATGAAATACCCGCCCTCGGTGATCGTCAGCGACACGATGCGCGTCGCCGCATCGGCCAGCGCCGCGATGGTGCGGGCGGGATCGCCGGGCGGCATATAGCCGGTCATCACCCCGATCACGCGGGGGTCCGAGGCGTCCGCCGCCTGCTCGACCACGGTATACAGGAAGTCCTGCGCCGCCAGCGTCTCGCGCGCGGCGGCATCGGCCGGCATCACCCCGGCGCCGAGGATGGCGAAGTCGTGCCCCTCGCCCAGGTTCATCAGCCGGTCGAGATAGACCGCCTGGTGGGCGCGGTGGAAATTGCCCAGCCCGAAATGGACGATGCCGGGCCGCAGCGCGCGGCGGTCATAGGACGGGACGGCGACCGGCAGGTCGGCCAGGGTGGCGTCGGAAAGTTTCATCTCAACTCATCCAGTTCCCGCCGTCGACGTTGTAGGTCTGGGCGACGATGTAGTCGGCCTCGGACGAGGCCAGGAATACGGCCATCCCGGTCAGGTCGGCGGCGGTGCCCATGCGGCCATAGGGGACGGCGGCGCCGACCTCGCGCTTTTTCTGGCCGCGCGGCTTGTTTTCGTGGGCGGCGAACTTGGCGTCCACGCCGTCCCAGTGTTCGCCGTCCACGACGCCGGGCGCGATGGCGTTGACGTTGATGCCGTGGCGGATCAGGTCCAGCCCGGCGGACTGGGTCAGGCTGATGACGGCGGCCTTGGTGGCGCAATAGACGGCGACCAGCGGTTCGCCCCGGCGGCCGGCCTGCGAGGCCATGTTGATGATCCGCCCGCCTTGCCCGCGGTCGATCATGTGCCGCGCCACGGCCTGCAGGGTGAACAGCGTGCCCGCAACGTTGATCGAGAACAGCCGGTCAAAGCTGTCGCGGGTGATCTCGACGATCGGCGCCAGGTCGAACAGCGCGGCGTTGTTGATGAGGATGTCGATGCCGCCCAGCTCGCGCACGGCCTCGGCCACGCCGGCCTCGATGCTGTCCTGGCGCGAGACGTCCATGACGATCGGACGCGCCCCGATCTCGGCCGCGGTGGCGCGCACCCGGTCGGCGTCGATGTCGGCGATGGCGACGGTGGCGCCCTCGGCGATATACGCCTCGGCGAAGGCGCGGCCGATGCCGCGGGCGGCGCCGGTGATCAGCGCGGTCTTGCCGTCAAGCCTCATGCCGCCAGCCCCTGCTTGTCGAAGCGATAGACGCGGTCGTCCTGCGGGGTCAGCCAGATGCGGTCGCCGTGGCTGACCGGGAATTCGCCGCTGGCCCGCGCGATCACATGCGCGCCGCCATCCAGGTCGACATGCAGGAAGGTGTCCGACCCCAGGTGCTCGGCGACGCCGACCTGGCCGGCAAAGGCGCCCTCGGTGGTGGAGAGCCGCCAGTGTTCGGGGCGCACGCCGATGCTGTGGGCGCCGTGCCGGGCGGCGGCCTCGCCATCGATGAAGTTCATGTTCGGGCTGCCGATGAAGCCGGCGACGAACTTGTTGGCGGGCTTGTTGTACAGCGCGAGCGGGCTGCCGACCTGTTCCACACGGCCGGCCCGCAGCACCACGATCTTGTCGGCCATCGTCATCGCCTCGACCTGGTCGTGGGTGACATAGACCATCGTGGTCTTGAGGTTGTTGTGCAGCTGGCTGATTTCCACCCGCATGTTCACCCGCAGCGCGGCGTCGAGGTTCGACAGCGGTTCGTCGAACAGGAACGCCTCGGGTTCGCGCACGATGGCGCGGCCGATGGCGACGCGCTGGCGCTGGCCGCCCGACAGCTGGCCCGGGCGGCGGTCCAGGTAGCTGTCGAGATTCAGGATGCGCGCCGCTTTGGCCACGCGGCGCTGCTGTTCCGCCTCGGGCATCTTGGCCATCTTCAGCGGAAAGGCGATGTTCTTGCGCACCGACATATGCGGGTACAGCGCATAGGACTGGAACACCATCGCCAGCCGGCGCCGGGCCGGCGGCGCCGCGGTCACGTCCTGCCCGTCGATCAGGATCCGGCCCGAGGTCACGTCCTCGAGCCCCGCGATCAGCCGCAGGAGGGTCGATTTGCCGCAGCCCGAGGGGCCGACGAAGACCGCGAACTCTCCGTCCTCGATGGTCAGGTCGACGCCGGGGATGACCTCGACATCGCCAAAGGCCTTGCGGACGTTTTCAAGGGTAATGCGCCCCATCGGAAATCCCTCCTATTTCACCGCGCCGAAGGTCAGGCCGCGGACCAACTGTTTCTGGCTGAACCAGCCCATGACGAGAATCGGCGCGATGGCCATCGTCGAGGCCGCGGACAGCTTGGCGTAGAACAGCCCCTCGGGGCTGGAATAGCTGGCGATGAAGGCGGTCAGCGGGGCCGCCTTGGAGGCTGTCAGGTTCAGGGTCCAGAACGCCTCGTTCCACGCCAGGATGATGTTGAGCAGCATGGTCGAGGCGATGCCGGGCACCGCCATCGGCGTCAGGACGTGGCGGATCTCGTTCCACAGACCGGCGCCGTCCATCCGGGCGGCCTCCAGGATCTCGCCGGGGATCTCGCGGAAATAGGTGTACAGCATCCAGACAATGATCGGCAGGTTCATCAGCATCAGGACGACCATCACCCCGAAGCGGTTGTCCAGAAGCCCCGCGCGCTGGAACAGGATGTAGATCGGGATCAGCACGCCCACCGCCGGCATCATCTTGGTGGACAGCATCCACATCAGCAGGTCCTTGGTCCGCCGCGTCGGCTGGAACGCCATCGACCACGCGGCGGGGACCGCCACCAGCAGCCCCAGCAGCGTCGAGCCGATCGAGATCACCACCGAGTTCATGAAGTGGCGGAAGTAGTTCGACCGCTCCTGCACCGTCGCGTAGTTCTCGGTCGTCCAGTCGAAGAACAGGAACCGGGGCGGCGAGGCGATGGCCTCGCCCTCGGTCTTGAAGCTGGTGAGGACGGTCCACAGGATCGGGAAGAAGATCAGCAGGGCCGCCGTCCAGGCGAGGAGGGTGAAGACCCATTTGCGCGAATTGGAAACGCTGCGTGCCATGTCCGCCCCCTCAGTCCAGCGTCTTGCCGATCAGGCGCATCAGGAAGAGCGCCACGATGTTGGCGAGGATCAACCGCCACGATGCCGCCCGCCGATGCGCCGCCCACGTCGAACTGCAGCAGCGCCTGCGAATAGACGAGATAGGTCAGGTTGGTGGACTGATAGCCCGGCCCGCCATTGGTGGTGACGAGGATCTCGGCGAACACCGACAGCAGGAAGATCGTCTCGATCAGGATCACCACGGTGATCGCGCGGCTCATGTGCGGCAGGGTCAGGTGGGTAAAGCGCGCCCAGGCCGAGGCGCCGTCCATCTCGGCCGCCTCGACCTGCTCGCTGTCCAACGATTGCAGCGAGGTCAGCAGGATCAGCGTGGCGAAGGGCAGCCACTGCCAGGCGACGATCACGATGATCGACAGCAGCGGATACTGGCCCAGGAAGTCGATCGGCTGCGCGCCCACGGCCCGCGCCAGCGACGCGAACAGCCCGTTTTCGGGGTTCATGAACATGTTCTTCCAGATCAGCGCCGACACCGTCGGCATGACGAAGAACGGGGCCAGCACCAGCAGCCGCACGATGCCTTGGCCAAAGATCGGCTGGTCGATCAGCATCGCCAGCCCGACCCCGCCCACGACCGAGATCAGCAGGATGCCCGCGACCATCAGCAGGGTGTTGGTCAGCGCGGTCCAGAAGCCGGGATCGGTCAGGAAATACCTGTAGTTGCTCAGGCCGATGAACTCCTCCATCCCCGGCATGAGCAGGTTGTAGCGCTGGAAGCTGAACCACAGCGTCATCGCCAGCGGCACGATCATCCACAGCAGCAAGAGCACCACCGAAGGCGCGACCATGAACCGCGCGAGGGTGCGTTGATGGGCTGTCGCCATGGGCCTCCCCCCCTTCCCTGAAAATCGACTGGAAATCGGCGCGCGACGGGGTCGCCCCCCGCGCGCCGGGTACTCGTTACTTGATGTATCCGGCCCTGGTCATCTCGCGCTCGGTCAGCTGCTGGGCCGAGGTCAGGGCCTGGTCAGGCTTGACCTGGCCCGCGACGGCGGCGCTGAACTGCTGGCCGACGGCGGTTCCGATGGCCTGGAATTCCGGGATCGCGACGAACTGCCCGCCGGTATAGGGGATGTCCTTGACCGAGGGCTTTTCGGGCGTCGCGGCGTTGATGGCCGCCAGCGTCTTTTCGGCAAAAGGCGCCGCCGCCTTGTAGTCAGCGTTCTCGTAGAGCGAGGTCCGCGTGCCCGGAGGGGCGGCGCGCCAGCCCTCCTTCTCGGCGACGAGGTTGGTGTAGCCCTTCGAGGTCGCCCAGGCGACGAACGCCCTGGCCGCGTCCGGCGCGTCGGTCGAGGCGGGGATCGCCAGGTTCCACGACCACAGCCAGTTGCCGTGGTTATCGACGCCTTCCTTGTTCGGGAACTGCGCGTAGCCGACCTTGTCGGCCACGGTCGATTCCTTTTCGTCGGTGACGAAGGACGCCGCGACCGTCGCGTCGATCCACATCGCGCACTTGCCCTGCTGGAACAGCGCGAGGTTCTCGTTGAAGCCGTTCGACGAGGCGCCCTGCGGGCCGGCGTCGGCCATGACCGACACATAGTCGTTCAGCACGGCCTTCCATTCCTCGCCGTCGAACTGGGGCTTCCAGTCGGGGCCGAACCAGGCGGCGCCATAGCTGTTGGCCATCGCCGACAGGAAGGCCATGTTCTCGCCCCACCCCGCCTTGCCGCGCAGGCAGATGCCCGAGATGCCGGCGTCCTTGTCGGTCATCTTGCGGGCGGCATCCAGCACCGTGGCCCAGGTCGGCGCATCGCCCAGCGTGACGCCGGCCTTCTCGGCCAGGTCGGTGCGATACATCACCATCGCCGATTCGCCATAGAATGGCGCCGCATACAGGTTGCCGTCCATCGACAGCGCCGCGCGCAGGGCGGGCAGCAGGTCCTCGACGTCATAGTCGGCGGGCAGTCCGTCCAGCGGCACCAGCCAGCCCTGTTTGGCCCAGATCGGCACCTCGTAGTTGCCGATGGTGACCACGTCATACTGGCCGCCCTTGGTGGCGATGTCGGTGGTGACGCGCTGGCGCAGGATGTTTTCCTCGAGCGTCACCCATTCCAGCGTGACGTCGGGGTTCTTGGCCGTAAAGTCCTCGGCCAGCTTCTGCATCCGGATCATGTCGCCGTTGTTGACGGTGGCGATGGTCAGGGTGGTGGCCGCCATCGCCGGCACGGCCAGGGCGGATACGGCGCAGGCGCCCAGCAGGGCGCGGGTCAGTCGGGTCATGAGCTCCTCCTCCGGACAGGGCATTTGCCCTTGTGATGGGCAAATGCTCATACCAGAATGCGAACTTGTCAAATCCTTTCGATGGACCAGAAGGGCCCGATGACGCGCGGCGGTGACAGACTGGATCAGGCGGCCCGGGCCGCATGGCTGTCCTGGGTGGCCGGGATGACCCAGGACGAGATCGCGCGCGAGCTGGGCGTGTCGCGGCAGACCGCGCAGCGGCTGGTCGCGCAGGCGATGGCGGCGGGGATCGTCAAGGTCCGCATCGACCACCCGCTGGCGGAATGCCTGGACCTGGGCGCGGCGCTGAAGGACCGCTTCGGGCTGCAACTGGCCGAGGTGGCGCCGGCGGCGGGCGCTCCGGCCGGGGTCGCGATGCAGCTGGCGGCGCTGCTGGAAACGCTGCTGGCGCGGCCCGAGCCGAAGACGCTGGCGCTGGGGACCGGGCGCACCCTGCGCGCCGCGGTGGCGCAGATCGGCCGGGTCGATTGCCCGCAGCACCGCGTCGTGTCGCTGACCGGCACGATCGCGCCGGACGGCTCGGCGGCCTATTACAACGCGCTGTTCTCGCTGTCGGAAAAGGTCACCGCGCCGGCATTTCCGCTGATCTTGCCGGTGATCGCCGCCAGCGCCGAGGAACGCGCGGCGCTGCACCGCCAGCCCGGCAACCGGCGCGTCATGGCGATGGCCGCGGCCGCCGACGCGGCGCTGATCGGCCTGGGCGATCTGGGGCCCGAGGCGCCGTTGCGGGTGGACGGCTTTCTCACCGTGGCCGAGATCGCCCGGCTGGTCGCCGCCGGCGCGGTCGGAGAGATCCTGGGCCACGCCTTCGACATTCAGGGGCGGATGCTGCCGCGCGACGACCGCGTGGCCTCGGCGCCGCTGCCGCCGGCCGACCGGGCGCTGATCGTGGCCGCGGTCCACGGCCCGGCCAAGCGCGCCGCGACGCTGGGGGCGCTGCGCGGCGGGCTGGTGAACGGCGTGGTCTGCGACCAGGACCTTGCGGCCTGGCTGCTGCGTCAGGGCCGGGCCTGAAGGGCCCGCCCCGCCCCGGCCACCCCCGTCGCCACCACGAACAGCACCGCCGCGGCGCAGACGATGGTCGGTCCCGTCGGCGTGTCCAGCCGCCACGCCGCGCCGAGCCCGGCCAGGGTCGCCACGCTGCCGATGAGGCCGGCGGCCAGCACCATCGCCTCGGGGCTGCGCGACAGCGGCCGGGCGGCAGCGGCGGGGATGATGAGCATCGCCGAGATCAGCAGCGCGCCGACGATGCGGATGCCGACCGCGACGACCAGGGCCAGCGCGATGTTCAGCACCCATTGCTCGACCCGGGGCGAGATCCGGTCGGCCACCGCCATCTCGGGCGACAGCGTCGCCAGGATCAGCCGCGACCAGCGCCAGAAGATCAGGGCGGCGACGGCCGCCGCCCCCAGCCAGATCGTCACCAGGTCGCCGCGGGTGACGGACAGGATGTCGCCGAACAGCCAGGCGCTGAGATCGCTGCGCACGCCCTGGACGAAGGACACCGCGACCAGCCCCGCGGCCAGCGCGGCGTGGGCCAGCACCCCCAGCAGGGTGTCGACCGACTGCCGCCCCGACAGCGCCCCCACCGCCGCGGCCATCGCCAGCGCGACGGCGATCACCGCCGGCGCCAGCGGCAGCGACATCGCCAGCGACAGCGCCACCCCCAGCAGCGCGGCATGGGCGGTCGCGTCGCCATAATAGGCCATGCGCCGCCAGACGACGAAGCAGCCCAGCGGCGCGCAGGCCACGGCCAGGCCGATCCCGGCCAGCGCCGCGCGAACCATGAAATCGGGTGGCATCAGGCGGCGTCCTCGCCGTGGTCGTGGCCGGCGCAGGGGGTGCCGTCGGCGTGGACGTGGTCGTGATGGTGGCGATACAGCGCCAGCGCGCCCTCGCCGCCGCCGAACAACCCGCGATAGGCGGCGGACCCCGAGACGTTCTCGGGCGTCCCCTCGCAGCAGATATGCCCGTTCAGGCAGATGACGTGGTCCGAGGCGCGCATCACCACCTGCAGGTCGTGGCTGACCATCAGCACCGCGCAGCCGGTTTCGGCGCGCAGCTGCTCGACGCGGGCGTAATAGGCGGCGACGCCGGGCTGATCGAGCCCCGCGGCGCCCTCGTCGAGGATCAGCAGATCCGGCTCGCTCAGCATCGCGCGGGCCAGCAGCAGCCGCTGCAGCTGCCCGCCCGACAGCGCCGAGACCGGGCGGCTGCCCAGCCCACCCAGCCCGGCGCGGGTCAGGGCGGCGGCGACGCGGCCCGGATCGCGGCGATGCGGCAGGTTCATGAACCGCCCGGCGGTGATCGGCAGCGAGGGGTCGATCGCCAGCCGCTGCGGCACATAGGCCAGCCGCAGCCCCGCCGCGCGGGTGATCCGCCCGGCCGAGGGCGCCAGCGCGCCGATGATCAGCCGCATCAGCGTGGTCTTGCCCGACCCGTTGGGACCGACCACGGTGACGATCTCGCCCTGCCGCACGGTCATGTCGATGTCGCGCAGCACGGCGTGGCCGCCCAGCGTGACGGCGACGTTGTCGAGTTCGATCAGCGGGGCGGACAGCGGGGCGGTCAGCGGGGCGGTCATGCGGCGGCCCGGCAGTCGGCGCACAGGCCCTCGGCCTCGCGCACGGCGGTCTCGATGGCAAAGCCGGCCTCGGCGGCGGCGCTGTCCAGCACCCCGCCGGGTGGTTCGGTGGGGGTCTCGATGACCTTGTGGCACTGACGGCAGATCAGGAAGGCGGGGACATGGCCCTGCCCCGACCGGGTGCAGGCGACGAAGGCGTTCAGGGTCTCGATCCGGTGCACGAACCCGGCCTTCATCAGGAAATCCAGCGCCCGATAGGCGACCGGGGGCTGGCTACCCAGCCCCTCGGCCCGCAGCCGGTCAAGGATTTCATAGGCGCCCAGCGCCCGATGCTGTTCCAGCAGGATTTCCAGCACCCGGCGGCGGACCGGGGTCAGCTGCAGCCCGTCGGCCGCGCAATGCGCGTCGACATGCGCCATCGCCCGCGCGATGCAGCCGGCGTGGTCGTGGGCGGTGGGGTCCTGGACGGCGGGGTCGGGAACGGCGCGCTCAGGCATCGCCGCCCCCCGCCATTGACTGCCAAGATGTTATAATGTAACTCATCATGTTATCTTATGACGGAGTTCAGCGAATGTCACGATCCTCTCTTGCCGCGATGCTGGTGATCCTGGCCGGGACCGCCCATGCCGAGGCGCCGCGTGTGGTGACCGACATCGCCCCGGTGCAGGGGCTGGCGGCCCGCGTCATGCAGGGGGTGGGCGAACCCGCGGTGCTGGTCCGGCCTGGCGCCTCGGCGCATGGCTATGCGCTGAAGCCCTCGGACGCGGCGGCACTGGAATCGGCGCAGGTGGTGTTCTTCGTCGGGCCCGAGCTGACCCCGTGGCTGCTGCGCCCGATCGAGACGCTGGCCCCGCAGGCGGCGCATGTCGAGCTGCTCGCCGCCCCCGGCACGGTCGAGCTGCAGGCCCGGCAGGGGGCGACGTTTGCCCCCCATAAGGATCACGACGCGGCCGACGGGCACGACCAAGCCGATCACGACCACGCCGAGGACCATGCGGACGAGCACGGCCATTCCCATGACGGCGTCGACCCCCATGCCTGGCTCGACCCGGAAAACGGCAAGGCCTGGACCCGCGCCATCGCGGCCGAGCTGGCCCGCCTCGACCCGGCCAACGCCGCCGCCTACGCCACCAATGCCGACGCGGCCCTGGCGGAAATCGACGCCGCCGCTGCCGAAACACGCGCCGCGCTGGCGGCGCTGGGCGACCTGCGCTTCGTCGCCTTCCACGACGCCTATCAGTACATGGAAAACCGCTTCGGGGTGACCGCCGCCGGGTCGGTGTCGCTGAGCGACGCCAGCACCCCCAGCCCGGCGCGGATCGCGGAGTTGCGGGCTGCGGTGGGCGCGATGGGCGTGACCTGCGCGCTGAGCGAGCCGCAATTCGACCCCGACCTGCTGGGCACGGTGTTCGAGGGCAGCGGCGTCACCACCGCGGTGATCGACCCGCTGGGCGCCGCGATCCCGCCGGGGCCGCAGTTCTACCCGGCGCTGATCCGCAGCTTTGGCACCGCGCTCGCCGCCTGCCGGGCCGGCGGCTGAGAGGCCCGGTCAGCCGATCCGGCCCAGCGCCGGGAAGGTTTCCAGCAGCCAGTAGCTTATGACCCCCAGCCAGCCGGTCAGCAGCAGCACGCCGACGGCGATCAGCAGCACGCCGGAAATGCGCTCGATCAGGCCCATGCGCCGCTTGATGCGGTTCATCAGCCCGATCGAGCGTTCGATGAAGATCGCCGACAGCAGGAACGGGATCCCAAGCCCGAGCGCATAGACGCCCAGCAGCCCGGTGCCGCGGGCCGGATCGGTCGCCGCGAGGGTCAGGATCATCGACAGCTGCGGGCCGATGCAGGGCGTCCAGCCAAAGGCGAAGGCCAGCCCCAGCAGATAGGCGCCCAGCGCCGAGCCGCCCTTGTCGCCGGTGTCCAGCCGCGCCTCGCGATCCAGCAGCGGGATGCGGAAGACATGCAGGAAATGCAGGCCCAGCAGGATGACGAAGGCGCCCGACAGCTTCACCAGTAACGGCTGATATTGCAGGAAGGCGCGGCCAAAGGCCGAGGCGGCATAGCCCATCAGCAGGAACACCGTGCTGAGGCCAAGGACAAAGAACAGCGCCGGCAGCACCGCGCTGCGCTGGCGGTCCTGCAGCGCCGACACCTTCACCCCGGTCATGTAGGCCAGGTAGGGCGGCACGATCGGCAGCACGCAGGGTGACAGGAACGACAGCACCCCGGCCGCGACGGCGACGAGCGCGGCGGGCAGAAAGGCGGCGTCGGCGAGTTCGATCCCAAACATGGCGACACCTTGCCGAAAAGCGAAGGGCCGGGAAAGCCCCAGCCCCTGCGCGAATTGTCACGGCTGCGTCAGGCGGTTGGACCGCCTCGCGTCAGCCCAGCGACCACCAGCCACGGCGCTTGGGCCGCGCGGCGGCGTCATCCTCGCCCGCGCCGGCGGGTTCCGGTTCACGCTCAGGCTGGGGCGCGGGTTCGGGCGCGGTAAGGGCCGGTTCCTCGGCCGGGTGGGCGTCGGCAGCGCCCTCGTGGGCCCTGTGGTCATCCGCGCCCGCGTCGACGCGGGTGGCGTCGTCGCCGGTGACGGCGGACGTCCCTTCGTCGTCAGACACCAGATCGGCGGGCGTCTCGTGGGCAAACGCCTCGTCGTCAGCCTCGCCCTCACGGGACGTCTCGTCGGCAGCCACCTCGTCACCGTAGGCCGCGTCGGCGCTGGCAGGCTCCTCGGCAGCTACAGGTTGATGGCCAACCGCGTCGCCCGCATCCGCGGCAACGTCTGCACCCTCGTCCGCGTTCACCGCGTCATCGTCGGCCTCAGCCAGCCCGTCCGCATCTGCCAGCCCATCGGCATTGGCCGGGATGCCGCCGGTGGCGACGGCTTCACCCTCGCCCGCCGGGACATCGCGGCTTTCGTCGATGATGTCGCCCGCCTCGGTGGTCGCGGCGACCGCGAGGGTCGCGCCGTCGTCATCCTTGCGGCGGCGGCGCGAGCGGCTGCGGGTGCGGCGCGGCGCCGGCTCTCCGGTGTCGGCGGCCTCGTCCGCGCCCGTTGCGGGCTCCTCGCCCTCATGGGCACCCTCGGCCGTGGTCCCGGCCGCGTTGTCCTCGGGCGAATCCGACCCATCAGCCTCGTCACGGCCGCGACCGCCGCGGCGGCGGCGGCGACGGCGGCGCGAGCGGCCGTCGCCGTTCTCCTCTGCCTCGTCGCGGTCGGCCGCACGGGGGGCTTGGTCTACCTGCGCCTCGGCCTGCGCTTCGGCCTCGGCCTCGATCTCGTCCAGTACCTCGTCGGCGTGATCCTCGGCCTCGTCGATCTGCGCCATCAGGCTGGCGTCCACCGACAGCGCCGAGGTCACCGATTCCGGCACCACCCGCGTCGCGGTCTTGAACTTTTCCAGCGCATAGTCGGGCGAGATCAGCGCCGGGTCGGCCTCGACCCGCACCGACAGGCCGAAGCGCGACTCGATCATCGCGATATGCTCGCGCTTCTGGTTCATGAGGAAGTTGGCGACCGCCACCGGCGCCTTGACCAGCACCTCGCGCGAGCGCTTGCGCGTGCCCTCTTCCTCGATCGCCCGCAGGATGGTCAGCGCCATCGAATCGTCCGACCGGATCAGGCCGGTGCCGTGGCAATGCGCGCAGGGCTGGGTGGTGCTTTCCAGCATCCCCGGCCGCAGCCGCTGGCGGCTCATCTCCATCAGGCCAAAGCCCGAGATGCGGCCGACCTGGATCCGCGCCCGGTCGTTCTTCAGCGCATCCTTGAAGCGCTTCTCGACGGCGGCGTTGTTCTTGCGCTCGTCCATGTCGATGAAGTCGATGACGATCAGACCGGCGAGGTCACGCAGCCGCAGTTGGCGGGCGATCTCGTCGGCCGCCTCGCAGTTGGTCTTGTAGGCGGTGTCCTCGATCGAGCCTTCCTTGGTCGCCCGGCCCGAGTTCACGTCGATGGCGACCAGCGCCTCGGTGATGCCGATGACGATGTAGCCGCCGGATTTCAGCTGCACGACCGGGTTGAACATGCCCGACAGATAGCCCTCGACCTGGTAGCGCGCGAACAGCGGCATCGGGTCGGTGTAGTGCTTCACCGCCCGCACCTGGTCGGGCATGATCATCGCCATGAAGTCGCGGGCAGTGCGATAACCGCGCTCGCCCTCGACCAGAACCTCGTCGATGTCCTTGGAATAGAGGTCGCGGATGGTGCGCTTGATCAGGTCGCCTTCCTCGTAGATCGGCGCCGGCGCCATCGACTTGAAGGTCCGTTCGCGGATCTGTTCCCACAGCCGCATGAGGTATTCGTAGTCGCGCTTGATCTCGGTCTTGGTGCGCTGGCTGCCGGCGGTGCGGATGATCAGCCCGGCGCCCTGCGGCACCTCGAGGTCGCCCGCAATTTCCTTGAGCTTCTTGCGGTCGGCGGCGTTGGTGATCTTGCGAGAGATGCCGCCGCCGCGGGCGGTGTTCGGCATCAGCACGCAATAGCGGCCGGCGAGCGACAGATAGGTCGTCAGCGCGGCGCCCTTGTTGCCGCGTTCTTCCTTGACCACCTGGACCAGCATGATCTGCCTGACCTTGATGACCTCCTGGATCTTGTAGCGGCGGGCGCGCGGCTTGCGGGCCGGGCGGATTTCCTCGGCCACGTCCTCTTCAGCGACCGATTCGATGTCCTCGACGGCGGTGGCGTCGTCGGGGTGGTCGTCGGCGTGGTCGTCAGCCTCTTCCGATTCGGGTGCCGCCTCGACCCCGTCGGCGTCGCCGCCCTGGCCGTCGACGGTCGGGTCGATGACGTCGCCGCCGGCGGCGGCAAAGCCGGATTCGATGGCGGCCTCGTCGTCGTCCGGGCCCGCGTCGATGATTTCCATCCCCGGCACGGCGTCGCTTTGCGTCACCTCGTCGGCCGAGACGGCGCGCTCGGCCTGCTCGCCGGCCCGGTCGTCGGACTTGCTGCGGCTGCGGCGCCGGCTGCTGCTGCCGCTGCTGCGGCGCTCGCGGCCGGATTCCTCGGCCTCGGCGGCCTCGGCGGCGGCGCGGTCTTCCTCGATCAGCGCCTTCCGGTCGGCGGCGGGGATCTGGTAATAATCCGGGTGGATTTCCGCGAAGGCGAGGAAGCCGTGGCGGTTCCCGCCGTAATCCACGAAGGCCGCCTGCAGCGAGGGTTCGACCCGGGTGACCTTGGCCAGGTAGATATTGCCGGCAAGCTGGCGCTTGTTCAGCGTTTCAAAGTCGAAATCATCGACCTTGGTCCCGTCGACCACGACGATCCGAGTTTCCTCGGCATGCGTGGCGTCGATCAGCATCTTCTTTGACATGTAATCTGCTTTCACGCAGCCCGTCCGGCCCTGGCCGGAACAGCGTCCGGCAGGGGATGGGAACGGGGATGCGCATTGATGCGGACGCGGGTTGCACGGGCGGGCGGGCTGCGGCCGGAACGACCGCACGGGCCGCAAGGCCAAAGCCCTGCCGCCCGTTCATGTCCCTGCCCGTCGCGCGATCCATCGCGTCTGTTACCTCTTGCCCGGAACGGCCCGGAAAGGCCCGCGCCGGACGACGAATGTTGCCAGCCCCTGCGGGCATGCACCCGGCGGGACCGATTTTTTCCCGCGCGGCGCGCCCCCGGGCCTGTCGGACCGGGCGGACGTGTCGCGCTGCGAAACTGGCGGAACAGCACCGCCGCCCGATGGGCGGATGCGACGGTTCCTTCCCGGAACATAGGCATCGCGGGGCCGGATTGACAATGGCGAACTGTCGGCAATCCCATGCAATTCCGCCGCGCGACCCTGCCGCGCGGCGATTTGGCCCAGGTTTTACAGGTAATCGCCGCGGCTCAGCCCGTATTTGGCCATCTTCTCGTTCAGCGTGCGCCGCGGCAGGCACAGTTCGTCCATGACCGCGCTGATCGCCCCCTTGTGGCGCCGCATGGTGTTGTCGAGCAGCATCTTTTCGAAGCTTTCGACATATTCCTTCAGCGGCTTGCCCTCGGTCGTGGTGGCGTCGGCGGTGTGGCTGTCCTCTCCGTCGGCCATCAGCAGCGAGGCGATGGACCCCGATCCGCGGCGGTTCTGCAGCACCGCGCGCTCGGCCACATTTATCAGCTGGCGGACGTTGCCCGGCCACGGCGCCTGCAGCAGCTGGGCGGCCTCTTGCGCCGTCACCTGTGGCGGTTCGCAGCCGTATTCTTCGGCGAACTGTTCGGTCATCCGGGTGAACAGCGACAGGATGTCCTCGCCGCGCTGGCGCAGGGCAGGCACGGTGATCTTCAGCGCGGACAGGCGATAGAACAGGTCCGGCCGCAGGCTGTCCTCGGCCCGGCGGCCCTCGCCGCGGGCGTTCGAGATGGCGATGATCCGGGTTTCCGCGGGCTGGCCCTGGTCGGCGATGAACGCCAGCAGCCGCGCCTGCAACGGCTCGGACAGCGCCTCGATGTCCTCGAGGCACAGGGTGCCGCCGCGGGCTTCCTCGACCGCCGGCAGGCCGTCCTCGACCGGGCCGAACAGGCGCACGGCCAGCGCCTCGTCGGCAAAGGCGGCGCAGGAAATCGGCACGAATTTCTTTGACGCCCGCGGCCCGACCGCGTGCAGCGCATGGGCGACCAGCGTCTTGCCGGTGCCGGTTTCGCCGTCGATCAGCACATGGCCGTCGGCCTGACCGAGGTCGAGGATGTCCTCGCGCAGCCGGTCCATCGCCGGGCTGGCCCCGACCAGCTTGGACATGACCTGCTGGCCCTCGCTGAGGTCGCGGCGCAGGGCGCGGTTGTCCAGCGTGATCCGCCGCGCCTGGGTGGCCTTCTTGGCCAGTTCCGTCATCCGGTCGGGGTTGAAGGGCTTTTCCATGAAGTCCATCGCGCCCAGCCGCATCGCCTCGACCGCCATCGGCACGTCGCCGTGGCCGGTGATCATGATGACCGGCAGGCCGGAATCCTGGCCCATCAGGCGCTTGAGGAACACCATCCCGTCCATCCCCGGCATCCGGATGTCGGAGATCACCACCCCCGGCCAGTCCGGGCCGATGGCCTTGAGCGCGTCCTCGGCACTGGGGAAGGTTTCGGTGTGAAACCCGGACAAGCTCAGCCACTGGCTGATCGATTCGCGCATATCGGGTTCGTCGTCGACAATCGCCACCGTCATGGTCTGCGCCATTGCGTCATCCTTTCGTCATTCCGCCGCCAGCGGGCGAGCGCCGCGGGCCTGCGGTTCGTAAAGAGGCAGTTCAACATCGAAGACCGCGCCGCCGCTGTCGCGGTTATGGGCGGTCAGGCGGCCGCCGAAATCGGCGACGATCCCCGACGAGATCGCCAGCCCCAACCCGGTCCCTTCGCCCGGCCCCTTGGTCGTCCAGAAGGGTTCAAACAGCTTTTCCAGGTCCGGGACACCCGGCCCATTATCGCGCACCGACAAATGCGCGTGAGACAGCTTGTCCACCACCAGCTCGATCGACGGATCGCGGACCGTGCGGGTCGCGTCGAGCGCGTTGCGGATCAGGTTGATGATGACCTGTTCCAGCCGGATGCGGTCGCAATGCACCATCACCGGCTCGCGCGGCAGGCTGCGCTGCAGGCGGACCCGGCGGTGGCGCAGCTGCGGTTCCATCATCGTCAGCGCACCGGACAGGGCGACGCGCAGGTCCACGGCCTCGAACGACTCGCCGCCCTTGCGGGCATAGGATTTCAGCTGCCGGGTGATCGTCCCCATTCGTTCCAGCAGGTCGTCGATGCGCTGGAACGAGGTCAGCGCCTCGTCCCCGCGGTCGCGTTCCAGCAGCAGCCGGGCGCCGGCGAGATAGGTCTTCATCGCCGCCAGGGGCTGGTTCAGCTCGTGGCTGACGCCGGCCGACATCTCGCCCAGCGCGGCGAGCTTGGAGGCCTGCTGCACAGTCTGTTCGGCCACCCGCAACTCGCGCTGGACCCGTTCGCGTTCGGCGATCTCGCGGGTGAGGCGCGCGTTCAGCGCCCGCAGGTCAGCCGATTCGCGGCGATAGCGGGCGGATTGCACGCGGGCGCGGCGGGACAGCAGGTAGAACCCGGCCGCCAGCAGGATCGCGAAGCCCATGATCTCCAGCGCGAGGAAGGCGTTCACCCGCTCGCGGATGGAATCGAAGGTGGTGAACAGCGTCATCCGCCAGCCGCGGAAGGGGATCCGCGCCTCGGACTGCATCACCGCCTTGCCGCGGACATAGGCGTCGGCGGGGCGGGTAGACCAGTCGGCGGTGACCTGGAAGGCGCGCTCGATGGCCGAGGGGGCCGACCGCACGGCCAGCGCGTCGTCGAGCGTCAGGCCGCGCCAGCGCGGCTCGGTCGACAGGATGATCCGGCCCTCGCTGTCGGTGACGGCGACGGCGTCCAAGATCCCCGACCACGACCGTTCCAGCCGGTTCAGGTCGGCGCCGACGACGATGACGCCCAGCGTCCGCCCCTCATGGATGACGGCGCGGGAGTAGGCGAAATCATAGCCGCCGGTTTCCGCCTCGGCGACGGTGAAGACGGTGTCGTTGGTGCGCAGCGCCTCGACATAGAAGGGTTGCAGCACGTAGTTCGTGCCAAGCAGCTTGCGATCGGTGGCGCCGACGGTGCGGCCGGAATTGTCCAGCAGCCGAATCGAGGCGGCACCGATTTCCTTTTGCGCCGCGATCAGGCGGGCCGAGACGGTGCTGTATTCCTTGCTGGACAAGGACCCGATCAGTGCCGGGTCGCGCGCCAGCAGCAAGGGCACCACCGCCGTGCGCTGCAATTCCGACAGCAGGTTTCCGGTATACAGCGCCGATCGCAGTTCCGACCGCACGCGGGTGTTTTCCGAAAACCGGTCGGTCAGCCACTGGTTGGTCCACCAGATCGCCCCGACCGCGGCGACCAGCAGCACGAGGATGCCCAGCCGGTTGACCAGCCGCACCCGTCCCGGCACCCGGACGCGGGGCGCGGGATCGGTCTGGGAATCCTCGGATGCGCGGGCGTCGGGCATGCCGGCCAATCTAGGCAATGGCGAAGATCGGCTCAAGGGCGAGCCCCTCGGCGTCGATCTGGTAGTTGCCGTCGTGATGGGCGACCGGGAAGCTGATCTCTTCGCCGGCCGAGAACGCCGCGAGCCATGCGTTGTCGCGGCTGGCCACGGTCAGCGGCGCGTCCTTGCAGATGAAGGTCAGCCCGGCGTTGCGCATCAGCGCGCCGGGCAGCAGGCCCAGCTCGGTCAGGACCTGAAAGCCGTTGCAGACCCCCAGCACATGGCCGCCGCGCCCGGCATGGGCGCGGATCGCCCCGGCGATGGGCGAGCGCGCCGCGATCGCCCCGCAGCGCAGGTAGTCGCCAAAGGAAAAGCCGCCGGGCACGCCGACGAGGTCGGTGCCCTCCGGCAGCGCGTCGTCCTTGTGCCAGACGCGGGTGACGTCGGCCCCCGCCCGTTCCAGCGCCAGCGCCAGGTCGCGGTCGCAGTTCGATCCGGGAAAGGTGATGACGGCGGCTTTCATCGGTCAGGCTCCGGGCGCAGGGGGACAGAGGACAGATAGCGCCGGCGGGCGCCCTTGGAAAGCCGGAACCCCGGGGCGCCGCGGTCGGTTGGGCCGCTGCCCCCACCATGCCCTGTCCGAGAGGAGACGCCGATGCTGACCCGACGCCAGACGATCCTGACCGCCGTTGCCGGCGGCGTGACGGCCGCCCTGCCCGCGCGGCTGGCGGCCCAGGCCGCCGCCCCCGCGCCGGCCGCCGCGGCGGCCCCCTCGCCGGCCGCGCCCCTTGCCGCTGTCCCTGCCGCGACCGACAGCGCGGTGCCTGCGTTCCTCAACCCCTTCGAGCACGCCAGCCTGATGCTCACCCTGGGCGGCAAGCGGTTCCTGATCGACCCGGTCGGCGCCCCCGCCCCCTATCTCGCCGCCGGAGAGCCGGACGTGATCCTCATCACCCACGAACATGGCGACCATTTCGACCCCGAAACGCTCGCCGCGCTGGCCGGCGACTCGGTCGCGCTGGTGGTGAACCCGGCGGTCGCGGACAAGCTGCCCGAGCCGCTGAAGGCGCGCGCCCGGGTGATGAAGAACGGCGACACCGCCGAGATCGCGGGCATCCCCGTCGAGGCGGTGCCGGCCTACAACATCACCCCCGACCGGATGAAATACCACCCGCAGGGCCGCGACAACGGCTATGTGTTCAGCGCCCCGGAGGGCCGGATCTATGTCGCCGGCGACACCGAGGACACGCCCGAGTTCCGGGCCCAGAAGGACATCCTGCTGGCGATCGTGCCGATGAACCTGCCCTACACCATGACCGCCGACCAGGCGGCGGCGGGGGTGGCGGCGATGGCGCCCCGGCAGGTGAGTGCCTATCACCACCGCGGCACCGACCCGGCCGCGTTCGCCGAAAAGCTCAAGGCTGCGGGCGCGGCGACCGAGGTGATCGTCATCGACTGGTATCCAGGCAACGACGACCCGACCGGCAAGAAGCCCGACTGAACGGAAACGGCCGGGCAGATTGCCCGGCCGTCTCGGTCCCGCAAGGGGCGGCGATCAGCCCGCCAGCGCCTTGTTCAGGTACTCGTCGACCTTTTCCAGGTAGCCCATCGTGGTCAGCCATTTCTGGTCCGGCCCGACCAGCATCGCCAGGTCCTTGGTCATGTAGCCGTCCTCGACCGCCTGCACGGTGACCTTTTCCAGCGTCTCGGCAAAGCGCATCAGCTGCTCGTTGCCGTCCAGCTTGGCGCGGTGCTTGAGCCCGCCGGTCCACGCATAGATCGACGCGATCGAGTTGGTCGAGGTCTCCTTGCCCTGTTGGTGCTGGCGATAGTGGCGGGTGACGGTGCCGTGCGCCGCCTCGGCCTCGACCGTCTTGCCATCCGGCGTCATCAGCACCGAGGTCATCAGCCCCAGCGACCCGAAGCCCTGTGCCACGATGTCGGATTCGACGTCGCCGTCATAGTTCTTGCAGGCCCAGACATAGCCGCCCGACCATTTCAGCGCGCTGGCCACCATGTCGTCGATCAGCCGGTGTTCATAGGTGATCCCGGCCTTCTTGAACTGGTCGGCGAACTCGGCGTCGAAGGTTTCCTGGAAGATGTCCTTGAAGCGCCCGTCATAGGCTTTCAAGATTGTGTTCTTGGTCGACAGATACACCGGATAGCCGCGCTGCAAGCCATAGTTCAGGCTGGCGCGGGCAAAGTCGCGGATCGAGTCGTCCAGGTTGTACATCCCCATCGCCACGCCGGCGCCGGGAGACTGGAACACCTCGTGTTCGATCGTCTCGCCATCCTCGCCGACGAACTTGATCGACAGCACGCCCTTGCCAGGGAAACGGAAGTCGGTGGCCTTGTACTGGTCGCCGAAGGCGTGGCGGCCGACGATGATCGGCTGGGTCCAGTGCGGCACCAGGCGCGGCACGTTCTGGCAGATGATCGGCTCGCGGAAGATCACCCCGCCCAGGATGTTGCGGATGGTGCCATTCGGCGACTTCCACATCTTCTTCAGGCCGAACTCCTCGACCCGCGCCTCGTCGGGCGTGATCGTGGCGCATTTCACGCCGACGCCGTATTGCTTGATCGCATAGGCGGCGTCGATTGTGACCTGGTCGTCGGTACGGTCCCGCTCTTCGATGCCCAGGTCGTAATATTTCAGGTCGATATCCAGATAGGGCAGGATCAGCTTCTGCTTGATGAAGGCCCAGATGATCCGGGTCATCTCGTCGCCGTCGAGCTCGACGACGGGGTTGTCTACCTTGATCTTGGTCATGGGTGCCCTCTGGTGTCAGGATTCGGTTGCGCGCGTCATAGCGCAAGACAGGGCCGATGGAAAGGGTTGTATGCCGTGGTATACAGCAATCTCTGGGGGACACGCGAACGTCGGTTGCCGTTCGGCCGTCTTCTGGCAGCCTGACGCCACCTGCCCGCCGTCAAGGACCGTCTGATGGACCATCCGCTGACCGCTGCCCATGCGCTCGTTGCCCTCGCACTGGCTGCCCTGCCTGCCGCCGCGGCCCCGTGCTGTGACCCCGCCAGCCCGTTTCGCCAGGGCGAAGAGATGCCGGCGCAGAATGCCACCTGCGGCACGCTGCCCGGCTGGGTCGATCGCGCGCCACAGACAGACGACCGCGTCTCGATGGCGATCGAGGGGCGGGTGACGTCTGCCGAGGCCGACGAGGTGCTGGCCTATCTGGCGATGTGCGAGGATGCGCCGGTGACGGTGGTCTGCGTGACCTATCTGCCGCTGGAACACGCCAAGGGCGACCGGCTGGTGCTGGCGGGCGGCTACAACCGGGCCGAGCCGGGGCTGGTGGTGCTCGACCCCTGCCTGCCCTTCGCGCCCGCTCAGGCCGGCTGATCCGCCGCGAGGGCGGGTGGACCGCCCCCGCGCGGGGACGGTCCGTAGTCCGATGCTCAGGGCTTGGCGGGTTGCGTCCCCTCGGCCCCCGGCCACGCCGCCCCGGCCCCCGAACGAGGCGCCGCACCCCCCCAGCCCACGGCCTCGGGCCCCCGCACCCCCCCGCGCCGGGGCCGGCGGGCGCCGCCGCCCCCCCCCGAGGGGTGTGCCCGGTGGGTCGGGCGGGCGGGATCCACAGACCCCCGCCGATCCCCGGCGCTCTCTGCAGGAGAAGACGATCATGGCTTATGACGGCCGCATCGAAACCGGTACCTCGCGCACCGGCGTGATTTCGTACAACGGCGAATATGACAGCTTCAACAC
>NZ_JRKS01000003.1 GCF_000763805.1 Paracoccus sphaerophysae | reverse complement strand
CACCAGATCCGCCGGCCCCGGCCGAGGACGTGCCGCAGCTGGCCAAGGTGGTTGCGCCGGCGGATCTGGTGGTGCCCGCGGGGTTGGCTTTCACCAATTATGACTTCGAGCTGGCGGGCGAGCCGCCTCGCTGGGGCGCCTATGCGGGGGGCGCGATCATCGACCTGCTGACCACCTCGGCCGAGGTGCGGCAGGCGGCGCGGACCTATCTGCCCTGGCTGGCGGTCGCGCCGCTGATCGGCATCGCCAGCTGGATGTTCGACGGCATCTTCATCGGCGCCACCCGCACCCGCGAGATGCGGCAGGCGATGATCCTGTCGGTGGCGATCTATGTCGTCGCCCTGCTGATCCTGCTGCCGGCATTCGGCAATCACGGGCTGTGGGCGGCGCTGATGGTCCTGAACGGCGCCCGCGGCCTGACCATGGCGCGGCTGTATCCGCGGGTCGAACGCGCCGCGGCATGAAAAAAGGGCCCCGAGAGGGCCCTTTCCGGTCGTCGGTTCAGGAGGTCGCTCAGCTTTCCTCCGCGACCTGGCGGCGGGCCTCGGCGCGCAGCTCGGCCATCTTGGCGCGGATCGTCGCCTCGTCGGCCTTGCCCGACAGATCGTCCGCCAGCTTGCGGAACACGTCATCCTCGCCCGGCTCTTCGAAGTCCGAGGTGACCACGGTCAGCGCATAGGTGCGGGCGTCGTCGCCGGTCTTGCCCAGCAGCCCGGCCGCCCATTCGCCCAGCAGCCGGTTGCGGCGCGCCTCGGCCTTGAAGCGCAGCTCGGCGTCATGCGCGAACTTGGCCTCGTACGAGCGTTCGCGGTCGTCGAAAGTGGTCATCACGGCCTCCTTGATCGGTTGCGCCTCATATGCCCACGCGGCCCGGGTCCCGCAAGCCCGTATTGCCCCGCAACCGCGTTCGGCCTATGGGTCGGGCGAACCCCACGCAGAAAGGCGCGATCATGGCCCCGCGGCGCAAGAAGATCTATGAAGGCAAGGCCAAGATCCTGTACGAAGGCACCGAACCGGGGACTCTGATCCAGTATTTCAAGGACGATGCGACGGCCTTCAACGCCCAGAAGAAGGCGGTGATCGAGGGCAAGGGCGTGCTGAACAACCGCCTGTCCGAATTCTTCATGCAGGGCCTCGGCAATATCGGCGTGCCGACCCATTTCATCCGCCGCATCAACATGCGCGAACAGCTGATCCGCCAGGTCGAGATCATCCCGCTCGAGGTCATCGTCCGCAACTTTGCCGCCGGCTCGCTGTCCAAGCGGCTCGGGATGGAGGAAGGCACCCAGCTGCCCCGCCCGATCGTCGAATATTCGTTCAAGAACGACGAACTCGGCGACCCGATGGTGTCCGAGGAATACGTCATCGCCTTCGGCTGGGCGTCGCAGCAGGACCTGGACGACATCGTCAGCCTCGCGCTGCGGGTCAACGACTTTCTGTCCGGGGTGTTCTACGGTGTCGGCATCAAGCTGATCGATTTCAAGATCGAGATCGGGCGCATCTGGGACGGCGATTTCATGCGGCTGGTGGTGGCCGACGAGATCAGCCCCGACAGCTGCCGGCTGTGGGACGTCAAGACCGGCCAGAAGCTGGACAAGGACGTGTTCCGCCGCGACCTGGGCAACCTGACCGACGCCTATACCGAAGTCGCGCGGCGCCTGGGCGTCATGCCCGCCGCCGCTCCGGTCAAGCCCACGCTGATCAACTGAGGAATCCGCCGATGAAAGCCCGCGTCACCGTCATGCTGAAGAACGGCGTCCTGGACCCGCAGGGCGAGGCGATCCGGCACGCCCTGGGCACGCTGGGCTTTGCCGGCGTCACAGGGGTCCGTCAGGGCAAGGTGATCGAGCTGGAGCTCGCCGCCACCGACCGGGCCGCGGCCGAGGCCGAGGTCGGCCAGATGTGCGAAAAGCTGCTGGCCAACACGGTCATCGAAAGCTGGAAGGTCGAGATCCTGTGAACCCTGCCGGCCCGGGGCGCTGCACGGGCCTTGGGGATTTGGCCGACCGCCCGATTGCGGCCCGCCGATGATCGACCGGCTGGCGATGTTCATGGTGCTCGCCCGGCACGAGCATTTCGGGCGCGCGGCCGAAGAACTGGGCATCACCCAGCCGTCGCTGTCGTCCTCACTGAAGGCGCTGGAGGATCAGCTGGGCGTCCAGCTGGTCCGGCGCGGTTCGCGCTATCGCGGCCTGACCCCCGAGGGCGAACGGGTGCTGGACTGGGCCCGCCGGATCGTCGGCGACGCGCGGACCATGCAGGCCGAACTGCGCGCGCGCCGCACGGGGGTCACGGGGCGGCTGCGGCTGGGGGTGATCCCGACCGCGATGCCGCGCATCGCCGGGCTGACAGCGCCGTTCCTGATCCGCTATCCTGGGGCCGAGGTGGCGATTCTCTCGCGTTCGTCTGACGAGATCCGGGACCAGATCGCGGCGCTGGAACTGGACGCCGGCGTCACCTATCTGGACGGCACCGCGCCGGGGCGGGTGCAGACCGTGCCGCTGTTCACCGAGAACCTGTGCCTCGTGGATCGCAGCGCCGAGACCGGACCGGCCAGCTGGGCCGAGGCCGCGACCCGCCCGCTCTGCCTGCTGACCCCCGACATGCAGAACCGCCGCATCGTCGCGGCCGAGCTGGCGAAGGCCGGCTCTCCGGTCGCGCCGCGGGTCGAATCGAACTCGATGCTGGCGATCCTTTCCCATGTCACGACAGGGGCTTGGGCCGCCATCCTGCCCAATGCGCTGGCCGAGGGGCTGCCGCTGCCGCGCGGGGTCACGGCGCGGCCGCTGACCGGCGGCACCGGCCATGTGGTCGGGCTGGTGGCGGCCGAGCGCGAGCCGCGGCCGCCGCTGATCGAGGCGCTGTTCCAAGTCGCGCGCAGCGTCAATGACGATAGCTTTCGGCTATCATAGAACGGGTCTTTCAGATTGATCTGTCTATCACCGCCCGCTTAGCCTTCGGCCAGCCAGACGTCCTGTGGAGCCGCGATGACATCCCCTGCCGAGCCCGTCCTTCCCAACCGCTCCCGCGCGCCCGAACTCGACAGCGACGGCATCACCCGCCTGGACGCGATCATCGTAAGCCATCGTGACCGCGAGGGGCCGCTGCTGCCGATCCTGCACGACGTGCAGGCCGAATTCGGGATGATCCCCGAAGGCGCGCAGCCGCTGATCGCGCACGCGCTGAGCATGAGCCGGGCCGAGGTTCACGGCGTCGTCAGCTTCTACCACGATTTCCGCGACCACCCGACCGGCCGCCACGTGCTGCGGCTGTGCCGGGCCGAGGCCTGCCAGTCGGTGGGCGCCGATGCGCTGGCCGATCAGGTCCGCGGCGCGCTGGGCCTGGACTGGCACCAGACCACCGCCGACGGCCGCCTGACGCTGGAGCCGGTGTTCTGCCTGGGCCTGTGCGCCTGCGGCCCGGCCGCGCAGATGGACGACCGGCTGGTCGGACGGGCGACGACCGACCGCGTCGTCACGCTCGCGACCGAGGCCGCGTGATGAGGGTCTGGGTTCCGATCGACGCCGCCGCCCGGGCGCTGGGCGCGGACGATGTGGCGGACGCGATCCGGCGCGAGGCCGCGGCGCGGGGCGTCGAGATCACGCTGACGCGCAACGGCTCGCGCGGGATGATCTGGCTCGAGCCGCTGGTCGAGGTCGAGATCGACGGCGTCCGCATGGGCTTTGGCCCGATGACGCCCGAGGACGTGCCGGCGCTGTTCGACCCCGGGCATCCCCGGGCGCTGGGGCCGGTGGACGAGCTGCCGTGGATGAAGGCGCAGTCGCGGCTGACCTTTGCCCGGGTGGGGGTGATCGACCCGCTGTCGCTGGACGACTACCAGGCGCATGGCGGGCTGGCCGGTCTGCGCGCCGCCATCGCCGCCCCCGAGGTGATCGTGCAGGCGGTGACCGACTCGGGCCTGCGCGGCCGGGGCGGGGCGGGCTTTCCGACCGGCATCAAATGGGCGACCGTGGCCCGGGCCGCGGCCGAGCGCAAATATATCGTCTGCAATGCCGACGAGGGCGACAGCGGCACCTTCGCCGACCGGATGCTGATGGAGGGCGACCCCTTCACCCTGATCGAGGGCATGGCGATCGCCGGCCTCGCGGTGGGGGCGGTGCAGGGATATGTCTATATCCGCAGCGAATATCCCGACGCGATCCGCGCGATGGAGTCCGCGATCCGCATCGCCCGCGGGTCGGGGGTGCTGGGCACGGGCATCCTCGGCTCCGCCCACGACTTCGACATGGAGGTGCGGGTCGGGGCTGGCGCCTACGTCTGCGGCGAGGAAACCTCGCTGCTGAACTCTCTGGAAGGCCGCCGCGGGACGGTGCGGGCCAAGCCGCCGATCCCTGCGCTGGAAGGCTTCCTCGGCCGGCCCACGGTGGTGAACAACGTGCTGTCGCTGGCCACGGTGCCGTGGATCATGGCCAACGGGGCCGAGGCCTATGCGGCCTATGGTCTGGGACGGTCGCGCGGCACCATGCCGCTGCAGATCGCGGGCAACGTGCGGCACGGCGGCCTCTACGAGATCGCCTTTGGCCTGACGCTGGGCGAGATCGTGGAACACATCGCCGGCGGCACCGCCAGCGGGCGCCCGGTCAAGGCGGTGCAGGTCGGCGGCCCGCTGGGCGCCTATTTCCCGCCCGGCCTGTTCGACACCCCCTTCGGGTACGAGGAGTTCGCCGGCAAGGACGGCCTCGTCGGCCATGCCGGCATCGTCGTCTTCGACGACACCGCCGACATGCGCGCGCTGGCCCGCTTTGCGATGGAATTCTGCGCCGTCGAATCCTGCGGCAAGTGCACGCCCTGCCGGATCGGGTCGGTCCGCGGAGTGGAAACCATCGACCGGATCGCAGCCGGGGATCTGGACGCGATCCCGATCCTGACCGATCTTTGCAACACGATGAAATGGGGCTCGCTTTGCGCGCTGGGGGGCTTTGCGCCCTATCCCGTGATGTCCGCCCTGACCCACTGGCCCGAGGATTTCACGGGCCCGGCGCACCGGAAGGAGGCAGCCGAATGAAGGACTTCGTCATTCCGCCCGCGGACTGGACCCGCGACATGGGCACCCCGGCCTCGCGGTCCGACATCGCGGTGACGCTGACCGTGGACGGCATCGGGGTCACCGTCCCCGCCGGCACCAGCGTCATGCGCGCCGCGGCCGAGGCCGGGATCACCGTCCCCAAGCTGTGCGCCACCGACAGCGTGACGGCCTTCGGGTCGTGCCGGCTGTGCGTCGTCGCCATCGAGGGGATGCGCGGCACCCCGGCCTCGTGCACGACCACGGTCGCCGAGGGCATGGTGGTCCACACCCAGACCGACGAGATCGCCCGCATCCGCAAGGGCGTGATGGAACTGTATATCAGCGACCACCCGCTGGACTGCCTGACCTGCGCCGCCAACGGCGACTGCGAGTTGCAGGACATGGCCGGCGCCGTCGGCCTGCGCGACGTGCGCTTCGAGCCGGGCGAGAACCACGTCTACGCCCGCCAGAACGGCGCGCCGAACCCGGAATGGCGGCCCAAGGACCACTCGAACCCCTATTTCACCTTCGATCCGTCGAAATGCATCGTCTGCTCGCGCTGCGTGCGGGCCTGCGACGAGGTGCAGGGGACCTTTGCCCTGACCATCGAGGGCCGAGGCTTCGACAGCCGGGTGTCGGCGGGCATGGCCTCGGACGACTTCCTGACCTCGGATTGCGTCAGCTGCGGCGCCTGCGTGCAGGCCTGCCCAACCGCGACGCTGCAGGAAAACACCCAGATCGCCATCGGCACGCCCGAACGCATCGTCAAGACGACCTGCGCCTATTGCGGCGTCGGCTGTTCCTTCGACGCGCATATGCGGGGCGAGACGGTGGTCAAGATGGTGCCCTCGAAAGAGGGCAAGGCCAATCGCGGGCACAGCTGCGTCAAGGGCCGCTTCGCCTGGGGCTATGCGACCCACGCCGAACGCATCCTGCACCCGATGATCCGCGAGGATTACCGCGACCCGTGGCGCGTGGTCAGCTGGGACGAGGCGCTGGGCTTTGCCGCCGGCCGGCTGAAGCTTGCGCAGGAACAACATGGGCGGGAATCGGTGGGCGTCATCACCTCGTCGCGCTGCACCAACGAGGAAACCTATCTCGTCCAGAAGCTCGCCCGCGCGGTCATGGGCAACAACAACACCGACACCTGCGCCCGTGTCTGCCATTCGCCCACCGGCTATGGGCTCAAGACGACCTTCGGCACTTCGGCCGGCACCCATGATTTCGATTCGGTCGAGGATACCGACCTGGCGCTGATCATCGGGGCCAACCCGACCGAAGGGCACCCCGTCTTCGGCTCGCGCCTGCGCAAGCGGCTGCGGCAGGGGGCGGGGGTCATCGTACTCGACCCGCGCCACATCGACCTGCTGGACAGCGTCCACCGCAACGATGCCTGGCATCTGCCGCTGCTGCCCGGCACCAACGTCGCGGTGCTGACCGCGATGGCCCATGTCATCGTGGCCGAGGGGCTGCAGGATGACGAGTTCATCCGCACCCGCTGCGACTGGGATGAATACCTGGCCTATCGCGAGTTCCTGCTGGACCCGCGCCATTCCCCCGACGAGGTCGCCCGCGCCAGCAACGTCC
This sequence comes from Paracoccus sphaerophysae, assembly GCF_000763805.1. Lineage (GTDB taxonomy): Bacteria > Pseudomonadota > Alphaproteobacteria > Rhodobacterales > Rhodobacteraceae > Paracoccus > Paracoccus sphaerophysae. The sequence continues at coordinate 109,894 of NZ_JRKS01000003.1, read as the reverse complement.
CCGCCGACCTGATCCGCCAGGCGGCGCGGGCCTATGCCAAGGCACCCCGCGCCTCGATCTATTACGGGCTGGGCGTCACCGAGCATTCGCAGGGTTCGACCACGGTGATGGCGATCGCCAACCTCGCCATGCTGACCGGCAATATCGGCAAGCCCGGCACCGGCGTGAACCCGCTGCGCGGGCAGAACAACGTCCAGGGCTCGTGCGACATGGGGTCGTTTCCGCACGAATATCCCGGCTATCGCCACGTCACCGACACCGAAACGCGCGAACTTTACGAACGCGTCTGGGGCGTGCCGCTGTCCGATGAACCCGGCCTGCGCATCCCCAACATGTTCGACGCGGCGACCGAGGGGACTTTCCGTGGCCTCTATTGCCAGGGCGAGGACGTGCTGCAATCCGACCCCGACACGACCCACGTCAAGCGGGCGCTGGCGAGCCTCGACATCCTGATCGTCCACGACCTGTTCCTGAACGAGACGTCGAACTACGCCCATGTCTTCCTGCCGGGGTCGTCCTTCCTGGAAAAGGATGGCACGTTCACCAATGCCGAACGGCGGATCAACATGGTCCGCAAGACGATGACGCCCCTGAACGGGTACGCGGACTGGGAAATCACCCAGATGCTGGCCAACGCGATGGGCGCGGCGTGGGATTACACCCACCCCTCGCAGATCATGGACGAGATCGCGCTGACCACCCCCAGCTTCGCCGGCGTCAGCTTCGACCTGCTGGACCGGGAGGGCTCGGTCCAGTGGCCCTGCAACGACAAGGCGCCGCTGGGCACGCCGGTCATGCACATCGACGGCTTCGTGCGCGGCAGGGGCAAGTTCATCCACACCGAATATGTGGCGACCGAGGAACGCTCGGGCCCGCGCTTTCCGCTCCTGCTGACGACGGGGCGGACGCTGACCCAGTACAACGTGGGCGCTCAGACTCGGCGGACCGACAACCTTGTCTGGCACGCCGAGGACCGGCTGGAAATCCACCCCTCGGATGCCGAGAACCGCGGCATCCGCGACGGCGACGTGGTGCGGGTTGCCAGCCGCGCGGGCGACACCACGCTGCGCGCGCTGGTGACCGATAGGGTGGCGCCGGGGGTGGTCTACACGACCTTCCATCACCCCAACACCCAGGCCAACGTGGTGACCACCGACAATTCCGACTGGGCGACCAACTGCCCGGAATTCAAGGTGACGGCGGTGCAGGTCAGCCCCTCGAACGGGCCGTCGGAATGGCAAGAGGAATACCGCGCCCACGCCGAACTGGCCCGCCGCATCCTGCCCGCCGCGGAATGACCGGCCCGGCCGCGCTGCGCGACGCCGTCCGTGACGGGGGCCGACCACCGGCTGCCGAGCCCGGCTCCGGCCGTCCGGCGGCACGCTGGCGCGGGGGGGCGTGGGTGGACGTGGCCGCGGACCCACCCGCTCCGGCGCCCGAGGAGGCCGCGGTGGCGGTGGTGATCGACGGCAGCTCTCAGGCGGTGCTGATGGCGACGCCGCACGATCTGGACGACTTCGCGCTGGGCTTTGCCCTGACCGAGGGGCTGATCGACGGCCCCGGCGACGTTGACAGCGCCGAGGCGGTCGAGGTCGAGGCCCCGATCCCTGGCCGCGCCGCGTGGGAGGCACGGCTGTGGCTGCGCCCCGGACTGTCCGTGCGTCTCGCCGACCGCCGTCGCAGCATGGTCGGGCCGGTGGGCTGCGGGCTGTGCGGGGTGGACAGCATCGCCGCGGCCCTGCCGGCGGTGACCCGCGTAAGGGCAGACACCCGCTTTGCCCCCGCTCAGGTCGGCGCCGCGATGCTGGCGCTGTCGCAGGGGCAGCGGCGGTGGCGCGAGACGCCCGCGATCCACGCCGCCGCGCTGTGGACCCAAGATGGTGCGCTGGTGCGCGAGGATGTGGGCCGGCACAACGCGCTGGACAAGTTGGCCGGCGCGGTGGCCCGGGGCGGTGCCGATGCCGGCGCTGCCGCAGTGCCCGATGCCGGGCAGGGGGCGGTCGCGATGACGTCCCGGCTGTCGGTCGACCTGGTGCAGAAGACGGTGCGGCTGGGGGCCCCGGTGCTGATCGGCGCGGGCGTGCCGACCCGGCTCGCCATCGCCTGGGCCGAGGCCGCCGGGCTGACCCTGATCGGCCGCGCCCGCGAGGGCGGCTTTGACGTTTTCACCCATCCTCACCGACTGGAGCCGTGAGCCATGTCCGAGATTTCGGAACACTCTCCCACCGAAAAGCTGATGCGCATGGCCGGCCAGATCGCCGATTTCTTTCGCAGCCAGCCCGATCAGCCGCCCGAGGAAGGCGTCGCCGGCCATATCAACGATTTCTGGGGCTATCGGATGCGGCAGGACTTCCTGGCCTTGCTCGACCGCGGCGCGACCGACGATCCGGTGCTGCTGGCGGCCGGGCCGCTGATCCGGCTGCCGGGCGAGCCGTCGGAGGGGGTTGCGCCGAACGACCCGCTCACCCACATGAACGAGGCCGAGGCAGAAAGCTGATCTGTCCGCGCGGCCGTCTGCCGGGTCCGGTCGGCGTTCCTTTCCCGGCCCCCGCGCCTTTCCTGTGACGCCCGTTCGCCAGGCGTGCTAGCCTCATCCTCATGAACCAGTTTCCGACCCGCCAGCAGATCCTCGATTGGATCGCCGACAACCCCGACGCGACCGCGAAACGCGACATCGCCAAGGCCTTCAACATCAAGGGCTCGGCCCGAATCGAGCTCAAGCGCCTGCTGCGCGAGCTCGAGGCCGAGGGCGTCGTCGACCGCCGGCGCCGCAGCTACCGCGACCACGAAAGACTGCCGCCAGTCAGCGTGCTGGAAATACTGCCGCCCGATGCCGATGGCGACCTGTTTGCGCGCCCGATGGAATGGCAGGGCACCGCCCCCATGCCGCGCATCCTGTTTTCGCCGCGCAAGGCCGATCCGGCCGTCGCGCCCGGCGAACGCATCCTCGCCCGCCTGACCGAGGTCGAGGGCGAGGATTACGCCTATCAGGCCCGGCTCATGCGCCGGATCGGCGCGGTCGCGCACAAGGTCGTCGGGATCTTCCGCAAGGAAACCGAGGGCGGCCGCATCGTCCCGATCGACAAAGGCCAGGACCGGCAGTGGCGGGTCCGCGGCGATGCCACGCTGGACGCCCAGGACGGCGAGCTGGTCGAGGCTGAACAGGTCGGCTCTCGCAATCGCCTGGGCCTGGCGCAGGCCCGCATCATCGAACGGCTGGGCGATCCTTCCGCGCCGCGCGCGGTCAGCCTGATCGCCATCTACCAGCACGGCATCCCCGACGATTTCCCCGACGCGGTGATGGCCGAGGCCGACGCCACCGTCCCGGCCACGATGAGCGGCCGCGAGGATCTGCGCGCCCTGCCGCTGGTCACCATCGACCCGGCGGATGCGCGCGACCATGACGACGCCGTGGCGGCGATGCCCGACGACGACCCGAGGAACCCCGATGGGATGGTGATCTGGGTCGCCATCGCCGACGTGGCCGCCTATGTCCGCCCCGGCACCGCCCTGGACCGCGAGGCGCGGCATCGCGGCAATTCGACCTATTTCCCCGACCGTGTCGTGCCGATGCTGCCCGACATCCTGTCGGGCGACCTGCTGTCGCTGCACGAAGGCGTGGACCGCCCGGTGATCGCCGTCAGGATGCGGCTGGACGCGCGCGGCAACAAGATCAGCCACGATTTCCATCGCGGGATGATGCACTCCGCCGCGTCCCTGTCCTATGAGCAGGCGCAGGCCGCGGCGGACGGCACCCCGGACGAGGCGACAGCGCCGCTGATGGACAGCGTGATCCGCCCGCTGTTTGCGGCCTATGAGCTGCTCAAGTCCGCGCGGGCGCGGCGGCAGCCGCTGGACCTGGACCTGCCGGAACGGCGGATCGAGCTGACCCCCGACGGGCGGGTGAAGTCGGTGGCCTTCCGCGACCGCTATGACGCGCACCGGCTGATCGAGGAATTCATGGTGCTGGCCAACGTCGCCGCCGCCGAGGAGCTGACCCGCCTGCGCCGCCCGCTGCTGTTCCGCGTCCACGAAGAGCCCAGCCCCGAAAAGCTGAACGCGCTGCGCGACGTGGCCGAGGCGTCGGGCTTTGCGCTGGCCAAGGGACAGGTGCTTCAGACGAGCCATCTCAACCGCCTTCTGGCCCAGGCCGAGGGGACGGATTTCGACGAGCTGATCAACGTCTCGACCCTGCGGTCGATGACGCAGGCATACTATCACCCGGAAAACTTTGGCCATTTCGGGCTGGCGCTGAAAAGCTATGCGCATTTCACCTCGCCCATCCGGCGCTATTCGGACCTGATCGTGCACCGCGCGCTGATCTCGGGCCACGGCTGGGGCGGGGGTGCGAAGGGTGGCGACGGGCTGTCGCCCCAAGATATCGAGACCCTGTCCGAGACCGCCCAGCATATCAGCGACACCGAGCGTCGCAGCATGGCGGCCGAACGCGACACCACCGACCGCTACCTCGCCGCCTATCTGGCCGACCGGGTGGGCAGCGAGTTCGCGGGCCGCATCTCGGGCGTCCAGCGCTTTGGCGCGTTCGTCAAGCTGGACGAGACCGGGGCCGACGGGCTGCTGCCGATCCGCGAGATCGGGCGCGAGTATTTCCATTTCGACCGCGACCGGCAGGTGCTGGAAGGCGCCGATACCGGGCTGACCATCGGCATCGGCCAGCGGGTCACGGTGCGGCTGGCCGAGGCGATCCCGACCACCGGCGGGCTGACGCTGGAACTGGTCGAGATCGAGGGCCGCGGCATCCCGGCCGGCCCCAGGGGGGCGCGCGGCAAGGGCCCGCGCCGACGCGACGTGACCTCGGCCAAGGCCGGCGAGGCGCGGGCGCGCAAGCTGCGTCGAATCCGCAAGTAGCCCTCGGGCGGTTCTGCGCCGAGCCGCGGGCAGGGCAGGAACCTGCGCGCGATCAACGGGTTATTGCAGCGAGACCAACCGAAAGGAATTGCACCGATGGGTTTCTGGGATTTCGTCAAGGACTCTGGCAAGTCGATCTTTGGCACCGCCGAGGCCGCCGAACCGGAGGTGGAACCGAAAGCTGCCCCCCAGGCTGCTCCTCAGGCAGCGCCCAAGGCAGAGCCGAAAGCGGCGCCGGCCCCCACCGCCGGGGCTGCTCCGCAGGCCGCGCCCAAGGCGGCGCCCACGCCGCAGCATGACGCCGAAACCAAGCGCAAGCTGGACGCGCTGAATGCCGAGGTTGCGGCGCTGGGGCTCGATTCCGGCGATGTGCGGCTTTACCTGAACGGCGATACCGTGAAGGTCGAAAGCAAGGGCGCCGACCGCGCCACGATGGAAAAGCTGATCCTCGCGGTCGGCAACATCAAGGGCATCGCCCGGGTCGAGGCGGACCTGCCCGAGGATCCCACCGCGCCCAAGGCGGTCGAGCCGGTCTTTCACGAGGTGAAGAAGGGCGAGAACCTGTCCGAGATCGCCCAGAAATACCTGGGCAAGGCTAGCCGCTATCGGGAGATCTTCGAGGCGAACAAGCCGATGCTGACCGACCCAGACAAGATCTATCCGGGCCAGAAGCTGCGCATCCCGCAGGACTGATCACCCTGTGTAGGCCCACCGCCCCGGCGGGCCTTTTTCCTTGCGCGGTACGCGGCCTAGCTGCGCCGCAGTGCCTTGGACAGCCGCGGCAGGCGGGCGCGGGCCAGCAGGTCCTGCAGCGGCATCGCTCCGCCCAGGCGCTCGGCCTTGCGATGGGCAGCGGTGACGCTGGCCGCGACTACATCGGGCGAGCGGCGGTAGAGGTCCAGCAGGAATTCGTCGGGATGGATCGCCGTCAGCCCCAGATCAGCCAGCACGGCGCGGGGAAAATCGCGCAGGTTGGCGGTCACGATCAGCCCCGCGCGTGCGGCCAGCGCCGCCTCGGCCACGTGACGGTCGGCGGGGTCGGGCCAGTCATACCCGGCGGCTGCCGTCCCCTCATCGGCCGCACCGGCCCGCGGGTGCGCCAGTTGCAGCAGCGCGATCTCGGCCCCCGCCACGGCGGCCTGGTCGGGGCCAAGGCGGGCCGCGGCGTGCTGCCATTCGGCGAGGATGCGCGGCGACCAGACCGGAGTGAACAGCCCGGCCTCAGCCCCGCCGATCAGAATTTCCCGCAACACGGTCGGATACAGGACGCAGGCGTCCAGGACCGCCTTCATCCGTCCAGCCGGAAGAACAGCGCCTTGAGATAGCCCGTCTCGGCCAGTTGAGGCAGGATAGGGTGGTCGGGCCCGGCAAAGCCGGTGTGGATCAGCTGCATCCGCCGCCCGCCGCGCCCGATCCCCCGCGCCGAGGCGCTGCGGAAGGCGGTCAGGTCGGCCGCGTGGCTGCACGAGCACAGCACCAGATAGCCGCCCGGCGCGACCAGCGGGGCGGCCAGCCGCGCGACGCGCTCATAGGCGCGCAGGCCGGCCTCGAGCGCCGGTTTCGACGGCGCGAAGGCCGGCGGATCGCAGATCACCACGTCAAAGCGCTGCCCTTCGGCGGCAAGTTCCTCCATCGTGGCGAAGGCGTCGCCGCGGCGGGTGGTCAGCCGGTCGCCGGCCCCCATCGCCCGGGCGCCGCCCTCGGCCAGCGCCAGTGCGGCGGCCGATCCATCCACGCAGGTGGCCTGATCCGCGCCCCCCGCAAGCGCCGCGAGGGCAAAGCCGCCGACATGGGAAAACACGTCCAGCACCCGCGCCCCACGCGACAGGCGCTGGGTGAAGGCGTGGTTCGGGCGCTGGTCATAGAAAAGACCCGTCTTCTGCCCGCCGGTCAGGTCGGCCAGATAGAGCGCGCCGTTCATCGGCACCTCGATCGGGGCCCCGATCTCGCCGGCGATGACCTCGGTGCGATCGTCCAGCCCCTCCAGCCCGCGCGCCCGGCCGCTGCCGTTCATCACGATGCGGGTGACGCCCGTCACCTCGGTCAGGGCGGCGGCGAGTTCGGGCAGCAGGCGGTCGGCCCAGGCGGCGTTGGGCTGGATTACGGCGGCATCGCCGAAGCGGTCGATGATGACGCCCGGCAGCCCGTCGGCCTCGGCATGGACCAGGCGATAGAACGGCCCGTCGAACAGCCGCTCGCGCAGCGCGAGCGACCGGCGCAGCCGGCTGGCGAGCCAGTCGCGGTCGATCCGCGCTCCGGCATCGGGGTCGAGCATCCGCGCGACGATCTTGGACGCCGGGTTGACCGTCACCACGCCCAGATCGCCCCGCTCGGCATCCTGCAGGACGGCCAGTGACCCGGCGGCCAGCGCCTTGGTGCGGCGGTCGATCACCAGTTCGTCGGCATAGACCCAGGGAAAGCCGTGCCGGACGGCGCGGGCATTGGCCTTGGGGCGCAGCCGCACCACGGGCAGGCCGCCTTGCGGCTCGGTGCTGTCGGTGTCGTCTGTCATGGCGCGTTCCCCGTCTCTGTCCCCCGAGGCTGTCGCATTTCAGGCCCCGCGCGGCAAGCGTGGCGCCGCCTCACACCTCGGTGGCGCTTGACTATGCCGGATCGGCACGCCACCTGTCGCGGACGTTGATCGAGAGGCCGAGATGTCCATTCCCCAGCAGGGCGGCGGCCCGATCGAGCGGCCCGAGCAGATGGCCGAATATGTCGCGTCGGGCGAGAAGCCGCGCGACAGCTGGCGCATCGGGACCGAGCACGAGAAATTTGGCTTTACCTGGGACACGCTGAAGCCGTTGCCCTATGAGGGCGAGCGGTCGATCCTCGCCATGCTGGAAGGTCTGCGCGACCGCTTCGGGTGGGAGGAGATCCGCGAAAGCGGCAAGCTGATCGGCCTGTCGCGGGACGGCGCCAATGTCAGCCTGGAGCCGGGCGGCCAGCTGGAACTGTCAGGTGCCCCGGTCGAGACGATCCACGACACCCACGCCGAAACCGTCCGGCACCTGGACGAGGTGCGGGCGATCGCCGACGGCGTGAACGCAGGCTTCATGGGCATCGGCGCGGCGCCGGTCTGGCACCAGGACGACATGCCTATGATGCCCAAGGGGCGCTATGCGCTGATGACGCCCTACATGCAGAAGGTCGGCACGCTGGGCACCCAGATGATGTACCGAACCTGCACGGTGCAGGTGAACCTCGACTATGCGTCCGAGGCCGACATGGTGCAGAAGCTGCGCGTCGCGCTGTCGCTGCAGCCGGTGGCGACGGCGCTGCTGGCGAACTCTCCGTTCCTGGACGGGCGCCCGAACGGGATGAAGTCCTGGCGGGCGCATATCTGGCAGAACCTGGACGCGGCACGGACCGGGATGCTGCCCTTCGTGTTCGAGGACGGCTTCGGTTACGAGGCCTGGGTCGACTATGTCCTCGATGTGCCGATGTATTTCGTCTATCGCGACGGCAAGTACATCGACGCGCTGGGGCAGTCCTTCCGCGACTTCCTGAACGGCCGCCTGCCAGCTTTGCCCGGAGAGCTGCCGACGCTGTCGGACTGGGCCGACCACATGACCACGGTCTTCCCCGAGGCGCGGATCAAGAAATACATCGAGATGCGGGGCGCCGATTGCGGGCCGCTGTCGCATCTAAGCGCGCTGCCGGCGCTGTGGGTCGGGCTGACCTACGACCAGGGCGCGCTGGACGCCGCAACCGAACTGACCCGCGGCTGGACGCACGACACCCGCGAGGGGCTGCGCCGCGCCGCCGCCCGCGACGGGCTGTCGGGCGAACATGACGGCATCCGGCTGAACGACCTTGCGGGCGAGGTGCTGACGCTGGCCGAGGCGGGCCTGGCCGCGCGGGCGCGGCGGTCGGCCGATGGCGCCGCCGACGAGGTAGGCTACCTGGCCGTGCTGCGCGAGCGGGTCGAGCGCGGGATGACGGCGGCCGACGACCTGCTGGCCAAATATCACGGCGAATGGCAGGGCGACCTGTCCCGGATCTACGCCGAGACCGCCTATTGAAAAGGCCCCCGGAAGGGGGCCTTTCCCGTGTCGGTCAGGCGTTGCGGCGTTCGTCCATGAACTGGTCGAACTCGGCCTTGTCCTTGGCCTCGCGCAGCTTGGCCAGGAAATCGACGAAGGCCTGGTGTTCGTCTTCCAGCCGCTTCAGCGTCTCGTCGCGATAGGCGTCGAAGGCGGCGTTGCCGGTGGGGGCGGCGCGGTAGAAGCGCTGGGCTTCGCCGTCGCGATGGCGGCGGTGGGTACAGCTTCCGAACATGCGTTTGCTCCAGATCATGTAGCCGAGGATGAACAGGCCGACCGGCCAGGCGGCCACGAAACCGAGGATCATGGCCACGAGCCAGGCGATCCGGCCGCGGGCGTCCAGCCAGTCGCGGCAATCGGCCAGGACGCGGCCGACCGTGGCGCGCACCCCGTGGGGGGAGCGGCTGAAACCCGTCGGGCCATAGGCGGGGCCGTAGGCCGGGGCAGCGGAGGAATAGGCGGGGTGCATCGGGTGCTCCATCATGTGAATGTTAATCACATTAACACAGATGGCGCGCGCCAGGCTGTCCGTCAATGTGGCGGCCGAAAAATTTCGAGCGCCCCGCGGGCGCGGTCAGTCGGGGATCACGCCCAGCCCGCGCAGATAGATCAGCACGCCGCTTTCCAGCATCTCGGACGCGGAGATCGGCGCGCGCGACCCGGGCCGGCCGCGGCCAAACAGCTCGACCACGCCATGCGACATCGCCCAGATATGATGCGCCACCATCCCCGAAGGCGGGCGGCGGTCGGGGGGCAGGCGCTGGAACAGCGCCTCGGCGGCGCGGGTCAGGGCGTCCTCGGCGCGTTCGGCCGCGGCGGCGAGGTCGGCATTGCCGGCGATCGACAGGCCGGATTCGAACATCGCCATGTAATAGCCGGGCTTTTCGGCGGCATAGGTCAGATAGGCCTCGCCCATCCGCAGCAGCGCCGACAGCGGCGAGGGCTTGCCGTCGGCAAAGGCGGTCTCGAGCCGTTCGGCAAAGTCGAGGAAACCCACGCGGGCGACCTCTTCCAGCAGCTGTTCGCGACCGGCGAAATGGCGATAAGGTGCGGCGGCGCTGACCCCGGCCTGGCGCGCGGCCTCGGCCAGGGTAAAAGCCATCGGGCCCTTCTGCTCGATCAGCCCGACGGTCGCCTCGATCAGTGCCTGGCGCAGGTTGCCGTGGTGATAGCTGTCGCGGGCCATGAGGGCGGGGCCCTAGCGGCCTTCGCCGAAATAGCTGCCGACCAGCGCGGCCAGAGCCTCCATCAGCGCCTCGGCCTCGGGGCCGGTGGTGGTCACGGTGATGGCGCTGCCGCGCGGCGCCACCAGCATCAGCAGACCCATGATCGAGTTGCCGGCCACCCGCTCGCCGTCCTTCTCGACGGTGGCGCGGGCGTCGAAGCGTTCGACCGTCTCGACGAACTTGGCCGAGGCGCGCGCGTGCAGGCCCTTTTCGTTGATGATGCGCAGTTCGCGCGTGATCTCCGTCACGACACGGCCCTGCGGGCAGGCGTTTCCTCGGGGGCGTAGCAGTCGATGTACTTGCGCCCTGCCTCGGCCGCCATTTCCGCGGCCGCAGGGACGTCCAGGTGGCGTAGCTTGGCCAGCTTGACGAGCATCGGCAGGTTGGCGCCATAGATGATGCGCCGTTCGCCGGCGATGCACGCGGGCATCGACAGGTTCGACGGCGAGCCGCCGAACAGGTCGGTGACGATAACCACCCCGTCGCCGGTATCGACCTCGTTGGCGGCGTGGCAGATTTCGGCCTGCTTGGCGACGCGGTCGTGGTCTTCCTCAATGGTGACGGCACGGATGCCGCTTTGGGGGCCCACCACATGCTCGACAGCCGAGAGATATTCCCGCGCCAGTCCGCCGTGCGCCACGATCACGATACCGATCAAATCAGTTCCACCATGGGGCGAGCGCGCGCCGTCTCATCCGTTTATCCCCGCCGCCAGCGCAGCCTGAGTCGAGTCAACGGAACGCGGCTGGCTGGCCCGTCGTTCCAGTTCCCTGTGCCGTTTTGACACTTGCCAGCCCTGTTCCGCAAGCGCGTCGGCCATCATTTCCGCCAATGTGACGGAACGATGTTGCCCCCCGGTACAGCCGAAGCCGATCGCCAGGTGCGCCTTGCCCTCGGCGACATGGGCGGGCAGCAGGAACAGGATCAGATCCCGGACCCGCTGGAAATATTCGGCAAAGCGCGGATCGGCGGTCACATGCGCCCGCACCGCCGCGTCACGCCCGTCCAGCGCCCGCAGTTCGTCGACCCAGTGCGGGTTGGCCAGGAAGCGGCAGTCAAACATCATGTCCAGCCCCCGCGGGACCCCGCGCTTGTAGCTGAAGCTTTGCACCGACACCGACAGGCGGTTGCCGTCGCGGCTGTCGAAGGCATGGGCGAGTTCCGCGCGCAGGTCGTGCGGCGACAGTTCTGTGGTGTCGATCAGCACGTCGGCGCGGACCCGAATCGGCGCCAGCAGGTCGCGCTCGGCGGTGATCGCGTCCGAGGGCGAGCCGTCCGCGGCCAGCGGGTGCCGCCGCCGGGTCTCGGAATAGCGCCGGACCAGTGTCTCGGTGGCGCAGTCGAGATACAGGACCTCGGGCGCAAAGGCCGGATTGCGGGTCAGGGTGTCGATCAGCTCGATCACGTTCGAGGCCGAGAAATCGCGGTTCCGCACATCCAGCCCCAGCGCCAGCGGCACCGGGCGGGGCGGGCCGTCCAGCAGGCGTGGGATCAGGGACATCGGCAGGTTGTCGATCGCCTCGAACCCTAGGTCTTCGAGCACGTTGATCGCCGTCGAGCGGCCCGCGCCCGACGGGCCGGTGACCAGCACCAGCCGCTGCGCCTGCGAATCGGCGTCGCCGCCGGCTGGGTCGCGATGCCCTATGTCGTTGCCGTCCAAGCGGTCAGTCCCCCGGATCCGCGCGTGAGGATCAGTCACGGCATCAATCGCAGCCTTCAGTCGCAGCCCTCAGTCGGTGCGCCCGGCCAGCAGCATCTGCCGCAGCGCAGCACCAAGATGAGGGTGCAGCGGACCCAAGACAAGAGGCAAGCGGACCCCGCACAGGGTGATGGTCCGCAAGGGCGGCAGGCGATCGGTTTCGGCCTGCCCCAGGTCGACCACCAGCGCCACCGCGGTCGGCCCGGCGGGCGCGGCGTTCAGGATGCCGACCCCCCGCGCCTCGATCCGCCCCACCAGCGTCGGCGGGCAGCGCGCAATCAGCACCCCGTCCTGCGCCCCCAGCGCCACCCGGTCGTCGGCGACCAGCGCCGCCCCGCGCGACATCAGATCCAGCGCCAGCGCCGACTTGCCGGCGCCGGACGGGCCAAGGATCAGCAGCCCCCGCGACCCCATCGCGATCGCGCTGGCGTGAAGCGTCCGTCCGGTCATCGGGCGGTGATAACGCTAAACATGACTGGTTGCGCTAACTGCCACCTCTCGCTGCCTTCCTTCATCAAAACGCCATGATATAGGGACGCCCAAGGCGACCCCGCCCCGTCCAAGGAGTACCGGCATGTCACAGACCCGCGTCAACCCGAATTGCAAGCTTGAAGACCAGGGCATCTCGGGGCTGGGTCAGGTGCACTACAACCTGCTGGAGCCGGCGCTGATCGAGGCCGCGATCCGGCGCGGCGAGGGCCAGCTGGGCCTGGGCGGTACCTTCCTCGTGTCCACCGGGGCCAAGACCGGGCGGTCGCCCAAGGACAAGTTCGTCGTCCGCACCCCGTCGGTCGAGGACTCCATCGACTGGAACAACAACGCGCCGATGGACCCCGAGGCCTTCGACCGGCTGCATGACGACATGCTGGCCCACATGAAGGGCAAGGAATATTTCGTTCAGGACCTGTTCGGCGGCGCCGATCCCGAACAGCGGCTGGACGTGCGCGTGGTGTCGGAACTGGCCTGGCACAACCTGTTCATCCGCCACCTGCTGCGCCGCCCCGAGGCGTCGGAGCTGGCCAGCTTCACCCCCGACTGGACGATCATCAATTGCCCGTCCTTCAAGGCCGATCCGGCCCGGCATGGCTGCCGCACCGATACCGTCATCGCGCTGAACTTCGACCGCAAGATGATCCTGATCGCCAACACCGGCTATGCGGGCGAAAACAAGAAGGGCGTGTTCACGCTGCTGAACTATATCCTGCCGGGCAAGGGCGTGATGGCGATGCACTGCTCTGCCAACCACGCGCCGGGCGACACCGACGACGTGGCGATCTTCTTCGGCCTGTCGGGGACCGGCAAGACGACGCTGTCGGCCGACCCCTCGCGGGTGCTGATCGGCGACGACGAGCATGGCTGGTCCGACAAGGGCACCTTCAACTTCGAGGGCGGCTGCTACGCCAAGACCATCAACCTGTCGCCCGAGGCCGAGCCCGAGATCTACGCCACCACCACCCGCTTCGGCACCGTGATCGAGAACATGGTCTACGATCCCGACACGCTGGAACTGGACTTTGCCGACAGCTCGATCACCGAGAACACCCGCTGCGCCTATCCGCTCGAGGCGATCTCGAACGCGTCGGAAACCGGCATGGCGGGGCAGCCCAAGAACGTGATCATGCTGACCTCGGACGCCTATGGGGTGATGCCGCCAATCGCGCGGCTGACCCCGCAGCAGGCGATGTATCACTTCCTGTCCGGCTTCACCTCGAAGACGCCGGGGACCGAGGACGGGATCGTCGAGCCTGTGCCGACCTTCTCGACCTGCTTCGGCGCGCCGTTCATGCCGCGCCGCCCCGAGGAATACGGCAAGCTGCTGGCCGAGCGGATCGAGAAATCGGGCGCGACCTGCTGGCTGGTCAACACCGGCTGGACCGGCGGTCCGTTCGGCACCGGCAAGCGGATGCCGATCAAGGCGACCCGCGCCCTGCTGGCCGCGGCACTGGACGGATCGCTGAACGACGTCGAATTCCGCACGGACCCGAATTTCGGGTTCCAGGTGCCGGTCTCGGTGCCGGGCGTTGACACCCAGCTTCTGGACCCGCGGGCGACCTGGGCGGACGGTGCCGCCTATGACGCCCAGGCCGAAAAGCTGAAGGGGATGTTCCGCGACAACTTCCGGCAGTATGAGGCCAAGGTGGACGACGCGGTCAAGGCGGCCGCGATCTGAACCCAGGCGCGCCGCCACCGATCGGCCGGCTCGCCCTCTGCGGGACGAACGGACGAGGGAACGATGGTATCGCGGCTTATCCAGGTTGAGGATTTCGACCTCGTCATCTTCGGCGCGACCGGCGACCTGGCGCGCCGCAAGATCCTGCCCGGGCTGTTCCGGCGCCACGCCGCCGGGCAGTTCCCCCAAGGCGCGCGGATCATCGGCGCCGCCCGCACCGACATGGACGACGCGGCCTTCCGCGACGACGTCCGCGCCGCCATCGCCGAATTCGACACCTCGCGCAGGGATTCGCCGGAACTGCCGGGGTTCCTGGACCGGCTGTCCTATGTCCCGATCGACGCCAGGGGCGAGGGCGGCTGGGCCGAGCTGCGCGCCCGGATGCGTCCGGGCGTGGTGCAGGCGTTCTATTTCTCGGTCGCGCCGTCCCTGTTCGGGGACCTGGCCGAACGCCTCGCCCGCCACGACATCGCCGGCCCCGACGCCCGCATCGTCGTCGAAAAGCCCTTCGGCCGCGATCTCGCCTCGGCCCGCGCCCTGAACGAGACGCTGGCGCGGCATTTCGCGGAACGCCAGATCTATCGGATCGACCATTACCTGGGCAAAGAGACGGTCCAGAACCTGATGGCCGTGCGCTTTGCCAACATGCTGTTCGAGCCGCTGTGGAACGCCCATTACATTGACCATGTCCAGATAACCGTGGCCGAGACGGTAGGCGTCGCCGGGCGCGGCGCCTATTATGACCAGTCCGGCGCGATGCGCGACATGGTGCAGAACCACCTGATGCAGCTGGTCTGCCTGATCGCGATGGAGCCGCCCTTCCACTTTGACCCCAACGCGGTGCGCGACGAGAAGCTGAAGGTGATCCGGGCGCTCGAGCCGATCCCGCCTGCGGACATCGTGCGCGGGCAATATGGCGCCGGCGGGGCCGAGGCGGGCTATCTTGCCGATGCCGAGAACCCCGACAGCCGCACCGAAAGCTTCGTCGCGCTCAAGCTGCGGATCGCCAACTGGCGCTGGCAGGGGGTGCCGTTCTATCTGCGCACCGGCAAACGGCTGCGGGCGCGGACCAGCGAGATCGCCGTCGTCTTCCGCGAGCCGCCGCATTCGATCTTTGACGACACCGGCGAGCCGCAGACCAACCAGCTCGTCATCCGGCTGCAACCAAACGAGGGCATGAACCTCAAGGTGAACATCAAGGAACCGGGTCCGGGGGGCATGCGGCTGGTGCAGGTGCCACTGGACATGAGCTTTGCCGAGGCGCTGGGGCCCGACGGCACCGACATGCCGGATGCCTATGAACGGCTGATCACCGACGTGATCCGCGGCAACCAGACGCTGTTCATGCGCGGCGACGAGGTCGAGGCCGCCTGGGCCTGGGCCGATCCGGTGATTTCGGCCTGGGAAAGCGGCTCCGCCCGGCCCGAGCCCTATGACCCGGGCACCAGCGGCCCGGATCAGGCGTTGGGCCTGATGCACCGCGACGGGCGCCGCTGGCGCGAGATCAAGGCCTGAGAGATCATGAAACTGATCGAACATCCCGACCGCGAGGCGCTGACGCTGGCCGTCGCGCAGCACATCACCGACGCGCTGGGCATGGCGCTGAACACGCGCGACCGCGCCGCCCTGTGCCTGCCCGGCGGGTCGACTCCGCTGCCGGTCTTCAAGGCGCTGGCCGCGGCGCGGCTGGACTGGGGCCGCGTCGTGGTGGTGCCCGGTGACGAACGCTGGGTGCCGGCCGACCACGCCCGGTCCAACGCTCGCCTGATCCGCCGCAACCTCATCGACGAGGGCGCCGCCGCCGAGCTGGTCGAGCTGTATACCGAGGGTCTGGACCCCGATGCCGGCGCCGCGGCCGCCGCCGAGCGGGTGGCGCCGCTGCTGCCCCTGTCGGTGCTGATGCTGGGCATGGGCGACGACATGCACACCGCGAGCCTGTTTCCCGGCGCCGAGGGTCTGGCCGCGGCGCTCGCCCCCGACGCCCCCGCGGTCCTGCCGATCCGGGGCGAGGCGCTGGCCGAACCGCGGGTGACGCTGTCGCTGCCGGCACTTTCCTCGGCCCCCGAGGCGGTCCTGATGATCACCGGCGCCGACAAGCGCGCCGCCCTGGACCGCGCCGCCGGCCTCTCCCCCGAAGAGGCGCCGATCCGCGCCTTCTGGAAGGGGCTCGTCGTCCATTATGCCGATTGATGTGTCACCGAGTGAGGATGCGCAGATGACCGATCCGTGGAGCAGCCTTGCCGCCCATCGCGCCGCGACCGAGGATCGCGCGATCGCCGCCCTGTTCCAGGCCGACCCCGACCGGGCGCGCGGGTTTTCCACCGCGGCGGACGGGCTGCTGTTCGACTGGTCCAAGACCGCCATCGACGCCGACGCGCGCGACCTGCTGCTGGCGCTGGCCGCCGACGTGCCGGCCCGCCGCGACGCGATGTTCGCGGGCGAGCGGATCAACGAGACAGAGGGTCGGGCCGTGCTGCACACCGCCCTGCGCGCCGCGCGCGGCCCGGTCACGGTCGATGGCCGCGACGTGGTTCCCGACGTCCATGACACGCTGGACCGGATGCGCCGCTTTGCCGACCGCATCCGGTCGGGCACGATCAGCGGCCAAGGCGGGGCCTATACGGATGTGGTGAACATCGGGATCGGCGGGTCCGACCTCGGCCCGGTGATGGCCGCTCATGCGCTCGCGCCGTGGATGGACGGGCCGCGGCTGCATTTCATTTCCAACGTGGACGGGGCCGATGCCGCCGACACGCTGAAGGGGCTGGACCCGACCA
Source organism: Paracoccus sphaerophysae (assembly GCF_000763805.1). GTDB lineage: Bacteria > Pseudomonadota > Alphaproteobacteria > Rhodobacterales > Rhodobacteraceae > Paracoccus > Paracoccus sphaerophysae. The sequence continues at coordinate 93,110 of NZ_JRKS01000003.1, read as the reverse complement.
CGACGCTGGTGGTCGTGGCGTCCAAGACCTTCACCACCATCGAGACGATGACCAACGCCGAAACCGTGCGGGCCTGGATGGGCCGCGCCGTGCGCCACCCGGCCGACCAGTTCGCTGCGGTCTCGACCGCGTTAGGCCGGACGGCGCAGTTCGGCATCGACAGCGACCGGGTCTTCGGCTTCGCCGACTGGGTCGGCGGACGCTATTCGGTCTGGGGACCGATCGGGCTGGCGCTGATGCTGGGGATCGGACCGGACCGCTTCGACGACTTCCTCGCCGGCGGCCGGGCCATGGACGACCATTTCCGCACCGCCCCGCTGGAGGCGAACCTGCCGGTCCTGCTGGCCCTGACCGGCATCTGGCACCATCAGGTCTGCGGCTATCCGACCCGCGCCGTGCTGCCCTATGCCAACCGCCTGATCCGGCTGCCGGCCTATCTGCAGCAGCTGGAAATGGAATCGAACGGCAAGCGGGTGACGATGGACGGCGCCGATGCGGTCCGCCCATCCGGCCCCATCGTGTGGGGAGAGCCGGGGACCAACGGCCAGCACGCCTTCTATCAGCTGATCCACCAGGGCACCCAGGTCGTGCCCTGCGAGTTCATCGCCGTCGCGCAGGGCGAAGAACCCGAGCTGGATCACCACCAGCGCCTGCTGATCGCCAACTGCCTTGCGCAAAGCAAGGCGCTGATGCGCGGCCGCTCGCTGGACGAGGCGCGGGTCCTCATGGCCGACAAGGGGCTGGAGGGCGCCGAGCTGGACCGCCAGGCGCGGCACCGGGTGTTTCCGGGCAACCGCCCCTCGACGACGCTGCTGATCCCGCGGCTGACCCCGTTCACGCTGGGCCAGATCGTGGCGCTGTACGAACACCGGGTGTTCGTCGAGGGCGTGATCCTGGGCATCAACAGCTTTGACCAGTGGGGGGTGGAACTGGGCAAGGAGCTGGCCCTGCAACTCGCCCCGCTGCTGGACGGCGCGCCTGCCGAGAGCCAGGACGGCTCGACCCGCGCGCTGGTCGCGGCGGTGAGGTCGATGCGGGAGGGTGGGGCGGACGAGGGCCGCTGAGCCGCGTGGTACCCTCACGCCGGGCGTCGATGGCGCCGGCCAGACGGACGACATCGGCGGCGTAAAAACCCCTGGCGTTGATACAGTTCGTTTCGAGCAGGCGCAGCCCGTCATCCGTCCCGCAGATGTCCATGACGCAAGCCGGCGCACAGGCCGGATTGCGCGCCACCAGCATCCGCGCAAAGCCGAGCGCGTCGTCGCCGATTCCGGGGCGATAGGTGACTCGCGCGCCCTCCTTGTAAAGCGAGAAGGTGACCACCCGGTCGCCGACCACCCAGATCCGCCATTCCTTGAGGATGTGCGCCGGCGACGTCAGCATCATCAGTGTGTCGGGGCAGAGCGATCCGCGGGGGATCTCGTCAGGGCTCAACGACCTGCCCTTGCGCGCGGTCTCGCGCAGTTCGCGGGCGGACCTGACCGCGCCGGGCTGCTCCTTGCTGTCGGCGGCGGGTTGGCTGAACCAGTCTGCGAGGACGCTCAGCCGCCCATCAGCTCCAGCGCCGCGGTCAGGAACGTCTCCGGCACCGGGGCGGCCTCGAACATGATCTCGTGCCGGGCGTCGGGCAGCTCAAGCAGGCGGGCGCCGTCCCAGCGTGCGGCGCGGTCGCGGATCGCGCCGGGCGAGACGACCTTTTCCCGCGCGCCCAGCCCGATCAGCGCCGGCAGGTCGGGCGAGGGCAGGGCGGCCAGCCGGGCGCATTCGGCCATCGCCGCGCCGACCCAGGCATAGGTCGCGCCGCCCAGCGTCAGCTCTGGCCAGCTGCCGGCCTCGGCGACCAGCCGCGCCCATTCCACCGCGTCGCCGGTCAGGAAATTGCCGCGGAACGGCGCATCCAGCAGATAGGTGCCGCCGCCGCCAGTGCCAATGGCGGAACGGTCGGCGCGGCCGATCCGCCCCGCCGCGCGGGCGATGCCGGTGATGACCGGGCTGGGCATCAGCCGCCGCTCCAGACCCCACATCGGCGACGAGAACGACGCGGTCGCAACCGGCAGCCCGTTCAGCAGCGCCGACAGCCCGATGCAGCCGCCCATCGAATGGGCCAGCAGATGCCACGGCCGCGGCAGGTCCAGCGCCTGCGCGGCGACCACCATCTCGACCACGTCGGATTGATAGGCCGCGAAATCGGTGATGTGGCCGGGCCGAGGATCGGCCAGCAGCCGGTCGGATGCGCCCTGGCCGCGCCAGTCGATCCCCAGCACCGCCAGCCCGGCTGCGGTCAGCCGGGGGACGACGGGGGCGTATTTTTCCAGGTATTCCGTGCGGCCGGGGAACAGCAGGACGGTGCCCGAGGGGGCGCCGTCCGGCCGCCACAGCCCCAGCCGCAGGCGGATGCCGTCCTCGGCGCGGACGAAGAAGGTCTGCGCGGGCGCGCGGGTGTCCCCCGGCAGTTGATGGAACGGCGCCGGGTCAAGGCCCGCGCCGCGCCGGTGGTCAGGGGCGAGATCGGGCATCGTCGCCTCCGCCTTGGATCAGGACAGCGCCGCGCCCAGCTTCATCGCGGTGGGCAGCGAGCCGTCAATCTTCAGCTTGCCCGACATGTAGGCCATGGTCGGGTTGGTGTCGCCGTTCAGGATGCCCTCGAAGGTGTCGCGGCTGGCGGTCAGGGTGACCTCGGCGTCGTCGTCGCCGGCGCGCACGCCCTGGCCGTCGATCATGATGGCGCCCTCGCCCTCGACCACGAACTTGGCGGTGCCGTCGAACGAGGTAATCTTGTCCTGAAGGGCCTTCACGGCGCCGTCGATCACTGCACTCATCATCTTCTCCCTGAAATCTGGCGCCGCGGCGCGCTAGGCATTACATGGGTCATATGCGCCTGCGCCTTCCCCAGTTCCAGTGTGCCGCGACGGCAATCGGCGCCGCTATCCTGACGATGACGCTGTCGGCGCCCCCGCTGGGCGCCCAGACGGCCGACGAAATGGACGCGCTGTTCGCCGAACTGGCCGAACCCGAGGGCGATGCGTGGATGCGCGCCCAGTCGGATATCGAGCGCGCGTGGTCGCGGTCGGGTTCGGCGTCGCTGGATTTCCTGCTGATGCGCGGCGAGGCGGCGCTGGACGCGGGCGACGCGCTGGCGGCCGTGGGCCACCTGACCGCGCTGACCGAGAACGCGCCCGACTTCGCCTCGGGCTGGGCGGCTCGGGCGGTGGCGTTCTTCATGGCCGGCCAGACCGGGCCGGCGGCCGAGGATCTGGCCCGTGCCCTGGCGCTGGAACCGCGGCACTGGCCCTCGCTGACGCTGCTGGGGTCGATGCTGGAAGACACCGGCGACACGGCCCGCGCGCTGGAAGCCTATCGCGCCAGCCTGGCGATCAACCCCCATCAGGAGGATGCCGAGGACGGGGTGACGCGGCTGACGACCGCCCAGGCCGGGCAGGGCGCCTGAGCGCATGGCGGGACGCATCACGGCCGTGCTGGGGCCGACGAATACCGGCAAGACCCATTATGCGATCGAGCGGATGCTGGCGCACCGCACCGGCGTCATCGGCCTGCCGCTGCGGCTGCTCGCGCGCGAGGTCTATGACCGGATCGTCAAGGCCCGCGGGCCGTCGGTCGTCGCGCTGATCACCGGCGAGGAACGCATCGTCCCGGAACGCGCCGCCTATTGGGTCGCCACCACCGAGGCGATGCCCGAGGTGCTGGCCGACTTCGTCGCCATCGACGAGATCCAGCTGTGCGCCGACCCGGAACGCGGCCATGTCTTTACCGACCGGCTGCTGCACATGCGCGGGCTGCACGAGACGCTGTTCCTGGGGTCCTCGACCATGCGTCCGGCCATCGCCGCGCTGGTCCCCGAGGCGCAGTTCATGCGCCGCGAGCGGTTTTCCACCCTGTCATGGGCGGGGTCGAAGAAGCTCAGCCGGATGCCGGCGCGGTCGGCCATCGTGGGCTTCTCGGTCGATGACGTCTATGCCACGGCGGAACTGCTGCGCCGGCTCAAGGGCGGCTGCGCGGTGGTCATGGGGGCGCTGTCGCCGCGCACGCGCAACGCGCAGGTGGCGATGTATCAGGCCGGCGAGGTCGACTACCTCGTCGCCACCGACGCCATCGGCATGGGGCTGAACCTCGACATCCGGCACGTCGCCTTTGAATCGACGCATAAATTCGACGGCCGCCGGATGCGGCCGCTGTTCCCGCACGAATTGGGCCAGATCGCCGGCCGGGCGGGGCGTCATACCGAGGCCGGCACCTTCGGCGTCACCGGCGAGGCCGCGCCCCTGGACGAAGGGCTGATCGACGCCATCGAGAACCACCGCTTCCAGCCGATCAGCCGGCTGGTCTGGCGCAACGCGGCGCTGGAATTCGGCACGCTCGACTGGCTGGTGCAGTCGCTGGAACAGCCCTCGGGCAACGAATGGCTGGGCCGGGGGCGCGAGGCCGACGACCTGCACGCGCTGAAGGCCCTGCGCGATCTGCCGGAAATCCGCGACCGGGTGACCCACCCCAAGGACGTGCGGCTGCTGTGGGAGGTCTGCCGGATCCCTGATTTCCGCGGGATTTCGCCCGCGGAACACATCAGCCTGCTGACCCGCATCTATGGCTTCCTGCAGGATGGCGGCATCCCCGGAGACTGGCTGGCGCGGGCCGTCGCCCGGATCGACCGAACCGGGGGCGACATCGACGCGTTGTCCAAGCGGCTGGCCTATATCCGCACCTGGACCTATGTCGCCCAGCGTTCTGGCTGGGTCCGGGACGAAGCCCATTGGCGGGGGGAAACCCGCGCGGTAGAAGACCGGTTGTCGGACGCGTTGCACGCCGCGCTGACGCAGCGATTCGTGGACCGGCGCACATCAGTCCTGATGCGCCGGCTCAACCAGAAGGAGAGCCTGGTGGCCGAGGTGAACGACAAGGGCGAGGTGACGGTCGAGGGCGAATTCGCCGGCCGTCTGGAAGGATTCCGGTTCCGCACCGACCCCGCAGCCCAGGGCGACGAGGCCAGGATGCTGACCCGCGCCGCCTATGAGGCGCTGCGCCCCGAACTGCATCTACGCGCCGACCGCTTCTATAACGCGCCCGATACCGAGCTCGACTTCACCGAGCAGGGCGGGCTGATGTGGGGCGACACCGCCGTCGGCAAGCTGGTCAAGGGCCCCGGGCCGATGAAGCCGGGCATCGACGTCTTCGTCGACGAGGAAGCCGGCGAGGAGGTCACCGAAAAGGTCCGCCGCCGCCTGCAGCATTTCATCGACCGCAAGGTCGCCGCCGGGTTCGAGCCGCTGCTGGCGATGCAGGCCGACGAGGCGCTGACCGGGCTGGCCCGCGGCGTCGCCTTCCGCCTGGTCGAGGCGATGGGCGTGCTGCCGCGCGAGGGCGTGGCCGGCGACATCAAGGCGCTGGACCAGGATGCCCGCAGCCTGCTGCGCAAGCATGGCGTGCGGTTCGGCCAGTACACGATCTTTGTGCCCGCGGTGCTGAAGCCCGCGCCGACCCGGCTGCGGCTGCTGCTGACCGCATTGGCCGACGGGCTGGACGAATTCCCCGAAAGCCCGCCCCCCGGCCTGGTGACGATCCCGAACCTGCCCGACGTGCCGCGCGGCTACTACACCCTGTCGGGCTATCACCCGGCCGGCGAACGCGCGATCCGCATCGACATGCTGGAACGGCTGGCCGACATGCTGCGCGGGCAGGACAGCCGCGGCGGCTTCGAGGCAACGGCCGACATGCTGTCGATCACCGGCATGACCCTGGACCAGTTCGCCGACCTGATGGGCGGTCTGGGCTATCACGGCGAAAAGGCCGAGCGGCCCAAGACCCGTGCGGCGGCGGTGACAGTCCCCGAGCCGGCTCCGATCCCCGGGGGCGAAATCGCGGCCCCGATGACCGAGGAAGAAAGCGTCCTCGCCGCCGAGACCCGCGCGCGCTGGGAAGCCGAGCAGGCCGAAAAGGCGCGCGTGGCGGCCGAGGAAGCAGCGGCTGCCGAGGAAGCCGCTGCTGCCGAGGCCGCGGCGCCCAGCGACGAGGCGGCGATGCTGGAGGCTTCGGCCGCCGAGGCGTCGGCCAGCGCCGAGGCTGATCTGTCGGCTGCGCAGAGTGCCGAGGATGGCGCGGTTGCGGCGGATGCCGCGCCCGAGATGGAAAGCTACTACACCTTCACCTGGGCGCCGCGGCCGCGTGGCCCGCGCCGGGGTGCCGAGGGCGAGGCCCGCGGCCCGCGCCGTTCGGCGCGCCCGCCGGCTGCGGGCGAGGCTCCGCAGGCCGAGGGCGCCGAGGCGACCGGCAACCGCGGCGGACGCCGGCATGACGGCAAGCCGCGCGAGCGGCGCGAGGGCGATGCCGAGGCGCGTCCGCGCAGCGAGGGCCGGCCGGGCAACTTTGGCGGCAAGGGCGGCGATCGGGGCGACCGGGGCGAACGGCCGGATCGCGGCGGCAAGCCCGGTGGCAAGCCGCGCGGGCCGAAACCCGACGGCGCGCGCAGTTTCGAGGCGCGGCCGCCGCGCGACAAGCCGATGGACCCCGACAGCCCGTTCGCGATCCTCGCCGCCTTGAAAAACAAGTCGTGACGCCGCGGGTGGTCACCCGCTGATGGCACGCCGCGCCGAGCCGGCGCGCGCCGCTGCGCCTGCGCCAGTCGAGACGATCCGGCTGGACAAGTGGCTGTGCCACGCCCGCGTCTTCAAGACCCGCACGCTGGCCGCCGACGGGATCGCCGCGGGCGGCATCCGCATCAACGGCGCGCCCTGCCGCAAGCCGGGACACGAGGTCCGCGCCGGTGACGTCGTGACCGCGGCGGTGCCGGGCGGCGTCCGCAGCCTGCGCGTCCTCGCCGCAGGCGAACGCCGCGGCCCGCCCGCCGAGGCACGCGAATTGTACGAGGATCTGGACCGGGCTCCCGGCGCCGGGACCGAAGACCCCGATGACCTGCACCCGCGGCCCGGTGACCACGGCGCGGCTTGAACCGCGGCGGGCAAAGGTCTAGGTGACAACCCGCACCTGCACCGCGAGGACAAACCGATGACCTATGTCGTGACCGACAACTGCATCATGTGCAAATACACGGATTGCGTCGAGGTCTGTCCGGTCGACTGTTTCTACGAGGGTGAGAACACCCTCGTGATCCACCCCGACGAATGCATCGACTGCGGCGTCTGTGAACCGGAATGCCCCGCCGACGCGATCCGCCCGGACACCGAACCGGACATGGAATCCTGGGTCGAATTCAACCGGAAATATTCCGAACAATGGCCGGTCATCACTCGCAAGAAGGACCCGCTGCCGGGCTACGAGGCGATGGACGGGGTCGCCGGCAAGCTGGAAAAATACTTCTCGCCGAACCCCGGCGAGGGCGATTGACCCTGCCCGCCGGGGCCTGACTGCCCTGCGGCACAACGCTGCGGCTGGCGGCAAAATCAATTTCCCCTTCTTTCAGGGGGTGATTCGTGATACAAGCTTGTTACACGAGGCCGCGCCTGCCCGGCAGCAGTCGACTGCTGCCCCCTTGCCGGTTCGCTGCCCGGCCGGCCCTGGCAATAGCTCACACGGACCTCTCGGAGGGCGCTGGCCCGGCGAGAGGTTTTTGCGCCGCGCATGTGGTGCCACCTGGAAGGAAGCATGATGTCGAAGACCAAGAAGAACGAGTTCCGCCCTGACGATTTCGTGGTCTATCCCGCCCATGGCGTCGGTCGTATCGTGTCGATCGACGAACAGGAGGTCGCGGGGATCCGGCTGGAAATGTTCGTGATCTCGTTCGAGAAGGACAAGATGACCCTGCGCGTGCCCACCGCGCGGGCCTCGGAAATCGGGATGCGCGGCCTGGCCTCGCCGGACCTGGTCGACCGGGCGCTGGAAACGCTGAAGGGCAAGGCCCGCGTCAAGCGCGCGATGTGGTCGCGCCGCGCGCAGGAATACGAACAGAAGATCAACTCGGGCGACCTGCTGTCGATCGCCGAGGTCGTCCGCGACCTGCACCGCAACGACGACCAGCGCGAGCAGTCCTATTCGGAACGCCAGCTGTACGAGGCCGCGCTCGACCGCCTGACCCGCGAGGTCGCGGCGGTCAGCGGCATGGACGAGGCGCGGGCCCAGGAAAAGGTCGGCGCCGTGCTGACCACGCGCGCGGCCTGAGACCCGCGCAAGGGATGGATGGATGGGCCGCCCCGCGGGGCGGCCCTTTTTCGTTGGCACGACAGAGGACAGTCGAGATGCGCGGAACCTGGCCCTTTCCCGTCGATCAGACTGACCCGGGGGTCCAGGCCGCTGCCTGGCTGGTTCTGGCGCTGGGCGTCGGCGGTCTGTTCTTTGCGCAGTCTCTGCGCATGAAGGACAACAGGGATGGCGCCTTTGCGGTGACGCTGGTGGCGGGCGTGCTCGTCCTGATGGCTGCCTCCGTCATGCAATAGCGCGCCGCCTCAGCGCAGCGCCGCCAGGATCCGCGCCCAGGACCGCACGCCCTTGGCGAAGCTTTCGACGTTGTATTTCTCGTTCGGCGAATGGATGCGGTCGTCGTCGCGGCCAAAGCCGATCAGCATGACGTCCATGCCCAGCAGGCGCTGGAAATCGCCTGCGACGGGGATCGAGCCGCCCATGCCGATGAACGCCGCCTCGCGCCCCCATTCCTCGCAAAGCGCGGCACGCGCCGCGGTGAAGGCGGGGTCCGACACGTCCATGTGGCAGGCCGGGCTGCTGCCGTGGGGGTGGAACTCGACCGTGCAGTCGGCCGGAACATGGGCGCGAACATGGGCCTGCAGGGCGGCGCGAATCGCCTGCGGGTCCTGGGTGCCGACCAGCCGGCAGCTGACCTTGGCGCGGGCCTCGGCCGGCAGCACGGTCTTGAACCCGTCGCCCGCATAGCCCCCGGCGATGCCGTTGATCTCGAACGTCGGCCGGTTCCAGACCATCTCGAGACCAGATCGCCCGCGTTCGCCGATCGGATCCTTCAGCCCGACGCGGGACAGGAACTCTGAGGCGTCGAAGCCCAGATCCTCCCATTCGGCGCGCAACTGGTTCGACAGCTCCTCGACTCCGTCATAGAAGCCGGGCAGGATGACGCGGCCGGTGTCGTCCTTGATCCCGGCCAGCGCGTTGACCAGCACCTGGATCGGGTTCGCCGCGAGCCCGCCGAAATTGCCCGAATGCAGGTCGCGGCTGGCGGCGCGGACGACGATCTCCTCGCCCATCAGGCCGCGCAGCTGGGTGGTGATCGCGGGCCGGCCATCCGCATACATGCCGGTGTCGCAGATCAGCGCCAGGCTCGCGCGCAGCTCGTCGGCGTTGTCGCGCAGGAACGGCGCGAGGTTGGGCGAACCCGATTCCTCTTCACCCTCGAAGATCAGCGTGAGCCCGGCGGGCAGGGTGCCGTGGACGGACTTCCACGCCCGGCAGGCCTCGACCAGCGTCATCAGCTGACCCTTGTCGTCCGAGGCGCCACGGCCCCGGATCACCTGGCCGGCGGGGGTGTCCTCGATGGCCGGTCGAACGGATCGCGGTCCCACAGCGCGATCGGATCGACCGGCTGCACGTCGTAATGGCCGTAATAGAGCAGCGTCCGCCCCGCGCCCGGCTGCGAGCGGGCGATGACCACCGGGTGCCCGGCGGTCTCGCACACCGAGGCCTCGAACCCCAGCGCCGCCAGCTGGTCGCAGAGCCAGTCGGCCGCCCGCCGCACCTCGGGGGCATAGGCCGGGTCGGTGGACACCGAGGGGATGCGGACGAACTCGATCAGCCGGTCCAGCGCGCGCGGCAGCCCCTCGTCAAGCGTTGCCAGTACCTCGTCCAGCCGGGTGTCGGTGGCCATCGCAGCATCCTTTCCTGAGTGTTTTTATGCGGTTCTTTGAGTGGCGTTTTGTCGCATCACGGGAATTTTAAGGTGTCATCCTGCGGCTTTGACCCTTATCAATGACCCCGCCGCAGGGGTGGACGATGATCGCCCCAGGCCTGTGACGCAAGCCCAGCCCAGTTCGCAAGGGAGCCCGCGATGAACTATGATGCCGCACTCGACCAGGCGATCCAGCGCCTGCATGACGAAGGCCGCTATCGCACCTTCATCGATATCGAGCGGCGCAAGGGTTCCTATCCGCAGGCCGTCTGGACCCGCCCGGACGGGTCGGAAACCGAGATCACCGTCTGGTGCGGCAACGACTATCTGGGCATGGGCCAGCATCCTGTGGTTCTGGCGGCGATGCACGAGGCGCTGGACGCGACCGGCGCCGGTTCGGGCGGCACCCGCAACATCTCGGGCACCACGGTCTATCACAAGAAGCTCGAGGCCGAGCTGGCCGACCTGCACGGGAAAGAGGCCGCGCTGGTCTTCTCGTCGGCCTACACCGCCAACGACGCGACCCTCTCGACGCTGCGCAAGCTGTTCCCGGGCCTCATCATCTATTCCGACGAGTTGAACCACGCCTCGATGATCGAGGGAATCAAGCGCTTCGACGGCGCCAAGCGGATCTTCCGCCACAATGACGTGGGCCACCTGCGCGAACTGCTGGCCGCGGACGATCCGGCGCTGCCCAAGCTGATCGCCTTCGAATCGATCTACTCGATGGACGGCGATTTCGGCCCGATCGGCGAGATCTGCGATCTCGCGGACGAATTCAACGCGCTGACCTATCTGGACGAGGTCCACGCCGTCGGCATGTACGGCCCCCGCGGCGGCGGCGTCGCCGAGCGTGACGGGCTGATGGACCGCATCGACATCTTCAACGGCACGCTGGGCAAGGCGTTCGGCGTCTTCGGCGGCTATATCGCCGCGAGCGCCCGGATGTGCGACGCGATCCGGTCCTATGCGCCGGGCTTCATCTTCACCACCTCGATCCCGCCGGCGGTGGCCGCGGGCGCCGCGGCCTCGATCGCCTTCCTCAAGACCGAGGGCGGGCAAAAGCTGCGCGACGCGCAGCAGCTGCACGCGCGGATCCTCAAGATGCGGCTGCGCGGGCTGGGTCTGCCCATCGACGACCGCGGTTCGCACATCGTGCCGGTCCATGTCGGCAACCCCGTGCACTGCAAGGCGCTGTCGGACATGCTGCTGGCCGATTTCGGCATCTATGTGCAGCCGATCAACTTCCCCACCGTGCCGCGCGGGACCGAGCGGCTGCGCTTCACCCCGTCGCCGGTTCACGATTCCCAGCAGATCGACCATCTGGTCCGGGCAATGGATGCGCTTTGGTCACGCTGCGCGCTGAATCGCGCCGAGGCGGTCGCCTGAGCGCAACTCTGCGGTGTAACCCCTCTCGGTCACGTGATAACCTCCGATTAACGAAAGCATGTCAGATTCGGGCCAAGGCCGGGGAATCGGGCTGTCTACAACGAGGCGGGCGGGATGATCGGGATGCGGGCGTCGGCCACGGCGGACGACTCCAAACAGGACGGCGGCGCGAATGCGGCCGCGCCGGGTTTCGACGACTTCGAAATGCGGCTGGGCGACATCATGCGCGGCGAACGCGCGACGATGGGCAAGTCGCTGCTGGACGTGCAGCGGGAACTGCGGATTCGCGCGTCCTATGTCGCGGCGATCGAGAACTGCGACATCTCGGCCTTTGACGCCCCCAGCTTCATTTCCGGCTATGTGCGGTCCTATGCCCGCTATCTGGGTATGGACCAGGACTGGGTGTTCCGCCGCTTCTGCGAGGAATCGGGATTCCAGCCGGTGCACGGCATGGCCCCCGCGGCCGCCGGTCCCAAGCCGACCCGGCGCCCCGCCGACCCGGCCGAGGCGCTGGCCAACCCCAAGGCGCTGTTCATCCCGCAGCGCGAAAGCTTCTGGTCCTCGGTCGAGCCGCGGGCGATCGGCTCGGTGCTGGTCATGGCGGCGCTCGCGCTCGGGCTGGGCTATGGCGGCTGGGCCGTGCTGCAAGAGGTGCAGAGGGTCAATCTGACTCCATCGGACCAGGCGCCCGCGGTGATCGCGACGCTGGACCCGGTGCAGGACGCGGCGCCGGCCGAACCGGCCGAGATCGCCTCGGCCGACCTGCCGCAACCGCAGGCGCTGGACCGCGTCTATCGCCCCCAGGCGCTGGAAGTCCCCGAGATGACGCCGCGCGACACCCCCATCGCCGACATCGACCCCGGCCTGCCCGAGGAGAACGCGCCGATCCAGCAGGCCGCCGCCGCCCCCACGGCCGCCGTGCCGGGTGTGCCGTCGCGCGACCTGGCCATGCTGAACGGGCCGCAGATGCCGGGCGCGGCGCAGCCGCAGCCGGTCCGGACGCTGGCGCCCGACGCACCGCAGCTGGAAATCCTCGCTGCCCGCGCCGCCTGGGTGCGGGTCAGCGCGGCCGATGGCACGGTTATCCTGGAAAAGACGATGGATGCGGGGGAACGCTTTGCGCTGCCCTCGACGGAACATCCTCCGGTCCTGCGGACGGGGAATTCCGGGGCGATCTATTTCGCGGTGAACGGCCAGACCTATGGCCCGGCGGCGCCGGGGCCGCAGGTGGTCAAGAACGTGGAACTGTCGCCGGCGGCGCTGACCGGGAAATACGCGCTGGCCGATCCGGCCGCTGATCCCGAACTGGCCAGCATGGTGGCGCTGGCTTCGGCCGCGCCGCTCGCGGGAGCGCCGGCGGCCCTGCCCGCACAGGACTGATCGGTCGCACTGATCCGTCGCACTGATCCGTCGCACGGGGGCGGTTGCCCGGGGGCGTGACGCGGCCTATCTGTCCCTCGTCACCGAAAGGCCGCACCCATGACCCATAATCCGATCCGCCCGTGGCGCAACATCGACCGCCGCCGCAGCCGCAAGATCATGGTCGGCTCGGTCCCGGTGGGCGGCGACGCGCCGATCAGCGTGCAGACGATGACCAACACCGACAGCTCGGACGTGCGCGCCACGCTGGCGCAGGTGATCGCGGCGGCCGATGCGGGGGCCGACATCGTCCGCGTCTCGACCCCCGATGAGGCCTCGACCCGGGCCCTGCGCGAGATCGCCCGCGAAAGCCCGGTCCCGATCGTTGCCGATATCCATTTCCACTATCGCCGCGCCATCGAGGCCGCCGAGGCCGGCGCCGCCTGCCTGCGCATTAACCCGGGCAACATCGGAGATGCAGCGCGGGTGCGCGAGGTGGTGCAGGCGGCGCGCGATCACGGCTGCTCGATCCGCATCGGCGTCAACGCCGGCAGCCTCGAGCGTCACCTGCTGGAAAAATACGGCGAGCCCTGCCCCGAGGCCATGGTGGAAAGCGGGCTCGACCACATCAAGCTGCTGCAGGACAACGATTTCCACGAATTCAAGATCAGCGTGAAGGCGTCCGACGTGTTCCTTGCTGCTGCTGCCTATCAGGCGCTGGCCGAGGCGACCGATGCCCCGATCCACCTGGGCATCACCGAGGCCGGCGGCCTGCGCGGCGGCACGGTGAAATCGGCCGTCGGCATGGGCAACCTGCTGTGGGCCGGGATCGGCGACACGATCCGCGTCTCGCTGTCGGCCGACCCCGTCGAAGAGGTCAAGGTCGGCTACGAGATCCTCAAGTCGCTGGGCCTGCGCACCCGCGGCGTGCAGATCATCAGCTGCCCCAGCTGCGCGCGGCAGGGCTTCGACGTGATCCGCACGGTCGAGGAACTGGAGCGGCGGCTGGAACACATCAAGACCCCGATGAGCCTGTCGATCATCGGCTGCGTGGTGAACGGCCCGGGCGAGGCGCTGATGACCGATCTGGGCTTCACCGGCGGCGGCGCCGGGTCCGGCATGATCTACATGGCCGGCAAGCAGAGCCACAAGATGAGCAACGCCCAGATGATCGACCACATCGTCGAACTGGTCGAGAAGCGGGCGGAACAACTCGCGCTGAGCGAAAAAGCCGACACCGCCGCGGAATAGGCCGCAGAAAGGGGGCCGTCTGCCCCCTCTGGCGGCCCAAGGGCCGCCATTCACCCCCGAGGATATTTCAGGACCGCCCGACCCGGCACGCCCTCACCCGAGAGGGGTGAGGGTAACTTTCGGTCGGTGCGGTCATCGGCGTCCCCGCCTGTACCGCACGTCCACCGTGCCTGCGAAAGATTGAGATCAGGTTAACCCGCTTTGGGCGGTCCCAGATATCCCGCGGGGGTCCGGGGGCGCGAAGCCCCCAGTGCGGCCTCTCAGCCCTTCGCCGCGCCGCGGATCTGCTCGACCGCCGTCGCCAGCCCGGTCGACGGGATGCCGCGCAGCAGTTCCGGCCCGATGACGAAGGTGGGCGTGCCCATGATCTGCATCTTCTCGGCCAGTTGCCGGTTGGCGCGGATCTCGGCACTCACCTCCTCGGTGTTCATGCGCTGGGTGATCGCCTGCGCGTCCAGCCCCTGTTCCTTGGCCAGCGCGCCCAGCGATTCCAGCGTCACCGCGCCGCGCATCGCGTACAGCTTGTCATGCGCGGTCTTGTAGGCCTCGGGGCCCGCCATCTGCTTGACCGCGATCGCATAGCGCGAGGCGAGTTCGCTTTCCTGACCGAGGATCGGGAATTCCTTGAGGATCAGCTTGATGTTGCCGTCCTTGGCCACGACCTCGTCGACTTCGGCCGCCACCTTGCGGCAATAGCCGCAGCGATAGTCGATGAATTCGACCATCGTCAGGTCGCCCGAGGCATTGCCGCCGGTCCAGGAATGGCTGTCCTCGAAGATCTCGGCCTTGTTCGCCTCGACCAGCAGCTTGTCGTTCTTGGCCTCGTCGGCCAGGCGCTGCTCTTCCATCTTGTTGACGGCTTCGATCAGCACGTTGGGGTTGGCCATGATATAGTCGCGCACCGCCTCGCCGAAGGCCGCCTTTTCGGGCTCGGTCATGTTGGCGGGGTCAAACGCCGCCGCGGGCAGGGCGGTCGCGGCCATCAGCGCGGCGGCGGTCAGCAGGGTTTTCATGGCGCGTCCTTTCCGGTTTCGCGCGCGACCTTGGCGAACCGGCGGGGGCCTGTCCAGCCCAACTCGGCGTGAGGGGCGCTTGACCGCGGGGCCGCGCAGGGGCGACAAGCGCCGGCAACCAGCGAGGCAGGGGCAAGGCGGATGAGGCAGTCGACGCGGGGGCAGGTCGCCCCGTTCATCGTCATGGACGTGATGGAGGCCGCGCGCCAGGCCGAGGCCGCCGGCCGCCACATCATCCACATGGAGGTCGGCCAGCCCTCGACGCCCGCCCCGGCCGCGGCGCGGGCCGCGCTGGCCGCGGCGCTGGACCAGCCGCTGGGCTACACCGTCGCGCTGGGACTGCCGGCGCTGCGCGAGGCGATCGCGGGGCTGTACCTCCGCTGGTACGGGGTCGATCTGGACCCGGCGCGGGTCGTCATCACGCCGGGCTCCTCGGGGGCGTTCCTGCTGGCCTTCGCCGCGCTGTTCGATGCCGGAGACCGGGTCGCGGTCGGCGAGCCGGGCTATCCCAGCTATCGCCAGATCCTGCGCGCCATGTCGGTCGAGCCCGTGGGGATGCAGACCAGCGCCAACAACCGCTATCAGCCGGTCCCCGAGGACATCCCGGCGGATGTGCAGGGGGTGATGCTCGCCTCGCCCGGCAATCCCTCGGGGACGATGCTGGGCCGCGACGCGCTGAGCGCGCTGGGCGAGCGCACCCGGCAGATCGGCGCGGCGCTGATCTCGGACGAGATCTATCACGGGCTCAGCTATGGCGAGCGCTGCGTCAGCGCGCTGGAGGTGACCGACGATGTCGTCGTCATCAACAGCTTTTCCAAGTATTTCAGCATGACCGGCTGGCGGATCGGCTGGATGGTGGTGCCGACCGACATGGTGCGCACGATGGACCGGCTCGCCGCCAACATGTTCATCTGCCCGCCCCATGCGAGCCAGCTTGCTGCGCTGGCGGCGCTGTCGCCCGAAGGCGAGGCCGAGGCGGAGGGAAACCTCGCCGTCTATGCCGAGAACCGCCGCCTGATGCTGGACCGCCTGCCGGCGATGGGCTTCACCCGCATCGCGCCGCCGGATGGTGCCTTCTACGTCTATGCGGACGTGTCCGACCTGACCGACGACAGCGCCGCGCTGGCGCGCGAGATTCTGGGGCAGGCGGGCGTGGCGGTGACGCCGGGGATCGACTTCGACCCGGTGCGGGGCGCCCGGACCCTGCGGTTCTCCTATGCGCAGTCGACCGCCGACATCGCCGAGGGGCTGGATCGGCTGGCCCGTTGGATGGCGGCGCGATGAGGCGACTCGCGGCGGTTCTGCTGCTGGCGCTGCTGCCGTCGCTGGCGCTGGCGGCGGAACCGGCGGTCGTCGATCCGGGCCGGACGATGCTCGCGGTCGAGGGCAGGGACCGCGGCGCGCCGCGGCCCATCGCGCTGACCCTGGGCCTGTCGCGCGCGGTGCCGCATCGGGTGGCGCTGATCGACGGGCCGCCGCGGCTGGTCGTGGACCTGCTCGAGACCCGCGTTCCCGCCGCGACGGCGGCGGACCCGTCGCAGCCGCTGGCGCTGCGCTGGGGCCCGGCGCCGACCGGGGGCGCGCGGGCGATCCTGACGCTGCCCGGCCCGATGGAGGTGGACAGCGCACGCATGAACGCGGCGCCGGCGGCGCTGTCGATCCGGCTGGTGCCGGTGACGGCGGACCGCTTTGCCCCCCGCACCGACCCGCTCACGGTCCTGCACGGGCTGCCGCAGCCGGCCGCGACCGGGCAGGGGCGGGCCGGGACCGCGCTGGCAGACGGGCGCATCCGCGTGGTGCTGGACCCCGGCCACGGCGGCATCGACCCCGGCGCGCAGGTCGGCGGCATCTCCGAGGCCGCGGTCATGCTGGGCTTTGCGCATGAGCTGTCCGCGGCGCTGCGCGCCAAGGGGATCGAGGTCGTCCAGACCCGCGAGGATGACCGCTTCATCCCGCTGGAACGCCGCACCACCATCGCCCGCGCGCAGGGCGCGGACCTGTTCATCTCGCTGCACGCCGACGCGCTGCCGGCCGGAGAGGCCGCGGGCGCCACGATCTATGTCTGGGACCCGCAGTCGAACGATCGCGCCGCGCGGCAGCTGGCGCTGCTGCATGATCGCAGCGACCTGTTGGCCGGGATGGACCTGTCCAATACCGACGAGGATGTCAGCCGCGCCTTGATCGACCTGGCCCGCATCGACACCCAGCCGCGCAGCCAGGACGCCGCGCGGCACATGGTGGCCCGGCTGAATGCCGGCGGCATCGCCATGCATCGCGTGCCGGTGCGGGGGGCGGCGTTCTCGGTGCTGAAATCCCCCGACATCCCGTCGCTGCTGGTCGAGCTGGGGTTCCTGACCGATCCCGGCGACCGCACCAACCTGTTCGATCCGGACTGGCGCGCGCGCTTTGCCGGGGCGGTCGCGGACGGCGTCGCCAGCTGGGCCGCCGACGAGGCCGACCGCAGCGTCGCCGCCGGGGCGGGGCCGTGATCGCCTCGGCGCGTCCACACCTGACGCAAGCTTGCTTTGACCCCGCAAGGCCGTGCCGCTATAGATGCGCCCCGGTTGCGGTGGTGGGCATGGTTCGGTGATCCGTTTCGTTCTGAACTTCTTTGGTGCGGTGTTTTCGTGGTTCGTGACCGCGGCCGTGTTCCTTGCCCTGATCGTCGGCGGCGTCTTCTGGATCTATTCGCGTGACCTGCCCAGCCACGAGGTTCTGGCGTCCTATACCCCCAAGACCATCAGCCGGATCTATTCCGGCGAGGGCCGGCTGATCGACGAATTCGCCGAGGAACGGCGCATCTTCGTGCCCAGCGAGGAAATTCCCGACCTGGTCAAGCACGCCTTCGTGTCGGCCGAGGACAAGTTCTTCTACACCCATCACGGCTATGACCCCCGCGGCATGGCCGCCGCGGCCGTCGAGGCGGTCAGGACCCGCGGCGAAAGCGTGCGCGGCGCCTCGACCATCACTCAGCAGGTGATGAAGAACTTCCTGCTCGATTCCAGCCGCAGCGTGGAACGCAAGGTCAAGGAACTGATCCTCGCCACCCGGCTGGAACGGACGCTTAGCAAGGACAAGATCCTCGAGCTGTATCTGAACGAGATCTTCCTGGGCCAGAACAGCGCCGGGGTCGCCGCCGCGGCGCAGACCTATTTCAACAAGCCCCTGGGCGAGCTGGCCCCGCACGAGGCGGCGCTGCTGGCCGCCATGCCGCAGGCGCCGTCGCGGTCCGTGGTGCGCGACAAGGACCGCATCACCGAACGGCGCAACTACGTGCTGCGCGAGATGTGGCAGAACGGCTACCTGACCGAGGCGGAATACAAGTCCGAGGCCGCGCAGCCGCTGAGATCGGTCCAGAACGGCGACTATCCCGCCTTCCGGCAGAGCCTGCCGCCGCGGGACTATTTCACCGACGAGATCCGCCGCCAGCTGTCGGCCCAGTTCGGCGAGGACGAGTTCTTCGGCGGCGGCCTGTCGATCCGCGCCACGGTGGAACCGCAGCTGCAGCAGATCGCCGCCAAGGCGCTGCAGGATGCGCTGGAACGCTATGACCGCGGGCTCGGCCTGTGGCGCGGCACGGGCGAGACGATCCCGGCCGAGGAACTGGCCTCCGAGGATCGCTGGCGTGCGGCGCTGGCCAAGGCCAAGGTCCCGCGCGACATCGAGGGCTGGTATCCCGCCGTCGTTCTGTCGCTCGGCAAGACCGACGCCGAGATCGGCATCGAGGGCATCGCGCCGACCGAGGCCGAGCCGCAGGTGATCCCCGCCAAGGACGTCCAGTGGGCGCGCAAGATGATGCCCGGGCGCGAACGGGCCCGGCAGGCGCGCGTCGCCGCCGACCTGCTGGCGGTCGGCGACGTTGTGCTGGTGCGCCGGATGACCGAGGACGGCTCGGGCAAGTTCATCCGCTGGACGCTGCGGCAGGTGCCGGCGATCCAGGGCGGGTTCATGGCGATGGACGTGACCACCGGCCGGGTCCATGCGATGCAGGGCGGGTTTTCCTATCAGGCGTCGGTCTTCAACCGTGCCACCCAGGCGCAGCGGCAGCCCGGCTCGGCCTTCAAGCCCTTCGTCTATGCCGCGGCGCTGGACAACGGCTACACTCCCGCAACGATCGTCGCCGACGAGCCGATCACCGTGAACACGCCGCAAGGGCTGTGGACGCCCAAGAACTCGGGCGGCGGGTTCTACGGCCCGACGCCGCTGCGCACTGGGATCGAACAGTCCCGCAACCTGATGACGATCCGCATCGCCCAGGACATCGGCATGCAGACGGTGGCCAAGTACGCCGAGCGCTTCGGCGTCTATGAACATCTGTCGCCCTTCCTCGCCAATAGCCTGGGCGCGCAGGAAACCACGCTGTTCAAGATGGTGGCGGCCTATGCGATGTTCGCCAATGGCGGCGAGCGGGTGGAACCTACGCTGGTCGACCGGGTGCAGGACCGCTGGGGCAAGACCGTCTATCGCCACGACAAGCGGGTCTGCACGACCTGCCAGATGGGCGCCCTGCCGGCCGGCCAGGCACCGATCATCGTGTCCGACCGCGAACGGGTCATGGACGCGATCACCGCCTATCAGACCACCTCGATGATGGAGGGCGTGGTCAAGCGCGGCTCGGGCAAGGGCGTCAAGCTGCCGGTGCCGGTGGCGGGCAAGACCGGGACCACCAATGACGCCAAGGACGTGTGGTTCATCGGCTTCACCTCGAACATGGTGGCGGGCTGTTACCTCGGCTATGACGAGCCGCGCAGCCTGGGGTCCAACGCCTTTGGCGGGACTCTGTGCGTGCCGGTGTTCAACGCCTTCATGCGCCAGGCCGTCAAGCAGTATGGCGGGACCAGCTTCAAGGTGCCGCCGGGGGGCTATTTCGCCGACGTGTCCTATGGCAACGGCGTGATCTCGGAGTATTTCCGGAACGGGACCGTGGCGGCGTCGCGGGTGGTCGATGGTGGCTTCCAGCGGGTGCCGAAAGAGCAGCTGCCGGGCTTCAAGAAGAGCAGCGACGTGACCGAAAAGGCCGCCAAGTCGGTGACGACCTCGACCGGAAAGAAGAAGGTCATCCCCAAGAAGGCCGATTACGGCACCATGAGTTCGGGCGGCCTCTACTGACCGGCGGCGCCCGAAGCCCGGCTTGTGCGCGCCGGGCCGAGCGGTTATTTCCATCCATCCTTGCCGACAGCCCCTAAGGGACCGCCCATGCGTGCCGAAACCCAAGCCACCGTCGAATCCATCCGCAAGTCGCTGGTCCTGCTGGCGCAGCGGATGGACTGGGACACCGCGCCGCATCGCCTGGAAGAGATGAACGCGATGATCGAGGACGGCGACCTGTGGTCGGACCCGGCCCGCGCACAGAAGCTGATGCGTGACCGGCAGGTGCTGTCCGACAAGGTCGAGACCTACCGCCGCATCGAACGGGACCTGAAGGACAGCGTCGAGCTGATCGAACTGGGCGAGATGGAGGATGACGCCGAGATCATCACCGAGGCCGAGGCGACGCTGAAGGGCCTGGCCGAGCTGGCCGCCACCAAGGAGCTTGAAGCGCTGCTGGACGGCGAGGCGGACGGCAACGACACCTTCCTGGAAATCAACGCCGGCGCCGGCGGCACCGAAAGCTGCGACTGGGCGTCGATGCTGGCGCGGATGTACACCCGCTGGGCGGAAAAGAAGGGCTACAAGGTCGAGCTGCAGTCCGAAACCTCGGGCGACGAGGCCGGCATCCGCTCGGCCGCCTACAAGATCAGCGGGCCGAACGCCTATGGCTGGCTTAAGTCGGAATCGGGCGTGCACCGGCTGGTCCGCATCTCGCCCTATGACAGCGCGGCGCGGCGGCACACCTCGTTTTCCTCGGTCTGGGTCTATCCGGTGGTCGATGACAACATCGAGATCGTGGTGCCCGACAACGAGATCCGGATCGACACCTATCGCTCCTCGGGGGCGGGCGGGCAGCACGTCAACACCACCGATTCGGCGGTGCGGATCACACACCTGCCGACGAACATCGTCGTGACCAGCTCGATGAAGTCCCAGCACCAGAACCGCGAGGCGGCGATGAACGCGCTGAAGGCGCGGCTGTATCAGCTGGAACTGGACAAGCGGAATGCGGCGATCAACGCCGCGCACGAGAACAAGGGCGATGCCGGCTGGGGCAACCAGATCCGCTCCTACGTGCTGCAGCCCTACCAGATGGTGAAGGACCTGCGCACCGGGCATGAGACCTCGGACACGCAGGGCGTGCTGGACGGCGACCTGGACGGGTTCATGGCGGCCACGCTGGCGATGGACGTGTCGGGCAAGTCGCGCGCCGAGGCGAACGCCGAGGACTGAAGGCGCCGCTGCGCCTGACCGCGCGGCCGGAGCCTCCGGCGGGGATATTTGGGCAAAGAAGAACCTCGCGCGGCGGGCGGTTTTCTGCGGGAGCAAAAGGTGATATGCTGCAGCGCAGCAATTTGCGGAGCGCATCACGATGCCCAAGTCGATCAACCTCGCCCTGCAGGGCGGCGGCGCGCATGGCGCCTTTGCCTGGGGCGTACTGGACCGTCTGCTGGAAGGCGACGAGATCGACATCGCCGGGATCAGCGGCACCTCGGCCGGGGCGCTGAATGGTGCCGCGGTCACGGCGGGGCTGGCGGCGCGGCCGGGCAAGGCCGGGCGGCGGGCGGCGCGCGAGAACCTCGATTACGTCTGGTCGCAGGTCGGCCAGTTCAGCGACAATCGGATGGTGCGCTGGATGTCCAGCATGGTGCCGATCCCGCGCGGGCTGCAGCGCCTGGCCGAGCTGATGTCGCCGGTCGCCTGGCTGGAAGGCTTCAGCCGCGTGTTCAGCCCCTATGACACCGGCCCGTTCTATTCCAACCCCCTGCACGCGATCATCCGCGAGATGCCCCACAAGCTGCACGCGGGCAGCGAGGCCGGGCCCGACTTCTTCGTGACCGCCACCAATGTCCGCACCGGCCGGGTACGCATCTTTTCGGGCGCCGAGGTGACGCCCGAGGCGGTGATGGCCTCGGGCTGCCTGCCGACGCTGTTCCGGGCGGTCGAGATCGACGACCCCGCCACCGGCCGCCGCGAGGCCTATTGGGACGGCGGTTATTCCGGCAACCCGGCGCTGTTTCCGCTGTTCATCCCGACACTGCCCCCCGACATCGTGATCGTTACCATCAACCCGATGGAGCGTGAGGCGGTGCCGAAGACTCCGGTCGAGATTCAGGACCGCATCAACGAGATCAGCTTCAATTCCAGCCTGCTGCGCGAATTGCGCGCCATCCAGTTCATGAAGCGGCTGGCGGCCGAAGGGCGCCTGACCGGCCGCGGCATGAAGGAGCCGCTGATCCACATGGTGTCGGACGACACGCTGATGACCTCGCTGGGGACGCGGACCAAGGTCATGCCCGCGCCGGGGCTGCTGGGGCGGATGAAAGAGGCCGGGCGCGGCGCGGCCGAGGCCTTCATCGCCGGCGACGCGGCCAATATCGGCCAGCGCGATTCGGTCGACCTGCCGAAGCTCTACGGCTGATCGGCGCGGCGGGGCCGGTCAGGCGTCCGCCGCCGCGATCCGCGCCGCGAGCCGGGCATTGGCCAGCACCAGCGCGATGTTGGCGTCCAGCGAGCGTCCCTCGGTCAGTTCGAAGATGCGGTCCAGCAGGAAGGGCGTGACCTCCTTGGCGGCGATGCCCTGCGCCTCGGCCTCGGCCAGCGCGGCATCGACGACGGGGATCATCTCGCTGCGGGGGATCTCGGCCTCGGCCGGGATCGGGTTCACCACCAGCTGTCCGCCCGGCAGGCCGAGCGTCCGGCGCATCCGGGCCGCGGCCGCGATCTGGGCCGGATCGTCCAGCCGCAGCGGGGCGGGCAGGCCCGAATCGCGCGACCAGAAGGCCGGGATGGCGTCCTGGCCCACGGCGATGACTGGAACCCCCAGCGTTTCCAGCAACTCGACGGTGCGCGGGATGTCGAGGATCGCCTTGGCCCCCGCCGACACCACCGTCACCGGCGTCGCCGCCAGCTCATACAGGTCGGCCGACACGTCCATCGAGCGTTCGACGCCCCGATGCACGCCGCCGATGCCGCCGGTCGCAAAGACCCGGATGCCGGCCAGCGCCGCGCAGATCATCGTCGCCGCGACCGTGGTGGCGCCGTTTCGGCCGGTCGTCAGGCAGACGGCCAGATCGGCGCGGCTGACCTTCATGACCTCGCGGGCCTGCGCCAGGCGTTCCAGCGCGGCATCGTCCAGCCCGATCCGGATGTGGCCGTCGATCAGCGCGATGGTCGCGGGCGTCGCGCCGTTGTCGCGGATCGCGGCCTCCACGTCGCGCGCCATGGTCAGGTTCTGCGGATAGGGCATGCCGTGGGTGATGATCGTGGATTCCAGCGCCACCACGGGGCGGCCGGCGTCCAGCGCGGCGCGGACCTCGGGGGTGAAGCTGAGCGGAAGGTCGGTCATGGCGGCGTCCTTTCAGGCGGGGCAGGTGCCCCGGACACGGGGGATACAGCGAAGGCGTCAGGCGCCCGAGACGTGTTGCGCGGCCGCGGCTACGGCCGCATCCAGCGCCGTGGCGCGGTCGAGACCGGCGCTTTCCGCCACCAGATGCGCGGACAGGAAGCAGTCGCCGGCCCCCGTCACGCGGGCGATGGTGACCGCGGGCGGCTGGCGGGTCAGCACCTCGCCGCCGCGGGTGGCGCAGGCGGCCGGGCGGGCGCCGTCGGTGACCAGCACCCGGGCGGCGCCCCGCGCCACGACGGCGGCGGCAGCTTCGGCCGCGCCGGCGCAGGGATGGCCGGCCAGCGTTTCCGCCTCGGCGCGGTTCAGATACAGCGTCACGTGATCGAGCCCGATCAGCGGCGCCAGACGTTCCGCCTTGCCGGGGCTGGCCGGCGCCACGCGCAGGTCGGCCTGGGCCAGCGCCGGATCGGTGGCGATGGCGGTCAGCTGGGCAGAGGTCAGGTTGCCGTCGACGACGATGGTCCCCGGCCACGGCGCCCGGGCCGAGGCGAGCCGGCCGTCGCGCAAAGGCGCCAGCACGGTTTCCCCGGCGGTTTCCAGCGTGTGGGCATCGGCGATGGCGGCGATCAGCCCGTCGCAATCCTCGATCGCCATGTAGACGTCGGTGGGCAGGCGCGGGTCGCGGTGCACCCAGTCGGTCCCGACCCCCATCGCCCGCACCGCGATCAGCAGCGCGTCGCCTTCGGGGTCCGAGCCGACCGCCCCCAGCACCGCCGCGTCCTGCCCGCGGGCGACCAGCGCCATCGCCACGTTCAGCGCCACGCCGCCCGGCAGGTGGCGGATGCGGCCGGGCAGGTCGGCGCCCGGCGTCATCGGCGACGGGCTGCGGCCGATCACGTCCCACAGCACCGCGCCGATGCAAAGTACGGGCAGGTCGGTCATGCCGGGCGCAGCATCCGGTGCTTCTTCTTGCCGATGCTGACCTTGATGCCGTCGCCGACGGTGTCGGCCGTCACGGTCAGCTGCGGGTCGTCCACCGGCGCGTTGTCCAGCCGCAACCCGCCCTCGGCGATCAGGCGCTTTGCCTCTTTCCCCGATCCGACGAGCCCGGCCTGCACCAGCATCTGCTGGACGGTCAGCCCCTCGGACAGCACCGCGGCGGGCAGGGTGACGATTTCCAGATCGCCGCCGCCGCCGCCCTGCTCGAAGACCTCGCGCGCCGTCGCCTCGGCCGAAGCCGCCGCCTCGGCGCCGTGCAGCAGGGTGGTGACCTCGTTGGCGAGGATCACCTTGGCGGCGTTGATCTCGGACCCCGACAGCGCGCCCAGCCGGTCGCACTCCTCGACCGGCAGCTCGGTGTACAGCTTGAGGAACCGCCCCACGTCGGCGTCGGTGGTGTTGCGCCAGAACTGCCAGAACTCATACGGCGACAGCATCGCCCCGTTCAGCCACACCGCGCCGCCCGCCGACTTGCCCATCTTGCGCCCGTCCGAGGTGGTCAGCAGCGGCGAGGTCAGGCCCCAGATCTCGCGGTCCAGCACCCGGCGGGTCAGGTCGATCCCGTTGACGATGTTGCCCCACTGGTCCGATCCGCCCATCTGCAGCCGGCAATCATAGCGGCGGTAGAGTTCAAGGAAATCATAGGCCTGCAGGATCATGTAGTTGAATTCGAGGAAGCTCAGCGACTGTTCCCGGTCCAGCCGCGACTTGACGCTTTCAAAGGACAGCATCCGGTTGACCGAGAAATGCCGCCCGATGTCGCGCAGGAAGTCGAGGTAGTTCAGCTGGTCCAGCCACTCGGCGTTGTTCAGCATCCGGGCGCCGTCCGGGCCGTAATCGAGATAGCGGGCGAACACCTGCCCCATCCCGTCGATGTTCGACTGGATCGCGGCCGCGTCCAGCAGCGGGCGTTCCTCAGACCGGAAGGACGGGTCGCCGACCTTGGTCGTGCCGCCGCCCATCAGCGTGATCGGCCGGTTCCCGGTCTTCTGGAACCAGCGCAGCATCATGATGTTCAGCAGGTGGCCCACATGCAGCGAGGCCGCCGTCGCGTCATAGCCGATATACGCCGTCACCGGCCCGAGGGTCAGCGCCTCGTCCAGCGCCTGCAGGTCGGTGCAGTCGGCCAGGTAGCCGCGCTGGATCATCACGGTCAGGAACTCGGATTTCGGGCGGTAGGTCATCGGCTTTTTCCTTTGCTCCCGCCCGCCTATACAGGCCCGGCAAGCCAAGGAAAAGCGAGGGTTTCGATGCAGCGCGCCGGTTGGCCGAAAGGCCGGATGCAGGTGTTGGGGATGATGTCGGGCACCTCGCTGGACGGCGTCGATGCGGCGCTGCTGGACACCGACGGCGAGACGATCTTCGGCTTTGGCCGCAGCGGGTTTCGCCCCTATGCCGCGGCCGAGGCGGACGTCCTGCACGCGGCGCTGGGCCGGTGGCCGGGCGAGCCCGGCGTGGCCGCGGCGGCGGCGTTGTCGGTCGACGCGCATGCGGCGCTGGCGGCGGATTTCCCCGAGGCCGCGGCGATCGGCTATCACGGGCAGACGCTGGCGCATGATCCGGGCGGGCGCGGCACGCATCAGGCCGGGCCGGGATGGCAGCTCGCCCGCAGGACCGGGCGCCCGGTGGTCTGGGATTTCCGCACCGAGGATGTGCGCCAGGGCGGCGAGGGGGCGCCGCTGGCGCCGTTCTTTCATCACGCGCTGTCGCGCTGGGCGGTGTCCCAGGGGCGGCTGGAGGCCGCGCCGGTGGTGTTTCTCAACCTCGGCGGCGTCGGCAACCTGACCTGGTGCGATCCGCGCCGCGCCGATCCGGTCGGGGCCTGCGTGGCCTTCGACACCGGCCCGGCGAACGCGCCGCTGAATGACATGATGCGGGCGCGGCGGGGGCTGGCGCGCGACGAGGGCGGCCGGCTGGCCGCGGCTGGGCAGGTGCGCGAGGGCGTCATCGCGGCGGTCCTGCGCCACCCCTATTTCGCCCGCCCGGCGCCCAAGTCGCTGGACCGGGACAGCTTTGCCATGCTGGGGCCCGCCGTGGCGCAGATGGACGATGCCGATGCCGCGGCGACCCTGACCCATGCGGCGGCCGCGGCGGTCGGCGCGGGGCTGAAGCTGCTGCCCACCCGGCCGGCGGCGATGCTGGTCTGCGGCGGGGGGCGGCATAACGGCGCAATGATGGCGGCGCTGGCCGCGCGTTGCGGCGTGCCGGTCCGGGCGGTCGACGATCTTGGCCTGGACGGCGACATGATCGAGGCGCAGGCTTTCGCCTGGCTGGCGGCCCGGGTGCTGCGCGGCCTGCCGACCTCGGGGCCGGGCACCACCGGCGCGCCGGGCGCGGTGGGCGGCGGGCGGATCAGCCTGCCGGCGGGATGACGGCGCAGGTTCTGCGCCCCCGTTCCCGGCCCGGATCGCGGATGCGTGAACGGCGGGAACGGCTTGGCGGCCGGTGGCGTTGAACGGTGGATGCAGGGACGGGACAACCGGCCCTGCCAACGATCAACGAAGGAATGTCCGATGAAAGCTCTGCTTCTTGCCGCTACCTCGTCTCTGGCCCTGACCGGCTTTGCGATGGCGCAGACCGCGACCACCACAACCGACACCACCGTTGTCAACCCGGCCGCCGCCGCTGGCGACAAGGTCGAGGATGCTGCCGACAAGGCCGAAAACGTCGTCGATCAGGCGGGGAACAAGGTTGACGAGGCGATGACGACCTCGACCGCCGACGTCACCGAAGACATGGCCGACAAGGCCGAGGACGCCACCGACAAGGCCGAGGACAAGGCAGACGACGCGGCCACCGCGGGCACCGCCACAACCACGACCACGACCGAGACGGTGCCGGCCACGGCCGAGACCACCACCACCGAAACCACCACCGCCCCGGCGACGACCACGACCACGGTGCCGGCCGATGGCACGGTTGCGACCACCACGGCCGCGCCGGCCGATGCCGCTGTCGTTGCCCCGGACGTCAACGCTCCGGTGATGTCTGCCGACAATCCCGGGATGCTCGGTTCCTACATCATGAACCGTCGCATCTGGACCACCAACCAGCCGTCCTCGACCGCCTGGGAAAGCACCACGCTGACCGAGCGTCCGGCGGAATGGACCGACATCGCCAAGGTCGACGACATCGTGGTCGACCCGGAAGGCAACGTCCTGGGCTACATCGCCGACATCGGCGGTTTCCTGGGTCTGGGGGCCAAGCGCGTCCTGCTGGGCAAGGACGTCCTGCACTTCGTGACCGTGGGCGACGACGCGTTCTTTGCGACGAACTTCACCAAGGAAGAGCTGCAGGCTCTGCCCGACTTCGACGCGACGACCGTCCTGAAGTAAGCGGGTCGGCCCGCTGCGGCGGGTCCGCCCGACCTAACAAACATCAAGGGCGCCTTCGGGCGCCCTTTCTTCATGGTCGTGGAACCTGCGCGCGATCAGATGGTTGTGATCCCGATGCCTGAGACACCGGCGGGCACACCAAAAAAATCCGAAAGGACGATCCCCATGCTGATCAAGCAACTTCTTGGCACGGCTGCAGCCCTGTCGTTCGTGGCTTCGGGCGCGTTTGCCCAGGCGGCGACCGACGCGACGGCCGCCACCGACCCCGCAGCGGCCGCCGCTGACTCGGCCGCACAGGCGGCCGGTTCGGCTGCCACCGCTGCGGATGCCGCCGCCACCGATGCCGGCACGTCCGCCACGGTCGAAACAACCGCTCCGGCCGCTGGCGCCGTGGCGGTTCCCGGCGGTGGCCAGGTCGTCGTCGAACAGGCCGAGCCGACTGTCAACGTCGAGATCCCCACGCCCGAGGTTCACGTGAACCAGCCGGCGCCGCAGGTGACCGTCGAACAGCCCGAGCCGACCGTGACCGTCACCCAGGCCCCGCCTGAGGTGAACGTCGAGCAGTGCGCGCCCAAGATCACCGTGACCCAGGCCGAGCCGACCGTCTCGGTCAACATCCCGCAGCCGGTCGTGTCGGTTGCGCTGCCCGATCCGGAAGTGACCGTTGGCGAAGCCAAGCCGGTCGTCACCGTGGACGTGCCCGAGCCGGTGGTGTCCTTCGTTCAACCCGAGCCCAAGGTCGTCGTAGAAGCGGCCGAAGCCAAGGTCAACGTGACCGACGCGCAGGCGGAGGTGCAGGTTACCAAGGCACAGGAAGCCCAGGTCGAGATCCGCCAGAACCAGGCCGCCGTTGCGGTGGAACAGGCGGGTGATGCAAAGGTCAACGTCGCCGAGGCGCCCGCGCCGCAGGTCGACGTCCAGCAGTCGGGCCAGGCCAATGTTGAGGTCCAGCAGGGTGAAGCCGCGGTCAACGTGACCGGCGCCGATGCCGCTGCCCCGGCTGCCGCCGATGCGGCCGCTCCGGCGGTTGCCGTCGCGCCGGTGATGGCGACCGACATTCCGACCCGCGAAGGCTACACCGTGGTCAACGCGTCCGAGGTGACCGACCAGGGCCTGGACGGGCTGCAGGTCTTTGCCCGCGACGGCAACGACTTCAAGGAAATCGGCGAGATCGATGCGTTCGACAAGGCGACCAACACCGCCATCGTCGCCGTCGGCGGTTTCCTGAACATGGGCGAGCGCCAGGTTGCCTATCCGCTTGACCAGATCTCGTTCCAGCGCACCGCTGCGGGCGACCTGGAGGCCTATGTCGGCACCCCGGCCGATCAGATCGAGAACCTGCCGGCCTACATCAAGTAAGGCTCTTGGTTCCTGACCTTCCGAAAGGCCCCGCCTCGTGCGGGGCCTTTTCACGTTCGGACCTGTGGTCACGCCCAGGTCTTTTGCGCACGGGGCGCTTTGGCGCTTGACCTTGCCCGGCGCGCTGCGTAAATCCCCCGCACCCCGGAGGCGATCCGGGTGTGGTTGGGCGGTTGTAGCTCAGTTGGTTAGAGTACCGGCCTGTCACGCCGGGGGTCGCGGGTTCGAGCCCCGTCAACCGCGCCACCACCACACCATCGCCATTGGGACCGTGCGCGGTTGTAGCTCAGTTGGTTAGAGTACCGGCCTGTCACGCCGGGGGTCGCGGGTTCGAGCCCCGTCAACCGCGCCATCTTCCCCTGTGAAGCGTCGCCCGTTCCGGCGCCCCAGACGGCCTGCCTGCGGCCCGCTCGGCCCTTTTCAAATGTCCCCACATCCCTATGCTGGCCTCGATTACTTCAGGAGAGTGTGACTGATGGCACGCGGAATTGATTATGGCGGGATGATGCATCGCGCGATGCAGGGCCTGATCGCCGACGTGCTGCAGGGCGTCGCCGAGGAAGGGCTGCCGGGCGAGCACCATTTCTTCATCACCTTCGACACCCGCGACGAAGGCGTGGAAATCGCCGACTGGCTGCGCGAACGCTACCCCGAGGAAATGACCATCGTCATCCAGCACTGGTTCGAGAACCTCACCGTCACGCATGAGGGTTTTGCGATCACCCTCAACTTCGGCAACTCGCCCGAGCCGCTGTATATCCCGTTCGATTCGGTGCACACCTTCGTGGACCCGTCGGTCGAATTCGGCCTTCGCTTTGAAACCCAGGACAGCGACGACGAGGAGGACGAGGACGGCGACGACCCGGACGGGGCCGATGACCGCGCCGCCCCTCCGGAAGGCGGGGCCGAGGTGGTCAGCCTCGACAAGTGGCGCAAGTGAGGTTGTCGCGCCGCTGACATCCAACCGCCGCGAAGCCGTTGCATCGCTCGCCTAGCAGGGCCGGAAACCTGCTGCACGAGGGGCGCGCGATGTCGGATCTGTCACTGTTTCTGGGCCAGCTCATCCGCCGCCCAACGGAAATCCGCGCCATCGCGCCGACCGCCAGCGCCGCGGCGCGCGAAATGGCACGCATCGTCCGCCCGGACATGCAGGCGGTCGCAGAGATCGGGGCAGGGACGGGCACCATCACCCGCGCCATCCTCGATCGCGGCCTCGCGGCCGAGAGGCTCGAGCTGTACGAGCTGAACGCCGCGTTCTGCGACCGGCTCCGCAGCCTGTTCCCGGGCACGACGGTGCATAACCGCCCGGCGCAGGACATGGTGAATGTCGGCCGGGGCGGTCTGGACGCGGTGATCTCTGGCGTGCCGACCCTGCCAATGTCCGATGAAATGCAGCACGCCATCGTCGGGTCGGCGCTGTGGATGCTGAAACCGGGCGCGCCCTTCGTGCAGATCACCTATGGCACCCAGCCGCCGCTGTCGGCGCGGGTGCGGGCCGATCTCGGCCTGACCCATACCCGCAGCCGCCGCATCTGGATGAACCTGCCGCCGGCGCAGGTTTATGTCTTCCGCCAGGCCCCGGGCTGACGCGCCGACAGGCGCGCGCCGTGCCCGCGCGACGGACGAGCCGCGGTCAGTTGACCAGCGGCCGTTGGTTCTGCAGGTGGCGCACCGCCAGCTTGCGGGCCAGCCGGCCGCTGGTCACGGTCCGGGCGGGTACGGCCGCATGGTCGGCCAGTTCCGGGAACAGGGCCAGGATTTCGGCGCGGGCCGCGATGCCCACGGATTTCAGTGCCTCGGGTCCGACCAGCAGTGATTCCGTCTCGGCGCCGTTCGAGAACACGATCTGGTGGTCGTCGAACAGGAAATGGATGTAGACGACTTCGCTCAGGTCCTGCGCGACGTCGATTCCGTCCAGCTGGCACAGTTGCTTGGCGGCGACCAGCACCTCGTCCGTGCCGAACATGCGCTGGGCGATCCGCGAGCGGACCAGGATGCGGTGCTGCGGCGACACGACCAGGTCGGCCGCCGGGCAGCCCTCGCCCAAGGCGCCGGCCCGGATGCGGATCGGCCGCAGATGGGGCGCGCGTTCCAGCGCGGCGGTGTCCAGCGCACGACGCCCGATCCAGCGGATCGGCTGCAGCCCGGCGTCGCGGGTGCGCACCATGTCGCCCACCGCCAGGTCGCCGGCGGCCACGGGGCCGCGTGCCGTCTCGATCAGCGTGGCGGCGGAAAAGCAGGGCACGCCCGCCTCGTGCGGATCGAACGGTTTGAAGTTCTGCACCAGCCCGCTGGTGTCGACCTTGTCCCCGACCTCGTAGAGGCGGGTGGTGAACAGGGTGAAGTCCTTGAGGTTCCCGGTGTCGCCCACGGTAAAGGTGGCGGGGCGGGCGGGATCGGTTCCGCCGATCCCCCAAAGATGGCCGTTGCCCTGTTCCTGGAAATAGGCCGCCAGCTCTTTCTGGGTAAGCAGTCCGTCGCCGTTCTTGTCGTCGACAGTCAGGGTCTGCAGGCCGGACACCTCGGTCACGGCACCGTTGACGACCGTATACTGATAAAGCGAGAATTCCAGAGTCGCCATCGTGCACCTTTTTCGTTGCGCTGGTCCAAAAGGGCGGGCCGAACGGTCCCTTCCAGACAGCGCATGCTATCGAATCTTTCCCATTCTAACCGATTTCGCGCCGATGAAAACAGCTTTCCCGTGCCGGCGACCTGTCGGTTGGGATAAGCCGGGCCTGGTCGGCATGCAATTGCATACCCGTTGCCAAGCCGCGGCCGCTTGCCTAGAAGCCGCGCCAGGACTCGCAAGGGGGATTGAGGATGCCGACGACCCGCACCGAAACCGACAGCTTTGGCCCGCTCGAGGTGCCGTCCGACAAGTATTGGGGCGCGCAGACCCAGCGCTCGATCCAGAACTTCCCGATCGGCTGGGAAAAGCAGCCGGTGGCGATCGTCCGCGCGCTGGGCGTCATCAAGCAGGCCGCGGCGCAGGTGAACATGGCGACCGGCAACCTCGACCCGAACCTGGGCGAGGCGATAGTGCAGGCGGCCTCCGAGGTGGTGGCCGGCAAGTTCGACGACAACTTCCCGCTGGTGGTGTGGCAGACCGGGTCCGGCACCCAATCGAACATGAACGCCAACGAGGTCATCTCGAACCGCGCGATCGAGATCCTGGGGGGCGAGCTGGGCAGCAAGAAGCCGGTTCACCCGAACGATCACGTCAACATGGGCCAGTCGTCCAACGATACCTTTCCGACCGCAATGCATGTCGCCATCGGCATGGTCGCGCGCGACACCCTGCTGCCGGGGCTGGAAAAGCTGGCCGCCGCGCTGGAAGCCAAGCGCGACGAGTTCAAGGACATCATCAAGATCGGCCGCACCCACACGCAGGACGCGACGCCGCTGACCCTGGGGCAGGAGTTTTCGGGTTACGCCCATCAGGTCCGCATGGGGATCGAACGGGTCAAGTTGTGCCTGCCGCAGATCTATGAACTCGCGCAGGGCGGCACCGCCGTGGGCACCGGGCTGAACACGAAGAAGGGCTGGGACACCGCCATCGCCGCCGAGATCGCCAGGATCACCGGCCTGCCCTTTGTCACCGCGCCGAACAAGTTCGAGGCGCTGGCCGCCCATGACGCGATGGTGTTCTTTCACGGCGCCCTGAAAACCGTCGCGGCGAGCCTCTTCAAGATCGCCAACGACCTGCGGCTGCTGGGGTCCGGCCCGCGCTCGGGCCTGGGCGAGCTGATCCTGCCGGAAAACGAGCCGGGCAGTTCCATCATGCCCGGCAAGGTCAACCCGACCCAGGCCGAGGCGCTGACGATGGTCTGCTGTCAGGTCATGGGCAACGACGCGGCGGTGGGTTTCGCCGGGTCGCAGGGGCATTTCGAGCTGAACGTCTATAACCCGATGATGTCCTACAACGTGCTGCAATCCATGCAGCTTCTGGGCGATGCGGCGGGGTCGTTCACCGACAACATGGTGGTCGGCACGCAGGCCAACCTGCCGCGCATCGACAAGCTGATGAAGGAAAGCCTGATGCTGGTGACGGCGCTGGCGCCGACCATCGGCTATGACGCCGCCACCAAGGTCGCCAAGACCGCCCACAAGAACGGCACCACGCTGCGCGAGGAAGCCGTGGCGCTGGGCTATGTGGACGAGGAAACCTTCGACCGGGTGGTCCGCCCGGAACTGATGGTCGGCCCCGAGGACTGATCCGGCGCCCTTGCTTGCGCGGTCCCATCCCCGGCCCTAGAACCGGCTGATACGCGCGCCGCGGTCGCGGCGCGGCCACAGCGAGAGGACCGCCATGTCAGACACGCTGTTCCCCGCGCCCGACTGGCCGTCCCTGCCCGTGGCGGGCTCGCAGGCCCGCTTCCCCGTCCGGCGCATCTTTTGCGTCGGGCGCAACTATGCCGCCCATGCCGCCGAGATGGGCAACGAGGTCGACCGCGCGGCGCCGTTCTATTTCACCAAGTCGCCGCTGGCCGTGGTGGAGAGCGGCGCGACCGTGGCCTATGCGCCTGGCACCGCGGACCTGCATCACGAGATGGAATTCGTCGTGGCGCTCGGCCGCCCCGGGTTCCGCGTCGCGCCTGCGGCGGCGATGGCGCTGGTCTTCGGCTATGCCGCGGGGCTCGACATGACCCGGCGCGACCTGCAGGCCGCGGCCAAGGCCAGGCAGCGCCCCTGGGACCTGGCCAAGGATTTCGAGGACAGCGCGGTGCTGGCCCCGATCACCCCCGCCGGCGATTTCGGCGTTATCGGCGACCAGCGGATCGCCCTGTCGGTGAACGGCGCCCCGCGGCAAGAGGCGAGGCTGTCCGACATGGTCTGGTCGGTGCCCGAGCTGATCGCCGACCTGTCACGCTTCTATCACCTCGCGCCGGGCGACCTGATCTTTACCGGCACCCCGGCCGGGGTCGGCGCGGTGGGGGCGGGCGACCGCATCCGTGGCGAGATCGATGGCCTCGCCCCGGTCCACCTGACGCTCGGCGTTGCGGAATGACCGACGGCGAGGATGCTGCGGGGCCTGACCTTCCCGAACGCCGCCGCGGATCGGGCGTGCGGGTGGTCCATGAAAGCCTGCGCGACGAGATCCTGGACCTGACCCTGCCCCCCGGCAGTCCCATCGACGAGGTCGAGCTGGCCGAACGCTTCGGCATGTCCCGGACCCCGATCCGCGAGGCGCTGATCCGGCTGGCCGGCGAGGGGCTGGTCGAGACGCTGCCGAACCGCTCGGCGATGGTGGCGCGCATCGATTTCCTGAACCTGCATCACTTCTTCGACGCGATCACGCTGATGTATCGGCTGACCAACCGGCTGGCGGCGATGAACCGCAGCGACGCTGCCCTGGCCCGCATCCGCGCCGCCCAGGCCGACTATGCCGCCGCGGTGGCGGCGCAGGACGCGCTGACGATGATCGCCGCCAATCGCAGCTTTCACGCCGCCATCGCCGAGGCCGGCGGCAATCCCTACTACACCCAGTTCTTCCTGCGCGTGCTGGACGAGGGGCGGCGGCTGCTGCGGCTGTATTACCAGTCCTTCGACGACCGCCTGCCGCAGGAATATGTCGGCGAACACGACGCCATCATCGCCGCCATCGCGGCCGGCGACGTCGAGGAAAGCGACCGGCTGGGGCGCGCCCATGCCGACCAGATCGTCCGGCAGATCAGGGCCCTGCTGGCCCGCGAACGACGGGACGACCCGCCGCTGTAAGGCGGGCGATTTTCTTGTCGACAAATAAAATACAAACCGGCATCATCGGACCCAGCTACAGATCCGGGCCGCAGGCGGCCGTTGTGCAAGGGAGCGATCTGATGAAATCGGCGATCTTTACCGGCGTGATTCCGGCCCTGATGACCCCCTGCACCCCCGACCGGCAGCCCGACTTCGACGCGCTGGTCCGCACCGCGCAGCAGCTGGTCGAGATCGGCATGTCGGCCGTCGTCTATTGCGGCTCGATGGGGGACTGGCCGCTGTTGACCGACGCGCAGCGGATGGAGGGCGTGGAACGCCTGGTGGCCGCCGGGCTGCCGGTAATCGCGGGGACGGGGGCGGTCAACACCGCCTCGGCCGTGGCGCTGGCCGCCCATGCGCAGAAGGCCGGGGCGGCGGGGCTGATGGTCATCCCGAGGGTGCTGTCGCGGGGCAATTCGCCGATCGCGCAGCGCAACCACTTCAAGGCGATCCTGTCGGCCGCGCCGGACCTGCCGGCGGTGATCTACAACTCGCCCCACTACGGGTTCGAAACCCGCGCCGACCTGTTCTTTGTCCTGCGCGCCGAACACCCGAACCTGGTCGGCTTCAAGGAATTCGGCGGCACCAGGTCGATGAGCTATGCGGCCGAGCACATCACCTCGGGCAATCCCGACGTGGTGCTGATGGCGGGCGTCGATACCGGCGTCTATCACGGCTATGTCAAGGCCGGCGCCGAGGGGACGATCACCGGCATCGGCAACGCCATCCCGCGCGAGATCCTGCATTTCGTGGCGCTGGCCAAGGCCGCGGCCAAGGGCGACGTGGATGCACGCCAGCGCGCGCTGGAACTGGGCGAGGCGCTCGAGGTGCTGTCGACCTGGGACGAGGGCACCGATCTGGTGCTGTATTACAAGCACATGATGGTCATGCAGGGGCACCCCGAATACACCCTGCATTTCAACGAGACCGACGAGCTGTCGCCGACCCAGCGGGCCTGGGCGGAAACCCAATTCAACCAGTTCCGCGCCTGGTACGACCAGTGGTCGCGCCTGCCGGGGGCCGTGCAGGCCTGCAAGGTCTGACCGCAGCCGGTCCTGCATACGCCATGTATTACCAGTTGATCCGTGGCGAGCCTCACCCGAAGGTGGCATCAGTCGGGAATCGAAACAGGGCCCCAAGGCCCGGTCAGGGAGAAAGAAGATGAAGACGACGATCATTGCCGCCGCGCTTGCCGCGACCGCGCTCGCCGGCACCGCGCAGGCCGACAAGCTGGACGACATCATCGCCTCGGGCACGCTGCGCTGCGCGGTCGTGCTGGACTTTCCGCCGATGGGCATGCGCGACGACCAGAACAACCCGATCGGCTTCGACGTCGATTACTGCAACGATCTTGCCAAGGCACTGGGCGTGACGGCCGAGATTGTCGAGACCCCGTTCCCCGAACGCATCCCGGCGTTGATGGCCGGCCGGGTGGACGTGGGCGTCGCCTCGACTTCGGACACGCTGGAACGGGCCAAGACCATCGGCGTCACGATCCCCTATTACGCCTTTGAAAACGCCGTCGTCGCCAACGACAAGGTCGAGATGGCGAACTGGGAAGGCATGAAGGGCAAGACCGTCGGCGCCACCGCCGGCACCTACGAGGCGATCTGGCTGGAAGGCAAGATCAAGGAATGGGGCGAGGGCAACTTCCGCCCCTACCAGACCCAGGCCGACGTGTTCCTGGCGCTGAGCCAGGGCCAGCTGGACGCCACCGTGTCGACCGTCGAGGTCGCCAACGCCAACGTCGCCTCGGGCAAGTTCCCCGGCATCAAGATCGTCGACAAGGCGCCGATGGTGCCCGACTACGTGTCGCTGTTCACGATGCGGCAGGAATACGGGCTCATCAACTACATGAACCTGTTCATCAACCAGCAGGTCCGCACCGGCCGCTATGCCGAGCTGTACAAGAAATGGGTGGGCGAGGGCGAACCGGCCGACCTGACCATCAAGGGCGTCTATCGCTGATCCGGCCGGGTGGCGCGGGGCAGGTTCCCGTGCCGCCTTCCACCTGACCAGCGACGGGGCGAGCCGATGTTCGGATACACCTTCCAGTGGAAACAGGCCCTCGCGCGACTGCCGCAGATGCTCGACGGCGCGCTGGTCACGCTGCAGATCGCGCTGCTGTCGATGGCGCTGGGCATCCTGCTGGCGATCCTGCTGACCGTCTTCCGCCGGTCGGGCAGCCGCATCCTGAACGCCATCGCCACCGCGTGGGTGGAAATCGCCCGCAACACCCCCGCACTGTTCCAGATCTACATGGCGCATTTCGGAGTGGCGAGCTTTGGCATCCACCTCTCGCCCTTCACCTCGCTGCTGATCGGGATCACCTTCAACAACGCGGGCTATCTGGCGGAAAACTTCCGCGGCGCCCTGAAGGCGATCCCGGACACGCAGGCCCGGGCCGGGCGGTCGCTGGGGATGACGCCGCTGCAATCCTTCCGCTACGTGGTCATGCCGCAGATGCTGCGGATCGCTTTCCTGCCGATGACGAACCAGATGGTCTGGGCGATCCTGATGACCTCGCTGGGCGTCACCGTGGGGATGAACACCGACCTCTATGGCGTCACCCAGGACCTGAACGCGCTGACCTTCCGCACGTTCGAGCTGTTCGCCCTGGCCGCCGTGATCTTCTACCTCATGACCAAGACCGTGCAGTTCGGGGCGCGCCTGATCGCCGCCCGGATGTTCCGGTACTGAAGGGGCTGCAGATGTTCGACACCGCCCTGACCGCCGCCGACCTGGTCTTTCTCGCCAAGGGCGCCGGTATGACGCTGCTGGTCACGGCCATCGCGGTCGTGCTGGGCACGATCCTCGGCATCCTCTTCGGCGTCTTCCGCTATCAGGTGGGGCCGTGGTGGACGGCGCCGCTGACCTTCGTGCTGGACGTGTTCCGGTCGATCCCGCTGCTGATCCAGCTGGTGCTGGCCAACGCCTTCATGGGCATGGTGCTGCGCTGGCAGCTGTCGGGCTTCACCGTCGCCTGCGGCGTGCTGACCATGTACACCGCCGCCTATTGCGCCGAAATCGTCCGCGGCGGGATCGAAGCCGTTCCGATGACCACCCGCCGCGCGGCGCGGTCGCTGGGGCTGAGCTGGGGCCAGGACATGGTCAATATCGTCATGCCGCTGGCCACCCGCGTCGCGCTGCCGTCATGGATCGGCCTGGCGCTGGGGGTGATGAAGGATTCGGCGCTGGTCTATGTGGTGCAGGTGACCGAGCTGCTGAAATCCACCCAGATCCTCATCACCCGCCTGCAAGAGCCGCTGTTCCTGCTGCTGATCTGCGGCGCGTTCTATTTCCTCATCAGCTTTCCGCTGGCCCGGCTGGGCGGCTATCTCGAAAGGCGCTGGTCCCATGATTGAGATCCAGGACGTCCGTAAGTCCTTCGGCGCGCTCGAGGTGCTCAAGGGCATCGATTTGACCGTTGCCAAGGGCGAGGTGCTGACGGTGATCGGCGGCTCGGGGTCGGGCAAATCGACGCTGCTTACCTGCATCAACGGGCTCGAGCCGATCGACAGCGGCCGCATCCTCGTCGACGGAACCGAGGTTCATGCCAAGTCCACCGACCTCAACAAGCTGCGCCGCAAGATCGGCATCGTGTTCCAGCAGTTCAACGCCTTTCCCCATCTGACGGTGCTGGAAAACGTCACCCTCGCGCCCCGCAAGGTGCTGGGGATGAGCCGCGCCGACGCCGAGGCGGTCGCCGTCCGGCAACTGCAGCATGTCGGCCTGAGTGACAAGCTGGGCGTCTATCCGGGCCGCATGTCGGGCGGCCAGCAGCAGCGCATGGCGATCGCCCGCGCGCTGGCGATGCAGCCCGGCTACATGCTGTTCGACGAGGTGACCTCGGCGCTGGACCCGATGCTGGTGGGCGAGGTGCTGGACACGCTGCGGATGCTGGCGTCCGAGGGCATGACCATGATCTGCGTCACGCACGAGATGAAGTTCGCGCGCGAAGTCTCTGATCGGGTTGCGTTCTTCCACCAGGGCGTGATGGCCGAGATCGCGCCGCCGGCGCAACTGTTCGACGCTCCGCAGACGCCGGAACTGCAGCGTTTCCTTGCCGCGACGGCCTGAGATGCCGGACGTCCTGGTGATCGGCGCGGGCGTTGTCGGGCTGTCTGCGGCGATCGCGGCGCAGGCGCGAGGGCTGTCGGTCACCGTCGTGGACCGCGAGGGGCCGGCGGCGGGCGCCTCGGCCGGCAATGCGGGGGCGTTCGCGTTCACCGACATCCTGCCGCTGGCCTCGCCCGGCATCATGCGCAAGGCGCCGGGCTGGCTGCTGGACCCGCTGGGGCCGCTGTCGGTCCCGCCCCGCTATGCGCTGCGGATCGCGCCGTGGATGGTCCGCTTCGCAGCCGCTTGCCGGCCGGGGCGGGTCGCGGCGTCGGTCGCAGCGCAGACAGCGCTGATGGACCTGTCGCGCGCAGAGTTGGAACCCTTCCTGCGCCAGACCGGCACCCACGCGATGCTGCGCAAGGACGGCAACCTGCAGGTCTATGAAACCGAGGCCGAGTTCGCCGCCGCCGCACCCGGCTGGGCCGCGCGCACCGCGCACGGCATCGCGTTCCGCCATATGGAACGGGACGAGATGGCCGAACTGCAGCCCGGCCTGTCGCCCCGCTTTCTGCGCGGGACCTTCACGCCGGGCTGGTTTTCGATCGCCGATCCCAAGCTCTACACCCTCGCGCTGGCCGATCATCTCCGCGCGCAGGGGGGCAAGATCGTCACCGCCGAGATCACCGCCCTGCGTCCGACAGGCTCGGGGGTCGAGGCCACTGCCGCCGACGGGCGCAGCCTGACCGCGGGGCAGGCGGTGGTTGCGGCGGGGGCCTTCTCACATCGCCTCGCCCGGAGCCTTGGCGAGCGCATCCCGCTGGAAACCGAGCGCGGCTACAACACCACCCTGCCGCCGAACGCGCTGGACCTGCGCACCCAGATCACCTTTGGCGGCCACGGCTTCGTCGTCAGCCGCCTGTCCACCGGCATCCGCGTCGGCGGCGCGGTGGAACTTGGCGGGCTGGACCTGCCGCCGAACTTCGCCCGCGCGCGGGCGATGCTGGACAAGGCCAAGGCGTTCCTGCCGGCGCTGAGGACCGAGGGCGGCACGCAATGGATGGGCTTTCGCCCCTCGCTGCCCGACAGTCTGCCCGCCATCGGCCATGCCCGCGCCAGCCGCCGCGTCGTCTATGCCTTCGGCCACGGCCATCTGGGCCTTACGCAATCCGCCGGCACCGCCCGGCTGGTCGCCGATCTGCTGACCGGCGCCGCCCCGGCGATCGAGCTGTCCCGTTTCTCTCCGCAAAGGTTCTGACATGGCCGTGCATACCTTCTCGTGTCTCGACGGGCACACCTGCGGCAACCCGGTGCGGCTGGTGTCGGGCGGCGGTCCGCGCCTGCAGGGCCGGGACATGCTGGAACGGCGCGCCCATTTCCTGCGCGAGTTCGACTGGATCCGCACCGGGCTGATGTTCGAGCCGCGTGGGCACGACATGATGTCGGGCTCGATCCTGTATCCCCCGACCCGCGACGATTGCGACGTGGCGGTGCTGTTCATCGAGACCTCGGGGTGCCTGCCGATGTGCGGCCACGGCACCATCGGCACGATCACGATGGGGATCGAGAACGGCCTGATCCAGCCGCGCGAGCCCGGCCGGCTGTCGATCGAGACCCCCGCCGGCAAGGTCGACATCACCTATGTCCAGCAGGGCCGCTTCGTCGAGGAGGTGCGCCTGACCAACGTCCCCGGCTTCCTTCATGCCGAGGGGCTGACCGCCGAGGTCGAGGGCCTGGGCGAGATCGTCGTGGACGTGGCCTATGGCGGCAATTTCTATGCCATCGTCGAGCCGCAGAGGAATTTCCGCGACATCGCCGACCACACGGCGGGGCAGCTGATCGGCTGGTCGCCGAAGCTGCGGGCGGCGCTGAACGCGAAATACGACTTTGTTCATCCCGAACATCCCGCGATCAACGGGCTGAGCCACATCCTGTGGACCGGCGCCGCGACCCGGCCGGGGGCACATGCGCGCAACGCCGTGTTCTATGGCGACAAGGCCATCGACCGCAGCCCCTGCGGCACCGGCACCTCGGCCCGCATGGCGCAGCTGGCGGCCAGGGGGCGGCTGGCGGTGGGCGACGAGTTCCACCACGAATCGATTATCGGCAGCATCTTCAAGGGCCGGGTCGAGGCGGCGGCGCGGGTGGGCGACCGCGACGCGATCATCCCCTCGATCGCCGGGTGGGCGCGGATGACCGGGATCAACACCATCTTCATCGACGACCGCGACCCGTTCGCCCACGGCTTCGTGGTGACATGACCGCGACCCTGGTCCTGCCCGGCAGCGCCCAGGGGCCGGTGCTGGCGGCGGACGAGCCGCTCAGCTTCTGGGGCGGGGTCGATCCGGCGACGGGGACGGTGATCGACGTCCACCACGCGCTGGCAGGGCAATGCCTGACGGGCACGGTGCTGGTCCTGCCCGGCACGCGGGGGTCGTGCAGCGGGTCGGGCGTGGTGCTGGACCTGGCCCTGTCCGGCCGCGCCCCGGCGGCGCTGGTGTTTTCCGATCCCGAGGACGTGGCGACGCTGGGCGCGCTGATCGCGGGCCGAATGTTCGGGCGGACGCTGCCGGTGATCCGGCTGTCGGCCGCGGATCACGCCCGTCTGGCGCGGGCCACCCACGCCCGCATCACCCCCGACCGGATCGAGACCGACGGCGCCACCATCCCGCTGACCGCCCCCGACGCGGCCGCGCTGGAGCTGACCGAGACCGAGCGCGCCATGCTGGACGGCCGGAACGGAGAAGCGGCGGCGCTGGCGATGGACATCCTGGCCGCGATGGCCGCCCAGCACGGGGCGCGGCGGCTGATCCCGGTCACCCGCGCCCATATCGACGGCTGCATCTATGCCAGCCCCGCGAACCTGACCTTTGCCCGCCGCATGGCCGACCTGGGGGCGCAGGTGCGGGTGCCGACGAGCACGAACGCGATCTCGGTCGATCACGAGAGCTGGCGCGCGCAGGGCGTGCCGCCGTCCTTTGGCGGCCCGGCGCAGCGGCTCGCCGATGCCTATGTCGAGATGGGCTGCCGGCCAAGCTTTACCTGCGCGCCCTATCAGCACGAGCCTCCGGCCCGGGGCGAGGTGATCGGCTGGTCGGAATCGAACGCCGTGATCCATGCCAACAGCGTGCTGGGCGCGCGGACCGCCAAGCACCCGGATTTCCTGGATCTGTGCATCGCAGTGACGGGCCGTGCGCCGGAAACCGGGGTCTATCTGGATGAAAACCGTGCTGCCCGCCGGATCATCGACGTCTCCCAGCCCCCCGGCGCCGACGATGCGTTCTGGCCGCTGCTGGGGTGGCTTGCGGGCGAACGCGCGCCCGACCGCATCCCGCTGATCCGCGGCGTGGCGGGCGCTTCGGCCGACGACCTGCGTGCGCTGTGCGCGGCTTTCGGCACCACCTCGGCGGCGCCGATGCTGCATGTCGAGGGGGTGACGCCCGAGGCGCATCAGGTCGCGCCCGACGCCGATCGGATGGGGATCACCGCCGCCGATCTCGCCGCCGCCTGGCGGACGCTGAACGACGGGCCCGAGGCGGTGGAGCTGGTCGCCATCGGCAGCCCCCACGCCTCGGCCGCCGAGTGCCGGGCGCTGGCGGGCCTGCTGGGCGGGCCGGTCGCCATCGCGACCATCGTGACGCTCAGCCGCCGGGAACTGGACGCCATCCGCCGCGACGGCACCGCCGCGCGGCTTGAGGCGGCGGGGGTACAGCTGATCCCCGATCTCTGCTGGTGTTCGATCTCCGAGCCGGTGTTTCCGCCCGCGACGCGGACGGTGATGACCAATTCCGGCAAATACGCCCATTACGGGCCGGGCCTGTCCGGACGGGCGCTGCGCTTCGGCAGCCTCGCCGACTGCGCCCGCGCCGCCCGCAGCGGCCGCGCGCCCCGGACACTGCCCGACTGGCTCAGCTGAAAGGAACCCCCGATGCGGTCGACCCAGACCATCCACGTGATCTCCGCCCATGCCGAGGGCGAGGTCGGGGACGTGATCGTCGGCGGCGTCCTGCCGCCGCCGGGCGAGACGATCTGGGACCAGTCGCGCTGGATCGCGCGGGACAGCCGGCTGCGGAACTTCGTTCTCAACGAACCGCGCGGCGGCGTCTTCCGCCACGTCAACCTGCTGGTGCCGCCGAAACACCCCGAGGCCGACGCCGCCTTCATCATCATGGAGCCCGAGGACACGCCGCCGATGTCGGGGTCGAACTCGATCTGCGTCTCGACGGTGCTGCTGGACGGGGGGCTCATTCCGATGACCGAGCCGGAGACGCGGCTAACGCTCGAGGCCCCGGGCGGGCTGGTGCGGGTGCGGGCCGAGTGCCGCGACGGCAAGGCGCAGCGCATCTTCGTCGAGAACCTGCCGAGCTTTGCCGCGCGGCTGGAAGTCCCGCTGAAGGTCGAGGGGCTGGGGACGATCACCGTGGATACGGCCTATGGCGGCGACAGCTTCGTCATCGTCGATGCGGCGGCGCTGGGATTCACGCTGGTCCCCGACGAGGCGCACGAGATCGCCCGGCTGGGGGTGCGGATCACCAAGGCCGCCGACGAACAGATCGGCTTCCACCACCCGACCAACCCGGACTGGCGGCATTTCTCGTTCTGCCTGTTCGCGGGGCCGGTCGCCCGGCAGGGCCGCGAGCTGACCAGCGCCGCGGCGGTGGCGATCCGGCCGGGCAAGGTGGACCGCTCGCCCACCGGCACGGCGCTGTCGGCGCGGATGGCAGTGCTGGCGGCGCGCGGGCAGATGGATCAGGGGGACGTGCTGACGGTGCGCTCGCTGATCGGATCGACCTTTTCGGGTCGCATCCTCGGCCCCGCGAAGGTCGGCGACACCAAGGCGATCCGCCCCGAGATTTCGGGACGGGGCTGGATCACCGGCATCCACCAGCACATGCTGGACCCCGACGATCCCTGGCCCGAGGGCTACCGCCTGAGCGACACCTGGGGCGCGCGCTAGAGCTTTTCGCCCATCGGGCGCCGGATGCCGCGGCGGCGGCGGCGGGCCTCGCGCAGATGCGACATATGCGCGGCATCGGGGCCGGGCGGGGGCAGGTCCAGCACGGCGCGGCGCAGCGCCTCGATCCCGTCCTCGGACCGGGCGGGCAGGGTGGCA
Source organism: Paracoccus sphaerophysae (assembly GCF_000763805.1). GTDB lineage: Bacteria > Pseudomonadota > Alphaproteobacteria > Rhodobacterales > Rhodobacteraceae > Paracoccus > Paracoccus sphaerophysae. The sequence goes on along the minus strand of NZ_JRKS01000003.1, from coordinate 49,240 downwards.
GGGTCGATCGGCCTGCCGATGGTGACGCGATAGGTGTGGCCGGCCTTGTTCAGCACCTCGTTGAACAGCGTCACGTCGCGCAGCGTCGGGTGCAGCGCGTCCAGCAGATAGAACAGGGCCGAGTTCCGGGCCCGGATGCGCAGCGGGATCACCGGCACGCCGAACTTGCGCGCGATCATCGCCGCGCTGGTCATCCACGGCCGCTCGTGCAGCGTCAGCCCGTGGCGCTTGGCCAGCCGCCCCGAGGGGAAGATCAGCCCGATCCGCCCCTGACCCAGCGCCTGCCGGGTATAGTCCATCGTGTATTTGGTCTTGGCGTGGGACCGCTTTTCCATCCGCCATTCGACCGGGGCGATCAGCTCCTCGGTCTGCGGCAGGACGCGGATCATGTCGTGGTTGGCATAGATGAACAGGTCGTCCCGGACCGCCGAGACGACCGCGTGCAGCACGATCCCGTCAGCGATCCCGGTCGGGTGGTTCGACACGATCAGCGCCGGGCCGGTGGCGGGGATGTTGTCCAGCCCGTCCACCCGGATGTCGCGCACGATCAGCGCCGAGATGCGGCGCATGATCTCTTCGGTCGGCAGGTCGCGGAATTCCGATGCGAGCGCGATCGAGCGGGGATAGCGCAGCAGCCGCATCATCAGCGCTCGGGCGAGCGTGTGGTGGGGCTTGCCCGAATACAGCCACGGCGCGCGTTCCGCGATCAGCGGGTCCAGCCGCTGCTGCATCTCGACCCGCGCCGGCAGCCGGCTGGCGGTATCGGGGCGTGAGTTGGACGACTGGCTCATCGTGGCCCATTATTTCCGCTGAGACCAACGCCCGCAAGGGAGGCTCAGCTCCCCGCGGCGCGAATCCGCGTGACCATCTCGGCCGTGTTGCCCGAAAGCCCCGGCAGCGCGGCGATACGGTCCAGCGCGGCCACGGCATGGGCGCGGCGAGTCGCGTCATAGCGCGGCCAGGTTTCGAACAGCGAAAACATCCGGGCAGCTGTCTGCGGATTGACCGGGTCCAGCCGGATCAGCCAGTCGGCGACGAAGTCGTACCCCGACCCGTCGGCGGCGTGGAACGCGGCGTGGTTGGCGCCCAGGCCCCCGACCAGCGCGCGGAAGCGGTTGGGGTTCTTCCAGTCGAAATCCGGGCGCTGCGCCAGCCGCCGGGCAACCGCCACGGCGTCGGCGGGGGGCGCGGCCATCGGCTGGACGCCGAAGAACTTGTCCATCACCAGCCGGTTGTCGCGGAACCGCTGCTCCATCTGCGACAGCGCCCCGGCGGCGCGGCCGGTGCGGACCAGCTGGCCCAGCGCGCCCATCTTCTCGGTCATGTTCGAGGCCGAATCCCACAGCGCCGCCGCCCGGTCGCCGCCATCCAGCCGGGTCAGCAGCGCCAGCGCGTCCAGCCGCAGCGCCCGCCGTCCGGCGGGTCCGGCGTCGGGCGCGTAGGGTCCGGGGACCACCATCGCGTCATACAGCCCCGCCAGCGCCGCCTCGTTGGCGGCGGCGAGATCGTGGGCCAGCGCCTCACGCGCGGCGTGGATCGCGTCGGGGTCGGGGGTCAGGCCGCGGTCGGCGATGACCGAGGCGGCCTCTTCCTCGGGCGGCAGGCGCAGGACCAGCGCGGCAAAGGCCGGATCGGCGGCGGCGTCGCGCAGGAAATCGCCGATCGCGGCGATATAGGCCGCGCCGGCATCGGCCGTGCCGGTGGCGCGCGCGATCAGCGCGTCGAGGCCCAGCGAGCGCCCGGCCTCCCACCGCGCGAAGGGGTCGGTGTCGTGGGCGAGCAGCAGGGCGCGGTCGGCCTCTGACAGCGTGCGGCGCAGCATGATGGGGGCGGAGAAGCCGCGATGGGCCGAGACGACCGGGCGCGCGCCCAGCCCCTCGAACCGCCAGCTCTGCTGCGGCTCGGTCAGTTCCAGGATCTCGGTCGGCCGCACCTCGTCGCCATTCGGCCCGATCAGCCCCACGGCCAGCGGGATCACCCGCGGCGGCTTGTCGGGCTGGCCCGGCGTCGGCGCGGTGGATTGCGCGAGGGTGAGGGTCAGCGTGCCGCCGGCCTCGGTCGCGGCCCAGTCCTCGGTCATCACCACATGGGGGGTGCCGGCGTCGGTATACCAGCGCTTGAACTGGGTCAGGTCGCGGCCGGTGGCGTCCTCGAAGACCTTCAGCCAGTCCTCGATCGTCGCGGCGTCCCCGTCATGGCGGTCGAAATACAGGTCCATCGCCGCCTTGTAGCCGTCCTCGCCCACCAGCCGCTTGAGCATCCCGATGACCTCGGCGCCCTTTTCATAGACCGTCGCGGTGTAGAAATTGTTGATTTCCTCGTAGCGGTCGGGCCGAGGCGGATGCGCCAGCGGGCCGGCATCCTCGCGGAACTGGCGGGCGCGCAGGGTCACCACGTCCTCGATCCGCTTGACCGCCGCCGAGCGCATGTCGCCGGTGAACTGCTGATCACGGAAGACCGTCAGCCCTTCCTTGAGGCACAGCTGGAACCAGTCGCGGCAGGTGATGCGGTTGCCGGTCCAGTTGTGGAAATACTCATGCGCGATCACCGCCTCGATGCGTTCATAGTCAGTGTCGGTCGCGGTGTCCGGCGAGGCCAGCACGAGTTTCGAGTTGAAGATGTTCAACCCCTTGTTTTCCATCGCGCCCATGTTGAAATCGTCCACGGCCACGATGTTGAACACGTCCAGGTCGTATTCCCGCCCATAGACCTGTTCGTCCCAGCGCATCGACCGCACGAGGCTGTCCAGCGCGAATCCCGCGCGATCCTCGTCCCCCGGCCGCACCCAGACGTTCAGCGCCACCTGTCGCCCCGACATGGTGGTGAAGCTGCCGCTGACCGCCCGCAGGGCGCCCGCGACAAGCGCGAACAGATAGGCGGGCTTCGGCCAGGGGTCATGCCACTCGGCCAAGCCGGGGCCGCTGGCCACCGGGTTGCCGTTCGACAGCAGCACCGGCAGGTCTGACCGGATGGTGACGCGGAAGGGCGCCATCACGTCGGGGCGGTCGGGATACCAGGTGATGTGGCGAAAGCCCTCGGCCTCGCACTGGGTGCAGAAGATGCCGCCGGACAGATACAGCCCCTCCAGCGCCGTGTTGTCCTGCGGGTCGATCTCGACATCGGCCGCAAAGGTGAACTCGCTGTCCGGCAGCAAGGCTTCGCCGATGGTCAGCGTTTCCTCGCCGATGGACAGATCGGCCTCGTCCAGCGTCCGGCCGTCGATCGAGATTGCGCGGGTGCGCAGCCCCTTGCCCCCGTCCAGAACGAGATCCCCCGGCCCGGTGCGGGACAGCCGCAGGGCCGAGCGCACGCGGGTGCCGCGCGGTGACAGGGTGACGTCCAGCCGGGTCTCGAGAACCGTGAACGGCCAGGGCCGGTAATCGGCCAGAAAACGGGTCCGGACCATGCTTGCCTCTCTGCGAGAAAAATGTTTGGACGGCGGAACTTGTGCTTTGGACGTGTGTTAAGCGCAGGATAGGCGGGTCGCAAGCCAAGGCCGGTCGCCCGGAATGTCGGGTGGCCCTTGGTCGGTGGTCCGGCAGTTTCAGACCTTCCAAGGAGACCATCATGGCCAACTACGATCCGAACGATCCGCGCCGCACCGACGCCACCGACCCGCACCGCCCGGTTGACCCGAGCGGTCGCACCACGGTGGTGACCGAGACCTATGTCGAACCGGTCGAGAAGAAGGCCTCGCCCCTGCCGCTGATCATCGGCATCCTGCTGGCGCTGGCGCTTGCCTGGTGGCTGCTGTCGACCTTCATGGGCAAGGACGAGGTCGTCACGACCGACACCACCACCACCACCACGACCGCGCCGGCGACCACCACGACGACCGACAGCGAGACGACCACCACCGCGCCGGCGACGACGACCACCGACACCACCACCGCACCGGCGGCGACGACGACCGATTCGGCCACCACGACCACGGCGCCCGCCGCTGCGGCTGATGCCGCGGCCGACGCCGCTGGCGAAGCCGCGGAGACCGCCGGCGAGGCCGCTCAGGACGCCGCTGCGACCACGGGCGCTGCGGCCGAGGCTGCGGCCGACACCGCCGCCGAAGCCGCGTCGGACGCGGCCGCTGCTGCGGACGCCGCGACCACCACCACCACGACCACGCCGGTCACCACCCCGGCCCCCTCGAACTGAGGTCGTGACAGAATCGCCGGCCCCTTGCGGGCCGGCATCGAAAGCCGCCGCGCCTCTAGCGCGGCGGCTTTTTTCCGTCGCGGCGGGACATTTCGCACAACGGCAAAACCCGGCCGCACCGCTTGTGAAACATTGTTGCGCGGTGATAATGCGGCCTTGGCACATTCAGCATGGGGAGAAGGCCGGTGAGAATTGGCGCGCTGAAGGAAAGTTTCGACGGTGAGGCGCGGGTCGCGGTCACGCCGTCCTCTGCCGGGCACCTGCAGAAGCTGGGCCACGAGGTCCATGTCGAATCCGGCGCCGGCGCGCGGTCGGGCTTTTCCGACGCCGCCTATGAACGCGCCGGCGTCACCGTGCATCCCAACGCCGCCGCGCTGATCGAGGCGGTGGATGTCGTCGCCAAGGTGCGCCCGCCCTCGGACGCCGAGATGGGGCAGATGCGCGAGGGGCAGACGCTGATCTCGTTCCTGTATCCCGGCCAGAACGCCGAGCTGCTCGAGGCGGCGCGGACCCGGGGCGTCAACGCCATCGCGATGGACATGGTCCCGCGGATCAGCCGCGCGCAGAAGATGGACGCGCTGTCCTCGATGGCCAACATCGCCGGCTATCGCGCGGTGATCGAGGCCGCGAACAATTTCGGCCGCTTCTTCACCGGGCAGGTGACCGCGGCGGGCAAGGTGCCGCCGGCCAAGGTGCTGATCGTCGGCGCCGGCGTCGCGGGTCTGGCCGCCATCGGCGCGGCCACCAGCCTGGGCGCGCAGGTCTATGCCTTCGACGTCCGCCCCGAGGTCGCCGAGCAGATCGAATCGATGGGCGCCGAGTTCGTCTATCTCGACTTTGCCGAGGAACAGACCGACGGCGCGGCGACCGGCGGCTATGCGGCACCCTCGTCGCCCGAGTTCCGCGAGGCGCAGCTGAAGAAATTCCGCGAGCTGGCGCCGGAGATGGACATCGTCATCACCACGGCGCTGATCCCCGGCCGCCCCGCGCCCAAGCTGTGGACCGAGGACATGGTTGCGGCGATGAAGCCCGGCAGCGTCATCGTGGACCTTGCCGCCGAACGCGGCGGCAACTGCGACCTGACCGTGCCGGACGAGAAGATCGTGACCGAGAACGGCGTCACGATCATCGGCTATACCGACTTTCCGTCGCGGATGGGTGCGCAGGCGTCCGAGCTTTACGGCAACAACATCCGCCACATGCTGGCCGATCTGACCCCCGGCAAGGACGGGACGGTCGTGCACAACATGGAGGACGACGTGATCCGCGGCGCGACCGTGACCAAGGATGGCGACGTCACCTGGCCGCCGCCGCCGCCCAAGGTGCAGGCGATCGCGGCGCAGAAGCCCAAGGAAAAGCCCAAGGAGCTGACCCCCGAGGAACGCCGCGCCAAGGAACAGGCCGATTTCCGCGCCCAGACCCGCAGCCAGATCACCATGCTGGGTGCCGGCGCGGTGCTGATGCTGCTGATCGGGCTGTTCGCTCCGGCCTCGTTCCTGTCGCATTTCATCGTCTTCGTGCTGGCCTGCTTCATCGGCTTCAGCGTGATCTGGAACGTCGCCCATTCGCTGCACACGCCGCTGATGGCGATCACCAACGCGATCTCGTCCATCGTGATCCTGGGCGCGCTGCTGCAGATCGGGTCGGGCTCGGCCTGGGTGGTGATCCTGGGCGCGCTGGCTGTGCTGATGACCGCGGTCAACATCTTTGGCGGCTTCCTGGTCACGCGCCGGATGCTCGCCATGTTCCAGAAGTCGTAAGAGGGGTGTGACCGCATGGAAACCACTGTGATCACCACCGAACCGGGGCTGGCGCCCGTCGTGTCCCACGGGCCCGGCGTCATGGACGCGCTGCCGGCCTTCGGCTTCACCACCGCCGCCTATGTCGTCTCGGCGGTGCTGTTCATCCTGTCGCTGGGCGGGCTGTCGGGCCAGGAAAGCGCCAAGCGCGCGATCTGGTACGGCATCGTCGGCATGGCGCTGGCCGTTGTCGCCACGCTGTTCGGCCCGGGCCTCGGCAACTGGTGGCTGTCGCTGGTCATGATCGCCATCGGCGGCGCGGTCGGCTATGTGCTGGCGACCCGCGTGCAGATGACCGAGATGCCGCAGCTGGTCGCGGCGATGCATTCGCTGGTCGGCCTCGCGGCCGTCTTCATCGGCCTGAACGCGCAGATCGAACTGGGCCGCGTGATCCGCGCCCGGCTGAACGGCGTGACCGACATCTTCGACGGCTTCGCGGCCGTCCTGGCCCACAAGACCCCGGCCGAGATCGCCATGCTCAAGGTCGAGGTCGCGCTGGGCGTCTTCATCGGCGCGGTGACCTTCACCGGGTCGGTCGTGGCTTATGGCAAGCTGGCCGGCAAGATCGACGGCAAGCCCAGGAAGCTGCCCGGCGGGCACATGCTGAACCTCGGCGCCGCGATCGCCTCGCTGCTGCTGACCATCCTGTATGTTACCGGGATCGGCCCGGCGATGCTGTGGCTGCTGCTGCTGGTGCTGATTGCCTGCTTCATCGGCTGGCATCTCATCATGGGGATCGGCGGGGCGGACATGCCGGTCGTGGTGTCGATGCTGAACAGCTATTCCGGCTGGGCCGCGGCGATGATCGGCTTTACGCTGTCCAACGACCTGCTGATCGTGACCGGGGCGCTGGTCGGATCCTCGGGGGCGATCCTGTCCTATATCATGTGCCGGGCGATGAACCGGTCGTTCGTCAGCGTGATCCTCGGCGGCTTCGGCGGCGAGACGGGGCCCGCGATGGAGATCGAGGGCGAACAGGTCGCAATCGACGCCGAGGGCGTGGCCGCCGCGCTGAACGAAGCCGACAGCGTCATCATCGTGCCCGGCTATGGCATGGCGGTGGCCCAGGCGCAGCAGTCGGTCAGCGAACTGACCCGCAAGCTGCGTGCGGCCGGGAAAGAGGTGCGCTTTGCCATCCACCCGGTCGCCGGCCGCCTGCCGGGGCACATGAACGTGCTGCTGGCCGAGGCCAAGGTGCCCTATGACATCGTGATGGAAATGGACGAGATCAACGACGATTTCCCGTCCACCGACGTGGTGATCGTCATCGGCTCGAACGACATCGTGAACCCGGCCGCGCAGGAAGATCCCAACAGCCCCATCGCCGGCATGCCGGTGCTGGAGGTCTGGAAGGCCAAGCATGTCTTCGTCAGCAAGCGCGGCCAGGGCACCGGCTATTCCGGCATCGAGAACCCGCTGTTCTACAAGGAGAACACGCGGATGTTCTATGGAGACGCCAAGAAGTCTCTGGATGCGCTGCTGCCGCTGATCGACTGAACCGCAGGCGCCCGACGTTCCTGCCGGAGCCTCCGGCGGGGATATTTAAGACCGCCCGAGAGACAGGCCCCTGCCCGATGCGGCGGGGGCTTTCTATTTGGCCGCAGGCTTCCTTCGGGATGGCTTGTCCCGGTTCGCGCGGGCAACGGCCCGGATCCGCGCCTTGAAGGCCCGGGCGTCCAGCCTGTCGCCCTCGGCCCGATCGATGGCGCGGCGGGTGTTGCCGTTGAGGCTGGCGTTGAACAGCCCCTTGGGGTCGGGCAGGGAGGCGCGCCCCTGGCGAATGTCAGCTTGACCTTGTCGCGATAGCTTCGCCGGTGCACGGGATGCCGTCCTGTTCCCAGACCGGCACGCCGCGCCACTTCCAGGATTTCCCCGACATCGGGCAGGGCGGCGTGGATCAGCTCGCGCACCCGGCCCGGCATCTTGCCGCGCCATTCGTCCAGCTCGGCGATACGGACGTCGATGCGTGCGGCGGCATCGGGTCCGGTCATGGCGAGACCTCGTTACTGCGCTTGGCCGCAGCCCTCAGGGGTTGATCTGGATCGGCGTGCCGTCCTGGACCATCGCATAGATGTCCTCGGCCTCGGCATCGGTGACGGCGATGCAGCCCGCGGTCCAGTCGCGCTTGATCCGGGACAGCGCCTTGCCCTCGGGGCCCTGGCCGTGGATGAAGATGTCGCTGCCCGCCCGCTGGCCCAGCGAGGCGGCATAGGCCGCATCGGTCGGGTTCGGATAGGAAATCCCGATCGACAGGTGATAGCGGCTGTCGGGGTTGCGGCGGTCGATATAGTAAAGCCCCTCGGGGGTGCGGCCGTCGCCCTCGAACTGCTTGTGGCCGACAGGTTCGTTGCCGAGGCCCACGTTGTACGCCTTGATGATCGTGTTGCCGGACAGGAACAGCATCTGCCGCGCCGACTTGTTCACCACGATCTGCGTGACCGGCGGGCCGTTATAGGTCTTGAACTTGCCGGGCGCGCACGAGGCCGCCAGCGCGACCAGGAACACGGCGATCAGCCAGCGGAAAGTGCGCATCATTCGTCTGCCCTCGTGTGTTTGCAGCAAATCTGCCCAATGCCGGCGGCAGGTGCAACGGGGGGCGGGGTCACGAAAGCCTTATCCCATGCCTACGAACGGCTTGCACCGCCCCCCGCTTTGAGGCTTGGCTGGCGCCATGAGCCCTGCACACGCGCCCGACGCCGCATCGCCCCCCGCGCTGGACCATCCGCTGCGCTTCGAGATGGTCAACGAACTGCACGCCCGGCCCTCGCCGCGGCTGATGGCGCCGTGCAAGGTCGCCTACCTGGCCTTCAAGGAACCCCGCGACGCGGCGAACCGGGACCGGGCGCGCGACATCGCCCATCTGGCCGACTTGGCGCGACGGCACGGCGCCTCGCTGCCGCAGCCGGGCATCGGGCATTACGCCGCCCAGATGGGCCGGCACGAGCTGCGCTGGGAAGGGCATACCGAGTTCGTCAGCTACCTGGGCTCTACCCCCGGAAAGGCGGTGCGCCCCTTTGATCCGGCGCTGGCCGAGCTGTTTCCTGCCGACTGGCAGGCTGCCGCGCCGGGCCGGCGGCTGGTCGCGGCGCTGATCCATGTCGACGTGATGCCGGACGATCCCGACAGCCTGTCGGCCCGGTTCGCGGAATGGTTCGCCATCGACGGGCTGACCGCCGTCGAGGTGCTCGACGGCGCCGCCGTGATCGCCACCGATTTCCGCATCGACCCGGCGGGCTGGATGCGGTTTGCGGTCTTTGCCCGGCCGGAACTGGGGCCGGGTCGGCTGGGGCGGGTGGTCCAGCGCCTGACCGAGTTGGAAACCTATCGCGCCATGTCGATGCTGGGCCTGCCCCGCGCGCGGACGCTGACGGCGACGCTGAACGCGCTGGATGCGCGGCTGACCGCGCTCGTCGACGGGCTGGGCGACGACGACCGGCCGGCGGAAACGGTGCTGCACGATCTGCTCAAGGTCTCGGCGCTGCTGGAAACCGAGGCGACGCAGCACAGCTTTCGCTTTGGCGCCACCCGCGCCTATGAGGCGATCGTGCAAGACCGCATCGCCGCGCTGCGCGAGTCGCGCTTTCAGGGCCGCCAGACGCTGACCGAGTTCATGACGCGCCGCTACGAGCCCGCGATGCGGACCGTGCAGTCGGCCGAGGCGAGGCTGGATGCGATGCTCGACCGCGCTGCGCGTGCCGGCGAATTGCTGCGCACCCGCGTCGACGTGCAGCGCAGCGCGCAGAACCAGGCGCTGCTGGAACGCATGGACCGCCGCGCCGATCTGCAGCTGCGTCTGCAGCACACGGTCGAGGGGCTGTCGGTGGTGGCGATCAGCTATTACGCCGTGGGTCTTCTGGGTTATGCCGTCTATCCGCTGGCGGCCGAGTTGGGGCTGGACAAGGCGGTGCTGGTCGCCGGGCTGACGCCGCTGGTGGTGCTGGCGGTCTGGTGGGGGATGCGGCGCGTGCGCGCGCGGCTGCATGATGCGGCCGGCGATCACGCGGGGCACGGCGATCTGTGACTTGCAGCCCGGCCGGCGCATGGCCAATCTGCGCCCCGGTCCGAACGGAGGAATGACGATGAAGACCCTGCTGGCCCTTGCCTCGCTGCTGGCCCTGTCCGCCTGCGGCATCCCCTTGGTGCCGTTCATCTGATGGGGGGCCAGGGAAAGCGCCTGAGCATGTTCGGGCTAGCGCATTGCTCGACCTGCCAGAAGGCGCAGGCGGAGCTTGAGGCTGCCGGCTGGACGGTCGATTTCCGCGACGTGGCGCAAGAGCCCCTGTCCGAGGCCGAACGTCAGCGTCTCGCCGCCGAGTTCGGTGCGCGGATCGTGAACCGGGCGAGCCTGACCTGGCGCGGCATGTCCGAGGCCGAACGGGCCGCCGATCCGGTGGCGATGATGGGCGCCAAGCCCTCGGTGATGAAGCGGCCGGCGATCGTGGCGGGCGACCAGCGGCTGCTGGGCTGGACGGCGAACGTCAAGCGCGCGCTGGGCGTCGCGGTCTGAGTCGCCGTCTGATCAGACGATATAGCGGTCGCGGCGGTGGTTGATCGCGATCACCAGGTTCAGCACCGCCGCCCCCAGCGCCGACCACAGCGCCCGGTCCCACGGCAGGACCAGGAATGCGAACGCGAACAGCGCCGCATCAAAGCCCATCTGCACCCAGCCTGCCTTGATCGCGGTGCGGTCCTGCACGTCCAGCGCGACCGCGCCGATGCCCCCAAGGCTTGCCCGGTGCCGGAACAGCGCCAGCAGCCCCGCGCCCGATACCAGCCCGCCCAGCACCGCCGCCGCGGCGGGGTGGAGCAGGTCGAACGACATCAGCCGCGGCAGCGCCAGGCTGGTCGCCACCATCAGCAGCACCGCCGCGATGGTGCGGCGCAGGAACCCCGCCCCCAGCCGGCGATAGCCGAAGCCGTAGAAGGGCAGGCTGAGCACCAGGTAGACCGGCCCGAAGCTGTAACCCGTGGCCTGCGACAGCAGCAGCGCGAGGCCCGCCAGCTGCCCCGTGATCAACCCCGCCGAGCCCAGCAGAAAGGCGCTGAACGCCGCCATCGCGGCGCCGAAGGCGATGCCCTGGGCGTCGTCGGCGCGCGTATGGGTATGGGGCGGCTGGGTCCGAGTCACGGTTTCGGGCACGATGGGGGTCGCGGTCATGGCGCCGCGATGCCCGATGCGGGCCAGCCTGTCCAGCCCCGGCGGCCGGCTCAGGCCCGGCCCAGCGCCCCGATCCGGTCGGTCAGCAGCGCAAAGAGCGCCTCGGCCCGCACGTCGCGCAGGAACAGGGCATTGGGCGCCCGGCCGCTGACCCCCCACCAGTCGGCGACGGTCATGCCGCGGGTCCAGCGCCCCTCGGTCTCGATCTCGACATTGATCCGGCGGCCGCTGAACAGGTCGGGCGCGATCAGCCAGGCGATGGCGCAGGGGTCGTGCAGCGGCGCGCCCTCGTGGCCGTATTTGGCGCGGTCGTAGCGTTCGAAGAAATCCGTCCAGCTGGCCACCACCGCGCCGACCCGGCCCTGCCCGCGCATGGTTTCCACCCAGGCGCGGTTGGTCAGCGCCCGGTGCGTCACGTCCAGCGGCACCACCACCAGATCGACGCCGGAGGCAAAGACCTCGGCCGCGGCGACGGGATCGACGTAGATGTTGAACTCGGCCGCGGGGGTGACGTTGCCGACCTCGAAATAGGCGCCGCCCATCAGCACGATGCGCTGCACCCGCGCCACGATGTCGGGGGCGCGGCGAAAGGCGGCGGCGATGTTGGTCAGCGGGCCGATCGGGACCAGCGTCACGGTGCCGGGCGGTTCGGCGCGCAGCGTGTCGATGATGAAATCGACCCCGTGGCGGTCCTGCACCGGCATCGTCGGCTCGGGCAACGCCACCCCGTCCAGCCCGGTCGCGCCGTGGACGTTTTCGGCCGTGACCAGCGTCCCTTCCAGCGGCGCGTCGCAGCCAGCGAAGACCGGGACGTCCGGGCGGCCGGCCAGTTCGCAGACCACACGCGCGTTGCGCAGGGTGAGGGGCAGGGGCACGTTCCCGGCCACCGCGGTGACGCCCAGCACCTGAAGCTCGGGCGAGGCCAGCGCAAGCAGGATCGCCACGGCGTCGTCCTGCCCCGGATCGGTGTCGATGATGATCTTCTGCGCCATGTCGTCCCCTTGCTGTCGCGGCAGCATGGCGCGGGCGCGCGGGCGGGGAAAGGGGGCGCGTCGGGAATGGAAATCGCGCCGCGCCGGGGCTATGGTCGGGGCATGGCCGAGATCACCAACCTGACCCGCTTTCGCAAGGCCCGGGCCCGCGCCGACAAGCGCCGGCAGGGCGACGAGAACGCGGCGCTGTTCGGCCGCACCAAGGCGCAGAAGGCCGCCGAGGACGCCGACCGCACCCGCGCCGCGCGCACCCTCGACCAGCATCGCCGCGAGGACGCGGCGGGGGACGACGCGGGCGACGACGCAGGGGACGGGGGCGAGGACGGGGCCGATGGCTGACGCGCTGCCGCTGCGGCTGCCGGCGATGACGCCGCCGCTCAAGCGGTCGGTCGCGATCGAGGGCCACCGCACCAGCGTCAGTCTCGAGGACGCCTTCTGGCGCGGGCTGGGCGAGGCGGCCCGGGCCCGCGGCACGACCCGCGCCGCGCTGATCGCGCAGATCGACAGCGCCCGCCCGGCCGAGGTGGGACTGGCCACGGCGCTGCGGCTGTTCGTCTATGCCGCGGCTGCCGGGCCCGACTGATCAGGACCTGGCGACCTCGCGCCGGCCGTTCCAGCGGAACCAGAAGCTGCCGCCGCCGGGCCGGGCCTTGCCGCCCATCAACTGCTCGACCGTCGACCGCGCCCGCAGGTTGGCGAACACCGCGCCAAGCAGGAACTCGGCCTTGGGGTTGTCGCACAAGAGCGCGGCCAGAAGATACTGCTCGGTCCAGTAGATCTGCCTTTCGATCGCGTTGTTGACGTTGATCCCCTGGGGCAGGGCGATGTCGTGGACATGCACGATCACGTTCCGTCGCAGTTGCGGCAGGATGCGCAGATACAGGTGACAGCAATCCGAACTGGCCTTGACCGTATGGGTGCTGTCGATGAAGAACACGTCCCCGTCGGCCAGCTGGTCGTTGAAGAACTCGGGGCCGAAATCCTGCGCAAACCCGGTCTGCAGGGTGATCGGCATGTTCTTGAGCGCGTCCGAGGGGTAGGGTTCGATCGACAGCAGCTCGCCCGAGCCATTCCGGTCCAGCGCCTGCAGCGCGACCCGCGTGGAATGGCCGGACCCGATCTCGAGCACGCGACGCGGCTGGAAATGCCGCAGGATGCAGTAATAGGCCATCGCGTCGAGATTCGAGAACATCCCGTTCTTCCAGCCATAGCGAAGCCCGTCCTCGGATGGCTCCTGCGGCGGATCGAATTCCCCGGCGAACGGCATCATCGCGGCCAGCATGCGATGCTGCGCGGCCTCGTCGAAGAATTCCATCAGGTAGGGCGCCGCTTCGCGGGTCTCGAACCCGTTGCGCAGTTCCTCGATGGTCGGAATGTCGTTGTAGAAATTGGCCGGGCTGATCGAGACGCCCTGTTTCTGAAGCTCTTCGCGCGCCTTGCTGTCCCACATCACCTGCTTGGCCATGCGGACGAGAACGGGAAGGGACAGCACCGTCCCGGTCTCACGGATCTTGGAAAGCATGGGATATCCTTGGATGCGGCTGCCGCACCATAGGACGATGCCGGTCGGGAAAAAAGTGTCTCCTCGCGACAGCGCGCGGCGGCTTGCGGGTCCGCGCGCCCCCGACTAGAACACGCCGCACAGCGGTGGGGGCCCCGCTCGTGGCGCAGACTCGACCGGCCGTCGCCCGTATCCTCATTCCGGCGCCCCGCGATGGCGCGCCCCGCAGCAAGGACCGGACCAATGGCAGGCCATTCCAAATGGGCCAACATCCAGCACCGCAAGGGCAAGCAGGACAAGCTGCGCGCCAAGCTGTTTTCCAAGCTTTCCAAGGAAATCACCGTCGCCGCCAAGATGGGCGACCCCGACCCGGAAAAGAACCCGCGGCTGCGGCTGGCGGTCAAGGAAGCCCGCGCGAGTTCCATGCCCAAGGACGTGATCGACCGCGCGATCAAGAAATCCCAGGGCGGCGACGCGGAATCCTATGAAGAGATCCGCTACGAGGGTTATGGCCCCGGCGGCATCGCCGTCATCGTCGAGGCGATGACCGACAACCGCAACCGCACGGCGTCGAACGTGCGCAGCTATTTCACCAAGGCCGGCGGCGATCTGGGGCAGACCGGCTCGGTCAGCTTCATGTTCGACCGGGTGGGCGAGATCATGTATCCGGCCACCGCCGGCGACGCCGACACGGTGATGATGGCGGCGCTGGAAGCCGGGGCCGAGGACGTGGAATCGGATGACGAGGGCCACTGGATCTATTGCGCCGACACCGATCTGGCCGAAGTCTCGGCCGCGCTGGAAGGGGCGCTGGGCGAATCCGAGACCGCCAAGCTGATCTGGAAGCCGCAGGCCCCCACCGAGGTCGGCGAGATGGACCAGGCGCAAAAGCTGATGAAGCTGATCGACACGCTGGAAGAGGACGACGACGTGCAGAACGTCACCGCCAATTTCGACCTGTCCGAGGACGTGGCAGCGCAGCTGGGCTGACGCCCGACCTGTCCGGGCGCTTCCTCCGGGGGGCGCTGGGATCTCGTTACGGCGTCAATGCGATGGCGGAGTCCAGTCGCTGGGCACGTCGCGCCGCGCCAGCCGCAGCGCGAGCCCGGCGACGACCCCGACCCCGATGGCGATGGTCAGGTCGGCCAGCACCGTCAGCAGCATCGTCATCGCCAGCAGCACCTCGTCCGACCGGCGCAGCGTCAGGCGATGGCGCCACTTGTGCGGCTCGGTCATGTTCCAGGCGGTCAGGATCAGCAGCCCGGCCAGCGCCGGCATCGCCAGCGCGCCGGCCAGGGGCGCCGCGACCATCATCACGATCAGGATCACCACGGCGTGGACCAGCCCGGCGACCGGAGTCCGCGCTCCGGCCCGGACGTTGGTCGCGGTGCGTGCGATGGCCCCGGTCGCGGGCAGGCCGCCGAACAGCGCCGATCCGATATTGGCCCAGCCCTGGGCCATCACCTCGGCGTTGGGGCGGTGGGAGCCACCGATCATCCGGTCGGCGACCAGCGCCGACAGCAGCGATTCGATGCCGGCGAGGAAGGCGATGACGAGGGCCGAGGGCAGCAGCTCGGTCACCCGTGCCCAGCCGAGTTCGGGCAGCGCCGGCATCGGCAGCCTGTCGGGCAGGGCCCCGAAGCGCGAGCCGATCGTGTCCACCCCCAGCCCCAGCGCCAGCGCCGCGGCCGAGGTCGCCCCGACCGCCACGATCAGCCCCGGAAACCGCGGGAACGCCCGGCGCAGCGCGGTGATGGCGATCACCGTCGCGATCCCGACCCCCAGCGCTGCCGGGTCGATCTGGCCGCGGGCGGACCAGATCGCGGCCAGCTTGGGCAGGAACTCGGCCGGGACATGGGCCAGGTGCAGCCCCAGCAGGTCGGGCAGCTGGCTGGTCGCGATGATCACGCCGATGCCGATGGTGAAGCCGTCGATCACCGGCTCGGGGACATAGCGCACCAGCGCCCCGGCCTTGAAGACCCCGGCCAGGACGAGGATCACCCCCGCCATCAGCGTGGCGACGATCAGCCCGTCATGGCCGTGGGCAGCGACGACTCCGGCCACGACGACGATGAAGGCGCCGGTGGGGCCGCCGATCTGCACCCGGCTGCCGCCCAGCGCCGAAATCAGGAACCCGCCCACGATGGCGGTGACCAGCCCCACCCCGGGCGGCACCCCCGAGGCGATGGCGATGGCGAGGCTCAGCGGGATCGCCACCATCGCAACGGTGATGCCGGCCAGCGTATCGGCCATCAGGTCGGGGGCCCGGTAGCCGGGCAGGGTGGACAGGATCTTGGGTTTCATGAAATGCCTCGCGGACCGGATAGTGGCGCGGGAACGGGGGCTGCAATGGGAGCGATCGGTGCAGCCTCGACCGGCGCCTACTTGGCCGGGCTGGGCACCGGGCTGTCGCTGATCGTGGCGATCGGTGCGCAGAACGCCTTTGTGCTGAAACAAGGGCTGCTGCGCCAGCACGTGTTCTGGGTGTGCCTGTTCTGCGCCGTCTCGGACGCCGTCCTGATCGCCGCCGGCGTCGCCGGGGCGGGCGCGATCGCGGAACGCGCGCCGTGGTTCCTGGCGGCGATGCGCTGGGGCGGGGCGGCGTTCCTGATCTGGTACGGCGCCCGATCGGCCCGCGCGGCCTGGCGCGGCGGCGAGACGCTGCGCGCCGCTGGCGCCGCCCCGCCCTCGCTGGCGGCGACGCTGGCCACCATCGCCGCGCTGACCTGGCTGAACCCGCATGTCTGGCTGGATACGGTGGTGCTGCTGGGCGCGGTCAGTTCGACCTGGGCCGACAGGCTGTCCTTCGCCCTGGGCGCGATGAGCGGGTCGTTCCTGTTCTTCTTTGCGCTCGGCTATGGCGCCCGGCTGCTGGCCCCGGTCTTTGCCCGCCCGCTGGCCTGGCGGGTGCTGGACGGGCTGGTCGCGCTGGTGATGTGGTCGATCGCGGCGGCGCTGATCTTTCGGGGGTGATGGGGGCCGGGGGCGACAGGAAACCGCACCCCGGACAAGTCCCGTCATGCGCTGCGCGACGACCCTAACCCCGCAGTCCCGCCAGCCGCGCCAGCACGCCGGCGCGCGTCACCCGGCCGCCGCCCGAGACGGGCAGGGCCTCGGCCCGCGACAGCGCCGCCATCACCTCGCGCACCGGCATCGTGGCGGGCAGGGGCGCGCCCTCGGCCTCGCCAGGCTCGACCAGGTCGGCGGCGGTCAGCACCACCAGCGGGTCCATGTGGGCCACGAAGTCGGCCACATAGTCGCTGGCAGGGTTGCGGATGATGTCGCGGGCGGTGCCGACCTGCACGATGCGCCCGCCTTCCATCAGGGCGATGCGGTTGCCCAGGCGGAACGCCTCGTCCAGGTCGTGGCTGACGAAGATGATGGTGCGCCGCATCCGCGACTGCATGTCCAGCAGATCGTCCTGCAACCGGGTGCGGATGAGCGGATCGAGGGCCGAGAACGGCTCGTCCATCAGCAGGATCGGGGCCTGGGTGACGAAGGCGCGGGCGAGGCCGACGCGCTGCTGCATCCCGCCGGACAGGTCGCCGACCCGGCGGTCGGCCCATTCGGCCAGCCCGACGACAGCCAGTTCCTCGTCCACCCGCGGCCGGCGGCGGGCGCGGGACTGGCCGGCGAACTCCAGCCCAAGCCCCACATTCTCGCGCACCGTCCGCCACGGCAGCAGGCCGAATTGCTGGAACACCATCGCCACGTGGCGCAGCCGCAATTCGCGCAGCGTCTCGCGGTCGGCGTTGGCGATGCCGACCATGCGGTCGCCCATGCGGACGCGGGTCTCGCCCCGCACCATCGGGTTCAGCCCGTTCACCGCGCGCAGCAGCGTCGACTTGCCCGACCCCGACAGGCCCATCAGCACCAGGATCTCGCCCTCGGCCACGGTCAGCGAGGCGTCGTGGACCCCCAGAACCTGCCCCGTCGCCTCGCGGATGGCGCCCCGGTCCAGCCCCTGGTCGGCCAGCGGCAGCGCCCGCTGCGGCTTGTCGCCGAAGATGATCGAGACATTGTCGAATTCGACCGCCGGCCGGCCCGAGGTGAGATCGGCCTGCGTCATGACTTTTTCCGCCTTATGGCGAACATGCGGTCCAGGATGATCGCCACCACCACGATGACGAAGCCGGATTCAAAGCCGAGCGCCGTGTTGACGCTGTTCAGCGCCCGGACGACCGGCACGCCCAGCCCCGCCGCCCCGACCAGCGCCGCGATCACCACCATCGACAGCGACAGCATGATCGTCTGGTTCAGCCCCGCCATGATCTGCGGAAGGGCGCTGGGCAGTTCGACCTTCCACAACAGCTGCCGCGGGGTGGCGCCAAAGGCGCGGGCGGCCTCGGTCAGCGCGACGGGGGTGGACGAGATGCCCAGGTAGGTCAGCCGGATCGGCGCCGGCAGCACGAAGATCACCGTGGCGATCAGCCCCGGCACCATGCCGATGCCGAAGAACACGATCGCCGGGATCAGGTAGACGAAGGTCGGCAAGGTCTGCATCAGGTCCAGCAGCGGCTGGACATAGCGATACAGCCGCGGCCGGTGGGCGAGCGCGATGCCGATCGGCACCCCCACCGCCATGCAGACCACGCAGGCCGACAGCACCAGGGTCAGCGACTGCATCGTCTCGTCCCAGTAGCCCTGGTTGAGGATGAACAGGAAGCCCACGCAGACCCAGACGCAGGTCCGCCAGCTGCGCCGCAGGAACCACGCCAGCGCCACGGCCAGCGCGGTGAAGACCAGCGGATGCGGGAATTCCAGCACCGTCTGGATGCCCGCGATCAGCCGGTCCAGCGCCACGGCGATGGCGTCGAACAGCGGGCTCGCATGGGCCTTGAGCCAGTCGAAGCCCAGCTTGGCCGTCCGCCCCACCGGCAGCTTGTGATCCGTCAGCAGGGCAGAGATGCGGTCCATGTCAGTCGCCCAGCGCCTCGGTCAGCGCGGCCTTGGCGTCGCCGCCGTCAAAGGTGGTCACGCCTTCCAGCCAGGGGGTGGCGGCATCGGGGTTGGCCTTCAGCCACGCCGTCGCGGCCTTGCCCGGATCGGTGCCGTCATTCAGGATCGCGCCCATGATCTCGTTTTCCATCGGCAGCGTGAATTCCAGATTCTGCAGCAGCTTGCCGACATTCGGGCAGTCCGTGACATAGCCGGCGCGGGTGGTGGTCTTGACCTCGGCGCCGCCCAGGTTCGGGCCGAAGATCTCGTCGCCGCCGGTCAGGTAGGTCAGCGCGAACTGGGTGTTCATCGGGTGCGGTTCCCAGCCCAGGAACACCACCGGCTTGCCGGCGCCATCGGCGCGCGCGACCTGCGCCAGCATCCCCTGTTCCGAGGACTCGACCAGCTCCATCGTGCCCATGCCGAACTTGTCCTGCGCGATCATGTCCAGCAGCAGGCGGTTGCCGTCATTGCCGGGCTCGATCCCGTAGATCTTGCCGTCCAGCGCGTCCTTGTGTTCGGCGATCCTGGCGAAGTCCGTGATCCCCAGGTCGGCGCCGGCCTTGTTGGTGGCCAGCGTGTATTTCGCGCCGGTCAGGTTGGTGCGGACGGTGTCGACGGTGCCGGCGTCGGCATAGGGCTTGATGTCGGCCGCCATGGTCGGCATCCACAGGCCCAGGAACACGTCCACGTCATCGGTGGACAGCGCCGTGAAGGTCACCGGCAGCGACAGGACCTTGACCTCGGGCTGATAGCCCAGCGCGGTCAGCAGCGTCGTGGCGATGCCGGTGGTGGCCGAGATGTCGGTCCAGCCGACATCGGAAAACCGCACCGACTTGCAGGACGCAGGCTCGGCGGCAAGGGCCGTGACGGGCAGGGTCATGGCGGGCAGGGCGGTGGCCGCCAGCGCCAGCAGCATGTTGCGGAAGATCATCGCGTGGTGTCCTTCTTGTCTGTGCGCCGGGCGTCTGCCCCGGGCGGTTTGTTGATTGACGGATCAATCAACGCGCGGTATTCCTTCGGCGCGGAGTGATTCTGCCGAGGGGCCAGTTATGCCCAAAATCGGGGCCGAGGCCAGCCGAAAGGCTGCGCTTGTCGATGCCGCCATCGCCGCCGTCGGGCGGTCCGGTACGCAGGACGTCACCGTTGCCAAGATCGCGCGCGAGGCCGGCATGTCACCCGCGCTGGCGCATCACTATTTCGGCTCCAAATCCCAGATGCTGACCGCCGCCATGCGGCACATCCTGACGGTCTATGGCGCCGCCGTGCGCGCCGCCCTTGCCGCGGCAGCGCCCGACCAGCGCGCCCAGGCGATCATCGCGGCCAGCCTCGACGGCGCCCATTTCGACGCCGAGACGATGGCCGCCTGGCTGAACTTCTATGCGCTGGCGCTGACCGAGCCCGAGGCCGCGCGGCTGCTCGCGATCTATCACCGGCGGCTGCGGTCGAACCTGATCCATGCCCTGCGGCCGCGGACCGGCGAGGATGCGCCGCGGCTGGCCGAGACGCTGGGGGCGCTGATCGACGGCGTCTATCTGCGCGCGGTCCTGGACGGCCGCGGGCCGGCACCGGACACCGCGCACGCGATGGTGCGGCGCTGGCTGGACGAGGCGCTGACCAGGACCGCGTGAGCCTCTTGAACATAGCAAGAACATTCCCCTAATCAGGGGAATGTTAAGGCTTTGTTTACTCTTCGCGCTGACCCTGCCGATCCCCGCCTGGGCGGGCGATCCGACGGGTCCCGGGCGGGTCATCGACGGCGACACGCTGGGGCTCGCCACGCCGGGCGGCGAGGCGATCATCCGCCTGCACGGCATCGATGCGCCGGAACAGGCGCAGACCTGCCTCGACGCGACCGGCGCGGCCCGGCGCTGCGGGGACGAGGCCGCGGCCGCGCTGACCGCCCTGATCGGCGGCGCGGTGGTCACCTGCCAGCCGCTGGACATGGACCGCCACGACCGCATCGTCGCGCGCTGTCAGGCGGCGGGCCGCGATCTGGGCGCGGAACTGGTCGGGCAGGGCATGGCGCTGGCCTATGCGCGCTATTCGACCGACTACGTGGCCGCCGAGGCGCAGGCCCGCGCGGCCGGCTCCGGCTTCTGGTCCGGCACGGTCGAGCCGCCCGAGGTCTATCGCATCGCCCATCGCTCCGCCCCGACCGCTGCGCCCCGCGCGCCGGCCGCGGATTGCGCGATCAAGGGCAACATCTCGGCCAACGGGCGCATCTATCACCTGCCGGGCGGGCGCCATTACGACCGCACCGGCATCGACGAGGCGCAGGGCGAACGCTGGTTCTGTTCCCCGGCCGAGGCCGAGGCCGCCGGCTGGCGCGCCGCCCGCGGCTAGGTTTGCACCCCGCCCCGGCGCGTGGCAGAACGGCGGGCAACCCCGGCAAGGAATCCCCACATGAACGACGAAGGCTTCGGCAAGGGCAGCCACCTGCATCTGATCGACGGCTCGGCCTTCATCTTCCGCGCCTATCACGCCCTGCCGCCGCTGACCCGCAAGTCCGACGGCCTGCCGATCGGCGCGGTGGCCGGGTTTTCCAACATGCTGTGGAAGTACATCGAGGACGCCCGCGGCGCCGACGCGCCCACCCATGCGGCGGTGATCTTCGACCACTCCTCCAAGACCTTCCGCAACGAGATCTACGCCGACTACAAGGCCAACCGCCCGGAACCGCCGGACGAGCTGAAACCGCAATTCCCCCTGACCCGCGAGGCGACCCGCGCCTTCAACGTCGCCTGCATCGAGATCGCCGATTTCGAGGCCGACGACATCATCGCCACGCTCGCCTGCCAGGCGCGCGCGCTGGGCGGGCGGGTGACGATCATCAGCTCGGACAAGGACCTGATGCAGCTGGTCGGCGACGGGGTCGAGATGCTGGACCCGATCAAGAACCAGCGCATCGGCCGCGACGAGGTGTTCGCCAAGTTCGGCGTCTATCCCGAGCGGGTGGTGGACGTGCAGGCGCTGGCCGGCGACAGCGTGGACAACGTCCCCGGCGCGCCGGGAATCGGCATCAAGACGGCCGCGCAACTCATTGGCGAATATGGCGATCTCGATACGCTGCTCGCACGCGCCGGAGAGATCAAGCAGCCCAAACGGCGCGAGACGCTGCTGAACCATGCTGACCAGATCAGGGTGTCCCGCCGGCTGGTGCAGCTGGATTGCCAGACACCGATCGACTTTGCGCTGGCCACGCTGGAGGTCACCGACCCCGACCCGGCCACGCTGATGGAGTTCCTGAACCGGATGGAGTTCCGCACCCTGACCAACCGGGTCGCGGAACGCTTCAAGGCGCCGCCGCCCGAACCCGTGGCCCCGCCGCCGGAAACCGCCTCGCCTGCCGCGCCGGAGTTTCCGCCGGTCAACTGCGCCGATTACGTCACCATCCGCGACGCGGCGACGCTGGCCCAGTGGATCGCCGCGATCACCCAGAAGGGCGCGGTCGCCATCGACACCGAAACCACCAGCCTGGACGAGATGCAGGCCGATCTGGTCGGCATCTCGCTGTGCCCCGATGTGGGGCTGGCCGCCTATGTGCCGCTCGCCCATGTCGAGGGCGCCGCGGACCTCTTCGGCGGCGGCCAGCGTGCCGAGGGGCAGATCCCGATGGACCAGGCGCTGGCGATGCTGAAGCCGATGCTGGAAAACCCGGCGGTGCTGAAGATCGTCCACAACGCCAAGTATGACTGGAAGATCCTCGCCCGCCACGGCATCCGCATGGACCCGGTCGATGACACCATGCTGATGAGCTATGCGCTGAACGCCGCGCTGCACAATCACGGCATGGACGAACTCGCCGACACCTATGTCGGCCACCGCTGCCAGCCGATCAAGGAGCTGCTGGGTACTGGCAAGAACGCCATCACCTTTGCCCAGGTCCCCATCGACGCCGCCACCCGCTATGCCGCCGAGGATGCCGAGATCACCTGGCGGCTGTGGCAGCATTTCCGGCCGCAGCTGCCCGCCGCGCAGGTCACGACGGTCTATGAGACGTTGGAAAAGCCGATGATCGAGGTGCTGGCGGGGATGGAGATGGCCGGCATCCAGATCGACGCCGACCACCTGCGCCGCATGTCCGGCGCTTTCGCGCAGAAGATGGCGGCGCTCGAGGATGAGGCGCACCAGCTCGCGGGCGGCAAGTTCAACCTCGGCTCACCCAAGCAGCTGGGGGAAATCCTGTTCGGCCAGATGGGGCTGGCGGGGACCAAGGCGGGAAAGTCGGGGGCGCTGTCCACCTCGGCCGACGTGCTCGAGGACATGGCGGCCGAGGGGCACGAGCTGCCGGCCCGCATCCTCGACTGGCGGGCGATTTCCAAGCTGAAATCGACCTATACCGACGCGCTGCCGACCTATGTGAACCCCGACACGGGGCGGGTGCATACCTCGTATTCCATCGCCGGGGCCTCGACCGGGCGGCTGGCCTCGACCGATCCCAACCTGCAGAACATCCCGGTGCGGACCGAGGAAGGCCGCCGCATCCGCGAGGCCTTCGTCGCGCCCGAGGGCAAGCGGCTGGTCTCGCTCGACTATTCCCAGATCGAGCTGCGGATTCTCGCGCATATCGCCGACATCCCGGCGCTGAAGCAGGCGTTTTCGGACGGCATCGACATTCACGCGATGACCGCGTCGCAGATGTTCGGCGTCCCGGTCGAGGGCATGGACCCGATGATCCGCCGGCAGGCCAAGGCGATCAACTTCGGCGTCATCTACGGCATCTCGGGCTTCGGCCTCGCCCGCAACCTGCGCATCCCGCGGGCCGAGGCGCAGGCCTTCATCGACACCTATTTCCAGCGCTTCCCGGAAATCCGCGCCTATATGGACCGCACCACGCGCGAGGCAAAGACCTACGGTTATGTCCGCACGCTGTTCAACCGCCGCATCCACACGCCGGGGATATCGTCGTCCGGCCCGGCGGCGGCGGGGGCGCGGCGCGCGGCGATCAACGCGCCGATCCAGGGGACGGCGGCCGACATCATCCGCCGGGCGATGATCCGGATGCCCGCGGCCATCGAGGGGCTGCCGGCGCGGATGCTGCTGCAGGTCCATGACGAGCTTGTCTTCGAGGCCGACGAGGACGCGGTCGCCCCGCTGATCGCCGCCGCCCGCGAGGTCATGGCGAACGCCGCCGCCCCGGCGGTCGACCTGTCTGTGCCGCTGGTGGTCGATGCCGGATCGGGCGCGACCTGGGCCGAGGCGCATTGAGCGCCGGATGATGAGCCAGGATCACCACCACCATGGGCGCGACCACCCTCACGGAGACGGCCACGGCCATCCGCACGACCACGGCAAGGGCCTGAGCGACAGCGCGTTGCTGTGGGCGGTGGTCATCAACCTCGGCCTGACCGCGGCGCAGATCGCCGGCGGGCTTGCCGCCGATTCCGTGGCCCTGGTGGCGGACGGGGTGCACAACCTGTCGGATGCGCTGGCGCTGGTGCTGGCCTTTGGTGCCCGCAAGCTCGCCGCGCGCCCCGCCACCCCGGCGATGAGCTTCGGCTGGTCGCGGGCCGAGATCGTCGCGGCCTTCGTCAACTACCTGGCGCTGATCGCCGTGTCGGTGTGGCTGATGGTCGAGGCGGTGGGCCGGCTGACCGATCCGCCGCCCGTGGCGGGCGGGCTGGTCATGGCGCTGGCGGCGCTGGCGCTGGTGGTCGATCTGGGCACCGCCTGGCTGACCGCGCGGCTGGCGAAGGAAAGCGTGAACATCCGCGCCGCCTGGCTGCACAACCTGGCCGATGCGGCGGTGTCGGTCGCGGTGCTGATCGGCGGCGCGCTGATCCTTGCCTTCGGCTGGCGGATCGCCGACCCGATCCTGACCATCCTCATTTCGGTGGTGATCCTGTGGCATATCCGCGGCGACACGGGGCCGATTCTGCGGATGCTGATGCTGGGCGCCCCGGCCGGGATCGACGACCCGACGCTGCGCCGGGACGTGCTGGCCGTCGCGGGCGTTACCGGGCTGCATCACCTGCATGTCTGGCAGATCGACGAAAAGCGCCGCTCAGCCGAAATGCACGTGGTGATCGCGGACGATGCCGACCCCTACGCCACCCGGCTGGCCGTCAAGCTGGTGCTGCACGACCGCCACGACATCGCCCATTCGACGATCGAGATCGAAACCCGCACCAGCGGCTGCGCCGACCCTGTGGCCGGCGAGGGGCACTAGCCCGAGCCCGACGCGATGCACCAGCCGGCCCTGCAACCGCCGCGGGGGAACTCGCCGGTCAGTGGTCGTCGTGGGCGTGGGCGCGGTCGATGACGAAGCGCTTGTCGCAATAGCCGCACTCGACGAAGCCGGTCGCGGGCGAGATCGCCAGCCACACCCGCGGATGCCCCAGCCCCAGCGCCTCGTCGCCGGCGCAGGCGACCTTCCAGCGGGTCACCGTTTCGGTGGCCGGCGCCGGGCGGACCGCGGCGGCCGGGTCCTGGTTGGTGGACATCGGGGTCTCGGTCGTGGGATGGCGCATCGGGGCTCTCTTGTGCTGGCGGGCAAAGGCCGGTTTAACGGCGCGGTCATTCTAGCCAGCCAGCGCGCCCCCGCAAGCCCGGCGGCGCCCTCCCTCTCGTCCCCTGGTCCCCCGAGCCTGCCATGCCCGACGCCGCCATCCGCCTGACCGACCTGCGCAAGACCTATGCCGCCTCGGGCAAGGTGCCGGCGAAAGAGGCACTGAAGGGCATCGACCTGACCATCCCGCGCGGCTCGATCTTTGGCCTGTTGGGCCCGAACGGGGCCGGGAAATCGACGATCATCAACATCCTCGCCGGGCTGGTGAACAAGACCGCCGGGCGGGTCGAGATCTGGGGCTTTGACCAGGACGTGAACCCGCGCCAGTCCCGCGCCGCCATCGGGGTGATGCCGCAGGAGTTGAACATCGACCCGTTCTTCACCCCGCGCGCCAGCCTCGAGGTGCAGGCGGGGCTGTATGGCGTGCCCAGGGCCGATCGCTGGACCGACGAGATCCTGGCGCTCGTCGGGCTGACCGCGCAGGCCGAAAGCTATACCCGCCAGCTGTCGGGCGGGATGAAGCGGCGGCTGCTGCTGGCCAAGGCGCTGGTCCACCGCCCGCGCATCCTGGTGCTGGACGAACCCACCGCCGGCGTCGACATCGCCCTGCGCGAGATGCTGTGGACCAACGTGCGGGCGCTGAACGCGCAGGGCATGACGGTGATCCTGACCACCCACTACCTCGAGGAAGCCGAACAGATGTGCGACGAGATCGCCATCATCAACCACGGCGAAAAGGTCGTGCAGGACCGCACCGACAGCCTGCTGGCCTGCGCCGACAGCAAGACGCTGGTGGTCGATCCGGGGCCGTGGGCGGGCAGCCTGCCGCCGCTGCCCGAGGGCGTCACCGCCGAGCGGCGCGCGGACGGGCGGCTGGCCCTGACCTATGCGCCCGGCCGGGTTCAGGCCGACCGCATCATCGACGCGCTGCGGCAGGGCGGGGTGCCGATGGCCGACGTGTCCAGCGAACAGCCCGACCTGCAGGACGTGTTCCTGTCGATGACCCGCGGCTAGAGCCAGCGTTTCCAGCGCGCCAGCGCATAGATCCCCAGCGCCGACAGCACCATCGCGCCGATCGCCATCGGATAGCCCCAGACCCAGTGCAGTTCCGGCATGTGGTCGAAGTTCATGCCGTAGATCGAGGCGATCATCGTCGGCGGCAGGAACAGCGCCGCGACTACCGACAGCACCCGCACGGTGTTGTTCTGCTGCAGGTTGATGAGCCCCAGCGTCGCATCGACCGTCATCCCCAGCCGCGAGCCCAGGAAGTCCGCGTGCACCTCGAGCGCCTGGACGTCGCGGTTGATCGACTTGGCCAGCGCCTGCAGGCGTTTGGCATCGGGGTGATCGTCGGCGGCGGCGGTGTAGAAGCTCAGCACCCGCTCGACCGACAGCAGTCCCAGCCGGACCCGCGCCATCAGTTCGGACTGCCGGCCGATCTTGATGAGCGCAGCCCGCAGCACGACGTCGCGGATATTGCTGGCGTCCTCGAAGACATGGGTGCCGGTCTGGTCCAGCACCTTGCCGACGCCCTCAAGGATATCTGCAAGCCGGGCGACGATCTCCTCCATCAGGCCAAGGAAGATGCGATCCGGCCCCGACACGCCGGACGCCGACCGTTCTGCCCGCGTCGGAAACGTGGTGAACGGCCGCGGCGCGTGGTGGCGCACCGTCACCAGCCGGTCGGGGGACAGGATGAAGGTCACCGGCATCGCCACCGGCTTGCCGTCCGGCATCTCGCCCGGCAGCACCGCGGTCATGTAAAGCAGGTCGCCCTCGCGATACAGGCGGTTTGAGATCTCGATCTCTTCCATGTCCTCGAGCGTCGGCACCTCGACGCCAAAGCCGCGCATCAGCCGGACCTGCTGGTCCAGCGGCTGATACAGGTCGATCCACCGCCCGCGCGCCGGGTCCTCGCCGTGGGGCAGCGGCGCGAGGCCGCCGAGATGGGGGGCATAGGCGGTCAGCATGGCCTGGCCCCGGATCAGTCGCGCGACACCATCCGCCCCATCGGCTGCCCGCCGAGCAGGTGCAGGTGGAAATGCGGGACCTCCTGCACGCCGTGGGCGCCGGCGTTGGTGATGGCGCGGAACCCCGCGCCGCCCTCGGCCAGGCCGATGCCCTCGGCCCGCACGACCTCGGCCACCAGCCGGTTGAACCCCAGGATTTCCGCGTCCGAGGCGTTGGCCGCGAAGTCGTCATAGCTGACATAGCGCCCCTTCGGGATCACCAGGATATGCACCGGCGCCTGCGGGCGGATGTCGCGGAAGGCCAGCGCGTGGTCGTTCTGGGCAACGGTGTCGTTGGGGATCTCGCCGCGCAGGATGCGGGCAAAGATGTTGTCGTCGTCATAGGTCATGTCAGGCCTCGGCGGTCAGTCGGCAAAAAGATCATCGGTCTGCGCCAGCGTCAGCGCAAGCTCGGGCGTGACGTCCAGGAAGCGCTGCAGGGCGGCGGCGTTCTGGGCCTCGTCCCAGGCGGGCGAGATCACTTCGAACCCGTCCAGGTCCAGGTCGCGGATATGGTCGGCCTCGTGTTCCAGGTCGCTGCGCACGGCCGGGATCAGGCGGTTCACGTAATCCGGCGCGCTGTGCCGGCCGGCGAGGCCGACGCGCTCGATATGGCCGCGGACATAGTCGTCGTCGAAATCGGACTCGATCAGCAGCAGGCGGGTGTCGGCCTTGTCCTCGACGAAGTCCTGGATCAGCCCCAGCGCCGAGGGGTCGAGGCAGATCGCCACGCAGCGGGATTCCAGCTGGTCGAACAGCATCTTGACCAGCGCCCGGCGGTGGCGTTCGCGCTTTTCCACGGTGGTCTCGATGCCGCCCATGTCGGGCAGTTCGGCGTCCAGCTCGTTGAACAGATAGTTCACCGCGGGAATCCCGGTATGCCAGCGGATCGCGGCGGTCAGGCGCTTGGCGACGTGCCACTTCTTGCAGACGATCAGCAGCAGCGTGTGGCCGCGGCCCAGCGTTCCCTCGGCCTCCCAGAAGCGCTGGCCAAAGCGCCGGCCGATGCGACCGCGCTGGGTCAGGAAGCGGTAGAGGCCCGCGGCCTCGTTCGAGATCGGGAACCGCACATCATCGGCCTGCCACAGCGCCCCCAGCCGCTCGCGCAGCTGGATCGCCTCGGCGCTGATCTTGCGCGCGAACAGGTAATCCTGCCGCAGCAGCAGGTCGTAGTGGTCGTTGTGGAACGTCACCGGCATGCCGTAATCGGTGAACATCAGGAAGGTCAGGGTGCGGGCGCGGATTTCCTTGCGCGGCACCACGTGCGGCACGATCGTCTGGAAGAACGTCTCGTCCGGGATCCACGTCGTCGCAAAGAACCGCATCACGTCGGGGCGCGAGTCGCAGAAGGCCAGCACCTTTTCCACTGTCTGGCGGCGCAGGCACCACCATTGCGAGCCGATCATCACCTGGATGTCGGCCGGCACCTCGCGGGTGATGCCCAGCCGGCGCTGGATTTCGTAGCTGCCGTAGAACAGCTTCTTCTGGGTGCGCTCGTTGAACCAGTGGCGATAGATCAGGCGTTCTTCCTTGAACCCGGTCTTGATCCAGTCGCTGTCGAAGAAGTCGAAATTCTCGATGTAATCCAGTTCGTTGGCGTCAAGGAAGTCATGCGCATAGGCAGCCGACTTGATTGGCATGCAGTCGCCCGACAGCATGTAGAAATGGGTGGCCGCCGGGAAGGCGGCGACGGCGGCGCGCACCGCTTCCAGCGTGGCGGCGACCAGCGACCATTCCCCCCAGCCGCATTTCAACCGCCGTGCGGCGAAGGTCACGCCGGGGTTGCTGCCCAGCGCGGCCCGGATGGCATCGAAATCGGCAGGGTTGGCGCGGGCGTCGAAGTGGATCGAGACATAGTCGCCCGACTGGGTCAGCCGCAGCGCCTGCGCGATGATCCCCTTGGGATCCTTGTGGCACAGCAGGATGAATGCGATCCGCGCCATGACCTCGGGTACCCCGCAACCAGCGTCCACACAATGGATTCACCCGGTTTCCGCGCGGAAACGCCCCAGGCGAGTTGCGTTGGGTGCTTAACGATTTTATGGGCAGGGGCAAGCCGACAGCGCTCGATCAAAGGATCCGACATCATGGCCTTCCCCGGCACCTGGCTCACCGAAAGCGAGAGCATCGCCTATCGTGTGGTCCCCAAATGCGCCTGCTCGACGATCGGGCAGATCATGTATTACTCGGACCACGGGCGCTACTTCGACGGCGACATCCACGATTCCACCAGCGGCCTGCACAAGTGGAACCAGGAAGACAGCCAGCCGATCATCGACCGCGCCGTCAAGTCGCGCAAGGCGGTCAGCTTTACCTGCGTGCGCAACCCGTATTCGCGCATCCTGTCGTCGTTCTTCGACAAGATCGCCGGCATCCAGCGCAACGGCAAGCGCTATCGCGGCAACCTGATCCCGCAGATCGTCCAGCGCTACGGCATCGAGGTCGGCAGCCCCGAGGACAACTTCGACTTTGACCAGGTGGCGAGCTTCCGCCGCTTCCTGCTGTTCGCGCGCGACACCATCCGCTGGCGCCGCCCGATGGAGCCGGACATCCACTGGTCGGCCATGTCGGGCCACATCGCGACCTTCATCGTGAATGGCGGCCGCTATGACCAGATCTTCTTCACCGAGAAGTTCAACGAGGGCATGCAGAAGGTTCTGGATGCCGCCGAAACGCCGGTGAAGGTCGACGTGAACGCGGTGCCGCGCTTCAACGAATCCGAGGGTCACGGCCCCAAGCGGGCACACAAGGTCAGCGACTATTTCGACGACCTGTCGCGGCACCTCGTCTGGGAAATATACAAGAAGGATTTCCAGCTGTTCCGCTATGACTTCGACGACCCCGACAACAAGATGCCGAAGGGCGAGGTCGATCTGGACGAGGTCCACGCCAAACTGGGCCGCTGATCCGGCGTAGCCGAAGGGACCAGCCCGAGCCCGCGCTTCGGGCGGTCCCGAATATCCCGGGGTCCGGGGCAGCGCCCCGGCTTTGGGCGCGACATCGGTCAGATCGCCGGGCTGTGGCCCTTGGCCTCCATCTCGTAGCCGTCGAACATCCGCGCAATCATCCGGGTCAGCGGCCGGCCCCGCTCGGGGATCGCCAGCCCGGAAGCGGACACCGTGACCATGTCCCCGAACTGCGCCTTGACCGGGGCGAACAGCGCCGCCAGCGTCGCGGGGGTAAAGCCGTGGTCGGCGATGAACTCGTCGGCGCGGATCTCGAAATCGCACATCAGCGCCTCGATCATCCGGGCCCGCCACACGTCCTCGGGGGTGAAGACATGCCCGCGGGTGGTCGAGAACCGCCCCTCGCGGATCGCCTTGACATGGGCGCCGGTCGCCGGCGCGTTCTGCGCATAGCCCTGCGGAAAGCGCGAGATCGACGACGCCCCCATGCCGATCAGCGCGGTGGCCAGGTCGTCGGTATAGCCCTGGAAGTTCCGGCGCAGCAGCCCGGCCTTCTGCGCTGTGGCCAGCCCGTCGCCGGGGCGGGCGAAATGATCGATGCCGATCTCCTCATAGCCGTCGGCGACCAGCAGGTCGCGGGCGACCTCGAACAGGCGCAGCCGGGCCTGCGGGTCGGGCAGGGCGGCGTCGGGGATCATCACCTGCCGCTTGGCCATCCACGGCACGTGGGCATAGCCGTAAAGCGCGATCCGGTCGGGGCTCAGCGCCATCAGCTTCTGGATGGAATCGGCGATCCGGTGCGGCGTCTGGTGGGGCAGGCCGTACAGGATGTCGGCGTTCACGCTGTCGATGCCGCGGGCGCGGATCATGCGGACCGCCTCGGCGGTCACCTCGAAGCTCTGGTCGCGGCCGATCGTGGCCTGGATGTCGGGATCGAAGTCCTGCACCCCGATCGAGGCGCGGGTCAGCCCCGCCTCGGCCAGCGCGTCCATCCGCGCCTCGTCGATCTCGTTGGGGTCGATCTCGACCGAGAACTCGGCCCCCGGCGCCAGCGGGAAGGCGTCGAACACCGCCCCCGCCACCCGGCGCATCATGTCCGGCGGCATCAGCGTCGGCGTGCCGCCGCCCCAGTGCAGCCGCGACAGAGTGACCCCCGGGGCCAGCGAGGCCTTCAGCAGCTCGAGTTCCTGCAGCAGCACGTCGGCATAGGCGCGCACCGGCGCGTCGGACTGGGTGCCCTGGGTGCGGCAGGCGCAGAACCAGCACAGCCGCCGGCAGAACGGGACGTGCATGTACAGCGAGATCGCCGCCCCCGCCGGGATCGCCTGGACCCAGCGGGTGAAATCGGCCGGACCGACGGTGGGCTTGAAATGCGGGGCGGTGGGATACGACGTGTAGCGGGGCACACGCGCGTCAAACAGTCCCAGCCGGGTAAGTTGCGATTCCTGTTCCATGGCCCTAGTCAGTTACCATTACGGCAGGGACACGCTTTGACACAGGTCAAGACCATATCCGCTGAGGGATGCCACCCGCTGCAGCTTCCGTGCGAAGACTGCCCGATCCGCTATCGCGCCGTTTGCGCGACCTGCGAGACCCCCGAGCTGACCGAGCTGGAGGGCAGCAAGTATTACCGCCGCTACGAGGCCGGGCAGACCGTCGTGCTGTCGGGCGAGCGGATGGACTTCGTGGCCTCGGTCGTTTCGGGCATCGCCAGCCTGACCCAGACGCTCGAGGATGGCCGCACCCAGATGGTGGGGCTGTTGCTGCCCTCGGATTTCCTCTGGCGTCCGGGGCGGGATTCCTCGCCCTATGACGTGACAGCGGTGTCCGACCTGCTGCTGTGCTGTTTCCGCCGCCGCCCGTTCGAGGGGCTGCTGCGGTCGAGCCCGCGCATCGCCGCGCGGCTTCTGGACATGACGCTGGACGATCTGGACGCGGCCCGCGACTGGCTGCTGCTGCTGGGACGCAAGTCGGCGCGCGAGAAGATCGCTTCGTTCCTGACCATCCTCGCCCGCCGCGACGCGATGCTGCGGCAGGCGCAGACGCCGGGTCTGGTCGTGCTCGACCTGCCGCTGACCCGTGAGGCGATGGCCGATTACCTGGGTCTGACGCTGGAAACCGTCAGCCGCCAGATCTCGGCCCTGCGGCGCGAAGGGGTGATCGCGCTGGATGGCAAGCGCCGGGTGATCGTGCCCGACTTCAACCGCCTCGTCGCCGAAAGCGGCGACGATTCCGACGGCGGACTGCCCAGCTGAGCCAGGCCGTTCTGCCGGCGGGCGTCAGCGTGCCATCAGCACCGGCACCTTGGCGCGTTCCAGCATGTGGCGCGTGGCGCCGCCCATGATCGCCTCACGCAGCCGGGAATGGCTGTAGGCGCCCATCACGATCAGGTCGGCCCCGGTTTCAGCGGCGCGGCGGTTCAGCACCTCGGACACCGTGGGCAGCGTCTTGGCCAGCACCACGACCTCGGCCTTGATGCCGTGCCGGGTCAGCATCTGGCACAGCGCCCCGCCCGGGTCCGAGCCTTCGGGCGAATGCGGCGAGGGATCGACGACGGTGATCTCGACCAGGTCGGCGGACTTGAGGATCGGGAGGGCGCGGCGGATCGCGGTCAGCGCCTCGTCCGACTGGTTCCAGGCGACGATGACCCGCCGGCCGATGCCGGCCACGTCGCTCTGGCCGTGCGGCAGGATCAGCACCGGGCAGCTGCCGTCGAACAGCGCCGCCTCGACCACCGCCTCGGCATCGGGGGCGGCGCCCTCGCCATAGGGCTGGGCCAGCACCACCAGATCGGCGAATCGCGCCCGCTGCGCGATCAGCGCGCCGACGCCGCCCATCTGCGCCACGGCGCTTTCGGCCGACCAGCGGATGTCCTGGGCGCCCAGATGGCCGCGGACCTCGGTTTCCAGCGCCTCGGCCGAGGCCATGGCTCGGTCGATCGCCTCCTGGAAGACATAGGCCGAGGCGCCGGCGTAGTAATAGCCGGTCTGGGTGTGGTCCACGCCCAGGCAGAACACGTCCAGATGCGCGGCCTCGCGGCGCGCCAGCGCCACCGCGGCGTCCAGCTGGGCGGTCTGACCGGGCTGGGTGATGACGGTCAGGATGGTCTTGTAGCCCATGTGCATTTCCTCCGGTCGATAAGGGCGAAATTACACCGCAGATTGGACGGGTTTTGTTGACGCAGATCAATGTTTGGTCAACCTAGTGGCAATAGGACACATGCCACGGTGACCCCCTGCGCGCGGATTTCCGCGATTCGACGGGGTTGCGCAAGGACAAGGAACAAGACGACATGTGGGATGTCATCAAGCTGATCGTGCTTGGCGTGATCGCGGTGCTGGCCGCGATCGGCGCCAACTATGCGCACGATCTGGCCTATATGGTGAACGCGCTGACGGTGATGCTGGCCGCCGGGCTCACCTTTCTGTGGCAGCTGCGGCATATGGACGACCCGCGCCAGCCGGCGCGCCTGGCCGTGGCGCAGGGCGAATACCTGGATGGCGTGGTCCGGGCCGGCGTGATCGCCACCGCCTTCTGGGGCGTGGTGGGCTTTCTGGTCGGGGTCGTCATCGCCGCCCAGCTGGCCTGGCCGGCGCTGAACTTTTCGGAACTGTTCCAGGGCTTCACGAACTTTGGCAAGCTGCGGCCGTTGCACACCTCGGCGGTGATCTTCGCCTTTGGAGGCAACGCGCTGATCGCGACCTCGTTCTATGTCGTCCAGCGGACCTGCGCGACGCGGCTGTGGGGCGGCAATGCCGCCTGGTTCGTGTTCTGGGGCTATCAGCTGATGATCGTGCTGGCCGCGACCGGCTATATCCTCGGCGCCACGCATTCCAAGGAATACGCGGAACCGGAATGGTACGTCGACTGGTGGCTGACCATCGTCTGGGTGGTCTACCTGGCCGTCTACCTCGGCACGATCATGAAGCGGCGTGAACCGCACATCTACGTCGCCAACTGGTTCTACCTGTCCTTCATCGTGACCATCGCCATGCTGCACGTGGTCAACAACCTGGCGATCCCGGTCAGCGTCTTCGGGTCCAAGTCGGTGCAGCTGTTCGCCGGCGTCCAGGACGCGATGACCCAGTGGTGGTACGGCCACAACGCGGTGGGCTTCTTCCTGACCGCCGGGTTCCTGGGGATGATGTACTACTTCATCCCCAAGCAGGCCGAGCGTCCGATCTACAGCTACAAGCTGTCGATCATCCACTTCTGGGCCCTGATCTTCATGTATATCTGGGCCGGCCCGCACCACCTGCACTACACGGCGCTGCCGCAATGGGCGTCGACCCTGGGGATGGTGTTCTCGGTCATGCTGTGGATGCCCTCGTGGGGCGGCATGATCAACGGCCTGATGACGCTGTCGGGGGCTTGGGACAAGCTGCGCACCGACCCGATCCTGCGGATGATGGTCGTGGCCGTCGGCTTCTACGGCATGGCGACCTTCGAAGGGCCGATGATGTCGATCAAGGCCGTGAACTCGCTGTCGCACTACACCGACTGGACCATCGGGCACGTCCATTCGGGCGCGCTGGGCTGGAACGGGATGATCACCTTCGGTGCGCTCTACTACCTGACCCCGCGTCTGTGGGGGCGTGAGCGGCTGTATTCGCTGACGCTGGTGTCCTGGCACTTCTGGCTCGCGACCATCGGGCTGGTGCTCTATGCCTCGTCGATGTGGGTGTCGGGCATCATGGAGGGTCTCATGTGGCGCGAGGTGGACAGCCAGGGCTTCCTGGTCAACGCCTTCGCCGACACGGTGATCGCCAAGTATCCGATGCTTGTGGTGCGGACGCTGGGCGGGGTGTTCTTCCTGCTGGGCGCGATCATCATGTGCTACAACCTGTGGGCCACGGTGGCCCGCCAGCCCCGCGTCGCGGAAACCCGCGTCGCCCTGCCGGCCGAATGAGGATCTGACAGATGGCAATTCTTGACCACCACAAGATCCTTGAAAAGAACGCGACGCTGCTGCTGGTGTTCTCGTTCCTTGTCGTGACGATCGGCGGGATCGTGGAAATCGCCCCGCTGTTCTACCTGGAAAACACCATCGAGAAGGTCGAGGGGGTGCGCCCCTACACGCCGCTCGAACTCACCGGCCGCGACATCTATGTCCGCGAGGGCTGCTATGTCTGCCACAGCCAGATGATCCGCCCGATGCGGGACGAGGTCGAACGCTATGGCCATTACAGCCTTGCGGCGGAATCGATGTACGACCACCCCTTCCAGTGGGGATCGAAGCGGACCGGGCCGGACCTGGCCCGGGTGGGCGGGCGCTATTCGGACGAATGGCACATCGACCACCTCATCAACCCGCAGTCGGTGGTGCCGGAATCGATCATGCCGGGCTACGGATTCCTGCGCGACCGGATGATCGAGCCGACCCATATCGACGCCCGGATCACCGCCGATCGCCGCGTCGGCGTGCCCTACAGCGACGAGATGCTGGCCGAGGCCCGCGCCGACTGGCTGGCCCAGGCCAACCCGGATGCCGATGCCGCCGGGCTGCAGGAACGCTATCCGGGGGCGCAGCAGCGCAACTTCGACCGCCAGGCCGGCGTGTCGGAAATGGACGCGCTCATCGCCTATCTGCAGGTCTTGGGGACGATGGTCGATTTCTCGACCTTCCAGCCCGACCAGCATCGCTGACAGGCGCGGGGCATGGATAGCTATTCCATCCTGCGCCAACTCGCCGACAGCTGGGTGCTGCTGGTCCTGACGCTGTTCTTCCTGGGGGTGGTGCTGTTCGCCTTCCGCCCGGGGTCGCGCCGGGTCCAGCGGGACGCCGCAGAAAGCATCTTCCGCAACGAGACGAAACCCGCGCCCGAGCCTGTAGCCGACGCGGCCCGCAAGGAGGTCGATTGATGGCCGATCCCAGAGACCAAGACCCAAACGCCACCCCGACCCCGCGCGAGGAGCAGGTGGCCCGCAATGTCGGCGCCGACCCGACCGATCCGCATGAAAGCCCGGCCAACCCGGACAACCGCATTTCCGTCAGCCGCCGCGCGGCCGACGCCGAAAACGCGCAGCAGATCATCGAGAACGCGCCCGAGACGCTGACCGGGGTCAAGCCCGGCGCCCGCCCGACCTCGCGGATGAGCCAGCGGCGCCGCGTCGGCAAGAACGTCGTCGAGGTGCAGTCCACCGGCCACAGCTGGGACGGGATCGAGGAATACGACAACCCGCTGCCGCGCTGGTGGCTGTGGACCTTCTACGCGACCATCGTCTGGTCGGTCGGCTATGTCCTGGCCTATCCGGCCATCCCGCTGATCCACGGCTCGACCCAGGGCTTCATCGGCACCACTCCGCGCGACGAGGTGGCGGTCGACATCAAGCGCTTTGCCGACGCCAACGCGCCGATCCAGCAGAAGCTGGCCTCGGTCGAGCTGGGCACGATCAAGGACGACCCCGAACTGGTGAACTACACGGCCAACGCCGGCCGGGCGGTGTTCAACACCTGGTGCGTCCAGTGCCACCAGGCCGGCGGGGCGGGGGCCAGCGGCTATCCCGCGCTGGTGGACGACGACTGGCTGTGGGGCGGCACCATCGACGACATCCACACCACGATCCTGCACGGCATCCGCAGCCCGGACGACCCGGACTCGCGCTATTCGGAAATGCCGCGCTTCGGGGCCGACGGGATTCTGGACGCGGCCCAGATCGACCAGGTCACGAACTACGTCCTGGCGCTGGCCAAGCTGCCCCATGACACGGCCAAAGCCGAGGCGGGCGCGACGGTCTATGCCGACAACTGCGTGGCCTGCCACATGGAGGACGGGACCGGCGACCGCGCCCAGGGCGCGCCGAACCTGACCGACGCCGTGTGGCTCTATTCCGAACAGGGCCGGCCGACCGAGGCCCGCATCCGCCAGATCATCCATGACGGCCCGTTCGGCGTGATGCCGGCCTGGTCGCAGCGGCTGAGCGAGGCGGACATCCGCGCCGTGGCGTCCTATGTCCACAGCCTGGGCGGCGGCGAGTAACGGGCGCGCCGGGGTGCGGTCCTGCCGCGCCCCGCTTGGCCCGAGCGGCGGGTGATGCGCGCCGGCCGTTTGCGCTGTTCAGCGCGCGCCCGGCGTGTCAGCCTTGCCTTCAGGGCCGCCCGCACCGGCGGCGGTGAAGGCGACGGCTGGAGCCAAGCGGATGTGCGACAAAGCGTCTCTCTCGGACCCATGCAGGACTGCATATATTCCTCGCCGGCGAGCCGTGGTCCTGACCGTCATCCAGATCCCGCTGCCCGCCCGTCCCGGCCCGCGCCACGCAGGAGTGTTCCATGTCCACCGTCGAGAATGAACCGCCGCGCCTTTACGCGGCGCGCGAGCCGATCTTTCCGCGGCGGGTGCAGGGCAAGTTCCGCAACCTGAAATGGGTGCTGATGGCGATCACCCTGGGCATCTATTACATCACCCCCTGGATCCGCTGGGACCGCGGCCCCGGCCTGCCGGACCAGGCGGTGCTGGTCGACCTGGCGAACCGGCGCTTCTTCTTCTTCTGGATCGAGATCTGGCCGCACGAATTCTATTTCGTCGCGGGCCTGCTGATCATGGCCGGGCTCGGGCTGTTCCTGTTCACCTCGGCGCTGGGCCGGGTCTGGTGCGGCTATGCCTGCCCACAGACGGTGTGGACGGACCTCTATATCCTCGTCGAACGCTGGGTCGAAGGGGACCGCAACGCCCGCATCCGCCTGTATGAACAGCCCTGGACCGCGCGCAAGGCGCGGCTGCGGATCACGAAATGGGCGCTGTGGCTGCTGATCGGCCTGCTGACCGGCGGCGCCTGGGTGTTCTATTTCGCCGACGCGCCGACGCTGTTGAAGGATCTCGTGACCGGACAGGCGCATGCCGTGGCCTACATGACCATCGCGATCATGACCGCGACGACGTTCTTCTTTGGCGGCTTCGCGCGCGAACAGATCTGCATCTATGCCTGCCCCTGGCCGCGCATCCAGGGCGCGATGATGGACGAGGACACGCTGACCGTCGCCTATCGGGAATGGCGGGGCGAGCCGCGCGGCAAGATCCGCAAGGGCGAGCCGACCAAGTCCGACGTGCCCCCTGGCGCCAAGGGCGACTGCATCGACTGCTATGCCTGCGTGAACGTGTGCCCGATGGGCATCGACATCCGCGACGGCCAGCAACTGGAATGCATCACCTGCGCCCTGTGCATCGACGCCTGCGACGAGATCATGGACAAGATCGGCAAGCCCCGCGGGCTGATCGACTACATGGCGCTGAGGGACGAGCGGGCCGAGAAGGTCGGCCACGAGGGCGCCTCGCTGTGGCGCCACGTGCTGCGGCCGCGGACGCTGCTGTATTTCACCCTATGGGGGGCGATCGGGGTGGGGCTGATCGTGGCGCTGTTCCTGCGTTCGCCCTATGACCTGAACGTCTCGCCGATCCGCAGCCCGCTCTTTGTGACCATGTCCGACGGCTCGATCCGCAACACCTACGAATTGCGGCTGCGCAACAAGCAGGGCGAGGCCAAGCGCTTTGCGGTCGGCGCCGGGGACGCCGCGGGGGCGCCGATCGAGGGGCTGAGCGTGTCGCTCGAGGGCGGGCAGGGCGCGGTCGAGGTGGCCCAGGACGCCACCTTCGAGCAGCGGGTCTATCTGACCGTCCGCCCCGATGCCGCGCTGGCCGAGGCCGGCCAGACCGAGATCACCATGTGGATCGAGGACGAGGCCTCGGGCCGCCGCGCCGCGGTCGACACCGTCTTCCACGGGCGGGGGCGGTGATCGCGATGCCGGCGCCGCTGTCCAGCCTTGCCGCTTATCTGCCGGTCCTGGCGGTCGCGGCAGTCTTCGGGCTGCCGTTCCTGCTGTTTTCCGCCTCGCGCCGGTTCACCGGACGGCACATGCTGATCTTTGCGCTCGCCATGTTCGGGGTCATCATCGGGGTGAACATCTGGCTTGCGGTCAAGGCCGTGGGGACCTTTCCGGGCCTCGAGACCCCGAACTCCTATGTCGCCTCGCAGGTCTTCGACAAGGAGCGGGTGGCGCAGGATTCGCTGGGCTGGACGGTGACGCCGGAATATGACGGCAAGGAGCTGACGCTGATGATCCGCGATAGGCAGGGAAACCCGGCCCGGGTGCGGTCGCTGACCGCCACGGTCGGGCGGCCGACCCATGTCCGCGACGACCAGACCCCGCAATTCACCTATCAGGACGGCATCTTCCGGGCGCCGATCAAGCTTGCGCCGGGGACGTGGAACATCCACCTGACGGCCGAGGCGTGGGACGGGACGCTGTTCCGCCAGCGCATCGACCATTATGCGGGCAGTCAGGCGCAGTGACGAAGGCGGGACGGTGATGGCAGACGCGACGGCGCAAGGCGGCGGACAGTTCGCAGGCGGGCTGCGTGCGGTTGCCGAGGCTGAACATCCCGGCCGGCTCAGCGCCTGCCCGGCCTGCGATGCGGCGCCTCTGGCCGAGGCGCTCGCGCGGTCGGGTCCGGCGCGCGGCGACATCATGCTGTCGGTGCCCGCCGTCCATTGCGCGGCCTGCATCGTCGCGGTGGAACGGGCGCTGAACGCCGCGCCCGGAGTCCATGCCGCCCGCGTCAACCTGTCGCTGCGCAGGGTCATCATCGATGCCGAGGCCGGGATCGGCGCCGCCGATCTGATCGCCGTGCTGGACCGGATCGGCTACGAGGCGCACGAGCTGGACCCCGGCGCGCTGACCGCGACCGCCGCCGACCGGCAGGGCCGCGACATCCTGATGCGGGTCGGCGTCGCGGGCTTCGCGATGATGAACATCATGATCCTTTCGGTCGCCGTCTGGTCCGGGGCCGATGCGGCGACGCGCGACATGTTCCACTGGATCTCCGGCGCCATCGCTCTGCCGACCGTGGCATTCGCCGGCCAGCCCTTCTTTTCCAGCGCCTGGCGCGCGCTGCGGGCGGGGCGGCTGGGGATGGACGTGCCGATCTCGCTGGCGCTGATCCTGGCCAGCGCGATCTCGGTCTTCGAGACGCTGCATTCCGGGCACCACGCCTATTTCGATGCCGCGGTGATGCTGTGCTTCTTCCTGCTGGTCGGGCGCTATCTCGACTATCGCACCCGCGCCGTCGCCCGCTCGGCGGCCGAGGAGCTGACCGCGCTCGAGGTGCCGCGGGCGGTGCGGTTGACGGACGGCGCCGAACAAACCGTGCGGGTCGCCGACCTGGCGCCGGGCGACCTGGTGCTGGTGCGACCGGGCGGGCGCATCCCCGCGGACGGCATCGTGGACGAGGGCGGGTCCGAGATCGACCGTTCGCTGCTGACCGGAGAATCGGCGCCGGTCGCCGCGCGCCCCGGCGACGTGGTATCGGCCGGCGAGGTCAACCTCACCGGCCCGCTGACGCTGCGGGTGACGGCCGCCGGGCGGGACAGCTCGCTGGCCCGGCTGACAGCGCTGGTCGCGGCGGCGGAATCGGCGCGCGGGCGCTATACCTCGGTCGCCGACCGGGCCAGCCGCGCCTATGCGCCGGTCGTGCATCTGATGGCGCTGACGAGTTTTCTCGGTTGGCTGTGGGTGACCCGCGATGCGCGGCTGTCGCTGAATGTCGCGGCCGCGGTGCTGATCATCACCTGCCCCTGCGCCCTGGGACTCGCGGTCCCGGCGGTGGTGACGGCGGCCTCGGGGCGGCTGTTCCGCCGCGGGCTGCTGATCAAGGACGGCACAGCGCTGGAGCGGCTGGCCGAGGTCGATACGGTGGTCTTCGACAAGACCGGCACGCTGACGATGGGGACGCCGCGGGTCGCGGCGAACGCCCTGCCCCCCGAGGCGCAGCCCGTCGCCGCGGCGCTGGCCGCCGGGTCGGCGCATCCGCTGTCCCGCGCCCTAGCCGCGGCGCTGGAGGTGGCGCCGGCTGCGCTGGACGACCTGCGCGAGGTCCCGGGTTATGGGGTCGAGGGGCGGTGGCAGGGTCAACTCGTGCGGCTGGGCCGTGCCGACTGGACCGGAGCGGCCGACGACGCCCCCGGCGCCGCGACCTGGCTGCGGATCGGCGAGGCGGTGCATCGCGTCGACTTCACCGACAGCCTGCGCCCCGGCGCCGCCGAGGCGGTCGCATCGTTGCGGGCGGCCGGTCTGCGGGTGCTGATGCTGTCGGGAGACGGGCAGGGCGCGGTGGCCGACATTGCCGCACGGCTGGCGATCCCCGAATGGCGCGCGGGCGTGACGCCGCAGGACAAGGCAGCCGCCGTCGCCGCCCTGACCCGCAGCGGCGCGCGGGTGCTGATGGTGGGCGACGGGCTGAACGACACCGCGGCGCTGGCCTCGGCCCATGCCTCGATCTCGCCGGCGAGCGCGCTCGACGCCGCGCGCGTCGCGTCTGACATGGTGCTGGTGGGCAGCTCGCTTGCCCCGGTCCCCGAGGCGGTGGGCGTCGCCCGCGCCGCCGCGCGTCGCATCCGCGAGAACTTTGCCCTTTCGATCCTCTACAACATCGTCGCCGTGCCCTTCGCCGTCGCCGGGCTCGCCACGCCGCTGATCGCGGCGCTGGCGATGTCGCTGAGTTCCATCAGCGTGACGCTGAACGCCTTGCGGCTGCGCTGATGGAGGTGCTGGTTTTCCTCATTCCGGCCTCGCTCGGGCTTG
The DNA here is from genome assembly GCF_000763805.1 of Paracoccus sphaerophysae. GTDB lineage: Bacteria > Pseudomonadota > Alphaproteobacteria > Rhodobacterales > Rhodobacteraceae > Paracoccus > Paracoccus sphaerophysae. The sequence goes on along the minus strand of NZ_JRKS01000003.1, from coordinate 7,699 downwards.
GCGCGCTGGGGCTGCTGGCGTTCCTGTGGTCGCTGCGCAACCGGCAATACGAGGACCCCAAGGGCGACGCCGAGCGGATCCTCAGCGACGAATGGGACGACCGGCCGAAGCCGTAGGGAGAGTGGTGGCGAGCCGGGCCGCGCGTTCTGTTCTGGCTTCATCTACAGCGAGATCGCGGCAGCCGGGTTCTGCCCATGCTCGAAGAGCGGTTCGGGAATAGAGTTGCGCCGGTCCCTCGGGAGATACGGTGCGGCAGTCCTCCGTGCACCAGCCCGGCGGACATGCTGAACGCCACCACGACGGTTTGAGAGGGGATGTCCGGCGGTGTCGAACAGCTCGGACCCGAACGACGTGCCGATGAAGTTGCCGTGCTGGTTCCTGGCATTCGAGCGCGAACGTTGCGACCTGCAGCAGAACCCGGCGTGCTGAATATTGCGTGCGCAACCATGCCCTTTGCCAAGCTGCCGGGATGAGGCGGCAATATGCTGCTACTGCTCGCGGCATCGTCTGCCCAATCCCTCGTGGGGAGGCGCCAAGCGCCCACGCGTGACTTGCTTAGCAGCCGGTGGGATCGTCGGCTCATTCTTCCGTAGCGAGGATGGCCCAGCAGCCTCCCTTGTGGCAGCATCCGTGGCTCCTTCCCAGACCGTCGATCTTCCCCACTCGCCAACTAAGCGCGTCCTGTAGCTAGGTCTCGTGCCGTCAACCCGGCAGCGGGAGGCGGTCAGCATCACGGCGGGCCGCGCCGGTGTCCTGGACTGCAATAGCGCATATCTACCTAGGTCGAAGATATCGACTTTGGTCTCGTAGCATCCCCTGTTCGATGCGCCGCGACCAATCTGTCAGACAAGGCACGATCGATCGTCTGGCACGCGTTCCGTGGCGGTCGCTCGATCTCAGAACGTGGATATGACAGTGGCCATGGGGGACGGCCTTGCATCCCACGTATTGCGCCGCGCGCCGCGCGAACCGGCGGAGCCGCATCGCGGCTGCCCAGCAAAAAGGCCCGGGAGGACCCGGGCCTTGCGTCGTCCGTTTAGCGCCCCGACCACCTGGCAGCCGCGCCGGCGCCTCAGTTGCCCAACACGCTGCATTTCTGCGACCGCGCGGCCAGCTTGTCGCAGGCGAGGTGCGCCGCGTCGCGGGTCAGGCCGGTGAAGTTGGCCTCCCACCCGCGCTTGGTGTTGCCCACCCGGCGCGCGGCGCTGTCCAGAACAGCGCTCTCCTGCAGCGCGATGCGCAGCAGCAGCTGTTCGGCCTCGGCCTTGGTCTTGAAGCGGCCGATGTTGATGGCGAACTTGCCGCGGCCCTTGGTCGAGGGACGCGAGACGATCTCGGTCGCCTCGGGCTCGGACCGGTCGCCCTCTTCCTCCATCGCCGCGATGATCACCGCTTCCGACTTGCGCGCGGGCTTGTCCGAACTCGCAAGGCGGGATCCCTTGGCCGGCGTCTCGGCCGCGAAGGTCGAGCCCATCGGGCGCGGCGCCTTGGCCTTGGCGGCCTTGCCCTCGGTCGAGGCGGTCTGGACGGCCTCGGCACGACGCGGGGCCCGCGACGGCCGGTTGCCCTCGGGCGACGCGACCTTGCGGTCAGGAAGCGGATCCGCCGCAGCCGCGTCCGTTTCGGCGGGGGTCACCGCCGCAGCCGCGGCAACCTTGGGCCGACGCGACGGGCGCGAGGGATCGACGCTGTCGGCGACCGCCCTGGCCACGGCGACGGCTTCCACGTCCGGGGCCTGCGAAAGGACTTTCGCCGGCGCCGCGCGCCGTGCGGGTTCCACGACGACCGTCGAGCCGCGCACCGGCCGTGCCGATACCACGACCTGCGGTGCCGGTTCGACCCGGGCAACCTTCACCGAGCGCTTCTTTTCGACCAGATAGGCCGGCGCTGCCGGGCGGATTTCGCGCACCTGCGCCGGCGCGCGGCCAAATCCCGCGTCCAGCAGCTGGGCCATCACCGCGTTGCGCTGGGCGGTCGACTGCCCGCCCATCACCGTGGCGATGATGCGCTTGGACCCGCGCTGCGCCGACGCCGTCAGGTTGAACCCTGCGGCCCGCGTGTAACCGGTCTTGATCCCGTCCGCGCCCGGATAGCTGTCCAGGAAGCGCTTGTTGGTGCTGGCGACCATGGCGACGCCCGCATCCGCGCTGCGCCGTGAGAAGATCGAATAATACTGGGGGAAATCGTAGAACAGCCGCCGGCCGAGGATGCTGAGATCGCGGGCCGAGGAATAATGCCCGTCCTGCGTCAGCCCGTTGGCGTTGCGGAAGTTCGAGCTCCGCATCCCCAGTGCCCGCGCCATGCCGGTCATCTGCGCCCCGAACTGGGATTCGGACCCGGCCAGTCCTTCGGCGATGACGGTGGCCGCGTCGTTGGCGGATTTCACCGCCGCGGCGCGGATCAGATAGCGCAGCTCGATCTGCTGGCCGGGGCGCAGCCCCAGGCGCGACGGCGGCTGCGAGGCGGCGTGCTGGGTCACCGTAAAGCGGGAATCCAGCCGCACCTGGCCACGCTCGATGGCGGTGAAGGCCATGTACAGCGTCATCATCTTGGTCAGCGAGGCGGGGTGCAGCCGCGCATCCGCGTTCTGCGAATAGATTTCCTTGCCGGTCCGCCCGTCCATGACGAACGCGGCGAACGGGGCGGCAGAGGCGACCATCGGCACCATCATGCCCATGACGACAAGCCACCCTGCGATGAGGGTTCGATAGATTCTGTTCACTACCCCGGTCTCTTCTGCCTCGCGGACGCGTTCTTTATGCACGTCCTTCATTAATGAACCGACAATAGCACGCGGCTTTCCGGGCGTGAACCGCGTATTTTACTCGATTCTCGGGAAATCTCGCGATCGGCGGCGCCGCGCCGCGGTTGGCGGACTTTTCTTGCTCGCCACAATCCCTATATTGCCCGCTGATCGGGCCTTGGCCCCAAGTCTGCAGGACCGAACCGCGTGACCCCGTCCTTCGCCCCTCCGTTCCGCCTTTCCGATCCCCCGTCGCGCAACGACGAGGACGTCGATCTGGCGGTCAAGACCAAACCCCGGACGCAGCGGCCGCCGCTTTACAAGGTGTTGCTGTTGAACGACGATTTCACACCGATGGAGTTTGTCGTGCACATCCTGGAACGGCTGTTCGGCATGACCCACGCGCAGGCGATCGAGGTCATGCTGACCGTGCATCGCAAGGGGGTCGCGGTGGTGGGCGTGTTCTCGCACGAGATCGCGGAAACCAAGGTGGCGCAGGTGATGGAGCTTGCGCGCCGCCAGCAGCACCCGCTGCAATGCACGATGGAAAAGGAATAGATGGCCGGTTCGCGGCTGGAGCAGGTCGACCCGCCAGAGGGCCGGCTGCTGGTGATCGGCGCCGGGGCGGGCGACGTCGCGTCCTTCGATCCCGCGCGCACCGTGGTCGTCCAGCGGCAGAAACCGGCCCATGACGCCGTTGCCGCGCAGGGGTTCCGCACCCTCGTCGCGGTCGATGGCCCCGCCGACGGCGCGGTCGTGATCCTGCCGCGGGCCCGGGCCGAGGCGCGTGCGAGCGTCGCCGCTGCCGCCGCCGCCCTGCCCCCCGGCGCGACGCTGTGGATCGACGGGCAGAAGACCGACGGCGTCGACGCGATGCTCAAGGATCTGCGGGCGTTGGGTCCGGTCGAGGACGTGCGGTCGAAGGCGCATGGCAAGATCTTTCGGGTAACGGTCCCCGAGGGGGACTGGCTGCCGCAAGAATGGGCGGCGGCGGAAACGCGGGTCGGTAACTTCGTGACCCTGCCCGGCGTGTTCTCGGCCGATGGGCCGGACCCCGGTTCGCAGCTGCTGGCCGCCCATCTGCCGGACCGGATGCCGACCCGCGTCGTCGATCTGGGCGCGGGGTGGGGCTGGCTGGCGGCGCAGATCCTGTCGCGCCCGGGTGTCGAGGTCGTCCATCTGGTCGAATCCGACCATGCCGCGCTGGACTGCGCGCGGCGCAACGTCACCGATCCGCGGGCGCAGTTTCACTGGGCCGACGCGACGGCGTTCCGCCTGCCCGACCCGGTGAACGGCGTGGTGATGAACCCGCCCTTCCATGCCGGCCGCGCCGCCGATCCGCATCTGGGCGCGCGGTTCATTCGGGCCGCCGCGGGCCTGCTGACCGGGGCCGGGCGGCTTTGGATGGTCGCCAACCGGCACCTGCCCTATGAGGCGGTGCTGACCGAACACTTCGCCGAGGTGACCGAAGTTGGCGGCGACAACCGCTTCAAGCTGATCGAGGCGACCGGCGCCGGTCGCGCCGGCCGGAAATCCGCCCGCGGGCGCTAAGTCAGCGTCGCTCTTCGGGATAGGCGGCGCGGCAGGCGCGGACGGCCTCGTCGGCCTGCGCGCTCAGCGCGGCGCGGCGCTGACGCAGGTTGTCCGCCTTGCGCCGTTCCGCGGCGGGGTCTATCGCCACACGGTAGCGTTCCGTATCCGAGACGTCGCGCAGGCAGGGGCGGTCGATCCAGCGCGCGTTGCCGTCCTTGTCGCGCACCACGACCGGGCAATCGCGCCACTCGGTCCGGGTCACCTCGCGTTCTTCCCAGGCATAGCCGCGGGCGAGGTTCGCCTCGACCTCGCGCAGCAGGTTGCTGACCACGCGGTATTCGCGGGTATTCTGCGAGATGCACTGCTCTTGCGGCGTCCCGCAGGCGACGAGCGTCAGGCAGCCAAGCAGGGTCAGGGTCAGGTTGCGGGTCATCGGGCGCGCCTCTAAGCAGATCGGGACCCAGCCTAGCGCGGCGCCCCGCCGGCTTGCAAATCACGAAAGGCAGCATTCGATGGAGATGACGGCGGAACGTCACCAGGCCGCGGCATGGTTTCGGGAACTGCGCGACCGCATCGTCGCGGCCTTCGAGGCGCTGGAGGATCGGGCCCCCGCCGACGCGACCGCCGACACGCCCCCCGGTCGCTTCGAGGTGACGCCGACCGCCCGCGCCGAGGATGGCGGCGGCGGCATCATGTCGGTGATGCGCGGCGGCCGCGTGTTCGAAAAGGTCGGCGTGAACTGGTCCGAGGTGCACGGCACGCTCGCCCCCCGCGCGCAAGGGGCGATGGCCGCGCGCGGCGTGCCGGGGATCGAGGCGGACCCGCGCTTCTGGGCCTCGGGCATCAGCCTCGTCGCCCATATGCAGAACCCGCATGCGCCCGCCGTTCACATGAACACGCGGATGTTCTGGACGCCGGGCGCCTGGTGGTTCGGGGGCGGGTCGGACCTGAACCCCTGCCTGGAATATGCCGAGGACACGGCGCATTTCCACGACACGCTGCGCGCTGCCTGCGGGCCGCACGGCGCGGATTACTATGACCGCTTCAAGGCCTGGGCGGACGAGTATTTCTTCATCCCCCACCGGGGCCGGGCCCGCGGGGTCGGCGGGGTCTTCTATGACGATTTGAGTACCGGCGACTGGGCGGCGGATTTCGCCTTTACCCGCGCGGTGGGCGAGGCGTTCCTGCCCGCCTTCCTGCCGTTGGCCGGACGGCGCATGGGGCAGCCCTGGAGGGACGCGGACAAGGACGCGCAGCTGATCCACCGTGGGCTCTATGCCGAATACAACCTGGTCTATGACCGCGGCACGAAATTCGGGCTGGAAACCGGGCACAACCCCGATGCGGTGCTGATGAGCCTGCCGCCGCTGGCGAAGTGGGTCTGACGCTCAGGCGGCCCGCAACAGCCACGCCACACCGACGAGGATCAGCACCATGCCGGCGATCTCGCGCAGGCCCATCGTCTCGCGCCGGCGCCGCGAGACGGCGGCGGCGAAGATGACCTCGACCAGCGCCAGGGTGCGGACATCGGCGGCCGGGGCGAGGGCAAACCCGATGAACCAGAATTGCGAGGCGAGCGCCCCCAGGAACCCCGCCGCGAGCGACTCGGGCCAGGCCTGCGCCATCCCGCGCAGCGCGGCGCGGTTGGTCAGCGCCAGCCAGCCGCCGACCATCGCCGTTTGCAGGGCCAGCGACAGGGCCAGAATAATCGTGGCGCGAACCACGTATCCGCCGGTGTCGAGCGACAGGATCGCGCCACGGAACCCCAGCGCCGACAGGCCGAACAGCGCGCCGGCAGACACCGCGATCGCCAGCGGCAGCATCCCGGCCCGGCGCCAGCTGGTGCCCGACAGGGTGAGCACGCCGAGCGTCGCGACCAGGACCGCGCCCATTCGCTGAAGCCCCAGCCGCTCGTCCAGGACCAGCGCGCCCATCAGCGCGAGCGTCACCGGCTCGGTCTTGACCAGCGCCGTCGCCACGGCAAAGCCGCGCAGCTGCATCGCCGACAGCATCAGCGCGGTCGCCCCGATCTGCGCGGCGGCACCGACCGCGGTCCACGCCAGCGCCCGAGGGGGAATGGCGGGCAGGGGCTGCCACAGCGACACCAGCGCCAGAAACAGCAGCGCAAAGGGCAGGCCGAACAGGAACCGCACGCCCGTCGCGCCGATCGTCCCCAGCCGCGCGCTCAGCCCCGCCTGCGCGGCGTTGCGGCCGGTCTGCGCCAGCGCCGCGATCAGGGTGGCGGCGACCCACACGCCGTCAGGCGCCGGCGCGCACGGTCTCGACCATCAGCGCCACGTTGTCGGGGTCCGCGTCCGGCGTGATCCCGTGGCCGAGATTGAAGATATGCGGCCCCTGCGAGAAGGCGCGGACGATTCGGCGGGTCTCGTCGACCAGCGCCTGACCTCCGGTCACCATGTGCCCGGGCGCGAGGTTGCCCTGGACGCAGCCGTCGGTCTGGACATGCGCGGCGGCCCACGCGGCGTCGACCGAGTTGTCCAGCGCCATGCAGTCCGCGCCGGTCGCGCGGGCGAAGCCGACACAGCGCTCGCCCGCCTCGCGCGGGAAGGCGATGACGGGGATCGACGGGTGGCGCGCCTTGAGTGCGCCGATGATGCGCCGGGCGGGGGCCAGCGCATAGTCATCGAAGTCGCGACCGGTCAGGCTGCCGGCCCAGCTGTCAAAGAGCTTGACGACCTCGGCCCCGGCCTCGATCTGGGCCGACAGGTATTCGATGGTGGCGTCGGTGATGCGGTCGATGAGCCCGGCGAAGGTCTCGGGGTCGGCGGCCTTCAGCGCGTGGGCCGGGCCCTGATTCTTGGTGCCGCGCCCGGCGATCATGTAGGTCGCGACCGTCCAGGGCGCGCCGGCAAAGCCGATCAGCGTGGTCTCCTCCGGCAGTTCCCGGCGCAGGATGCGCAGCGTTTCATAGACCGGGGCGAGGCGGTCGTGGACGGCGTCGGCCGGGCGCAGCGCCGCAACGCCCGCCGGGGTCGTCACGGTTGACAGGCGCGGTCCTTCGCCGGTCACGAACCACACATCGGTGCCCAGGGCCTGCGGGATCAGCAGGATGTCGGCGAACAGGATCGCCGCGTCGAAGCCAAAGCGCCGGATCGGCTGCAGCGTGACCTCGGCCGCCAGCTCGGGCGTGTAGCAGAGCGACAGGAAATCGCCGGCCTGGGCACGGGTGGCGCGGTATTCGGGCAGATAGCGGCCCGCCTGCCGCATCATCCAGATCGGCGGCGTCGGCAGGCGTTCGCCGGCCAGCGCGCGCAGAATGGTCTTGGCGGGTTTGGCGGGGGAAAGCGGAGCCTGGGTCATGCGCCCTTGTTGCAGCGGCCCGCGCTTTTCGCAAGCAGCGCCACGCCGCTGCGCCGGAACGCCGCAAGCCGAGCGGGCGGGGGCGGTTGTCAAGCGCGGGCC
>NZ_JRKS01000002.1 GCF_000763805.1 Paracoccus sphaerophysae | reverse complement strand
GGGGGAACGGCGGGCGGCGGCGCGGCCCCCGTGGTTTCCGCGCGCAGCCGGGTCAGTTCCGCGTCCAGCGCGGCGCGTTCGGCCCGCAGCCGGGCCAGCCGGTCGCCTGCCAGCCGCAGATCCGCTGCGACCGCGGCCGCGCGCAGCGGGTCGGCACCGCCCGCGGGGCGATAGACGCCGCCCGCCAGCGCCAGCGCCTGGCGGGCGCTCAGCCCCGGCCGGAACGGCACCGCGCCGCGCGTCTCGACCGCGCCCAGCACATAGACAGGCACGCTGGAGACCAGCTCGATCGACAGCAGCGGCGGCTCGGTCAGGCCGGCGCGGCGGCGCAGCAGGACGGACACCGCGTCGGCCAGTTCCGCCTGGGTCAGGCCCGCGGCGGCGACGGTGCCGGCCAGCGGCAGCTGCAGGTCGCCCTCGGGGCTGAGGCTGTATTCGCCCGACAGGTCCTGCCAGCCGACCAGGCTGTTCTGCCGGAAATCCCAGGTCAGCACCCGGATCAGCAGCCGGTCCTGGGGATGCAGCCGATAGGGCTCGGCGCGCAGCAGCGCGGGGGCGCACAGCGCCAGGCAGGCCGCGGCGATCAGCGAGCGTCGCATGTGTCACCGGCGAGTTCGGCCAGCCACGCCGCGGCGGCCGGGGCTCCCGCGCCCGTCGGGGTCCACGGGTCGGTGGCGGCGCCGGGGTCCAGCCCGTTCGCTGCCTCCCACAGGTCGGGCAGCAGGTCGCCGTCGCGGTCCAGCGGCGCCAGGCCCGGGTCGGGATCGGGCCAGCCGCCGACCTCGTCGGGGTCGTCGATGATCCGGCCCGCGCAGGCGCCGACATCGGCCAGCACGCGGTCGTCCAGCGCGTCGCGGTGCCCGCCGCCGGGCAGCACGTCCCCGACGCGGGGCTCCAGCAGCCCGGGCAGGCGGGCGGCGGGGGCCGGGGTGACGGACAGGGCAAAGGGCTTCAGCGGCCGCGCGGCGGCCTCGGGGTCCAGCACCGGCAGGGGCCTGCCGCTGGCGCAGTCGCGCGCGACGTTGTCGTCCGCCCAGACGCCGATCGCGTGGCCCTGCGTCCAGTCGAAGACCTGCACCGCCGCCGCGACCCGCTCTGACGAGGACGGCCCGGTCATCGCCAGGTTGCCGACATAGGCGATGCGGGTGTCGCCCTGCAGGTCATAGAATTCGCCCAGCTGGCTCAGCGGGTCATAGAACACGTTGTTGATCACCTCGACGGGGCCGGCCGCGGTGCCCTTGATGTCCGGGTTGCGGTCGCGGTGATGGGCCAGCAGGTTGCGCAGCAGGGTGATCCGGCCGCACTGGTTGTCCGTGCCGTCACCCGAACAGACCAGCGCGCCCTTGGAATGCCGCCCGTCGGGATGGTTGGCGCGATCAAGGCTATAGGCGAGGATGCTATCGGCCAGGGTGATGTCGGTGGCGGTGCCGCGGTCCACATGGATGTTCACCGTCTCGTCCGAGGCGAACATCACCGACAGGTTCCCCAGGAACACGCGCGAGGCGTTCTGCACCGTGACCCCGTCCACGTTGGACGATTCGCGGGCGACGGCGCCCGGCCGCAGCTTGAGGAATCGCACGACGACATCGCGGACGCCATCGATGACCAGCGGGCCGTGGCGCGATCCGGCCATGCGCAGCTGCACGCCGCCCCCCGGCGCGGTCTGTCCCGCGACATACAGCGCCGAGCGCGGCCGCAGCGGAGTTTCCAGGTGGATCGTGCCGGCGACGCGAAACACGCAGATCCGGGGGCCCCGCGCCTCGACGCAATGGCGCAGGCTGCCCTCGCCGCGGTCGGCAAGGCTGGTCACCGCGATCAGCCGGCCCCCGGTCCAGCCGCCGGCGGCGGCGCCATAGCCCTGCGCGCAGGGAAACGCCTCGGGCGTCGCGGTCGTGCCGCCGGCGGGCGCGGCCGCCAGCAGCGCCGTCGCCAGCGGCGCCATCAGGCGTTTCAGGACCCCCGCACCCTCAGCGCGCGGCATGACGCCGGCCGCGGCCCCCGCCTTGCAGCAGGCGCAGGTCCATGTCGTTGACGATCGTTCCGGCGACCTGCACACCGCTGTCCTGCAGGCGCGCGACGCACTGGCGCAGTTCGTGTTCCGGGGTCCGGCCGGCGCGCGCGACCACCAGGGTCGCGTCGGCCAGCGCGCCCAGCCGCGCGGCGTCCGATGCGCCCAGCGCCGCCGGGGTGTCGAGGATGATCAGGTCGTGCTGCGCCCGCAGCCCGGGCAGGACGTCGCTGCCGAAGGCCGCCACCCGCGCCGAGGCCAGCCGCGCGCGCGGGTCAAAGCGCAGGAGCGCAAGGCCCGGCTGGTCGGGGACCGGCACCGGCGAGGCGGCCAGCGCCGGGTCCGCCAGCACGTCGTCGATCCGCAGCAGCGGCGCCTCGCGCGCGCCCAGCAGGTGACCCGCCCCCGCCGCGGTGCCGTCGAAATCCAGCAGAAGCACGCGCATCCCTTCTTGCGCGGCGGTAGTCGCCATCGCCGCGGCCAGCGTCGACTTGCCCTCGCCGTCGCGGGCCGAGGTGATCATGATGACCTGCGGCGGCGATCCGCCCGCCTGCAACGCGCCGCAGATCGTCAGCAGCGCGCGCAGTTCCTCGCTGAACACGGCGCGCGGAAAGCGGCGCAGGAACCAGCCCGGCTGGTGCCTGCGGCGCAGGATGCCGCGCGGGCGGATGCGGGGCAGCTGCCCCAGGTTGGGCACCCGCCCGGCCAGCCCGGCCTGCGCCCCGGTCCAGACCTGCCGGTCCATCCCGCTTTTTATAAGCGCGATCAGGAAACCCAGCATCAGCCCGCCTGGCACCGCCAGCGCCAGGGTGGTGGGGATGTTGGGCCAGGACGGCTCGAAGGGGGTTTCGGCGATGGTGACCTGGCGGGCATCGGGCTGCACCTGGTCCAGCTGCGGCTCGATCTGCCCCAGCCGCTCGACCATCGTCTGCAGGCGCTGCCCCAACAGGTCGACGCTGCGTTCCAGGCGGCTCAGATGCATCTTGCTGCGGGTGCGGTCAGCCAGCTGCGCCTCGATCTGGTCCAGCTCGGCCCGAAGATTGCCGCTGCCGCCGCTGCCGCCCCGCTGCCCGGACACCTCGAGCACCGCGACGAGGTGGCTGCGCTGCCGGCGCAGCCGCTCGTCAAGATCCTCGTCGTCGAGCACGTTCTCGCGGATCAGGGTCGCCATCTCGACCTGGCTGGCGGTCAGCTGGTCGCCCAGCAGCTCGATCTGGCCGCGCAGATACTTGCTGGACTGCTCGATGGTCTCGCGCTGGTCGTCGACAGACTGGCGGATGAACGCCTCGACGACCCCGTTGGCGATCCGGGCGGCCATCTCGGGCGCGCTCGCCTCGGCCTCGATATAGATCACCAGGCTTTCGCCGGTCCGCCGCGGCATATAGCTCGCCAGCAGCTTGTCGACCACGGCGCGCCGCCGTTCCGGCGTGCCCACGGGGGGGCCCTTTTCGCCGACCGGCAGATAGGTCGTGTCCTTGAACAGGTCCAGCTTGTCGGCGACCCGGCTGGCGAAGGTGCGCGACCGCAGGCGGTCCAGTTCGGTCTCGACCCGGGCGCGGGTCAGCTCATAGCTTTCCAGCTGGGTGTCGACCTGGCTGACCCGCACCTCGGAATTCATCAGCGCCATCGCGGCGACGGCGCGATAGACCGGGACCTGCTGGGTCAGGAACACCGCCACCGCGCCGACCACCGCCACCACCACGGCGAGGATCAGGCGCCAGTTGCGGGAAACGAGCCGGGCCAGGTGTTCGCCGTCCAGCCGGTCGCTGCGCCCCGGGTCGGGGACGGGGGTAAAGCTGCGCGCGGCCAGCGGGCCGGTCATACCGCGCGTCCCATCAGGGCGGCGCCTGCGGGGGCGCCGCGGCGGGCGGCGGCGGCGGCATAAAGCGCGGCGTGGCGGTCGGCATAGGCGTTCATCGACATGAGCTGCGCGACCCGGTGCCGGCAGGCCAGGGCCCGCGCCGGCCGGTCGCTGCCGCGCATCGCCAGCATCGCCTCGCAGGCGTCGGCCAGCAGGTCAGGGCGGCGCGGGGGGCAGACGCGGCCGGTCTCGCCGACCAGCCAGCCGCAATCGCCGACATCGGTGACCACCGCCGGCACCCCCGCCGCCATCGCCTCGGCCACGGCCAGCGGCAGCGCCTCGCCCCAGGCCGACGACAGCAGATACAGGTCGAACCCAGGGACCAGCGCGGCGATGTCGTCGCGCGCCTCGAACGCCGCCAGACGGTCGGCAATGCCGGATTCGGCGGCGATGCGGACGGCCACTCCGTCGGACTGTCCGGCGCCGATCAGGACGCCGTGGACGTTGATACCGCGCCCGGCCAGCAGCGCCAGCGCCCGGGCGAAGGCGGCGTGATCCTTCATCGGGTGCGCCCGCCCGACGCCGCCGATGATCCAGCGGCCGGGGGGCAGGCCGGCCAGCGCCTGAAGCCGGGCGCGCGCCGCGGGGTCGGGGCGAAACTCGTCCAGCGGGATGGCGTTCGGGACGAACCGGGCCAGCCCCTCGGGGAACCCCGCTGCCTGGTGCTGGCGCGCCGCCTCGCGCGAGCAATAGGTGATCGCGTCCGCCCGCGGCGCCAGCCGGCGCAGCGCGGCCAGGACCGCACGGGTCGAGCGTTTCTCGTGCCCCGGATCGGCCAGCGAGTGGTGGATGCCCCAGACCAGCCCGGTGCGCGTCGCGCGCGCGGCGATCAGCGCCAGCGTCGCCGCGAGACAGCCGTGATACATCCAGCCATGCACCACCGCGGGGCGATGGCGGCGGGTGAGCCGGGCCAGCCGCGCCACCACCGCCGGCAGGTCGGCCGCCCGCCGTCCGTGCAGATCGACCACGCCGATTCCCGCTGTCTCGAGCATGTCCGCGACCGGGCCGCGGGGCATCAGCGTGGCCACCAGGTGCCGGCCCGGATCACAGCTGCGCAAATATCGCAGCAGCATCATTTCGGCGCCGCCGATGGCGGTTCCGGTAATGACATGAAGAATCGTGCCTTTCGGCATTACGGCTCGCGCGGTTGACCGGAAAGAACAATGCAGCGTTCGCCCGGCGACGGGATTTCAGGCTTTTTGGGTAGTGAATTGCGGCACGCTCCGACCTATCAGAAAAGCTAGGTCTGCGCCTGAAATTTCCGTGGTAGGCTTGCAGTCATAAGCGAGCATTACGGAATCGTGGGGGGGGAGCCCATTGTGCACCGGGTTTGCAATTTCATTGCGGCATTGATTCTTCTGGTACTTTCGGCGCCGGTCCAGCTGGTGACTGCAATCGTCCTGTTCCGGCAGCTGGGCGCGCCGGTCATGTTCCGCCAGGCCCGCGCCGGGCAAGGTGGCCGCGTCATCGTCGTGCCCAAGTTCCGCACCATGACCGACGCGCGCGACGCCCGCGGGGCACTGCTGCCCGACGCCCAGCGCGAAACCCGCGTGACCCGGCTGATCCGCCGCCTGCGGCTGGACGAGCTGCCGCAGCTGCTGGCGGTGGTGCGGGGCCGGATGGCGCTGGTCGGTCCGCGCCCGCTGCTGCCGGCGACGGTGGCCGGGTTCGGGCGGCTGGGCGAGCTGCGCAACTCGGTCCCGCCGGGGCTGACCGGCTGGGCGCAGATCAGCGGCAACACCCATCTCGACGACCAGGAAAAGCTGGCGCTGGACCTGTGGTATGTCGCCCATCGCAGCCTCGCGCTGGATCTTCGCATCCTGGCCGAGACCGCCCTTGTCCCGCTGCGCGGCGAGATCCGCAGCGAGCCGCGGCTGCGCCGCGCGCAGGACTGGCTGGGCGGCTGGCAGCGCGGCCCGGGGGCGGAGGTCGCATGAGGACGGTGCTGATCGGGGCGGTCGAGGGCTCGGCGGTGGCGCTGCGGGCGATGATGGACGCGGGGATGCCGCCGGCGCTGGTGGTGACGCTGCCGCTGGACCGCGCTGCCGCCCATTCCGATTTCGCCGATCTCGGGCCGCTGGCGGGCGCGGCCGGCGCGCGGGTCCTGCGGGTCGCGCGCAGCGACGACCCGGCGCTGCTGGCAGCGCTGCGCGAGCTTGCCCCCGACCTGGTGATGGCGATCGGCTGGTCGCAGCTGCTGGGACCCGAACTGCGGGCCATCCCCCGGCTGGGCGTGCTGGGCTTTCACCCGGCGCCGCTGCCGCGGATGCGGGGGCGGGCGGTGATTCCCTGGCAGATCCTCACCGGCCAGCGTCAGGGCGGCGCCACCCTGTTCTGGATCGGCGAGGGCATCGACGACGGCCCGATCGCCGCGCAGGCGGTGTTCCCGATCGACCCCGACGAGATCACCGCGCGCGCCCTGTACGACCGCGCCGTGGCCGAGATGGCGGCGCTGCTGCCGCCGCTGCTGGCCGACCTGGCCGCGGGGCGGATGCCGGCCGCCGTGCAGGACCACGACCAGGCGACGATGTGCGCCCGCCGCCGCCCCCAGGACGGCCGCATCGACTGGACCGCGGCGGGCACGCGGATCGAACGCCTGGTCCGCGCCGTCGGCGAACCCTATCCCGGCGCCACCACGACCCTGGCCGACGGCACGCCGGTCCGGGTCAACCGCGCCCGCCTGCACCCGCGCGAGGGCTATTTCGTCGGCCTGCCCGGCCAGGTCCAGCAGGTCGAGGACGGGGTGGCGACGGTGATGTGCGGCGACGGCGCCTGTCTGGACCTGCTCGACTGGACGACCGAGGGCCGGATCACCCGCCACGCGATGCTTGGGGGGGGCGACGATGTTCCCGTCGGCTGACCGCCCCGGCCCGGTGCTCGTGATCGCCCCGCATCCCGATGACGAGGTGCTGGGCGTCGGCGGCACGCTCGCCCGGCTGGCCCAGGCGGGCATCGAGACCCATGTCGCCATCGTCACCACCGGGCGCGCCCCGCGCTTCGACGAAACCCAGATCGCCACCGTGCGGGCCGAGGCCGCCGCCGCCCACGCCATGCTGGGGGTCGCACAGACCCATTACCTCGATTGCCCGGCGGCGCAGCTGACCGAATACGGCCATGCCGACCTGAATGCGGCGATCTCGGACGCGGTGCGCCGGATCGCGCCGCAGACCCTGTTCGTGCCGCATCCGGGCGACATCCACATGGATCACCAGCTGAGCTTCCTGTCGGCTCTGGTCGCCGCGCGCCCGCACCAGCAGGACTACCCGCCGCAGATCCTGGCCTATGAGACGCTGTCCGAGACGAACTGGAACGCGCCCTACCTGACGCCCGGGTTCCTGCCCAACCATTTCATCGACATCACCGCGACGCTGGACCGCAAGCTGAAGGCGTTCGCCTGTTTTGCCAGCCAGCAGCGCCCGGCGCCGCACGAACGCTCGGTGGCCACCCTGCGGGCGCTGGCGACACTGCGTGGCGCGACGGTCCATCGCGCGGCCGCGGAAGCTTTTGTAACGATCAGGATGGTGGAATAGCCCATGCGCCGCACGCGGAACTGGCCCGAATTCGACGACGAACAGGTGGCGGCGGTGACCGATGTGCTGCGCTCGGGCAAGGTCAACGCGTGGACCGGCCCGGACGTGACCGCCTTTGAAACCGAGTTCGCGGCCCATGCCGGAACCCGCTTTGCCATCGCCATGGCCAACGGCACCGTGACCCTGGACGCGGCGCTGCGGGCGCTGGATCTCGCGCCCGGGGACGAGGTGATCGTCTCGCCGCGCAGCTTTGTGGCCTCGGCCTCGTGCGTGCTGCTGGCGGGCGGCATCCCGGTCTTTGTCGATGTCGATCCCGACAGCCAGAACATCACCCCCGACACCATCGCCGCCGCCATCACCCCGCGCACGGTCGGCATCATCCCGGTCCATCTGGCCGGCTGGCCCTGCGAGATGGGCGCGATCATGGACCTGGCCGCGCGCCACGGGCTGTGGGTGATCGAAGATTGCGCGCAGGCCCACGGCGCGATGATCGGCGCGCGCGTGGTCGGCGGCTTCGGCACGCTGGGGTCGTATTCCTTCTGCCAGGACAAGATCATGACCACCGGCGGCGAAGGCGGCATGATCGTGACCGACGACGCCGCCCTGTACGACCGGATCTGGAGCTTCAAGGACCACGGCAAGGACCGCGCGCTGGTCTACGCCACGGACCACCCGCCGGGGTTCCGCTGGCTTCACGGGCGTGGTCCGGGGACCAACCTGCGGATGACCGGGCTGTCGGCGGCGCTGGGGCGGGTGCAGTTGCGCCGGCTGCCCGAATGGCACCGCATCCGCACCCGCAACGCCCTGCGGCTGGCCGCTGCGCTGGCCGAAGCCGAGGTCCTGCGGGTGCCGCTGCCGCCGCCCGGCATCACCCATGCCTGGTACCGCCTGTATGCCTTCGTGCGGCCCGACCGGCTGGCGCCGGGCTGGGACCGCGACCGCATCCTGGCCGAGATCGGCGCGCGCGGCTTTCCGGCGTTTTCCGGCAGTTGTTCGGAAATCTACCGCGAAGGCTGCTTTGCCGCCGAGGGCCTCCATCCCGCCGAACCCCTGCCCACGGCGCGCGCGCTGGGCGAGACCAGCCTCGCCTTCCTGGTCGATCCGACATGGAGCGACCCCGAGATCGACCAGATCGCCGCCGCCATCACCGAGGTGACCCGCAATGCCGTTCGCTGAACTTGCCGCCAGCCTGCCGCGCGTCCTGGCCCAGGCCACCGGGCGCCGCGTCGTCTGCTGTTCGGACGACCCCGACGGCATCGAAACCCTGGGCGCCTATCTGGCCGAGCGCGGCTACCTGGTCCGCACCGTGTTGTCGATCCCCGAGGCCGTCGCGGCGGTGATGCTGGGCGGCGCCGACCTGCTGCTGTGCGAGGACAGCGAGACCGCGGAGCTTGGAACGCAACGCCTGCTGGCCCGGCTGCAGGCGGGCGGGCTGGGCGGGGCGCCGGTGCCGGTGCTGGCGCTGTCGTCCTCGGACCACCCGGAATGGCTCAAGGCGCTGCGCCTGGCGGGGGTCGATGACATCCTGGTCAAGCCGGCCGACCCCGAGACCGTCGAGATGACCATACGGTCGCGGCTGGCGCTGGCCGACCGCCTGCGCGCCGCCGAGGCGCGGCCGGCGGCCAGCGGCGCGCGGGCGGGGCCCGAGGGCCACGCCAGCGAGGCGGTCACCAGCGCCAGCTGGGAACGGCTGATGAACCGGCTGTCCTTCGGGCTCATCATGGCCGCCGAAGGCCACGTCCTGTTCGCCAACGCCGCCGCCCGCAAGCTGGCCCAGCACGCCGGCGTCCGGCTGGTCGACTGGGCGCGCACCGAATCCCGGTCCTGGATGCGCGCCGCGGAATCCGAATCCGACGACGAGATCACCGGCTTCCGGGTCCTGTCGCCGGGCAGCTCGCCCGGCGCGCCCGATACCGCGATGTTCGTCGTCCACATGAACCTGGGCCCGACCGAGTTCGGGTCGGACTGCTTTGCCACGCTGCTGTTTCCCTCGGACCTGCCCAGCCACGGCACCGACCTGATGGCCCGGGCGCTGGGCCTCACGCCCGCGGAAACCGTGGTCGCGGGCCACCTGGCGACCGGGCGCAAGCCCGAAGAGATCGCGCATCTCGTCTCGGTCACGCTGACGACGGTCAACTATCACCTGCGCAACATCTATCTCAAAAGCGGCACCTCGCGGCAATCGGACACGGTGCGGCTGCTGCGTTCGGTGCCGCTGGCCGGGCCTCAGACCCCGGCCAGGCGGTCATAGATGGCCGAGATCGCGGCAAGATGCGTGGCCCGGCCGTAAAGCGGTTCCAGCCCCTGCCGGGCGGCGCCGGTGATCCGGTCGCGCAGGGCGGGGTCGGCCAGCAGGCGCAGCACCGGCGCGGTGAACGCGGCCGGATCGTCGGGGTCGACCAGAAACCCGTTCTGGCCGTCGTCGATCGCCTCGACATTGCCGCCGTGGCGGGTGGCGACGACCGGGGTGCCCAGATGCATCGCCTCGATCAGGGTGCGGCCGAAGGGTTCGTCCAGCGCCGTGACCAGCTTGACGTCGACCCCGGCCATGTAGGGCGCGATGGGGCTGCGAAAGCCCATCACGTGAATCGCCCCGGCCATGCCGCAGGCGTCGGCGGCGCGGGCGCAGTCCTCGCCCAGGCTGCTTTGCGGGCCCAGCGCGCCGCCGAACAGCAGCCCGTGGACCGGCCGGCAGGGCAGCTGGCGCTGGATGTCGGCGACGGCCTGGACGAAATGCACCGGCCGCTTGCGCGGCGTCAGCGTCCCGAACCAGCCCAGCAGCACCGCATCCCCCGGCAGGGACAGCTCGGCCAGGATCGCCTGCCGGGCTGCGGCGCGGTCGGGGGCCGGTTCCGAGAAATCGAACGGGCTGCGCACCACGCTGAAGCGGTCGCCGATCGGCCGCACCGGGCGTGCCGGGCGGGCGAAATGCGACACGCCGACGATGGCGTGGGACAGGATCGGCGCCATCCGGTTGACGCCGAAGGCGGTGGGGTCCTGCCGGTGGTGCCACAGGTGCTTGCGGCCCGTCAGGCGGGTCGGCAGCGCCCAGCTGGTGTGGATGCGGCCTTCGTTGCTGTGCACGATGGCGGGGTCGATGCGGCGGATCAGGCGCATCAGGCGCGGCAGGCTGTGCGCCAGGTACCGCGCCGGCCCCACGTCGCCGGGTCGCGGGTGGCCGGGCGAGCGCAGCAGGGGGATGTCCTCGACCACCTCGAAGCCCAGCCCCAGCGCGCGGGCGTGATCGCCCACCTTGCCGGCCTGCCCGTGCAGCAGGATCCGCGGCTCGTAGCGGGCGCGGTCCAGCATCGCAACCAGGTCCAGGGCCGAGACATGGCTGCCCCCCAGGCCGGTATCGCCGGCGAAGGGAAAGAGGATACGGATCGGCGGCATGCAGCCTCGGCGTTGACTGCGCCAAGGCTAGCACGGCTGACCGCAGCGCCAAAGCCCTTGCTGCATCTTCCCGCCGGCCGGGCGCCGCATCACCGGGGCGGCCGGCCGTGACGCCCCTGTCCCCCGCGGCCGCCGCCCTGCCGCTGCCCCGCCCGGTCGCCGCCGGTCGGGCCGAACTGATGCTGGTCGCCGCGGCGGTCTTCGTGTCGCCGATGAACTACCTGCGCGCCAGCTTTGCCTATGTGACGCTGGGCGATCTGTTCACGGTGCTGGCGCTGGGCGCGATGATGCTGGGCCACGGGCTGCCGCTGCGGCCCTTCGGTGCGCTGACCCGCGCCTGGTACGGCTGCGTGCTGATGCTGACCGGCGGGCTGGTGCTGGGCTCGGCGCTGCGCGGCGACCTGGTCAGCGGGCTGATCGTCGCCTCGCAATACCTGTTCTCGCTCCTGGTGCTGCCGATGGTGCTGATGCAGCGGCCCCGCGCCGAGGTGCTGCTGCTCATCAAGGTCTTCGTGCTGGGCATGGTCTTCGTGATGGCGCACGGGATCTGGGTGATCGAGTTCGACCCCGGCGACGCCCGCTTCGTCACCCCCAGCGGGCGACTGGCGACGCTGGTGGAACGCGAGAACGCCGCGGCGTCCTTGGCCGCGCTGGCGATCACCTTTGCGCTGTGGCTGTATTTCATCCGCGAACTGGGGATTGTGCTGCTGCTGTGCCTGCTGGCCCCGCTGGGCTATGGGCTGCTGCTGACCGGCTCGAACACCGGGTTCTTCCTGACCGCGATCGGCGTGGTGGCGCTGGTGGCGCTGAGCGGATCGGGGCGGATCATGCTGGGCATGCTGGCGATGCTGGCCGGGCTGGCCTTCGTGATCCTCGGCTGGGGCGAGCTGTTCCTGCCCGACATCTTCCTCAAGCGCGTCTTCGGGGCGCTGTCCACCGGCAACATGGACGAGGCGGGGACGTTCTCGGACCGGATGTTCCTGATCCGCGAGGCCTATGACCTGACCCGGCACACGATCATCGTCGGGCTGGGCGCCGACCAGTACCGCCTGATCAGCGCGCATGGCGCGCCGGTGCACAACACCTATCTGCTGCTGCTGGCCGAGGGCGGGCTGCTGAGCCTGACCGGCCATGTCGGGCTGATCATCCTGGGGCTGATGATGGGGTGGGCGGCGATGGTGTCGCGGCGGGGGCGCTGGTTCGGGGTGCTGACGGTGACGATCGTGGTGCTGCTGGCGCTGGTCCAGAACGGGCTGGCGCATTTCTATGCCCGGTTCTGGGCGGTGCCGTGGTGCCTTGCCCTGGCGGCGAGCCTTCAGGCCGACGCCGACCCCGTGCCGCCCGCCGCATAGCCATAGCGCCGCATCCGCGCGCCGCACAGCCCGGCGACCACGGCCTGCGCCCGGGGGCTCATCCGCCGCTGCCAGCCCATGTCCGGGCGCAGCGTCATGGCGCCGGTCATGCGGATGCGGCTGCCCGCGACCTGGTGCTCGGCCGCGATGGTGCCGCCAGCCGCGATCGCCGCGCCCACCGCGTCGAGGTCAAGCCCCACCGTCGCGCCGATCCGCGCCAGCGCGCCCTGCGGGTCCGCGACCAGGTCCTCATAGCGCAGCCGCAGCCCGTGCGCGGGCGCAATCCGGCGCAGGGCGGCCTCGGCCCCGGCATTGACAAAGCTCCAGCGCAGCGCGGTGCGGGCGACGGGATGGGCGGGCAGGGTCTTCTGCACCCCGGCCTCGGTGTCGACCTGCATCGGGACGGACATGGAATGGGCCACCGCGCGGGGATCGCGGACCAGGTGGATCAGCCGCAGATCCACCCCCGCGCGCGCCAGGGCCAGCGCCCGGCCGGGGGACTTGGAGCTGTCCAGCAGCACCGGCCGCCCGGTCCGCCGGGCGACGATCCGGTACAGCGCCAGCGTCTGGTCGCAATAATCGCGCAGCGCCGCGCCCCTGCGGGCGTGCGACAGGATCGGCTCGATCCGCCGCTGCAGCATCGCGTGGCGGTCAAGATCGATGCCCGAAGCCTGCCATTCGGTCACCGCGTCCGACCACAGCGGGCAGGCGCGGACGCGGGCGTGACAGGCGCAATATTCGTCGTTGGGCCAGACATGGCGGCAGATCGTGGACATCTCGCCGGCGCCGAACACCTGCGGATGGGCGCCCAGCATCATGTCGAGCAGCGTCGATCCGCTGCGCCCATAGCCTGTGACATAGATGATCCGGTCCAGCATCACCGCCCCCCGCATGTCAGTCCGACCCTCGCCATCGGCAGCCCGCAAGGCAAGCGATTGTTGCGGCACGCCCCGCGGCGGCGACCTGCCGGTCTGCCGACCCGGCCGCCGGACAAGATCGGCCGCCGGCTCTCGTGCGACTCGGCCGCGCCGCAGGTCTATGCCGCGGTGGTCGCCATCGACGCGCGGTCGGTGTTCGGCGACGCCCCGTACGGGGGCACCCTGTCCGACCCGGATGGTCTGTTCCTGCCGCTGGTCGATCCCCGCAAGCTGGTCGCGCCCGAGAACCGCACCCCCACCCGCCTCGACGAGCCGGACAGCTGGGCCGCGGTGTCGCTGGGGTCGATCCGGGCCGAGATCCGGCGCACCTACACCCGTCCCGAGCCGCTGGTGATGAACGTCAATGCCGGGGACTGCGTGCATGTGGCCTGGCTGAATGCGCTGCCCGATGCCGGGGGCGGCCGGCTTCCCGATCGGCCGGGCGACGCGCAGATGCCGCGGATCACCTCGATCAACGTCGACATGGACTGGCACGGCGCCGAAACGCCGAACCAGCCGGTCGATTTCCATGCCGCCGACCGGGCCGACGTGGTGCCCTCGAACCGCCTCGCGGTCAGCTTTCCGCTGCCGCTGATCACCCAGCAGTTTCTGCTGGCGCGGCCCTATGGCATCAACCCCTTTGGCGCCCTGCGGGGCCTGCCGCCCCATGCCAGCGACGCGACGCTGCTGGGCGCCGACGCAACGCCCAGCGACCTGTATGGCGAGCGCAGCGCCCAGATAGAGCTGACCGAGTTCTATGCCGGCCTCGCCTATGGCACCCCGCCCGATCCCGAGGAATCGCCGCTGGTCCGGGACCTGGTGATCTCTCGGTTCGACCCCGCGTCGCGCTTCGTGCCGCGGCGCAGCGGCCTGACGGCGGCCATCCCCGAGCCCACTGCCGCCGATCCGCTGACCGACCTGCTGGATCAGCTGGTGGACGCGCCGGACGCGCCGCTGCGTCCGCTGCTGGACGAGACGACCAGGCGCGCGACCGCGGCCTCGCTGCGCGGCGTGCAGGCGGAACCGGGGGCGGGCGACGCCGCCGAATTGCCGGATCTGCCTCCGCCCGGCGGGCCCCCGCTCATCGCCCGACCGCAGCTTGTGCCGCGCCCCGATGGCCCCGGCCTCGACCTGTCGACCGGGCGCCGCAGCCTGCCCCGCGACCGCGCGATCGCCGAGCTTCAGGGAACGCCGGCGGCCGAGCTCCTGGCGGAAGTGCAGGCTGCAGACCAGGAACGGCAGGCCGAGGATCAGCGCCAACGAGCCGCCGCGCACGTGGCGGCGATGCTGACCGACCGGAACACGATCTTCGTGCCCTATGCCTTCGGCGCGCTGCCGGTCAAACCGGTGGGCGACATCATCGGCCACGCAAGCCACGGCCTGATCGGGTCGATCAACGTCGTGCCGCAACGCGCCCGGATCGAGGATACCCGGGTCAGCCGCCTTCCGCTGGGCCTGCCCCTGACCGGCTGCCTGGTCCGGCGGCTACCCCGTCTCGACCGCGCCGACTGGCCAACGCTGCCCTATCTCGCCAGCCCGCCGGTCGACCCGGCGCGGGGCTGCCGCAGCTTCGTGCTGGTCCCGCAGCCGCCCATGGACCGGACCCGGCTGATGAGCGGAGCGTTGCTGAAGACCCCCGGCCCGTCCGGCCGGCTGTATGACGTGCGGCAGTTCACGCTGTTCTGGCAGGACGGCCTGAACCTGACCGACCACGCCACCCGCGATCGTCACCTGAGGCAGGGCACCGACCATCGGCTGGTCGCCAATTGCCGGATCTGCGACGACAGCTATGACTGGGGCGAGAAGGGAACCGGCTATCGCAGCGCCCCGTTCGCGCTGCGGCTGCGCGAGGGAGGGCGATGGACGGAAAGCCACTACGACCTGAACGGCCTCAGCTTTGGCCCGCAGTTCTTCCGCACCCGCGCCGCCGAGTCCGCCGATCCGCCGATGCCGGTGCTGCGCGCCATCGCCGGCGAGCAGATCACCGTCCACATCGTCCACGCCGGCGGGCGGGCGCGGCAGCGCGCCTTTGCCACCATCTCGCAGGATTACGACGACCTGTTCCACGGCTTCGGCTTTCCGCGCGCGGCGCTGCTGGCGCCCGGCAAGGCGATGACCGCCCAGCTGCTGCAACTCGCCCAGCCGCGGTGCTGGCTGTGGTTCGACGGACCGACGCATCTGCGCGCGGGCGGCACCTGGGGGCTGTTCGACGTGCTGCCCGATCGTGCCACGTGGGAGAACCCGGACCAGACCTCGTGCCGGCGGTGGGAAAGATGAGGCGGCGCGCGCGCGCCTGGCGGGCGCTGGCCACGCTCGCCCTGCCAGCGCTTGTCCTGCCCGCGGCGGCGGCCGAGGGCGATCCCCAGGACTTGGCCGCGCGGCTGACGACCCGCGACATCTGGACTGGCGCCCCGACCCAGCCCGCCGCAGGGCGCGGCGCCCGGCTGTCGGTCGAGCTGACCGACGTGGTGACCGGCACCGCGCCGCGGGGGCTGATGCTGGCGGGCTTCGCGCGCCCGGTGCAGCCGGGGATGTCCAGTTGCGACCAGGCCGCGCGGGGCTTTCTGACCACCGGCCGCGCCCCGGCCGGCGCGGTGCCCTTCGGCGGCCCGGCGCTGGTCGTGACGACCGGGGACGGCGCGCTGGGCGTGGTCGATCCGCAGCTGAACCTGCAAAGCGCCAACATGCTGGCCGCCGCCCGCCTGCCCGAACCTCCGGCCTTCGTGCTGCCCGACCCGGCGCGGGCGCGCATCCTCGCCACCCTTCCCGGGCGCAAAGAGCTGGTCGCGATCCCCATCTCGGGCGGCCCGCACGAGGTGCTGGCCCGCGACCTGGACGCGCCGCGGCAGATCGTCCTGCACGACCAGGCGCTGTTCGTCGCCAGCGGCGGCCAGGTGGTCGAGCTGGACCTGCGCGGCACCCGGCGCGCGGCGCACCCGGTCGGGGCGGGCAGCGTCCGCCTGCTGGACCGCCCGGACGCGCCGCCGATCGCCTATTCCCCCGACGGCGCGATCCGGGCCGACGGGCGTCTGCACCGCACCGGCCGGCGGCTGGGCGACGCCACGGCCGCCGGGGCGGGGACGATGCTCGGCCTCGATGACGGGGGCGAGACGGCGGCGATCGCCTATCTCGACGCGCTGGACCAGCCGGCCCGGATCCCGCTGGGGCGGGCGTTCCGGCGCATCGCGGCGGACCCGGCGGGCCGGTTCGGGCTCGCCTGGACCCCGCGTGAGGCCGCCTTCGTGCTGATCGACCTTGCCACGGCCGAGGTCGCGCAGGCGGGCGCGCTCAGCGAGGGCACGCTCAGCGACGTGCTGCTGACCGGGGACCGGGCGTTCCTTCTCAGCCTCGATGGCGGGCTGGTCGGGGTGGTCGAGCTGCCCACCGTCCGCCGCGGCGCGGCGCTGCAGATGATCCGGGTGGTGCTGGGCGTCACCCAGCCTGACCCGCCCGCCGGGCCGGGGCTGCTGGTCGGCGCGGGCGACGGGCGGCAGGTGCTGGCGCTGGCGCCCTCGATCGGGCGCGCCTTCCTGATCGACCCGGCGATGGCGCTGAACGGGCAGCCGCCGATGGACGGCACCCAGCTGCGCGGCGGAGTGCCGGCCAGCCTGGCGCTGTATGACCGGCGCCTGACCGAGACCGCCTCGGGCCGGTTCGAGGCGACCTGGGCCTTCACCGCCGGTCCGTGGCAGCTGGTCCTGACCTCGGGGCCGGGCGGCTTTGCCGATTGCCTGCCGTTCACCGTCGCAGGCCCGCCCGACCGGCCCGCCACCGTCCCGCTGACGGTCGAGGCCGACCCGGCCCGGATCAGCGCGACTACGCCCGCGCGGATCACCCTGCGCTTCCGCGACCCCACCGGCGCCCAGGTGGCGCTGCCCGCGACCGACATCCTGGTCCCGGCGCTCGGCTCGTCCTGGCAGATGACGGTCCGCGCCGACCCCGACCCCGATGGCGGGCTGAGCCTGGCCGTGACCGCGCCCCATGCCGGCCCCTTCGCGCTGCAGCCGCTGTCGCTGCCCCCCGGCTACAGCCTGCGCGCGGCGCTGGTGTTCGAGGTCGAGGAATGACCCCGCGCCCCGCCCTGCTGGCGCTGGCGCTTGCGCTCGCCGCACCGGCTGCGGCGGCCGAGATCGAAACCGGTCGGATGCGGCTGCCCGCCGTCGAGCTGATCGACCAGCAGGGCCAGCCGCAGAACCTGCGCGAGCTGGCCGCGCTGCAGCCGCTGGTGATGACCTTCGCCTATACGACCTGCGAGTCGATCTGCCCGCTGGGGAACGCGGTCATGGCCGAACTCGACGCGGCGAGCGAGCCGGCGGTGACGCTGGTCACCATCACCATCGACCCGATGACCGACACCCCGGCGCGCATGGCCCGAGCGGCGGCCGAATTCGGGGCCTCGCCGCGCTGGCTGTGGCTGACCGGCGATCCGCGCGACATCCGCCGGGTGCTGGACGCCGTCGATGCGCCGGCCGGCCCGATCGAGCTGCACGATCCGATCTTCGTGGTCACCGACCGCGACGGGCGGCGGTTCCGCCGGACCACCGCGCTGCCCCGCGCCGAGGAAATCCTGTCCCTGCTCGACGATGCCGCGCGCTAGGCTTGCCGCCGCGCTGCTGTCGCTGTTGGCAGCCGCCGCCCAGGCCGACGAGCTTGGCCACGCGGCCTTTACCGGCCAGCTGGCCGCGGCACGGCCGGCCTGCCACCGCTGCCACATGCGCGACGGCCGCGGCGGGACCGAGGGCGGCGCCCCCGACCTGGTCGCAGCCGCCGCGGGCCACGACGCCGCCAGCCTGCGCCGGGCGCTGGTCGAAGGCATCGGCGCCGACGGCCGGCCGCTGTCGCGGCTGATGCCGCGCTATCCGGGGCTGGACGACCGGATGGCGGCGGACCTGCTGGCCTATCTCGGCGATCTGCCGATACGCGACCGGCTGGGGGTCGAGCCGGCGCTGGTCCGGCTGGGGGTCGCGGCCGACTCGGCCTATGCCCTCGCCCTGCAGGCCGCGCTGGACCGGACCGCGCCGCGGCTCTTTGGCCGGCGGCCGCAGGTCGTGGCGGTCGAGGCGCCGGGCACGCCGCAGGTGCTGGCGGTGGTGGGGCTGCGCGCCCCGCTGCAGCCCTGGACCGATGCCGGGGTGCCGGTGCTGTTCCCGCGCCAGACGTTGCGCGGGACCGAGGACGCCTCGATCACCCGCGGCCTGTCGGCGGCCGCAGAGGACATCGGCGACGCGATCATGGCCGATGCCCGCCGGGCGGGCTTCGCCGGGGTGGAGCCGCGCGGCGAGGTCGATCCTGCGATCGCCGCAGTGCTGCGCCCGCCCGCCAGTGGCCCCGCCGCGCTGGTGCTTGGCCGCAATGCCGACAGCCCGCCGCCGCCAGCCCGTCTTTATGCGCTGCCGGGGGCGCAGACCGAACGCCGGGACGCGATCCGCGTGGTCCCCGGCGGGCCGCTGCTGGACCGGATGATGGCGCGGCACATCCCGGCCCACACGGCCCATGCCGAGATCGCCGCCGAGATCATCGCCGCCGCGCTGCGCGCGGCCGGCCGCGACCTGACCCGCACCCGCTTTCTGGCGGCGATGACGGCGGCCGACATGACCGCGCTGGGGCTGGATTACCGCCGCGCGCCGCTGACCGGCACGCGCGAGGTCGGGCTGCGGACCCATTGACCGGCCCCGCTCAGCCCGGCGGCCGCAGCCCCATCGCACGGCCGATGCGGGAATGGGCCAGCTCTCCGATCAGGCCGCGGCGGAACAGCAGCACGCAGACCATGAACACCAGCCCGGTGATGATCGTCACCGGAAAGTCCGACGTCGCCAGCCGCTGCTGCAGCGCGATCACGATGCTGGACCCCAGGATCGGCCCCAGCATGGTGCCGATGCCGCCGATGAGCGTCATCAGGATCACCTCGCCCGACATCTGCCACGCCACGTCGGTCAGCGTGGCGAATTGCAGCACCAGCGCCTTGAGCCCGCCGGCCAGCCCCGCCAGCGCCGCCGACATCACGAAGGCCCCCAGCTTGAAGGCCGGGACGGCATAGCCCAGCGACACCGCCCGCTGCTCGTTCTCGCGGATTGCCTTGAGGATCATGCCGAAGGGCGAATTGACGAAGCGCCAGATGATCAGCAGCCCCAGCAGGAACACCGCCAGCACGAAGAAATACATGTTCAGCGTCTGGTTCAGGTCGATCAGCCCGAACAGGCGGCCGCGCGGGACCGACTGGATGCCGTCCTCGCCGTGGGTGAAGGGCATCTGCAGGCACGCGAAAAAGAACATCTGCGACAGCGCCAGCGTGATCATGGCGAAATAGATGCCCTGCCGGCGGATGGCGATGGCGCCCATGACGACGCCCAGCCCGGCCGCGCCGATCACCCCCAGCAGCAGCGCGAACTCGGGCGGCCAGCCCCAGACCTTGGCGGCATGGGCGGTGAAATAGGCCGCCCCGCCAAAGAACGCCGCGTGGCCGAAGGACAGCAGGCCCGTATAGCCCAGCAGCAGGTTGAAGGCCGCCGCGAACAGGCCAAAGCACAGCAGCGTCATCAGGAAGACCGGATAGACGTAGAACGGCGCCGCGATCAGCGCCGCCAGCGCCAGGACCAGCAGCAGCGTCCGGGTGCCGCGGCCCATCTCGCGGACCGGCGTCGCCTCGGCGGGCGCGGTGTCGGAACCTCTGGCCATGTCAGCCCTCCTTTCCGAACAGGCCCGCGGGCCGCAGAATCAGCACGATCGCCATGATGACGAAGATCACGATGTTGGACGCCTCGGGATAGAACACCTTGGTCAGCCCCTCGGCCACGCCCAGCAGATAGCCGGTGACGATGGCGCCCAGGATCGACCCCATGCCGCCGACCACGACGACGGCAAAGACCACGATGATGATGTTGGACCCCATCAGCGGCGACACCTGGTAGATCGGCGCGGCCAGCACCCCGGCCAGCGCCGCCAGCCCCGCGCCCAGCGCATAGGTCAGGGTCAGCAGCATCGGCACGTTGATCCCGAAGCTCTGCACCAGCGAGGGGTTTTCCGTCGCTGCCCGCAGGGTCGCGCCCAGCCGCGTCTTCTCGATCAGCGCCCAGACCGCCAGGCAGACCACCAGCGAGGCGACGATCACCCAGGCCCGATAGATCGGCAGCACCATGAAGGGCAGCTTGATCGCCCCGGTCAACGCGGCGGGCGCCGAATAGGGCTGGCCCGAGGCGCCGTAATACCAGCGCATCGTGCCCTCCAGCGTCAGCGCCAGGCCGAAGGTGAACAGCAGCCCGTAAAGCGGGTCGAGGTTGTAGAGCCGCGACAGCATCGTCCGCTCGATCAGCGCCCCGAAGGCGCCGACCACCAGCGGCGCCACCACCAGCGCCGCCCAGTAGGGGATGCCGAGGTGCTTGAGCCCCAGGAACGCCACGAAGGCGCCCAGCATGTATTGCGCGCCGTGGGCGAAGTTGATGACCCGCAGCAGGCCGAAGATCACCGCCAGCCCCAGCGACAGCAGCGCATAGAACGACCCGTTGATCAGCCCGACCAGCAGCTGTCCCAAGAACGCCTGGATCGGGATTCCGAAGATCATCGTCATCTCAGACTCCCAGCGTTTCGTGCAGCATGTCCATGCGGGCATCCAGTTCGCCCACCGGGAATTCGTGCGTCATCACCCCGTGGTCCATGACATAGAACCGGTCCGCCACGCGCGAGGCGAATCGGAAGTTCTGTTCGACCAGCACCACGGTCATGCCGCGCTTCTTAAGTTCCCGCAGGACGTTGCCGATCGCCTCGATGATGACCGGGGCCAGGCCCTCTGTCGGCTCGTCCAGCAGCAGGCAACGGGCCCCGGTCCGCAGGATGCGGGCCATCGCCAGCATTTGCTGTTCGCCGCCCGACAGCTTGGTACCGGGCGAGTTGCGGCGTTCCTTGAGGTTGGGGAACAGCGCGTGGATCTCGTCCAGGGTCATGCCGCCGGGGGCGACGACCGGGGGCAGCATCAGGTTCTCGTCCACCGACAGGGTGGCGAAGATGCCACGCTCTTCGGGGACGAAGCCCAGCCCGGCGCGGGCGACGTGATGCAGCGGCATGGTCATCAGGTCGCGGCCGGCAAAGCCGATCGCGCCGCTGCGCTTGCGCACCAGGCCCATGATCGACCGCAGCGTGGTGGTCTTGCCCATGCCGTTGCGGCCGAGGATGCAGACCGTCTCGCCCTCGTCCACCTGCAGGTTCACCCCGTGCAGCACGTGGCTTTCGCCGTACCAGGCGTTGAGGTCGCGGACGTCGAGCAGCGCGGTCATGCCTCGGACCCCATGTAGGCGGTGCGGACGCGCGGGTCGTTCGACACGGTGGCGTAATCGCCCTCGGCCAGGATTTCCCCGCGTTGCAGCACGGTGACGTGGTCGCAGATGTCCTCGACCACCGACAGGTTGTGTTCGACCATCAGCACGGCGCGGTGCTTGGCGACCTCGCGGATGATGTCGGCGACGGTGTGGACGTCCTCGTGCCCCATGCCGGCCATCGGCTCGTCCAGCAGCAGCACCTCGGGGTCCAGCGCAAGGGTGGTGGCGATTTCCAGCACCCGCTTGCGGCCATAGGACAGGTCGGCGGCGCGGGTGTCGCGCCAGGGGGTCAGGCCCAGCTCGTCCAGCAGCACCTCGGCGCGGCCGTTCAGCACGTCCAGCGCCTTGAGCGAGCGCCAGAACTGCGTGTGCAGCTCGGCCGGGCGCTGCAGCGCGACGCGGACGTTTTCCAGCACCGTCAGATGCGGGAACACGGCCGAGATCTGGAACGAGCGGACCAGCCCCATCCGCGCCACGGCGTCGGGCGCCATCCGGGTGATGTCCGTGCCCATCAGCGTGATGGTGCCGCGGGTCGGCTGCAGGAACTTGGTCAGCAGGTTGAAGACGGTGGTCTTGCCGGCCCCGTTGGGGCCGATCAGCGCGTGAATCCGGGCGTGGCGGACATCGAGGTTCACGTTGTTGACCGCCGTGAACCCGGAAAAATCCTTGCCCAGACCGCGGGCGGACAGCACCACCCGCGGTTCGGCCGTCTGGGAAAGCGCGTCCATCAGCTCACTTGACCAGCGCGCAGCCGGAATCCTCGGCCTTCATGTAGGCTTCCTCGCCGGGGATCGTGGCGATCAGGTTGTAATAGTCCCACTCGCCCTTGCTTTCCTCGGGCTTCTTGACCTGGAACAGGTACACGTCCGACACCATCCGGCCGTTGGCCAGCACCTTGCCGTTCTCGGCGAAGGCGTCCTGCACCGGCATCTCGTGCAGCTTGGCAGCCACCGCCTCGGTCTCGTCGGTGCCCGCGGCCTCGATCGCCTTGAGATACTGGCGCGCCGCCGAATAGGTCGCCGCCTGCACCATCGAGGGCATCGCGCCGGTGCGTTCCTTGTATTTCTGGGCGAACGCGCGGCTGGCGTCGTTGCGGTCCCAGTAATAGCTCTCGGTCAGATACAGCCCCTGCGCGGCCTGCAGCCCCAGCCCGTGCACGTCGGTGATCATCAGCAGCAGGCCGGCGAGGTTCTGCCCGCCGGCGGTGATCCCGAACTCGGCCGCCTGCTTGATCTGGTTCTGGGTGTCCATGCCGGCGCTGGCGAGGCCCACGACCTTGGCCCCCGACGCCTGCGCCTGTAGCAGGAAGGCCGAATAGTCGGTCGCCCCGATCGGAAAGCGGACATTGCCCAGCACCTTGCCGCCGGCCCCTTCGACGGTCTTGGTGGTGTTTTCCTCAAGCGAATAGCCGAAGGCATAGTCGGCGGTCAGGAAATACCAGCTGTCGCCGCCGGCCTTGACCAGCGCGCCGCCGGTGCTGACGGCCAGGGCGTGGGTGTCATAGGCCCAGTGGAACCCATAGGGCGAACAGGCCTTGCCGGTCAGTTCGGTGGTGCCGCCGCCGGTCACCATGGTGATCTTCTTCTTTTCGTCGCTGATCGCGCGCACCGCCAGCGCCACCGACGAGGTGGTCAGATCGAAGATCGTGTCCACCTGTTCGGTGTCGTACCACTGCCGGGCGATGTTCGACCCGATATCGGCCTTGTTCTGGTGGTCGGCGCCGACGACCTCGATCGGTGCGTCGCCGATCTTGCCGCCGAATTCCTCGGCCGCCATCTTCGCCGCTTCCAGCGAGCCGGTGCCGCCCAGCGCCGAATAAACGCCGGACTGGTCGTTCAGCACCCCGATCTTGATCTTGCCGTCGGTCATTTCGGCGGCGGCCGGCGTGACCAGCAGAGCCGCGGCGGCCGCGGTCAGGTAAAGGCTCTTCATGGTCTTCCTCCCCAGAAGATGACGTTCCCGGGCCCGGGCCCGGTTCGGCGAATGAACGGGCCGCGCGGCCAGTCGCGGCAAGCGGCCCTGCGCGATGTGGCTGGCGCACGGGTCGCCCTGGACGAACGCCCGGCCGCGGACGCGAAGCCGCGGCCAGGCTGCGGCATCACTTGACCAGCGGGCAGCCCGACTTGTCGGCGGCCAGATAGGCCTGGTCGCCGGGGATCGTCGCCTTGACGGTGTAATAATCCCACTCGCCCTTGCTGTCGGCGGGCGCCTTGACCTCCATCAGATAGACGTCCGACACCATCCGCCCGTTCGCCAGGACCTTGCCGTTCTCGGCGAACATGTCCTTGACCGGGGTTTCCTTCATCTTGGCGGCGACGGCTTCGGTTTCATCCGTCCCGGCGGCCTTGATCGCGTTCAGATAGTGCAGCACGCCCGAATAGGTCGCCGCCTGGATCATGTTCGGCATCTTGCCGGTGCGTTCCCTGTAGCGGTTCGACCATTCCCGGCTGGCGTCGTTGCGGTCCCAGTAGAAGCTTTCGGTCAGCGTCAGCCCCTGCGCGGTTTCCAGCCCCAGCCCGTGCACCTCGGCCAGGGTGAACAGCAGCGCGGCCAGCTTCTGCCCGCCTGCAGTGATGCCGAATTCGGCCGCCTGCTTGATCGCGTTCTGGGTGTCCAGCCCGGCATTCGCCAGCCCCACCACCTTGGCGCCCGAGGACTGCGCCTGCAGCAGGAAGGACGAGAAGTCCGTCGTCGCCAGCGGATGCTTGACCGCGCCGACGACCGTGCCGCCCTTTTCCTTGACGATGCCGGCGGTGTTGTCCTCCAGCGAATAGCCGAAGGCGTAATCCGCGGTCAGGAAGAACCAGCTGTCGCCCCCGGCCTCGACCAGCGCGCCGCCGGTGCCCACAGCCAGTGCATGGGTGTCATAGGCCCAGTGGAAGCCATAGGGCGAACAGGCCTTGCCGGTCAGGTCGGTCGTGGCGGCGCCGGTCACCAGGTCGATCTTCTTCTTTTCCTGGCTCAGCGCCTGCACGGCCAGCGCCACCGACGAGGTGGTCAGCTCCATGATCGAATCGACCTGTTCGGTGTCGTACCACTGCCGGGCGATGTTGCTGGCGATGTCGGCCTTGTTCTGGTGGTCGGCCGAGACGACCTCGATCGGCGCGTCCAGCACCTTGCCGCCGAAGTCCTCGACCGCCATCTTGGCCGCCTCGACCGAGCCGAGACCGCCGAAATCGGCATAGACGCCGGACTGGTCGTTCAGGATGCCGATCTTGACCTTGCCGTCCGAGACGCTCTGGGACAGCGCAGGCGTGGCGATGATCGCGGCGGCGGCTGCCGCTGCGGCGCAGTATCGTGTCATTCGTCGTCCTCCCTGGGCCGGGCTTGAGGGCCTTTGCGCCCCGCCCTGCCTGTTCTCCGCCTTCAGGTTGCTGAATGCCGACGCCGGTTGCAACCCGTCTTGAAGCGCATGCCGGCGATTGCCCGGCGCCCCCGCCCGTGGCAGGTCGTGACCATGACACTGACCGCCAGGATCGTCGCCCTGATGCTGGCCGCCCAGCTTGCGCTGGCCGGAGCCGCGGCGGCGGTGCTGGTCGCCAATGCCCAGCGCGCCGTCGCCGCCGAAGTCGCGGCCTCGGTCCATGCGGCGCGCAACCTGGTCGTGGCGACGCTGGCCACGCTGGCCGGGACCGTGCCGGGCGAAGGGCTGACCGCGGCCCTGGCCGAACGGCTGGTAGAGCCCCGCCACGCCCGGATCGCCGTCTATGACAGCGCCAGCGGCCGCACGCTCGCGCCGGGCACCGCCGCGCCGCGCCCAGACCCGGCGCCGGCGTGGTTCGCGCGGCTGGTCGCGCCGCAGGGCCAGGCCACCGAACTGCCGGTGGTCGAGAACCGGCGCGTCCGCGGCGTGGTGGTGATCGCCGGCGATCCCGCCGCCGGGACGGCCGAGGCCTGGCACGACGCGCGGGCGCTGGCGGCGCTGATCGGCCTGGGGGCGGCGGCCCAGCTGGTCCTGACCGCGGCGATCCTGCGCGGCGGGCTGCGGCCGCTGGCGCGGCTGTCGGACGTGGTGCGGCGGCTCAGCCGGGGCGAGCTGGCGACCCGCGCCGGGCCGGTCTCAACCCCCGACCTGGCCCCGCTGGCGGCCGATCTGGACCGGCTGGGGGCGGCGCTGGCCGCGGCCCATGCCGACCGAGCGCGACTTTCGCGGCAGGTGGTCGGGCGCGGCGATCAGGAACGTCAGGCCATCGCCCGCGACCTGCATGACGAATACGGCCCTTGCCTGTTCGCGCTGCGGGTCGAGGCGCAGGCGATCCGCGACCGCAGCCCCGACCCCGCGGCGTGCGACCACGCCGGCAACATCCTGGCCATCGCTGACGAGATCCGGCGCGTGAACACCGCCCTGCTGTCCGGGCTGCGCCCGATGGCGGTCGGGCAGCTGCCACTCGCCACGGTGCTATCGGACATGATCGACGACCTGTCCCGCCGCCATCCCGCGATCCGCTGGACCCTGACCCTGCCGCCCGACCTGCCCGAACCCGACGAAGCCACCGCCCTGACCCTCTACCGTATCCTGCAGGAGGGCACGACCAACGCCCTGCGCCATTCCGGCGCCACGGCGGTGACCGCCTCGGTGTCCCACGATGCCGGCGGCTGGTCGGTCACGCTGTCCGATGACGGCCGCGGCCTCGGCGGCGCGCCCGAGGGCAACGGCCTGTCAGGCATGCGCGAGCGCGTCGCCCTGCTGGGCGGCAGTTTCGGGATGCGGGACAGCGCGCGGGGTGTCACAATCCACGCGACGCTGCCGCCAGAGAGCTGACAATGACCGAACCCCGCACCGCCCCCCCTATGGCCACCCGTACGGCGCTCGTCGTCGACGATCATCCGATCACCCATCTGGGCTGCGGCCGGCTGCTGGCGGATCTGGGCTATGGGCGGGTGGTCAAGGCGATGTCGGGGGCCGAGGCGCTGGCGGTGCTGGAGGCCGAGACTCCCGCCGTGGTGGTGCTGGACATCGCCCTGCCCGACACGCCCGGCCTGTCGCTGATCGCCCCGATCCGCGACCGCGCGCCAGAGGCCGCGATCCTGGTGTTTTCGATGAACGACCAGCCCGGCTTCGCCGCCAAGGCGCTGGCCGAGGGCGCGCAGGGCTTCCTGTCCAAGAACGCCGCCCCCGACGAGTTCTCGGCCGCCATCCGGGCGCTCGAGGCGGGCGAGTTCTACCTGTCCCCCGGACACGCCTTGGCGCTGGCGGTGCGGCAGGTGGGGGCCGCGGGCGACGCCACCGCGCTGACCACGCGCGAGGAGCAGGTGCTGTCGCTGATCGGCCAGGGCCGCACCCTGCAGGAGATCGCCGACGAGATCGGGGTCAGCTACAAGACCGTCGCCAACACCTCCTCGACGCTCAAGCGCAAGCTGGGGGTGACGGGCATGACCGGCCTGATCCGGCAGGCGATGGACCGCGACGTCTAGCTTTCAGGGCACCGGAGTCCACTGCACGTCGTCGATGCGCGGCGCGCCGGTGGCCAGCATCACCAGCCGGTCAAAGCCCAGCGCGATGCCGCTGGCCGGGGGCATCTGCGCCAGCGCGGCCAGGAAATCCTCGTCCAGCGGATAGGTTTCCCCGTAGACCCGCTGCTTTTCGTCCATCTCGGCCGTGAAGCGGCGGCGCTGTTCGGCGGGGTCGGTCAGCTCGCCGAAGCCGTTGGCGAGCTCCACCCCGCAGGCATACAGCTCGAACCGCTCCGCCACGCGCGGATCGTCGGCGGTCCGGCGGGCCAGCGCTGCCTCGGGCGCGGGATAGCGGTCGAGGATCGTGGCGCGGCCGTGACCCAGATGCGGCTCGACCCGCGCCGTCAGGATGCGGCTGAGGATGTCCGACCAGGTGTCGTCCGGGGCGACCCGCAGCCCGGCCTGCTGCGCCTGTCGCGCCAACCCGTCGCGGTCGGTCCCGCCATCCGGGTGGATGGTTCCCAGCAGGTCGATGCCCGCATGGCGCGCGAAGGCGTCGGCGACCGACAGCCGCTCGGGCGCGGCGAAGGGGTCGCATTCCACATCGCGGAACCGCAGCACCGTCGCACCGGCCGCCCTGACAGAAACTGTCAGCAGGGCCGCGCAGTCGTCCATCAGCGTCTGATAGGGTTCGCCCGCTCGATACCATTCCAGCATGGTGAATTCGGGCGCGTGCAGCGGGCCGCGTTCGCGGTTGCGCCAGACATGGGAAAAGGCGGCGATCCCGGTCTCGCCCGCCGCCAGCAGCTTCTTCAGCGCGAACTCGGGCGAGGTGTGCAGGTACATCCGCCGCGGCACGCCATCATTGCCGATCGCGTCGGTGGCAAAGCCGTGCAGATGCGCCTCGTTGCCAGGGCTGATCGCCAGCGCCGCGGGGTCGACCTCGGTGAAGCCCTGATCGTCCAGCCAGCCGCGGACCGCCCGCTGGATGCGGTTGCGGCCCAGCAGGATCGGGCGGCGGTCGGCGTGGCGGGCCGCGTCCCACCAGGGGGTGTCCCGCGTCGTGTCGGTCATGGCTGGCGAAAACCCTGCGATTGCGCTAGAGACCGCGCCGATAACGCATCCTCAGATCGCAAGAAAGACTGACCGTGAAAGTCATCGCCTCCTCGCTTCGCAAGGGCAACGTCGTCGAACTGGACGGCAAGCTGTATGTCGTGCTGACCGCCCAGAACTTCCACCCCGGCAAGGGCACCCCCGTGACCCAGGTCGACATGCGCCGCATCGCCGACGGGGTGAAGGTGTCGGAACGCTGGCGCACCACCGAACAGGTCGAACGCGCCCATGTCGACGAGCGCGGCTATGACTTCCTCTACGAGGACGGCGAGGGTTTCCACTTCATGGAGCCCGAGACTTACGAGCAGGTCGTCGCCCCGGCCGAGATGGTGGGCGACCAGAAGGCCTATCTGCAGGAAGGGATGCGGGTGTTCCTGCAGGTCTATGACGGTGCGCCGATCGCGATGGAGCTGCCGCAGAAGATGACCGTCGAGGTCACCGAGACCGAGCCGGTGGTGAAGGGGCAGACGGCCTCGTCCTCCTACAAGCCGGCGACCTGCGACAACGGGCTGCGGGTGATGGTGCCGCCGCATATCGGCGTCGGCACGCGGATCGTGATCAACACCGAGGACAACTCCTACGTCGAGCGGGCGAAGGACTGAGGGGGCTTTGCCCCCATCGCCCTATGGGGCCAGCTGCCGCTGGCCTTCCTCGCTGAAAACAGTCCGCCGGACTGTTTTCCGGGCGCTCGGAAGCCTCCAGGATACTTTCGCAAAGAAGAACTTCAGGCGACGGTGATTCCGTCGCCTTCTTCGATCTGGCCGACGATGGCGGCGAGCGGATAGCCGGCCGCGCGGATGCGGGCCAGCGTCGCCTCGGCGGCCTCGGGCGCGACCGCGACCAGCAGCCCGCCCGAGGTCTGCGGGTCGGTCAGCAGGTGGCGCTGCCAGTCGGCCAGGCCCTCGGGCAGCGTCACCTCGGCGCCGTAGGCGGCCCAGTTGCGGTGCGAGGCCCCGGTGACGAAACCGGCCTCGGCCAACTCCTCGGCGCGGGTCAGCAGCGGCAGCGTGGCGCGGTCGATCACCACCCGGGCGCCGGACCCGCGGGCGACCTCGAGCCCGTGGCCGAGGATGCCGAAGCCGGTCACGTCGGTGATCGCGTGGACGGCCGGATCGTCGGCGAGATCCGCGCCGATCCGGTTCAGCAGCGTGGTCGATCCGATCATCTCGGCGATCCCCGCCTCGTCCAGCGCCGATTTCTTGATCGCCGCCGAATAGATGCCGACGCCCAGCCCCTTGGTCAGGATCAGCACGTCGCCGGGCCGCGCATCGGCGTTGCGGCGCAGCTTGTCGGGATGGACCACGCCGATCACGGCCAGCCCATAGATCGGCTCGAGGCTGTCGATAGAATGGCCGCCGGCGACCGGAATCCCCGCTTCGGCGCAGATCGAACGGCCGCCGTCGAGGATCTCGCGGATCATCTCGGGCGGCAGCTTGTCGATCGGCATTCCCAGGATCGCCAGCGCCATGATCGGCCGCCCGCCCATCGCATAGACGTCCGAAATCGCGTTGGTCGCGGCGATCCGGCCGAAGGCGTGCGGGTCGTCCACCATCGGCATGAAGAAATCCGTCGTGGCGATCACCGCCAGATCGTCCGACACCCGATAGACCGCCGCGTCGTCGGCGGTCTCGGTCCCCACCAGCAGGTCGGGAAACGCCTGTGCCACGGGCTGGCCGGCGAGCAGCTCGCGCAGGACGGACGGGGCCAGCTTGCAGCCGCAGCCGCCGCCGTGGGACAGTTGCGACAGGCGGATCGGGGAGTCGGTGGTCATCTCGGGGCATCCTCTCGCGTCGGGCCGGACAGGGGTAGCATCGCCAAGCCGGGGGTGAAAGCCTTGAGGCGCCGCGCGCCCCGGTGACAGGGGCGGGCGCCGCTGGTAGCCTGTGGCGCGGAACCGGATCGGGGGGTGCATGGGCGGGGAACGGCAATCTTGACGGGGGGTCGCTTTGCCGCGCTGGCCCATCGCCACCGCTTTCGCTTTCGGCGGCAGCGCCGGCAGATGGACCTGCTGCCGGAGCCCGACGCCGCGCTGGCGCCGCTGAAGCACATGGTGGTGGAAACCATCGACGGCCCGACCGACGAGGCCCGCAAGGACCTGTCCGTGCAGATGGTCCAGCTGTCGCAGATCTTCGCCGGCCGCAGCGAACTGGAACTGCTGCACGCCGCCTGCATCTCGTATCTGCGGCGCGCGACCCCGCAGACCGCCAAGGCGCGGGCGCTGTTTCACCGGATCTGGGCCGAGGAAGCCGATTTCCTGCTGGAGCGGCTGCCGGCGCGCTGGCTCGTGTCCACGCTGCAGACCTTCTATGACCACCCGGCGACCCCCGGCGAACGCACCGCGGGCGGGGTGGGGTTCATGTATGGCAACCTCATCAAGGTCTATGAAACCGAACGCGCCGCCTCGCGGCCGCGGCCGCCGGACTCGCCCTATCCCTATTCGCCGCAGCTGCGGGCGGTGGAGGGGATGGGCGGCTTCAAGCCCGGCGACGACGTGCTGGCGAACATCAACGTGCTGGCCTATGACGCCGCGCTGGACGGCGGCCCCGCCGGCCGGGTGCTGCTGCGGCTGATGGAGATCGTGCGCGACGGCGACACCATCTTCCGGCGCACCGACGAGCTGCGCCACCTGCCGGCGTTCCGCGACCGCCGCCTGTACACCCTGTCCTTCGACGGCACCGACCCGCTGGCGGAGCCGCAACAGGGATGAGCGGGCCGCGGCTGAACATCGCCTTCGTGCTTGCCCGTCGCTTTACCCTGTCGGCCTATGCCAATTTCGTCGACGTGCTGCGGCTGGCGGCCGACGAGGGCGACCGCTCGCGCCCGATCCTGTGCCGCTGGGCGGTGATCGGCAATCGCGGCGCGCCGATCGCCGCCAGTTGCGGCACCCGGATCGAGGCTGACGCCCCGCCCGAGGACCCGGCGCAATACGACTATGTGGTGGTGATCGGCGGGCTGATCGGCGCGCCGCAGCCGCTGGACCCGGCGCTGACCGCCTTCCTGCAGCGCGCAGCGGCGGCCGAGGTCCCGCTGGTCGGGGTCTGCACGGGGGTGTTCCTGCTGGCCCGCGCCGGGCTGATGGCGGGGCGGCAATGCTGCGTCAGCTGGTTCCACCACGACGATTTCCGGGCCGAGTTCCCGGCCGAGACCCCGGTCAGCGACCGCATCTTCGTCGTCGACCGCGACCGGCTGTCCTGCTCCGGCGGGGTCAGCGCCGCGCATCTGGCGGCGTTTCTGGTCGACCGCCATATCGGCCGGGCCGCGGCGCGCAAGGCGCTGGCGATCATGATGATCGACGGCCCGCAGGCGGCGGACGCGCCGCAGCCGGGGCAGCCGCTGGACCTGACCACCTCGGACCCGCTGGTCCGCCGCGCCCTGGCCGCGATGCAGCAGCGGCTGGACAGCCCGCCGACCATCGGGACGCTGGCCCAGATGCTGGGGGTCGGGCGGCGGCGGCTGGAGCGGCGCTTTGCGGCGACGCTGGCGCTGACCCCGGCCGAGGCGCTGATGCGGCTGCGGCTGGGGCACGCGCGGATGCTGCTGCAACGCAGCGACCACAGCATCGCCCGGATCGCCGACGATACCGGCTTCTGCGACGCGAGCCACCTGATCCGGGCGTTTCGGGAAAGCTATGGCGAGACCCCGGATCGCTGGCGGCGCAGCCAGCCGCGCGAGGGTGGCCCCGCCGCCGGACCACCCCCCGCGCCCGCCGCCGGCATGTGATCACAGCTGCGCGGCGCCCGTCATCGCCTGCTGTTTGTTGGCCGCAGTTCTGTTGACGTGACCCCGGCCTTGTCCCACTATGGTCGAACCTATCTTGGTGGACAGGCAAAAGGAGGATCGGATGAACATCGACCTCTCACGGCGCGGGTTCTTGAAACTCGCGGGCGCGGGGGTTGCGGCGACATCGCTGGGGGCCCTGGGCTTCGGCGAGGCCGAGGCGGCGGAACTCGCGCATGTGCGCGACTTCAAGCTGGTCGCCACGACCGAGACGCGCAACACCTGTCCCTATTGCTCGGTGGCCTGCGGCATCATCATCTATGCCAAGCCCGGCGACGATGGAAAGCGGCGCGTCACCCATATCGAGGGCGACGCCGACCACCCGGTGAACCGCGGCACGCTGTGCCCCAAGGGCGCGGCGTTGAAGGACTTCGTCAACGCCGAGAACCGGCTGACCCAGCCGATGATCCGCAAGCCCGGCGCCACCGCGTTCGAGCCGATCACCTGGGAAGACGCGCTGGACCGCATCGCCCGCGCGCTCAAGGACGACCGCGACGCGAACTTCCTGCAGACCAACGAGGCCGGCGTGCCGGTCAACCGCTGGACCACGACTGGTTTCCTCGCGGCCTCTGCCACCACCAACGAGACGGCATACCTGACCTACAAGGTCGTCCGGTCGATGGGTATTGTCGGTTTCGATAACCAGGCGCGCGTTTGACACGGCCCCACGGTGTCCAGTTTGGGCCCGACCTTTGGCCGCGGAGCGATGACGAACTCCTGGACCGACATCAAGAACACCGACCTGGTGGTCGTGATGGGCGGCAATGCCGCCGAAGCCCACCCCTGCGGGTTCAAGTGGGTCACTGAAGCCAAGCACCATCGCGGTGCGAAACTGATCGTCGTGGACCCGCGGTTCACGCGCACGGCAGCGGTGTCCGATTACTATGCCCCGATCCGTCCGGGCAGCGACATCGTGTTCCTGATGGCGCTGATCCGCTGGATGATCGAGAACGACAAGGTCCAGTGGGACTACGTCAAGGCGTTCACCAACGCCTCCTTCATCGTCAAGGACGAGTTCGGCTGGTCCGATGGCCTGTTCACCGGCTATGACGAGCAGAAGCGCGACTTTGACCGCTCGAGCTGGGATTACGTCGTCGGCGATGACGGGTTCGCTGTCACCGATCCGACGCTGCAGAACCCGCGCTGCGTGTGGAACCTGCTCAAGGCCCATGTCGACGCCTATACGCCCGAGATGGTCGAACGCGTCTGCGGCACGCCCAAGGACCGCTTCCTGAAGATCGCCGAGATGATCGGCGAGTGTTCGTCCAAGACGAAGACCATGACCTCGATGTACGCGCTGGGCTGGACGCAGCATTCCAAGGGTGCCCAGAACATCCGCGGCATGGCGATGCTGCAGCTGATCCTGGGCAATATCGGCGTGCCGGGGGGCGGGATGAACGCGCTGCGCGGGCATTCCAACATCCAGGGCCTGACCGACCTGGGGCTGATGTCGAACCTGATCCCCGGCTATCTGAACATCCCGACCGAGAAAGAGCCCGACTGGGCCACCTATCTCAAGTCGCGGGCGTTCAAGCCGCTGATGCCGGGACAGACCAGCTATTGGCAGAACTATCCCAAGTTCATGGTTTCCTTCATGAAAGCCATGTGGGGCGAGGCGGCCCAAAAGGACAACGACTGGGCCTTCCACTATCTGCCCAAGCTGGACGTGCCGGCGTACGACATGCTGCGCATGTTCGAGCTGATGGACCAGGACCGGGTCAACATCTACTTCTGCCAGGGTTTCAACCCGCTGCTGGCCGCGCCCAACCGGGGCAAGCTGACCCGCGCCTTCAGCAAGCTGAAGCTGATGGTCATCATGGACCCGCTGGAAACCGAGACCGCGCGGTTCTGGGAAAACCACGGCGAATACAACCCCGTGGACAGCGCCGCGATCCAGACCGAGGTCATCCAGCTGCCGTCGTCCTGCTTTGCCGAGGACGAGGGCGCGCTGGTCAACTCGGGCCGCTGGCTGCAGTGGCACTGGGCGGCGGCCGAGCCTCCGGGCGACGCCAAGCTGGACACCTGGATCATGGCGCAGATCTTCAACCGGGTGAAAGCGCTGTACCAGACCGAGGGCGGGGTCTTCCCCGATCCGATCCTGAACCTGGCCTGGGGCTATGCCGATCCCAACGAGCCCAAGCCCGACGAGTTGGCCCGCGAGATGAACGGGACGGCTCTGGGCGACGTGTTCGACCCCAAGGACGCGGCCAAGATGCTGACCGCGGCGGGCAAGCAGGTGAAATCCTTCGCCGAACTGCGCGACGACGGGTCCACCGCCTGCGGCTGCTGGATCTATTCCGGCTGCTTCAACGAGGACGGCAACAATATGGCCCGGCG
Organism: Paracoccus sphaerophysae; assembly: GCF_000763805.1. GTDB lineage: Bacteria > Pseudomonadota > Alphaproteobacteria > Rhodobacterales > Rhodobacteraceae > Paracoccus > Paracoccus sphaerophysae. Next base: position 124,783 of record NZ_JRKS01000002.1, on the reverse strand, counting down.
CGACAACGCCGACCCCTCGGGGCTTGGCGTCCATCCCAAATGGGCGTGGAGCTGGCCGCTGAACCGCCGGACGCTGTACAACCGCGCCTCGGCGGACCTGAACGGCCAGCCCTGGGACCCGGAACGTCCGATCATCCAGTGGACGGGCGAGAAATGGGAAGGCAACGACGTGCCCGACATTTCCCCCACCGCCAAGCCCGGCGAGGTGATGCCGTTCATCATGAACCCGGAAGGCGTCAGCCGCCTGTTCAGCCGGGGGATGATGCGCGACGGGCCGTTCCCGACGCATATGGAGCCGTTTGAAAGCCCGGTGCAGAACGTCTTCAACGCGCGGATGCGGGGCAACCCGGTCGCCCGGGTGTTCGAATCGGACGTCGAGACCTTCGGCGACGCGTCCGAGTTCCCCTATGTCGCCACCAGCTATCGCCTGACCGAGCACTTCCACTACTGGACCAAGAACAACGTGGTGAACGCCGCCCTGCAGCCGCAGGGTTTCGTAGAGCTCAGCGTCCAGCTGGCCGAGGAAAAGGGCATCACCAACGGCGGCTGGGTCCGGGTGTGGTCCAAGCGCGGCGAAATCCGCGCCAAGGCGGTGGTGACGCGGCGGATCAAGCCGATGATCTGTGACGGCAAGCCCGTCCATGTCATCGGCATCCCGCTGCATTGGGGCTTTGTCGGCGCCGCGAAGAAGGGCTGGGGGCCGAACAGCCTGACGCCCTATGTCGGCGACGCCAACATCGAGACGCCGGAATACAAGGCGTTCCTCGTCAACATCGAACCCGCCGTCGGGGAGGCCGTGTCGTGAACATCCCCGTCACTCAAGCCACCGCCGCGACCGCCGTCGCGGCTGCCACCGACAGCCCGCGCACGGCGGTTTCCAACCCGCCGGTGCAGCCGATGGCGTCCAACCTGGGCCAGGCGGCCGTCGTCCGGTCCTCGGCCGGCGGCCCGGTGGCCGAACAGCCGACCGCCCTGACCAAGGTCGCCAAGCTGATCGACATCTCGAAATGCATCGGCTGCAAGGCCTGCCAGTCGGCGTGCATCGAATGGAACGACACCCATCCCGCCATCGGCGAAAATGTCGGCCTTTACGAGAACCCGCACGACCTGACCGACCAGATGTTCACGCTGATGCGGTTCGCCGAATACGACAACCCCGACACCGGCGATTTCGAGTGGCTGATCCGCAAGGACGGCTGCATGCATTGCGAGGATCCGGGCTGTCTCAAGGCCTGCCCTGCGCCCGGCGCCATCGTGCAGTATTCCAACGGCATCGTCGATTTCATCCACGAGAACTGCATCGGCTGCGGCTATTGCATCTCGGGCTGTCCGTTCGACATCCCGCGGATGAACCCGGTCGAGCACAAGGTCTACAAATGCACCCTGTGTTCGGACCGGGTGGCCGTGGGCCAGGGCCCGGCCTGCGCCAAGGCCTGCCCGACCCAGGCGATCACCTTCGGCAGCAAGGACGACATGACCACGCTCGCCGCCGAGCGGATCGAGGATCTCAAGGGCCGCGGCTATGCCAATGCCGGGCTGTACGATCCGCAGGGCGTCGGCGGCACGCATGTGATGTATGTGCTGCAGCATGCCGACAAGCCGTCGCTGTACAACGACCTGCCCGACGATCCCAGCATCTCGGGCGTGGTGGCCAACTGGAAGGGCGCGACCAAGCCGGTCGGGCTGGCCGCGGTCGGCCTGGCCGCTGCCGGCGCTGCCGCGATGGCGCTATTCAGCCGCGGCAACCGGGTCACGGTCGAGGATGAGCGCGAGGCCCAGCTGCTCGTCCGCGACGAGATGGACAGCGTGCCGGGCAGCACGGGAAGGGATGTCTGATGGCGGGACGGCAGTTTTCCGAATCCACCGACGAGATCCTCAGCCTGCGCCCGGTCGAGGTGCGGCGCTATGTGACCTTCACCCGGATCAACCACTGGTTCACGGCGCTGTGCTTCATCCTTCTGATGCTGTCGGGCTTTGCGCTGTTCCATCCGGCGCTGTTCGGACTGACCGCCCTGTTCGGCGGCGGGCAGACGACGCGCTGGCTGCATCCCTTCATCGGCATCGCGCTGTCGGTCAGCTTCCTGGGGATGTTCGTGCAGCTGGTGCATCTGAACATCCTGCGCCGCGAGGACCTGGTCTGGACCGCCCAGATCGGCGACGTGATCGCGGGGCACGAGGAACGCCTGCCCGAGCTGGGCAAGTACAACTTCGGCCAGAAGAGCGTCTTCTGGGGGATGTTCTGGCTGATCCTCGCGCTGCTGATTTCCGGCATCATGATGTGGTACCAGTATTTCCCCGACCTGGTGTCGGTGGAAACCCGGCGCATCGCGATTTTTGTCCATTCCGTGTCGGCGGTGCTGATCGTGCTGGTTCTGATCCTGCACATCTTCGCCGCGGTCTGGACGCAGGGCACGCTGCGGGCGATGACCCGCGGCACCGTCACCGGCGGCTGGTCCTGGCGCCACCATCGCAAGTGGCTGCGCGAGCTGGCTAGACGGCAAAGCTCGAAACCGGCAGAGTAACCCCTTGGTGGCCGGTCCGGCCCCCGAGAGGACACAATGACGGATATCCAGCCCCAGCCCGACATGATCGGCGGCGTCCCGACGCCGCCGCTTGCCGTTCTGCCCCGCCCCGAACGCCTGTTCCGGATGCGCGCCGAGCGCTTCGAGTTCCTGGCCCAGACCGCGACGCTGGCGCCCTATCTGACGTTCCTGGCCGCCTTGTGCCGGGTGCAGGCCGGGCTGGCCGCGGCGCTGCCGGCGGTGGCTCCCGTCGACTCCGCCGTGGTGGACCGCGCCCGCACCGCGGCGATGCCGCCCATCGACCGCGACGCGCTGGTGGACGATCCGCTGCTGGGGGCGACGCTGGACGCCCTGCTGGCCGAGGCGCGCGCGATCGACATGCCCGCCCCCGCCCGGCTCGCGCTGGACGCGCTGCAGGCGGCGACGACCGAGGATCGGCGCTGGCTGATCGGCAACGTGCTGGACGACTCGATCCCCGCCGACAGCGCCGCGCCGCATCTGTTCGTGGCCGCCGCCGTGCAGGTCCACCTGGCGCGGCTGGCGGCGACGCTGGACGCGGGCCGGCTGGTCCCGATCCGCACCGGGGTCTGCCCGTGCTGCGGCGGCAAGCCCGCGGCCTCGGTCGTGACCGGGGTCATGGGGGCCGAGGGGGCGCGCTATGCCGCCTGCGCCGGGTGCCAGACGCTGTGGAACGAGGTCCGGCTGACCTGCCTCGCCTGCGGAACCACCAAGGGCATCGGCTTTCGCGCCGTCGAGGATGCCGCGACCGGCAACACCGGCGCCCAGATCAAGGCCGAGACCTGCGACGGCTGCGGGTCCTGGGTCAAGCAGATGGATCAGCACAAGAACCCCACGCTGGACCCGGTGGCCGACGATGTCGCCTCGCTGGGGCTGGACGCGCTGATGAAGGGCGAAAAGTGGCGGCGGGCGGGCTTCGATCCGTTCCTGATCGGGTACTGAGCGATGCAGGCGCTGCGCGCGCTGCCGTCGGTGGACCGGCTGCTGTCCTCGGGTCCCGGCGCCGACCTGGTCGATACGCATGGCCGGCAGGCCGCGACCGAGGCGCTGCGCGCCGCGCTGGACGCCGCGCGGGCGGCGGTGCGGGGCGGCGCGCCCGCCCCCGATGCGGCGGCGATCTGCGCGGCGGCGGCCGAACGGCTGAGCGCCGACGCCGCCTCCGCGCTGCGCCCGGTCCTAAACCTGACCGGGACCATCCTGCACACCAATCTCGGCCGCGCGTTGCTGGCCGAAGCCGCCATCGCCGCAGCGACCGACGCCATGCGCCATCCGGCGGCGCTGGAATATGACCTGGCCACCGGCAGCAGGGGCGAGCGCGACGACCACATCGCGCCGCTGATCTGCGAGCTGACCGGGGCCGAGGCGGCGACGGTCGTGAACAACAATGCCGCCGCCGTGCTCATCACCCTGAACACCCTCGCCGAGGGGCGCGAGGCGATCGTGTCGCGCGGCGAGCTTGTGGAAATCGGCGGCGCCTTCCGTATCCCCGACATCATGGCCCGCGCCGGGGTCCGCCTGGTCGAGGTCGGCACCACCAACCGGACACACCCGCGCGATTACCGCGACGCGGTGACGCCCGCGACCGGGCTGATGATGAAGGTCCACCCCTCGAACTACCGGATCGAGGGCTTTACCCGCAGCGTCGCCGCCCCCGAACTCGCCGCCATCGCGGCCGCGGCGGGGGTGCCGCTGATGAACGACCTGGGGTCGGGGACGCTGATCGACATGACCCGCTGGGGGCTGCCGGCCGAACCCACGGTGCGGCAGTCGGTGGCCGAGGGCGCCGACATGGTGACGTTTTCGGGCGACAAACTGCTGGGCGGCCCGCAGGCGGGCTTCATCGTCGGCCGCGCCCATCTGATCGCGCGGATCAACCGCAACCCCCTGAAGCGCGCGCTGCGGCTGGACAAGATCCGCCTCGCCGCCATCGAGGCGACGCTGCGCCTGTATCGCGACCCCGACCGGCTGGCCGACCGCCTGCCGACGCTGCGGATGCTGACCCGGCCGCAGGCCGACATCGCCGCCCAGGCGGCGCGGCTGGCACCGGCGATGGCGCGGCTGCTGCCCGGTTACCGGGTCGCGGTGATCGACTGCGCCAGCCAGATCGGGTCGGGGGCGCTGCCGGTGGAAACCCTGCCCTCGGCGGGTCTGGCGATCTCGGGCGACAGCGGGGACGCGCCAGAGCGGCTGGCCGAGCGGCTGCGCGCGGCCCGGACGCCGGTGATCGGGCGCATCCGCGACGGCGCGCTTATCCTCGACCTGCGGGCGCTAGAGGATGACGGCGCGCTGCTGGCCGCGCTCGCATGATCGTCGGGACGGCCGGGCATATCGACCACGGCAAGACGGCGCTCGTCCGCGCCCTGACCGGCATCGACGGCGACCGCTTGGCCGAGGAGAAATCGCGCGGCATCACCATCGAGCTGGGTTTTGCCTATGCCGACCTGGGCGGCGGCGGGGTCACGGGGTTCGTGGACGTGCCGGGCCACGAACGTTTTGTCCACACGATGCTGGCCGGCGCCGGCGGCATCGACCTCGCGCTGCTGGTGGTCGCCGCCGATGACGGGGTCATGCCGCAGACGCGGGAACATCTGGCGATCCTCGACCTGCTGGGCGTCCATCGCGGCATCGTGGCGCTGACCAAGGCGGACCTGGCGGACGACGCCCGCCGGGCAGAGGTCACGGCCCAGATCGCGGCCACCCTTGCCGGGACGGGTCTGGCCGGGGCGGCGGTAATCCCGGTGTCGTCGCTGACCGGCGAGGGCATCGCGACCCTGCGCGACCTGCTGGCAGTGGCCGAGGCGGAAACGACGGCGCGGGCGACCGATGCGAGGTTCCGCCTGACCGTGGACCGCAGCTTTACGCTGAAGGGCGCGGGCACGGTGGTCACCGGCACGGTGCAGTCGGGGCGGGTGGCGGTCGGGGACGGCGTGACCGTCTCGCCCTCGGGGCTGACTGCCCGGGTGCGCGCCATCCACGCCCAGAACCTGCCTGCCGAGGTCGGTGTGGCGGGGCAGCGCTGCGCCCTGAACCTCGCCGGCGACGGCATCACCCGCGAGGCGATCCACCGCGGCGACGTCGTGCTGGACCCGGCGCTGCACGCGCCCACCGCCCGGATCGACGCCGAACTGACCGTGCTGGGCGGAGAGCCGAAGCCGATCTCGACCTGGTTCCCGGCCCGGCTGCATGTCGGCGCGGCCGAGACCGGGGCGCGGATCGTGCCGCTGGGCGGGCCGATCGCGGCGGGGGCGCGCGGCATGGTGCAGCTGGTGCTGGACCAGCCGGTCGCCGCGGCGGTGGGGGACCGCTATATCCTGCGCGACGTCTCGGCCCGGCGGACCATCGGCGGCGGGCGGTTCCTGGACCTGCGGGCCCCGGCGCGGCGGCGGCAGACGCCGGAACGGCTGGCCCTGCTGGACGCAGCCGCCCGCCCCGACCCGGCGGCGGCGCTGGCCGCGATGCTGGAGGTGCCGCCGCATGTCGTCGATCTGGACGGCTTTGCCCGCGACCGCGGTCTGTCGGCGCAGGCCGCCGGGGCGCTGGCCGAGGGCGCCGTGGTGCTGGTTGCCGGCAGCCGGCTGGCCCTGTCACAGACCGCCCATCGCGGGCTGGTGGCGGGCTTTGCCGACACGCTCGCGCGGTTCCACGAGGACAACCCCGAGATGCAGGGCATGGGCCACGAGCGTCTGCGTCTCGCTTTGTCGCCGCGGCTGCCCAAGGACGGCTTCGCCGCCTTTGCCGCCGCCCGCATCGCCGCCGGTGCGGCGGTGGCCGAGGGCGCCTTCCTGCGCCTGCCCGGCCACGTGGTGCGGATGTCCGAGGCTGACGAGGCGCTGTATGCCCGGATCCTGCCCGAGCTGACCGGCGAAGCGCGGTTCCGCCCGCCGCGGGTCCGCGACATGGCGACCGAATGGGACGTCCCCGAAACCTACATCCGCCGCGTGCTGCGCATGGCCGCGCGGCAGGGCCGGGTGGACCAGATTCGGCAGGACCATTTCTTCCTGCGCGCCACCACCGCCGAGATGGTCCGCATCATCGCCGAGGTGCAGGCGGCGGCGCCCGATGGCTGGGTCACCGCGGCGGCGTTTCGCGACCGTGTGCAGAACGGGCGCAAGGTGGCGATCGAGATCCTCGATTTCTACGACCGCCACGGGGTTACCTTGCGCCGGGGCGATTTGCGGCGCATCAATCCCCATCGCGCCGACCTGTTCGGCGGCTGAGAGGAGGAGAATCGTCCCCGGTGGGGCGGCCGGACTTCAAATCCGGTTGAGGCAGCGAGCCTGTCTCGGGTGGGTTCGACTCCCATTCTCCTCCGCCAGAGATGCGAACGCCCCGCGCGATGGCGGGGCGTTTTCATGTCCGGTGGGCGGGATCAGCCGCGCAGGTCCAGCCCGCGCGCGGTGGGCGGCTGCCAGGTCTTGGATTCGGGGACCGCGCCGGCCGCGTTGGTGCCGATCTGCGATCCGCCCAAGCCCCCGGTCCAGCCGGTGGAGCCGGCATTGCCAGGCGCGGTGCCGTCCGCCGCGCCCTGCTGCGGGGCGGTGGCCGGGGTGGCGACGCCCGAGGCCGCGGCGGTCGCGGTGGCGTCCTGCTGCTCCTGCCCGGCCGTCGCCTGGTTCGAGGCAGGCTCGATCGCCGCGGCTGCCTGAGAGCCCGCGGCCGCGGTTTCGCCCGAGGGGGTGGTCACTGCCGGCGTGTCCGGTGCGGCGGCGGTCGTCGTGGTGGGGGTGGCCGTGGTGCCGGCCGTCGCGGTGGCGGTCGTCGTGTTCGCGGTCGTCGTGTTTGCGGTCGCGGGGGCGCCGGTCGCGGGATCCGTCCCGGCGGCCTGCGGGCCGGGGTGGACGGAATCGGTTCCGCCGGGCGCGGCGGCCGCGGGCAGCGGGGCGGCGAGCGCCTCTTGCGTGCTTTGCGGCGTCGCGGTCTGCGCGGGTTCGGTCGGCACGCCTTCGGCGGTCACGCCGGGTTGGGTCGCGCCGCTGCCGGCCGCGGGGGCCGTGTCAGTGGCCACAGGCGGGGCGGCGGCGGCGGTCGTCGCGGCTGGCTCTGTCGCGGCAGGCTCGGCTGCCGCCGTGGCCGGCGCACGTTCGGTTGCCGGGGGCTGCGGCTCGGCAGTCGTCGCAGCAGGCTCGACCGCCGCAGGCGTTGCGGCGGAGGTCACCGCAGGGGCCGTCGCGCCGGGCTGTTGCAGGGGCACGGTGATCGTCTTCACTTGCGCGAATGCCGGCGATGCGGCCGCAAGCAGCAGCGCGGCCAGCGGCATGGCTAGTCTGGGCATCGGTCCCCCCTTTGCGGTTCCTGACATGAGTTCGAACGCAGGATAGCGCGGCCCGTTCCCCGCGTCACTATTGCTGCGGCAGATGCGCCGAGATGGCGCGGGCCAGCGCGAACAGCCGCTGTTCCAGGATCACCGGGGTCTCGCAGACATAGGTAAGGCTCTGCTGGCGTTCGGTGAACACGCGGGTGTCCCAGTCCAGCGCCGCCTCTGCGGCGTCGATGGCGTCGAAGTCGGGCTTGTCGGCCTTTTCCAGCTCGGCCATGCGCTCGCGCCGCTGTTCCACCTGCGCGGCCAGCGCCACCTGCTTGTGGCCATAGCGCGAAATGCCGGCGATCAGCAGCGACCGATGCCGGTCGATGCGGTCGAACGCGGCCTGCATCAGCGCCGTCAGCCCGGCGGCGTCGTGGGTGCCGGCGAAGGCGGCAATCTCGGCCTCGGCCTCGGCGAGGGTCATCCGCCGTTCCACGATGCGGTCGGCGAGGGCGGCGACCTCGGGCGCCGGCTGGGAATTGGGATCGGGTGCCGGCCCGGACCAGACCTGCCCCAGCGACAGGTGCGGCTGCAGGACCTGCACGCAGGGCCAGTCGGCGGTCGGCTGCGCCGCCAGCGCCGGCAGCGCCAGCACCGTCAGCACGGTGGTCATCAGCAAGGCTCGCATCTATCCCCCCTTTCGCCGGACGCCCAGGCCGCGCGCCGGATCATACATGAAGACCGCCCCGGCGAAGAACACCGCCAGGCAGCCCAGCACGACCCCAAGGGACAGCCAGTTGACCTGCTGGTAAAGGGCAAACCGGATCAGCTCCACCGCGTGGGTGAAGGGGTTCATCGCGCAGATGTCGTGCAGCAGCGTCGAGGATTCCGCCATCCGCCACAGCGGATACAGCGCCGACGAGGCGAAGAACATCGGGAAGATGACGAAGTTCATCACCCCCGCGAAGTTCTCCAGCTGCCGGATCGCCGAGGACAGGAACAGCCCCAGCGCCCCCAGCATCAGCCCCGACAGGACCAGCGCCGGCAGCACGGTGACATAGCCCCAGGCCGGCGGGCGCACGTCCCAGAACCAGGCGATGGCGAGGAAGGCATAGACCTGCAGGATCGACACCAGCACCCCCGCGACCAGCTTTGAGGCCAGCAGGAACCAGCGCGGCCACGGGCTGACCAGCAGGGTGCGCATGGCGCCGGTCTCGCGGTCATAGACCATCGACAGCGAGGACTGCATGCCGTTGAACAGCTGGATCATCGCGCAAAGGCCGGGGGTCACGTAGACCTCGTACAGCACGTAGGTCTGGTAGGGCGGCGTGATCGACAGGCCCAGCACGGCGCGAAAGCCCGCCGCGAAGATGAACAGCCAGACCAGCGGCCGGACCAGCGCGGCGAGGAACCGGCCGCGCTGATTGACGAAGCGCAGCGCCTCGCGCCGGGCGATGCCCGAGAAGACGGTCAGCCAGCCGGTCATGCCTGCACCCCGGTGAGGTCGAGGAAGGCGCGGGTCAGGTCGCCGTCGGGCGCGGCGGTGGCGGCGGTGCCGTCGAACAGCACCCGGCCGCGATGCAGGATCACCAGCCCGTCCGAGGGCTGGATCTCGTCGAGGATATGCGTGGCCCACAGCGCCGAGACGCCCTGATCGGCGATCAGGCGGCGGGTCAGCGCCAGCACCTCGGCGCGCGATTTCACGTCCAGCCCGACGGTCGGTTCGTCCAGCAGCATCAGCTGCGGTCGGTGGATGAGGGCGCGGGCGATCTCGGCCCGGCGCACCTGCCCGCCGGACAGCGCCGACACCCGCGCCCCGGCGCGGTCGGCCAGATCGACCTGCGCCAGCACCTCGGCCAGCCGCGCGCGGGCCGCGGCGCGGGGCATGCCGTGCAGCGCCGCGTGATACATCAGGTTCTGCGCCACGGTCAGGTCGGCATCCAGCGCGCGGCTTTGAAACACCACGCCCAGCCGGCGCAGGGCCGCGCCGGGGTCGGTGCGCATGTCGTGCCCGGCCACCCGGATGGTGCCGCTGCGGCTGTTGTAAAGCCGCGTCACCAGATTGAAGAGCGTGGATTTCCCCGCTCCGTTCACCCCCAGCAGCGCGGTGAAGCCGCCATGCGGCACGCTCAGCGACACGTCGTCCAGCGCCCGGAAGCTGCCGAAATCATGGCTTAGATGCTGAATGTCGAGCGCGGGATCGGGCATGAGAGCTGTGGGTCGGGCAGGCGGCGCTTGGGCGTGGCCCGCTTGCCCGTGTCCTTACTGGATGGTGAAAACCGCCTGCTGGGTTGCGCCGGACGACCCGGGGACCGACAGGGTATATCGGCCAGGGACGATGGCGACGAAGCTGATCTCGGCCTCGCCCGCCGCGTCGAACTCGATCGAGTGGACGCCCATCGGGCGGATCTCGATGTCGTTGACGATCACCTCGTTGACCCAGACGGCGCGGAAGAAGTCGCCGCCCGACAGCGCCAGTTCCTGGCTGCCATCGGCCTTGATCCTGATGCGGTAATAGCCGCCAGATTTCAGCAAATATTCGGCCTCGGCGACCGGCTTGCCCGAGGCAAGCGTCAGCGGCGCGAGATCCTCGCGGTTGGACCGGACCATGATGCCCGAGGGGCCGAAGTCGTGATGCTGGACCGACGCTGCGGCGGCCGGAGCGGCAGTCGGGGTCGCAGCCGGGGCGTCGTCATCCGCGTCATCCTCTGCCGCGGCCGGCGCGGGCGTCGCCGCGGGCGCTGTGGTGGCCGGCGCGGTTGCCGCGGGCGCGGTCTGCGCGGCGGCCGGCATGGTGAAGGCTGCCCCCAGCAGCGCCGCAAGAACCAGCTTCATCATCCTGTCTCCCCCTCGAATGGCCGTTCAGGTCGGGGACCAACCGGACCAAAAGAAAAGAGCGGGCGCAAGGCCCGCTCTTTCCTTTTCTGTCGAAAGTCTGATCGGCTGGATCAGAATTTGAAGACCAGACCGAAGTCGGCCATCGTGCGGTCGGCCACGCTGTCGCCCAGCGCGTCGTCGCCCGAGACGTTGACCACGCCACCCTTCAGGGTCGCGCCGCCACCCAGGTCGTAGGACGCGCCCAGACCAACGACGTCAGCCGAGAATTCGTCGGCCGGGGTGTCGAAGGCCACCCGGCGCCAGTAGCCGGCCAGGCCGACACCGTTCGCCATGGTGTATTCGGCGCCCACGCCGAACTGGTCGACGTCCAGATCGCCGGTCAGGGTCGGGATGTCCTCGACCGTGGTGGTCATGTAGATGCCCTTGACCTTGACTTCGTTGAAGACGGTCGCGGCCGAGATACCCCAGCTGGTGTTTTCGTAGGCGCCGCCTTCGAAGCCCACCGGGTCGATGTAGAAGTCCGACTTTTCATAGCCGAAGCCGAACTCGTAGCCCGCCATCTCGTACTTGGCGCCCAGCGAGTAGGCGTTGTTGTCGCGGTCGATCGCCGAGTAGCCGACGTTCTGGTCCATGAACGAGGCGAACAGCTTGACGCCGTTGAAGCTGTATTCGTACAGCAGGCCGGCTTCGCTGTAGACGCTGTCGTCAAAGTCCGACGACGAGTAGCCGAATTCGTTCAGGTAATCGAGGCCCGACATCCCGATTTCCGGCAGGTCGCCCAGGGCGTTTTCCATGCCCGAGTCGATGTCCCCGGCGGTCAGCTTGCCGTAGGAACCCGACACCCACACCAGGCCCTTGTCAGCCGACAGGTTGTTGCGGACCGCGTAGCTGCGGGTGACCGTGCCATCGGTCTCGTCGATGGAGATCTGGCTGCCGTAGCGGGCGCGCTGCGCTTCTTCGGCACGGACTTCGGCGCCGAATTCCAGGCCCGAATCGCTGGTGCCGGTCATGGTGAACTTGACGCGGGCGCGGTTCACGACGTTCCAGGCCGAGTCGGTGGTGGTGCAGGCAGCGGTGGCGCACAGATCGCTGTCATAGCGCATACCGATCCGGGCGTCGCCCGAGACGGCGACTTCAGCAGCGGCGGCGCCGGTAAAGGCGACCAGGGCGCTGGTGGCGAAAAGAACCTTTTTCATGGCTTCCCTCTTGTCTCTCTGTCACCCCTGCCGGTTGGTCCGGCTTGGGTATGGGGCATAAGTCGCGCTTTCCCCCCTGCATTGCAACGATGGTGCCCCGGATCGCGGATGGATGGCGACGCTGTGATGCACATGCGCCACAGTCCGTTGCAGCCCGGCTTACGGCGGACCGCGGACGTCACGCTTGCGCGGGAAGTGGCGCGAATACAGGCGGTAACGCTTGTCGCGCGCCGCATATCCGCGCTATGCCTCGGTCCGGCGTCAGGTGCGCCCTTCCGGAACGGAAGCCTCGTCGAAGCATCGTGGAAAGCCCCCGCCATGACCCCTAGCGCCAAGACCGTCTGCACCCTGGCCCTCGGCGCCGCCGCACGCCGCGCCGCGCGCCCGATCCTCGTCGCCGGCCTGGCCCTGTCGGTCGCCGCCTGCGGCGGAAGCGGGGGAAAGGGCGGGCTGTTCGGGCTGGGACCGTCGGAACACGACAAGCGGCCCGTGAACGAGCGGCGCGAATCGACCATCTGGGACCTGTTCTCGAACCGCGACACCAGCAACCAGCAGGTCGCGGTGAACCGCTACCTGTGGAATGCCAGCCTAGACGTGCTGAACTTCCTGCCGATCCAGTCGGTCGATCCCTTTACCGGCGTCATCGTCACCGGCTACGGCACGCCTCCGGGCGGTGGGCGGTCCTATCGCGCCACGGTCCGGATCAGCGACCCGGCGCTGGACGCGCGCAGCCTCAAGCTGTCGCTGCAGGGCGCCGGCGGGTCGGCCGTGGCCCCCGACACGGTGCGCGCGGTCGAGGACGCGATCCTGACCCGCGCCCGCCAGCTGCGGGTCCGCGACGGGCAGCTGTAAGGCGGCCCGGCTGTAACCGGCGCTTTGCCCCCCGCAATCTGGACGGCATGACGCCGGGCGGCTAAACCCGCCCGGTCATCGACCGAGCGGAGCGCTGCCATGCCCTATGATCCTTCCCACAGCGAACCCCGCTGGCGCGCGGCGTGGGACAAGGCCGGCAGCTTTCGCGCCGTCCGCGACGAGCGGCCCAAGTATTACGTGCTGGAAATGTTCCCCTATCCCTCGGGGCGCATCCACATGGGACATGTCCGCAACTACACGATGGGCGACGTGGTGGCGCGCTATAAACGCGCGCAGGGGTTTTCGGTGCTGCACCCGATGGGCTGGGACGCCTTCGGCATGCCGGCCGAGAACGCCGCGATGGAAAACGGCGGCCATCCGCGCGACTGGACCTATGCCAACATCGCCACGATGCGCGACCAGCTGAAGCCGCTGGGCCTGTCCATCGACTGGAGCCGCGAGTTCGCCACCTGCGACGACGATTACGTCGCCCGGCAGCAGGCGCTGTTCCTCGATTTCCTCGATGCCGGGCTAATCTATCGCAAGGCGGCGGTCGTGAACTGGGACCCGGTGGACATGACCGTGCTGGCCAACGAACAGGTGATCGACGGCAAGGGCTGGCGGTCCGGCGCCCCGGTCGAGCGGCGCGAGCTGACCCAGTGGTTCTTCCGCATTTCGGATTACGCCGAGGAATTGCTGGAGGCGCTGGACGGGCTCAAGGGCTGGCCGGAGAAGGTCCGGCTGATGCAGGCCAACTGGATCGGCCGCTCGCGCGGGCTGCAGTTCCGCTTTGACACCGTGAACGCGCCGGATTTCCCGCAGATCGAGGTCTATACCACCCGCCCCGACACGCTGCTGGGCGCCTCGTTCCTGGCGATCTCGCCCGATCATCCGCTGGCGAAGTCGCTGGCCGGCGACCCGCGCGTGGCCGCCTTCCTCGAGGCCTGCCGCAAGGGCGGCACCACCGAGGAAGCCATCGAGACCGCGGAAAAGCTGGGGTTCGACACCGGCATCACCGTGCGCCACCCGCTTGACCCCGCGTGGGAGCTGCCGGTGTGGATCGCCAACTTCGTGCTGATGGATTACGGCACCGGCGCGATCTTCGGCTCGCCCGCCCATGACGAGCGCGACCACGAATTTGCGGTGAAATACGGCCTGCCGATCCGCGCCACCTTCGGCAAGCCCGGCATGACCGAGGCCGAGGCCGACGCGCTGGTCGCCACGGAGCCCTTCGTGCTGCTGAAATCCGAAACGGTCAGCTATGTCCGCGGCTTTGCCGGCGACCGCGACCAGACCGGCGACGAGGCCGTGACCGCCGCCATCGCCCATGCCGAGGCGCAGGGCTATGGCGAGGGCGTCACCAAGTTCCGCCTGCGCGACTGGGGCATCTCGCGCCAGCGCTATTGGGGCTGCCCGATCCCGGTCGTGCATTGCGAAAGCTGCGGAACCGTGCCCGAGCGCAAGGAGAACCTGCCGATCCTGCTGCCGCGGGACGTGTCGTTCGCCCAGCCCGGCAACCCGCTGGACCGGCACCCGACCTGGCGGCAGGCGACCTGCCCGTCCTGCGGCGCTCCGGCGCGGCGCGAGACTGACACGATGGACACTTTCGTCGATTCGTCCTGGTATTACGCCCGCTTCACCGCGCCCCACGCGCCGACCCCGACCGACCGGGCCGAGGCGGACTACTGGATGAACGTCGACCAGTATATCGGCGGCATCGAGCACGCGATCCTGCACCTGCTGTATTCGCGCTTCTTCGCCCGCGCGATGGTCAAGACCGGGCACCTGCCCGAGACCGCGAAGGAGCCGTTCGATGCGCTGTTCACGCAAGGCATGGTGACGCACGAGATCTATCTGACCCGCGACGACCGCGGGCGGCCCGTCTATCACCTGCCCGAGGACGTCACCGACGGCAAGCTGGCCGACGGGCGCGCCGTCGAGATCATCCCCTCGGCCAAGATGTCCAAGTCCAAGAAGAACGTCGTCGACCCGGTGGACATCGTGACCCGCTTCGGCGCCGACACCGCGCGCTGGTTCATGCTGTCGGACAGCCCGCCCGAACGCGACGTGGAATGGACCGCGGCGGGGGCCGAGGCGGCCTCGAAGTTCCTCGGGCGGCTGTGGCGGCTGGCCGAGGACAGCGGCGCCGGCAACGCGGGCGACCGCGAGGACGAGGCGCTGACCCGCGCCACCCACCGCGCCATCGACGAAATCACCCGCGCCATCGAGGGCTTTGCGTTCAACAAGGCGGTGGCCAAGCTGTATGAGCTCGCCAACGCGCTGGCGAAATCCGACGCCGCGGGGCATCCGCGCCGCGCCGCGCTGCGGGCGATGGCGCAGCTGATGGCGCCGATGGTGCCGCACCTGGCCGAAGAGGTCTGGGCGATGGCCGGCGGCATCGGCCTGGTCGTGGACGCGCCCTGGCCCAAGGCCGACCCGGCGATGCTGGTCGACGACACCGTGACCCTGCCGATCCAGATCAACGGCAAGCGCCGGGGCGAGATCGCCGTCCCCCGCGACATGGCCGCGCCCGAGGTCGAGGCGCTGGTTCTGGCCGACGCCGCCATCCAGCGCTTCCTGGACGGCAAGCCGCCCAAGAAGCTGATCGTCGTGCCGGGGCGGATCGTCAATGTGGTCGCGTAGGGCGGCCCTCGCCGTCGCCCTGCTGGCGGCGGGCTGCGGCTTTGCCCCGGTCTACGGGCCGGGCGGCGCGGGCACCCGGCTGCACGGGCAGGTGCGGGTGGCCGATCCGCAGACTGCCGACGACTATGCCTTCCTGCGCCGGCTGACCGAGCGGCTGGGTCCGGCGGAAACCGGGCGCTATGACCTCGCCTATACGCTGCGGGTCGCGGTGCTGCCGCAGGCGATCACCCCGGACGAGGTCACCACGCGGTTCTCGCTGAACGGCACCGCCACCTATCGGCTGACCGATTCGGTCACCGGGGCGACGGTGGCGCAGGGCGAGGTGTCGAACTTCACCAGCCATTCCACCGTCGGCACGGTGATCGCCACCAACGCGGCCGAACAGGACGCGCGCAACCGCCTTGCGGTGATGCTGGCCGATCAGGTCGTGACGCGGCTGCTGGCGACGGTGCCCTAGGGCGATGCTGCTGAAGGGCGCCGAGATCGCGCGTTATCTGGCCAGGCCCGATCCGACGCGGCCGGCGCTGCTGATCCACGGGCAGGACGCGATGCGGGTGGCGCTGAAGCGGGCCGAGGCGGTCGCCGCGCTGACCGGTCCCGATGCCGAGGCCGAGATGCGCCTGACCCGGCTGGCCGGCAGCGACCTGCGCAAGGACGGCGCGACGCTGATGGACGAGATCAAGGCGGTCGGCTTCTTCCCCGGCCCGCGGGTGGTGCTGGTCGAGGAGGCGACCGACGCCGTCGCGCCAGCGGTCGCCGCGGCGCTGGAGGCGTGGGCGCATGGCGACGCGGTGATCGTGGTCACGGCCGGGGCGCTGACGAAATCCTCGGCTCTGCGCAAGCTGTTCGAGCCGCACAAGACCGCCATCTGCGCCCCGATCTATGACGATCCACCGGGCGAAGAGGAGATCGCGCGCTGGCTGGCCGAGGCCGGGCTGCGCGCGGTGCCGCCGGCGGCAATGCGGGACCTGACCACCCTGGCCCGCGCGCTGGACCCCGGCGATTTCCGACAGACGGTCGAAAAGATCGGGCTTTACAAGTTCGGCGACGACACGCCGCTGACCCCCGACGAGATCGCGGCGCTGGCGCCCACCACGGTGGAAGCCGACGTGGACGAGCTGATCGACGCCGCCGCCGAGGGCCGGTCGGACGCGCTGGGCCCGCTGATGCGGCGGATCGAGACGCAGGGCATCGCGCCGGTCACCATCTGCATCGCCGCGCTGCGCCATGTCCGGGCGCTGCACCTCGCCGCCTCGGACCCCGGCGGGGTGCAGGCGGGGCTGGGGCGGCTGCGGCCGCCGGTCTTCGGCCCGCGCCGCGACCGGATGGGGCGGCAGGCACAGGGCTGGGGCGGGCGGGCGCTCGAGGATGCGATCCACCTGCTGATCGAGACCGACCTGACGCTGCGTTCATCCTCGCGCGCGCCGGCGATGGCGGTGATGGAACGGGCGCTGATCCGGCTGGCGATGATGCCGCGGGGGCGGCGGTGACGGCCAAACAGGTCCCGGCGCTGGTGATCGGGGCGGGACCGGCGGGGCTGATGGCTGCCGAGGCGATCGCGGCCGCAGGCCACCGGGTCGTGGTGACCGAGGCGATGCCGACCCCGGCGCGCAAGTTCCTGATGGCCGGCAAGTCGGGGCTGAACCTGACCCGGGACGAACCGGCGCCGGACTTTGCGGCGCGGCTGTCGGGCAGCGCCGCGGCGGGCGGTTGCGACCTGCAGGCGCTGGTGCGCGGCTTTGGCCCGGCCGAGGTGTCGGCCTGGGCGCGCGGGCTGGGGATCGAGCTGTTCACCGGATCGACCGGGCGGGTGTTCCCGGTCGGCATGAAGGCTTCGCCACTGCTGCGGGCCTGGCTGGTGCGGCTTGCCGGGCGCGGGGTCGCGCTGCGGACCCGCTGGCGCTGGTCGGGCCTGACGGACGGCGCCCACGTCTTTGCGACGCCCGAGGGCGAACGCCGGATCGCCGCGCGGGCGGTGGTGCTCGCGTTCGGCGGGGCAAGCTGGCCGCGGCTGGGATCGGACGCGGCCTGGGTCGCGCCGTTGCGCGCGGCAGGGGTCGAGATCGCGCCGTTCCGGCCCGCGAACATGGGCCTGCTTGTGGACTGGTCGCCCGAGATGGCCCGGTTTCACGGCGTCGCGGTCAAGGGCGCGCGGCTGACGGCGGGGGCCGCGGACAGCCGGGGCGAATGGGTCATCACCCGGCACGGGATCGAGGGCGGCGGCATCTACGAGATCGCCGCGGCGCTGCGCGATGGCGCGGCGACACGGGTCGACCTCGCGCCCGACCTGACCGTCGAGGCGCTCGCGGCGCGTCTGGCGCGGCCGCGCGGCCGGCTGTCGGTCGGCAACTGGCTGCGGCGGGTGCTGGGCGATCCGGCCAGGGTCGCGCTGCTGCTGGAATGGGGCCGGCCGCTGCCGCAGGACCCGGCGGCGCTGGCGCGGCGGATCAAGGCGCTGCCCCTGCGCCACGCCGGGCCGATGGGGCTGGAACGGGCGATCTCCTCGGCCGGGGGGATCACCGCGGCCGCGCTGACCCCGGACCTGGAACTGCGGGCGCTGCCCGGAGTCTTTGCGGCGGGCGAGATGCTGGACTGGGAGGCGCCGACCGGCGGCTATCTGCTGACCACCTGCCTTGCCACCGGGCGCCACGCCGGGCAGGCGGCGGCGCGGCGGCTGGGTCAGGCCCAATCGGCGGTGCGATAGGCCGGCCGCGCCTCGACCCGCGCCAGGTAATCCCGCAGGATCGGCTGGGAGACGGGGCGTTCATACCGTTCCGCCCAGTGCAGACAGTGGCCCAGCACGATGTCGGCGATGGTGAAGCACGACCCCATCAGCCACGGGCCGCCGCTGTCCTCAAGCTCCTGCGCGATCCGCTCGGCGCCCTTGTCGACGGAATCAGCGACCCAGGCGCGCACCACCGGATCGGTTTCGGCCCGGAACCGCTGGATCATCAGCGTCCAGCACATCATCGGCGTGGCGAGACATTCCAGCACCATGTGCACCCAGGCATCCTGGCGCGCCCGTTCCACGCTGCCCGCGGGGAAGGTCAGCGCGTCGTGGTGGTCGGCCAGCCAGGTCAGGATCGCGGTGGAATCCTGCAGAATGGTCCCATCGGCAAGTTGCAGGGCCGGCAGCCTGCCGCCCGGCGTGCGGGCCCGCGCCGCGTCGGTGAAGGGCATCACCCGTTCGTGGCGATAGGTCAGGCTGAGTTCTTCCAGCAGCCACAGCAGGCGGAAGGCGCGCGTGCCCCCATATCCGATCACCGTATACATGCCGTCGCCCCCGCCCAGCTCGCGTCCCGTCATCCTAGCCCGATGATCTTACCAGCCGGTAAATCGCCGCCTGGGGGTCATTGACCTTGCCTGCGGCACGTTGTCAGGGTGCACCACGACCGCCCGGAGCCGCGTCATGCCGCACACCCAGTCCCCCGCGAGGCTGTTCACCCCGATCCTGATCGGCGGGTCGATCATCCTCATGATCAACTTTGCCCTGCGGGCGAGCTTTGGCGTCTTCCAGATCCCGATCGCCGAGACCTTCGGCTGGCCGCGGGCCGAATTCAGCCTGGCGATCGCGATCCAGAACCTCGCCTGGGGGATCGGCCAGCCGCTGTTCGGCGCCCTTGCCGAACGCTGGGGGGACCGCTGGGCGATCATCCTGGGCGCGGCGATGTATTCGCTGGGCATGGTGATGAGCGCCATGGCCACCACCCCCGAGGCGATGCAGCTGTGGGAGATCGCGGTCGGCTTCGGCATCGCCGGCACCGGCTTTGGCGTGATCCTCGCCATCGTGGGCCGCGCGGCCAGCGACGAGAACCGCAGCCTCGCGCTGGGGATCGCCACCGCCGCCGGGTCGGCGGGGCAGGTGATCGGGGCGCCGCTGGCCGAGGGGCTGATGGCCTTCATGCCTTGGCAGCAGGTGTTCCTGGTCTTTGCGGCGCTGATCATGACGGTGCTGCTGTTCCTGCCGATGCTGCGCTCCACCCGCCCGGCCAGCCGGGCCGAGCTGGAAGAGAGCATGGGCAGCGTGCTGCGCCGCGCCTTCACCGACCCGAGCTATCTGATGATCTTCGCCGGGTTCTTTTCCTGCGGCTATCAGCTGGCCTTCATCACCGCGCATTTCCCGGCGATGGTGACCGAGATGTGCGGCCCGATCGCCCCGGACGGCGGCCTCGCGGCGCTGGGGATCACCTCGACCTCGGCGCTGGGCGCGGTGGCGATCTCGGTGATCGGGATGGCCAACATCGCCGGCTCGATCCTGGCCGGCTGGCTGGGCAAGCGCTATACCCGGAAATACCTGCTGGCGGCGATCTATACGCTGCGAACGATCATTTCCGCCTGGTTCATCCTGACCCCGATCACGCCGGTCACGGTGCTGGTGTTTTCGCTGAGCATGGGGGCGCTGTGGCTGGCGACGGTGCCGCTGACTTCGGGGCTGGTCGCCTATATCTACGGGCTGCGCTACATGGGGACGCTGTACGGCTTCGTCTTCCTGTCGCACCAGCTGGGGTCGTTCCTGGGCGTCTGGCTGGGCGGCAAGCTGTACGACATCTATGGCGACTACACGATCGTCTGGTGGGTCGGCGTCGGCGTTGGCGCGTTCTCGGCGCTGATCCACCTGCCGATCCGCGAGGCGCCCTCGCTGATCGCCCCGCGCCCCGCCGCGGCCTAGGCCGCGCCGCTTTCGGCTGTCTAGGCCGCGCCGCTTTCGGCGACCGACAGGATGTAGCTCGCGGTCATCAGGTCCAGATGCGCGCCGCCGCCATTCTTGGCCACCGTGATCTCGTCATCCGAGCGGCGGCAATAGGCCCCCGCCGGCAGGTCGTAGAAATCGCCGAGGATGTCACTTTCCCGGATCACCCCCTGGTCCAGCGGAGCCTGGATTTCCCCGATATGCCCGATCGTCGTCGCCCGGTTGTCGACGAACAGGCGCGCCCGGCGCAGCACCTCGTCGTCAGCCTCGCGCATGTCGGGGCGATAGGCGCCGATCAGGTCGACATGGGTGCCCGGAGACAGCCATTCCCCGCGCAGCACCGGCTGGGTGGCCATCGTCGCGGTGGCGATGATCTCGGCGTCGCTGACGGCGGGTTCCAGATCGCTCACGGCCTGGCTGCAGGTCCGCCCGGCCAGCTCGGCGGCCGACCCGCCCGAGCGGCTCCACACGCTGACGCGGGCGTCGGGGATCAGGGCGCGGTAGGCCTCGATCATGCTTTCCGCGACGTGGCCGGCGCCGATGACCAGCACCCGTCGCGCATCAGGGCGCGCCAGCCGGCGGGCGGACAAAAGGCTGTCGCCGGCGGTCTTCCATTTCGTCACCAGGTGGAAATCGACGAGCGCCCGCAGCGCTCCGGTGGTGTCGTCCAGCAGGTTCACCACGCCGTTGATCATCGGCAGGCCGCGCGCGGGGTTGCCCGGAAACACGCTGGCCGGCTTGACCGCCAGCCCCAGCCCGTCGATCCAGGCGCTGCGGGTCAGCAGCGTGTCGTCGCCGCGATACAGGAAGGTGTCCGCGACCTCGGCCCGCGGCAGTTCGTGCCCCTGCGCCAGCGCGTCCGTCAGCGCGATCCAGTCGAGCCGCGGTTCGATGTCCCGTCCGATGATCTGCATGGTTTCCGCCACCTCGCCGCCCATTGTCCAGATTGGCTTGTCGCGCAGGGTTAGTCCGGTCGGCCTTGGTGGACAACCCTTGCAGGCTGTGGTTTCGATTCTCACCCGATTTCAGATTGCGCCGAGCCCCTCCCGATGCCGACCCTTCCGCCAGCGCTGCGCAGCATCGCCCGCGCCGTCCGCCATCGCGGCGCGTGGCAACTGGTCAAGCTGGGCGTGCGGGTGCTGGGCAGCGAGGGGACCGCCGGCGTCCGCCGCCGGCTGGCGGCGCATCATGCGGCGGCGCCCCGCCTGACGGATCCCGGCGCGGACCCGAAATCCTTTGCGATCATCACCACCCCCCATGTCCAGCACATCGCGCGCCACCTGGCCGCGATCCTGACCGAACAGGGGTTTTCGGCTCAGATCACCACCGATCCCGCGGGCGCGGACGAGTTCGCCCATGTGCTGGTCCTGACTCCGCAGATGTTCGACCGGCTTCCGCCGAACTTCATCGCCTTTCAGATGGAACAGTCGGTCAGCGACCGCTGGCTGACCGGGCAATACCTAAAGCTGCTGAAATCGGCGCGGGCGGTCCTCGACTATTCGGTCGATAACCTGACCGTGCTGCGGGACGGCGGGATACCGCTGGACCGCCTGTTTCACGTCCCCCTGGACGTCGATCCGGGGCTGCTGCGCCCGGACCCCGGACCGCGCCGGGGGGTGCTGTTCTACGGAGACGTGTCCAGCCCCAGGCGGCAGCGCATCCTGTCGCGCCTGGCGACCGTGATACCCGAGCTTCGGATTGAGACGGCGCTGTTCGGGCCGGCTCTGGATCAGGCGCTGTGCGAGGCGGCGGTGGTGCTGAACGTGCATTTCTACGAAGGCGCGCTGCTGGAGACCGCCCGGTTGACGCAGGCCATGTCCCATGGCGCGCCCGTCGTCAGCGAGGCGGGCGCGGATCAGGACCGGCACGGCGACCTGGCCGGCATCGTGGATTTCGCGGCGGCCGGCGATGTCGAGGACCTGATCCGGCGGGTGCGAAAGCTGCTGGACGACCCCGTGCATGCGGCCGCTCGGTTCGCCACCATCGACGCCCATGCGGCGCGCCCCGACAACCGCCTGCGGGCAGGGTTCCTGAGGTTTCTTCTGGCGGAAGGTCTGATCTCGCCCGCAGCCTTCGATCAGGCGGTACCGCAGTGGCAGCCTCCGGCACCGGCTCCGGCGCGGCTTTGCCTAACCCTGCCGGAAACGCCCGCCCGCCTTGCGGCATTCGCGGCCCAGGCCCCGGCCGCTGATTTCACCGCCTGGGCGGGGTTGCGCGGCCGTCCCGGGTGGCGCGGGGCGGCCTTGTCCCATGCCCGGCTGTGCCGCGACCTGCTGCGCCAAGGGATCCACGAGGCGATCATCTGCGAGGATGATGTCGTTTTCCCGGACGGGTTCCAGACCAGATTTGCGGCGATCCGCGATCATCTGGATGCAGCGGACGACTGGGAGATGTTTTCGGGCTATGTCGCCGATGCCGGGGCTGGCTGGACGGTGCGGCCGCGCTGCCGGGCGGGGGACATCGACCTGATCGACAGCGACCGCGCCGTCAGCATGGTCTTCAACATCCTGCGCCGCCCGGTCCTCGAACATCTTGCCGCCTGGGACCCGGGCAACGACGACCCCTTCACCAACACCATCGACCGCTGGCTGGAACGCCGCAAGACGCGGGTCGTCATTGCGCTTCCGTTCCTTGTCGATCATGCCGAGGGGGGGTCGACGCTGCGGGCGGACTCGGTCACGCATTATCGGCGGCTGGCGGACGCCTCTGCCGGGCGGCTAAGCAGGGCGGCCGGGCTGTGACCGGCGGGGTGCAGGACCGGTTACCCCGCGAGCTGGGGCCGAGGATGAGGCGGGAATGTCGAGCTTTCTGAACGCAGGGATCATCGCGCTGACGCTGGGCTATACGCTCAGCCAGTTCTACCGCGCCTTCCTCGCGGTGCTCAGCTCGACCCTGCTTGAGGAATTGGGGGCGACGCCGGGCGATCTCGCGCTGTCGTCGGGGATGTGGTTCCTGTCCTTTGCGCTGATGCAGCTGCCGGTCGGCTGGGCGCTGGACCGGATCGGGCCGCGGCTGACGGCGGCGGTGTCGCTCGCGGTCGGCGGCGGCGGCGGCGCCGCGGTCTTTGCGATGGCCACCGCGCCCTGGCACCTGCACGTCGCGATGGCGCTGATCGGGATCGGCTGCGCGCCGGCGTTGATGGCGGCCTATTACATCTTTGCCCACGACCATCCGCCGGCGAAATTCGGCATGCTGACCGGGGCGATGGTGGGGCTCGGGTCGGCCGGCAACATCCTGGGCGCGGCGCCGCTGGTCTCGCTGATTCACGCCATCGGCTGGCGGCCGGCGCTGTGGCTGCTGGTGGGCGTCACGCTGGCGGTGGCGGCCCTGCTGGCGGTCACGGTGCGCGATCCGGTGCATCACGACGGCCCGCCCCGCGGCCGGGTGGGCGAGCTGTTCACGCTGCCCGCGATCCGGCTGATGCTGCCGCTGATCTTCGTCAGCTACGCGGCCTCGGCGGCGATCCGGGGGCTGTGGGCCTCGCCCTATCTGCACGAGGTGTTCGGCGCCGACGACGTGATGGTCGGCCGCGCAACGCTGGCGATGGGGCTGGCGATGGTGGTCGGCAACCTCGCCGCCGGGCCGCTGGTGCGGCTGGCCGGCAGCGCGCGGCGGGCGCTGATCGCGGGCCACGCGATCTCGGTCGCGACCCTGGCGGCGCTGTGGCTCGCCCCCGGCTGGCGGCTGGGGCCGGCGATCGTCCTGCTGGCGCTGGTCGGGCTGACCGGGACCAACTACACGCTGCTGATGGCGCATGCCCGGCAGTTCCTGGCGCCGCACCTGGTCGGGCGGGGGATGACCCTGCTGAACATGGCGTCGATCGGCGGGGTGGGGGTGATGCAGTTCGCCTCGCGCCCGCTGCACATGAGCGCGAGCGCCGCCTATCCGCCCGCGCAGGCCTATTCGCTGCTGTTCCTGTTCTTCCTGCTGCCGCTGATCCTGGGCTTTGCGATCTTCCTGCTGGCCCCCGCCCGGCCCCCGGCCACGGACCCGGCGCATGGCTGAGATCGAGGTCGTCGCCCCGAACCTCAAGCGCCGCCTGTCGGGGGTCACCGCGACGGTGGTGCGGCTGATCCCGGTGCAGGCGCGGATGATCGGCATCGTGGCGACCGGGCCGGGGCTGCCGGCCGAGCTGCCGCATATCCCGCTGGCCCGCGCCGCCACCCTGCCGCGCGACCGCTGGCGGGTCTGGCACGCGCGCCGCAACACCGAGATGGCGCTGGGGCTGATCCTGCGCCACCTCCTGCGGCGGCGCTATCGGCTGCTGTTCACCAGCGCCGCCCAGCGCGCCCATACCGGGTTCACCCGCTGGCTGATCCGGCGGCAGGACGCGCTGATCGCGACCTCGCCGCAGGCCGCGTCCTATCTGGAGCGGCCGGCCACGGTGATCCTGCACGGCGTGGATACCGCGATCTTCCAGCCCGCCCCTCGCCGCGAGGCGCTGCGGCGGCAGCTGGGGCTGGACCCGGAGGCGGTGCTGATCGGCTGCTTTGGCCGGGTGCGGGCGCAGAAGGGCGTCGATCTGCTGGTCGAAGCAGCGCTGAGGACCTTCCCGCGCCATCCCCGGGCGCAGCTGATCTTCACCGGCCGCATCACGCCGGACAACCGCGCCTTCGCCGACGGCCTGATCGCGCGCGCCGACGCCGCCGGGCTGGGCGACCGCATTCGCTTCCTGGGGGAAATCCCGTGGGAGGATGTGGTGCGCCATTATCAGACGCTGGACCTGTTCGCCGCGCCGGCGCGGTGGGAGGGGTTCGGGCTCACCCCGCTCGAGGCGATGGCCTGCGGGGTGCCGGTGGTCGCGTCCCGGGTCGGCGCCTACGAGACGCTGATCCGCGACGGCGAAACCGGCACGCTGGTCGCGCGCGACGACGTCGAGGGGCTGACCGCGGCGCTGGATCGCTGGCTGTCGGATGACGCTGGCCGGGCCGCGGCGGGGTTGGCGGCGCGCGCCCATGTCGTCGCGCATCACGCCATCGAGGGCGAGGCCCGTGCCATCGTGCAGGTCTATCGCCGCCTGCTGGACGAGGGCCTCCGATGACTCCGCTGCGCTTCTACGCCGCCAGGACGCTGCGGAACGAGCCGATGCTGCGGTCGCTGTCGGTGCCGCTGTCCGAGCTTGTGGCCCAGCTGGGCGGCAAGCGGGTGGCGCTGGTCGGGAATGCGCGGTCGCTGGCCGAGGGGACGCAGGGCGCGCAGATCGACGCGGCCGACCTGGTGGTCCGGATCAACCGCGCGCCGATGCCCGCGCCCGAAAGCCACGGCACCCGCACCGACTGGCTGGCGCTGGCGGTGCGGCTGCCGCAGGCGGACCGCGCCCGGCTGGCGCCCGGCCGCATCCTGTGGATGTCGCCCAAGCGCAAGCGGCTGGACTGGCGCAGCGCGCACAGCCCGGGCTTCTACCTGTTCCCGCTGGACGATTATCAGGCGCTGGAACACGAGCTGGGCGCCCCGCCCTCGACCGGGTTCATGGCGATCCGGCTGCTGCTGGAGGCCCCCCTTGCCACGCTGACGCTGTACGGCTTCGACTTCTTCGCCTCGCGCTCGCTGTCCGGGTCGCGCAGCGCCGAGCAGGTGCCGCACGACTTCGCGGCCGAGGCCGCCTGGGTCGAGGATCGCGCCGCCCGCGACCCCCGGCTGCGGGTCGCGCCATCCGCAGGCCGGGTCAGCTGACCAGCGGGCCCGGGCCGCTGCCGTCCCAGATCTCGGTCAGCGAGCGGTTGCCGATCCGCATCAGCCGCGCCAGCGTCGCGGCAAGGCCGGTCGCGTCGCGCCGTTCCGCGCAGGCCACCACGTCGATGGCCACCCCCGCCAGCGAGGTCAGCCCCACCTGCCAGGCCAGCCGCGACAGCATCTCGGCCCGCTCGGCCAGGCGCGCGGTGTCGCCCGCCATCGCCGCCTCTCGCGTGTCGGCCAGAGCCGCCGCGAGTTGTTCCAGCGCCGCGCAGATGATGTTCTGCGCCGCGGTTTCGCCGAGCTCGTCGACGATTTCGCCGAGCCTTCGCGTATCGACCAGCACCGCTTCGTGCATGGCCAGAACCATGAGGTTCCCCATCCCGTCACCCCGTTTCCACACCCGTGTCCCCACACGTCCGAAGAAGATGACCGCAAGCGGCTAAGATTTCCTTATCGCGGCGGCAGGAAACCTCTCGAATTTGACGCACCTGCCCGCTACTTACCGGCAAACCCGCGAGGAGGCGCCCATGACTTCGACCCGTCCGCTGCCCCAGTATCTCGTCCAGCGCTATCACGGCTGGCGCGCGACCGCCTTCACGGAAAACCGCGCCTGGTATCGCCGGCTGGCCGACGAGGGCCAGCGGCCGCGGGCGATGGTGATCTCGTGCTGCGATTCGCGGGTGCACGTCACCTCGATCTTCGGGGCCGACACGGGCGAGTTCTTCATCCACCGCAACATCGCCAACCTGGTGCCCGCCTATGCGCCGGACGGCGAACAGCACGGCACCTCGGCCGCGGTGGAATACGCGGTCAAGGAACTGAAGGTCGCGCATCTGATCGTCATGGGCCACAGCCAGTGCGGCGGCGTCGCCGGCTGCCACGCGATGTGCGCCGGCCACGCGCCGGAACTGGACGAGGCGACCAGCTTTGTCGGGCGCTGGATGGACATCCTGCGGCCGGGCTATGAGCGGATCAAGCACCTGCCGGAGGACGAACAGATCGCGGCGCTGGAACGGGCGGCGGTCGAGGTCTCGCTGGACAACCTGATGACCTTCCCCTTCGTCGCCGCAGCCGTCGAGGCGGGCGAACTGTCTCTGCACGGCCTGCTGCACGACATCCGCGACGGGCAGCTGTGGTCACTGGACGGCAAGGGCGGCTTCGTCTCGATCTGAGCGGCCGGCGGGCCCCGTGTCAGCCAAGGGAAAAACGGCGTCCCCGACCCCGGAGACGCCGCTTTTGTCATGTCCGCCGGCTGGGGATCAGGCGACGCCCAGACCGTCGGTAGAGGCGAAGAACATCGCCTGCGACACCGCCGAGCGGACCTGTTCCTCGGAATAGGGCTTGGAGATCAGGAAGGCCGGTTCCGGCCGGTCGCCGGTCAGCAGGCGTTCCGGGAAGGCGGTGATGAAGATCACCGGCAGATCGCCGAGGCTGCCCAGCAGCTCGTTCACCGCGTCGATCCCCGACGACCCGTCGGCCAGCTGGATGTCGGCCAGGATCAGGTCGGGACGGCGGTCGCCGGCGAGTTCAATCGCGGCGGTGTGGGTGCGGGCGATGCCGGTGACCTCGTGGCCCATCGCCTGGACGATGCCCTTGAGGTCCATGGCGATGATCGTCTCATCCTCGATGATCATCACCCGGCCGCGGATGGCGCGGCCCATCTCGTTCAGGGCGATCTGGACCAGCTCTTCGGCCTCGTCCTGGTCGACCTGCATGATCTGCGCGATCTGGTCATAGCGCAGCTCCTCGATCGTGCGCAGCAGCAGCGCCTCGCGCGAGTTCGCGGTCAGGCCGCGCAGGTGGCCCTGGGCCGCAGCCTCGCGCCCCGACTGGTCCTCGCTGGCGACCGGCTGGCCCGAGCTTTGCCAGATCGCGTGAAACGTGCGGAACAGCCCGATTCGCGTGTCGTTGTCACTCATCAGGCTGCGATCCGACAGGATCGCTTCCAGCGTTGCGGCGGCGTAATTGTCGCCAGCGGTCTGGCTGCCGGTCAGGGCGCGCGCGTAGCGGCGCAGATAGGGCAGCTCGCGGCCGATGGATTGAGCAAGATCAGCAGCGGACATGGTATTCCTCAAAAATCGTCCCTGTTGGGGAACCTTGACGTGCTGTAGCGGTTGGGCAACGTGCACACAAGATTTCCGGGATAAACAATTAAATGAACACGAGGCGGGAAGAAAGAAAGCGCGCCGCCCTAGAAAAGCAGATCGACGAGAATCTGCGGCGCGTATACGAGCAGGAGACGTCGCAGGAGGTCCCTGATCGCTTCCTCATGCTGCTCGAACGCCTGCGCGAGCAGGAATGATCCCCATGACAGCATCGGCAGACAACAAGGCGCTGTCCGGCGCCAACCCGCGTGATGAACTGGTCGATCACCTGCCCGCCCTGCGGGCCTTTGCACTGTCGCTGACCCGCGACGGCGCGTCCGCCGACGACCTGGTGCAGGACACTATCGTCAAGGCGTGGACCAACATCGAGAAGTTCCAGCCCGGCACCAACCTGCGCGCCTGGCTGTTCACCATCCTGCGCAACACCTTCTATTCCGCCCGCCGCAAGACCCGGCGCGAGGTCAGCGACAGCGACGGCATCCATGCTGCGCGCCAGGCGACGCGCCCCGAACATGACGGCCGGCTGGCAATGAACGACTTCAAGGCGGCGTTGCTGCAGCTGCCGGACGAACAGCGCGAGGCGCTGATCCTGGTCGGCGGGTCCGGCTTTTCCTATGAAGAGGCCGCCGCGATGACCGGGGTGGCGGTCGGCACCGTCAAGTCGCGCGCCAACCGCGGCCGCCGGCGGCTGGCCGAGCTGCTGCACATGGCCGAGGGCGAAGAACTGGACATGACGGACGCTTCGACGCTGGCAGTCATGGCGGTGAACCATCCGGTTTCGCGGTAGGCGCCGGTGCGTGGCGCGGGCATTACCGGCAAGCTCGGGTTCCGGCTGGGATTGCTGCTGACCGTCGCGATCCTGCCGATCGGCTTGATCTCGATCATACAGACCCTGCATCTGTCGCGCGAGGCGGAACGGTCCACCGAGATCGCCCTGCAGGGGCGGACGGCGGCCGCCGCAGCAGGCGAACGCGCGTTGTTGCAGGGCGCCATCGGCACCGCCGACGCGCTGGGCGCGTCGATCCTGACCCTGCTCGACGATCCGGCGGCCTGTTCCGAGATGATGCGGCAATACGTCCAGCGCAGCGCGACCTTCGTCTATGCCGGCTTCACCTCGGTCGAGGGCAAGACGGTCTGTTCATCGACCGGCCAAGTGGTCGATGTCAGCGGCTCGCAGCATTTCCAGAGCTTCCTGGAGTCGCCCCGCACGCAGATCACCGCCGCGCAGCGCGGGCTGATGTCCGGCCAGGCCATCGTCGCCGTGTCGCAGCCGCTGTATCGCGACCGCGACCTGCTGGGCTTCGTCGCGCTGTCGCTGTCGCAGGACCTGCTGCGGTCCACCCACTCGTCGGTCTATTGGGCCGAGGGCGCGCGCATCGTGACCTTCAACCGCGACGGCCAGGCCCTGTCCGGGGCGATGGGCGACGAAGAGGACCCGACGCCGATCCTGCCGCAGGGACAGTCGCTGGCCTCGCTGGTGGCGCTGTCGGACAGCTCGTTCCGGGCGATCTCGAATTCCGGTGAGTCGCGGGTCTTTTCGGTCGTGCCGGTGGTGCCCGACCTGGTCTATGCGCTGGGCAGCTGGAGCCCGAAGGTCACCGGCTTTGCCGGGCTGAACGTCTCGCGCTTCGCGGCGATCCTGTTTCCGTTGGCGCTGTGGGCGGTATCGCTGGCGGTGGCCTATTTCGCGGTCTACCGGTTGGTGCTGCGGCATGTCCGCGAACTGCGCGGCCAGATGCGCCGCTTTGCGCTGGGCGACCGCAGCGTGGCGCCCCCGGTTCTGGCCGCCGCGCCCGGAGAGATCCGGGACGTCAGCGAGACCTTTCACAACATGGCCCGCATCCTGATCCGCGACGAGGCGGCGATGGAGGAAGCCGTCGCGGAAAAGACCGTGCTGCTGAAAGAGATTCACCACCGGGTCAAGAACAACCTGCAGCTGATCGCCTCGATCATCAACATGCAGAGCCGGGTGATCGACGATGCCGATGCCAAGCGGGTGCTGCGGTCGGTGCAGGACCGGGTGGCCTCGCTGGCGACGATCTACAAGAACCTGTATCAGGCCGAGCATCTGGATTCGGTCGAGGCCGATCGCCTGATCCGCGACATCATCGGGCAGATGTCCACCGCCTCGGTGATGAACGACAACTCGATCCGGGTCGAAACCGAGCTGGAACCGCTGACGCTGCAGCCCGACCAGGCGGTTCCGCTGACGCTGCTGACGACCGAGGCCTTCACCAACGCGCTGAAATACGCCGGCACCCCGCCCGGCGAAGACCGGCCACTGGTGCGGGTGCAGCTGCGCCGCGACCCCGATGGCAGCGCGGTGCTGAGCATCGAGAATTCGCTGGGCGCCAACGCGGCCGAACCGGAAGGCACCGGGCTGGGCAGCCAGCTGATCGAGGCCTTCGCCATGCAGCTGGACAGCGAGGCCCAGATCGAGGTCGAGGACCATCGCTATCGGCTGGAGCTGCGCTTTGTCCCCGACCTGTCGCAGACCGCGCATGACGAGGAAGAAAGCCGCCGCGTGGTGCTGACCTCGGCCGCGCGGGCGGGGGCGCGGCACTGATCCTCAGCTGTCGGGGGCGTCCCCGGGCGTGCCCTCGGGCGGGGTCTTGGCGGCAGCGCGCTCGCGCGCCATCTGCAGCGCCAGGTTGCGGGCCTTGCGAGCCTGCACCAGCCGCTTGTAGCGGTCGAACTCGACGTTGATGAGCGCCCCCAGCATCACCGAGAACCCGGCCAGGTAGAACCACATCAGCAGCGCCACCACCGCCCCGATCGACCCGTAGATCCGGTTGTAGCTGTTGAAGCTGGACAGATAGGCCGAGAACGCCACCGACGCCGCACCCCAGGCCAGCGCCGCGAACAGCGCGCCCCATGTAAAGATCGGCGTGCGCGGCGTCTTCACGTTGGGGCCGTAGCGGTAGAGGATGCCGATCCCGACGATGACGATGACGAACATCGCCACCCACGGCACCGAACTGACCAGCCAGCTGCGCAACGGCCCATACTCAAGGAAGTTGAAGGCGAGCGGTACGATGACGATCGTCGCCAGCCCCATCAGCACCACCCCCACGATCGCGAGCGTGAGGATGTAGGCCAGCACCCAGCCGAAGATCGTCGAGTGCGACCGCACCCCATAGGCCGCGTTCAGCCCCCGGACCAGCGCGTCCACCCCGGCCCGCGCGGCGATGGTGGCGATCACGAACGAGATCGCCGAGGCCCAGCCGAGCTGCGTCCTGCCGCCCGAGGTCAGCGCGTCGATCTGCGAATGCAGGATCTCGGCCGCCTGTCCGGGGATGAATTCGTCCACGTAACGGTCGTATTCCTGGATGATCGCCGGGTCGAACCACAACCCCCACAGCGCGATCAGCGCCGCGAGGCCGGGGAACACGGCGAACATCGCATAGAAGGCCACGCCGGCGGCGATCAGGCCCATGTGGATCTTGTCCATCCGGTCGAAGAGCGCGGTGATGAACTGCCAGGAATCGCGCAGATAGCCGGTCAGGACGCGGAAGGCGGCGCGGATCATCGGGGGACCGCGCTCGCGGTGGCGGAATAGCGCAGCCACAGCGCGCCGGGGCCGAGGCGGGCGACGAAGGCGGCGTGGGCCTCGATCTCGGCGGCGCTGATTCGGGGCGGCAGCGGCACGGGGCGCGGCGCGCGGGGGCGCTGCGGGGTGTCGGACAGGCCGGCCGCGCCGGTCGCCGGGGCGTTGGCGGCGACGAGCACCAGGTCGGGCTGACGGCCGCCGATCAGCTCCAGATAGACCTCGGCCAGAAGCTCGCTGTCCAGCAGCGCGCCGTGCAGCGTCCGGCCCGAGTTGTCGATCCCCCAGCGCCGGCACAGCGCGTCCAGCGACACCGGCGCGCCGGGAAATTTCTCGCGCGCCAGCGCCACGGTATCCAGCGCACGCGCCATCGGCAGGGCGGCGTGACCGGCGCGGCGCAGTTCCCAGTTGAGGAATTTCATGTCGAAGGGGGCGTTGTGGATGACCAGCCGCGCCTGACCCACGAAGTCGATGAAATCCCGCGAGATTTCGGCGAATTTCGGCTTGTCGGCCAGGAACTCGCTGGTCAGGCCGTGGACGGCCAGCGCCTCGGCCGGCATGTCGCGTTCGGGGTTGATGTAGACGTGGAAATGCCGGCCGGTGGGCAGATAGTTCATCAGCTCGATGGCGCCGATCTCGACGATGCGGTCGCCGGTGTCAGGATCGAAGCCGGTGGTTTCGGTGTCCAGCACGATCTCACGCATGGGGCCGGTCCTGAGGTTCCTGCGCGATGTCGGCGAGGATGCCCGCCACCGCCGCCTGCGCCGCTTGCAGCGAGTCGGTCGGGATGATCCAGGTCGCGCGGGCGCGCTTGTCGGCGTCGGGCATCTGCCGGGACAGGATCAGGTCCAGCGTCTCGGGCGTCATGCCGGGGCGGGACAGGACCCGCTCCCGCTGCACCTCGGCCGGCGCAGAGACCACGGCGACGCCGTCCATCTGCGCCTCGGCGCCGGTTTCGAACAGCAGCGGAATGTCCAGCAAGACCACCGGCGCATCGGCATGGGCCGCGACGAAGGCCGCGCGGTCGTCGGCGACGAGCGGGTGGACGACGGCCTCGAGTTCCGCGAGGCGCCGGGGGGCGGCGGCCAGCAGCTGGCTGAGCAGCTTGCGATCGATGCCGGCGGCGGTAACGGCCGAGGGGAACAGCGCGCCGACCCCGGGAACGGCCGCGCCGCCCGGGGCATACAGGCGATGCACCGCAGCATCGGCGTCCCAGACCGGTACGCCGTGGGCCGCGAACTTGGCTGCTGTGGTGGTCTTGCCCATGCCGATCCCGCCGGTCAGTCCCAGAAGATAGCTCATCCGAGGACCGCCACGCGCAGGGCGTCATCGACCTGGGGGCGGACGCCGAACCAGCGCTCAAATCCGGGGGCGGCCTGGTGCAGCAGCATGCCCAAGCCGTCGACGGTGCGGCAGCCCCGCGACCGCGCCTCGCGCAGGAACAGCGTGTCGAGCGGGGTATAGACCAGATCCGTCACCAGCGCGTCGGGGGACAGCGCGTCCAGCGGCACGCGCAGGGGCTGCGCGCCCTCCATCCCCATCGAGGTCGAGTTGACGACGGTGGTGGCGCCTTCCAGCATGTTGCCGATCTGGGCCCAGTCATAGACGACCACGCGGGCGCCGAATTCGGCCTTGATCTGGTCGGCGCGGATGCGGGTGCGGTTGGCGATGCGCAATTCGGGGACGTGACATTCCAGCAGCGCCGCGACCACCGCCCGGGCGGCGCCCCCGGCGCCGATGACGGCGGCGGGACCGGCGGCCGGATTCCATTCGGGCTGTTGCTGGAACAGGTTGGCGGTGAAGCCGTAACCATCCGTATTGTCCGCGTGAATCCGGCCATCGGGGCGGAAGATCAGAGTGTTCGCTGCGCCGATCAGGGCCGCGCGGTCGGTCACCACGTCGGCCAGCGCCAGCACCGCCTGCTTGTGCGGGATGGTCACGTTCAGGCCGACGAACCCGGCGCGCGGCAGCGCATGCAGCACCTGCGCGAGATGTTCGGGCGCCACGGTCAGCGGCACGTAGTGGCCGCGGATGCCATAGCGGTCGAGCCAGTGCCGGTGCAGCTGCGGCGAGCGGGAATGAGCCACCGGCCAGCCCATGACCCCGGCCAGCGGCAGCGCGGGCACGGAACCCGGCGCGGTCCCGGCCGAGGTCGGAGCGGTCTGAAGCGGCACCTGTTCTGCGGGCATGGTTCTTCGTGTCGTTGGGCGTCTTCTGTCTAGCCCGCCCGGCCGGCGGAGGAAAGCTTGGCGGCTGTGGAAAACCCTGGGGAGAGGGTGAGGCGGGGGATGTTGGGGGTTTAGGCCTTGGCTGGGCGACGGCCGGGATGCGCGAAAACGACTGCGGCTCGGGGGACGGTCGCCGCGGGTCGTCCACAGGTGGACAGCGCCGGATTGTTCGTCCACAGGCTGGGGATCAGGGCGTTGTCCGCGCGTGCGTCCTGCGTCGCAAGCATTTGAAAGAAATCATGATTTCTTCACGTTCCACATCTTATCCCCACTATGGCCCCGCCCGGCGGAGTCCGGGATGACCGTCGCGAGCGCGACAAATCCAGTTATCCGCCACCCCTACTTCGACATCATCCTTTTCTCTTCTCTTCTTTAAGATAAGAAGGCGCGACGGAGGCGACGATGATCACGGACTGGCTGGCGACACTGTATCCCTGGATCAAGTCGTTTCACATCATGGCAGTGATGTCGTGGATGGCCGGGCTGTTCTATCTGCCGCGTCTGTTCGTCTATCATGCGGAACGCGCGACCGGCCCGGGCGAGCCTGCGGCAAGCTTCGAGATCATGGAGCTGAAGCTGCTGCGGGTGATCATGGGGCCGGCCTCGATCGCAACCTGGATCGCGGGGCTGGCGCTGGTCTTCACCCCGGGCATCGTCGACTGGTCGCTGGCGTGGCCCTGGACCAAGGCGGCAGGCGTGATCGGGATGACGCTGTTTCATCACTGGCTGATGATCCAGCGCCGAAAGCTGCAGCGCGGCGCCGGGCTGAGCGGGCGGCAGTACCGGATCATGAACGAGGTGCCGACGATCCTGATGGTCCTGATCGTCGTGTCGGTGATCGTGAAGTTCTGACAGGTTTGACTTTCGGGCGGGAATCGCCTATCCGGCCGCTGCGGGCCGTCCGGCTCGTGCCCTTCCAGATAAATATTTCGCCGCAGCGTTCTCTGGACGCTCGTCCGGCGCATGGTGACCCGATGAGCGAAGAACGTCTCAACCTGGCCGATCTCAAGGCCAAGAGCCCCGCAGATCTTCTGGCGATGGCCGAAGAGTGGGAAATCGAGAACGCCTCGACCATGCGCAAGGGCGAGATGATGTTCTCGCTGCTGAAGGAGCATGCCGAGGAAGGCGTCGATATCGGCGGCGACGGCGTGCTGGAGGTCGTGCAGGACGGATTTGGCTTCCTGCGCTCGCCCGAGGCGAACTATCTGCCTGGCCCTGACGATATCTATGTCAGCCCCGACATGATCCGCCAGCAC
Source organism: Paracoccus sphaerophysae (assembly GCF_000763805.1). Classification (GTDB taxonomy): domain Bacteria; phylum Pseudomonadota; class Alphaproteobacteria; order Rhodobacterales; family Rhodobacteraceae; genus Paracoccus; species Paracoccus sphaerophysae. Next base: position 89,970 of record NZ_JRKS01000002.1, on the reverse strand, counting down.
AGCCTGCGGACCGGCGACACGGTCGAAGGCGTGATCCGCGCGCCCGGCGAGAATGAACGTTATTTCGCCCTGACCCGGGTCGAGAAGATCAACTTCGAAGAGCCCGAGAAGGCGCGCCACAAGGTCGCCTTTGACAACCTGACACCGCTTTATCCGAACGAGCGGCTGAAGATGGAGCTGGACGATCCGACGACCAAGGACCGCTCGGCCCGGATCATCGACCTGGTGTCGCCGATCGGCAAGGGTCAGCGGTCGCTGATCGTGGCGCCGCCGCGCACCGGCAAGACCGTGCTGCTGCAGAACATCGCCCATTCGATCGAGAAGAACCACCCGGAGTGCTATCTGATCGTGCTGCTGATCGACGAGCGGCCCGAGGAAGTGACCGACATGCAGCGTTCGGTGAAGGGCGAGGTGATCTCGTCGACCTTCGACGAGCCGGCGACGCGGCACGTGGCGGTCAGCGAGATGGTCATCGAGAAGGCCAAGCGGCTGGTCGAGCACAAGCGCGACGTGGTGATCCTGCTCGATTCGATCACCCGCCTGGGCCGGGCGTTCAACACCGTGGTGCCGTCGTCGGGCAAGGTGCTGACCGGGGGTGTGGACGCCAACGCCCTGCAGCGGCCGAAGCGCTTCTTCGGCGCGGCGCGGAACATCGAGGAAGGCGGGTCGCTGACGATCATCGCGACGGCCCTGATCGACACGGGCAGCCGGATGGACGAGGTGATCTTCGAGGAATTCAAGGGCACCGGCAACAGCGAGATCGTGCTGGACCGCAAGGTGGCCGACAAGCGTGTGTTCCCGGCGATGGATATTCTCAAGTCCGGGACGCGGAAAGAAGAGCTGCTGGTCGATCAGAAGGACCTGCAGAAAACCTATCTGCTGCGGCGCATCCTGAACCCGATGGGGACGACCGATGCGATCGAGTTCCTGATTTCCAAGCTGAAGCAGACCAAGACCAACGCCGAATTCTTCGAGTCCATGAACGCCTGAGCATGGGATGGACACGATCTATGCCGAAACGACGCCTCCCGGGCGGGGCGGGGTCTCGATCGTCCGCCTGAGCGGACCGGGGGCGCGTGCGATCGGCGAGGGAGTCGCGGGTGCGTTGCCCGAGGCGCGCCAGGCGGTGCTGCGGTCGGTGCGGGACGGCGACGTGATCGACCGGGCTCTGGTGATCCGCTTTGACCCGGGCGCGAGCTTTACCGGCGAAGAGGTGGTCGAGTTTCATCTGCACGGCGCGCCGGTCGTGGTGCGGCGGCTGATGTCGGCGCTGCGCGCGCGGGGCGCCCGGCTGGCCGAGCCGGGAGAGTTCACGCGGCGGGGTTTCCTGAACGGCGTGGTGCCGCTGAGTGAAGCCGAGGCGCTGTCGGATCTGCTGGTCGCGGAGACCGAGGCGCAGCGGCAGCAGGCGATGCGGATCGTATCGGGCGATCTGACCCGCTGGGCGGATGGACTGCGCGAGAAGCTGATCCGGGCCGGGGCGCTGGTCGAGGCCTCGCTGGATTTCGCCGACGAGGAGGATGCGCCGGCCGAGGTGCCGGCCGAGGTCATGGCGCTTCTGGCCGAAGTCCGGGACGACATTCAGCGGTCAGTGGGCGGCTTCGCGGCGGCCGAGCGGATCCGCGCGGGGTTCGAGGTCGCGATCGTCGGACCGCCCAATGCCGGGAAATCCTCGCTGCTGAACCGGATCGCGGGTCGGGACGTCGCTCTGGTCAGCGACGAAGCTGGAACGACCCGGGACGTGCTGGAACTGCGGGCCGATCTGGGCGGGCTGGCGGTGACGTTCTTGGACACCGCGGGGCTTCGCGAGGCGGAGAACAAGGTGGAACGGATGGGAGTCGCGCGGGCCCGGGATCGGGCGGCGGCGGCGGACCTGCGGATCCATCTGGTGACGGATGCGACCGTTGACCAGGAGGTCCATGTGGAGGGCGACCTGGTGGTGCGGTCGAAGTCGGACCTGGGGGCTGGCGACATCTCGGCGGTCACCGGGGAAGGCGTGGACGAGCTTCTGGAGAAGGTGCGCGAGATGCTGGCCGCGCGCGTCGCTGGGGCCGGCCTCGTGTCGCGCGCGCGGCAGGTCGAGGCGCTGCAGGACGCGGCCGATGCGCTCGCGGTGACGCATCACGCGCCGCCCGAGCTGCTGGCCGAGGCGGTGCGGCTGGCCGCACTAAGCCTGCACGAAGTCATTGGCCGCGTCGCGCCGGACGACTATCTTGACGAGATCTTTTCGACTTTCTGCATCGGGAAATAGGTGCTTCACGTGAAACACTATGATGTCGTCGTCATCGGCGCGGGCCATGCGGGGGTCGAAGCGGCCGCGGCGGCTGCGCGGGTGGGTGTCATGGTCGCGCTGGTCACCTTGCGGGCCGACGATGCGGGCACGATGTCCTGCAACCCGGCGATCGGCGGACTGGGCAAGGGCCATCTCGTCAGGGAGATCGACGCCCTGGACGGCGTGATGGGCCGGCTCGCCGACGCCGCCGGGATTCAGTTCCGTCTTTTGAACCGCCGGAAGGGTCCCGCTGTGCAGGGGCCGCGGGCGCAGGCCGACCGGGGGCTGTATCGTCAGGCCGCACAGCGCGAACTGGCCCAGACCCGCGGCGTCGACCTTGTCATCGGCGAGGTCGCGACGCTGGAGGTCGAGGGCACGCGCGTCGCCGGGGTTACGCTTGCGGACGGGACCCAGCTGCAGGCGCCGACGGTCATCGTGACGACGGGAACGTTCCTGAACGGCCTCATTCACATCGGGGACGAAACACGCCCCGCCGGGCGATGGGGGGCCGGGCGGGCGACGGGCCTCGCCGCCGCGCTGCTGGGGCTGGGCCTGCCTCTTGGTCGGCTCAAGACCGGGACCCCGCCGCGCTTGGCGCGGAACTCGATCGCGTGGGACGAGCTGGACCAGCAGCCGGGCGACGAGGTGCCCTCGATGCTATCGTTCCTCAGTCAGGCGCCCGTCGCGCCGCAGGTGTCCTGCGCCCTGACCCATACGAACGCGCAAACGCATCGGATCATCGCAGAGAACCTGTCCCGGTCGGCGATGTATGGCGGCCGCATCGAGGGCGTGGGTCCCCGATACTGCCCTTCCATCGAGGACAAAGTCGTGCGTTTTGCCGACAAGGACTCGCACCAGGTCTTTCTGGAACCCGAGGGGCACGACACCGATCTGGTCTATCCCAACGGCATCTCGACGTCGCTGCCCCGTGACGTCCAGCTGGCCTATGTCCGCACCATGCGTGGGCTGGAACAGGCAGAGATTGTCCAGCCCGGCTATGCCGTGGAATACGACTATATCGACCCCCGTGCGTTGCGACCCACGCTGGAAACCCGGGACGTCACGGGACTGTACCTGGCCGGCCAGATCAACGGCACAACCGGGTATGAGGAAGCCGCCGCCCAGGGGCTTGTGGCGGGGCTCAATGCGGCATCATCCGTCCTCGGGCGCGACCCCACCACCTTCAGCCGCACGAACAGCTATATCGGCGTGATGATCGACGACCTGGTCACACGCGGGGCCAGCGAGCCCTATCGCATGTTCACCTCTCGCGCCGAGTTCCGGTTGTCGCTGCGAATCGACAACGCGGATCGGCGGCTGACCCCGATGGGAATCGACTTGGGCCTCGTGGGGACTGCACGCAAGGCGGCCTACGCCGAAAAGCATCGCCGGTTTGTGACGGTGCAGAACTTGGCCGAGGCGACGTCGTTCACCCCGACCGAACTCGCCCAGAAAGGCCTGCCTGTGCGGCAGGACGGACAGCGGCGCACGGCCTACGCGCTGCTCGGCCAGAAGGACCTGGATCTCGGGACGCTCGCCGCACTTCTCCCGGCGGCCCTTACCGCGGACAGCGAAGCTCTGGAACTGGTCCGCAACGATGCGCTCTATGCGCAGTTCACGGACCGGCAGCAGCGTGATGCTGCGGATATCCAGCGGCAAGAGGCGCTGGCCCTGCCGGCCGACCTAGATTTCCAGCAGATCACCGGGATTTCCCACGAACTCCGCGGCAAGCTGACTATGGCCCGGCCGGCCAACATCGCCGCGGCGGGCCGGATCGAGGGGATGACACCCGCCGCCCTGACCCTGCTGATCGCATGGCTCCGCAGCGGGCGCAGTGCCGCATGAATGCTTCACGTGAAGCGCGGCTCGCGACCTATGCCGCCCTGCTCAGGAAATGGAATCCGTCGATCAACCTGATCGCCCCGGGCACCGTCCCCGACCTCGAGCGGCGGCACCTTCAGGACAGCGCGCAGCTGGCGTCCCTCGTCGTCGACCCCTGGGACGGACTCTGGCTGGATATCGGCAGCGGCGGCGGTCTCCCAGGGCTGGTCGTCGCCATCCACCATCCCGACTCCGAACTGCTCCTGGTCGACTCCGACCGCCGGAAGGTCGCGTTCCTGCAGACCGCTATTCGCGACCTCGGCCTGACCCGCTGCCGCGCGACAGCCGGCCGGATCGAGGACCTGGCACCGGCGTCCGCCCGTCACCTCAGCGCCCGCGCGCTTGCCCCGCTTCCCCGACTTATGCCATATCTGGACCGCCATCTGGCGGCAGACGGGACGGCTTGGCTGATGAAAGGCCAGAACTGGCAGGCCGAACTGGATCAGTCGGAAGCCGAGGCGCAGTTCGACATCCGGATCCATCGCAGCATCACCGACCCGGCAGCAGCCATACTCCAATGCGACAGGAAGACCACGTGACCACGCCCCGGATCATTGCCATCGCCAACCAGAAGGGTGGAGTCGGCAAGACGACCACCGCGATCAACCTTGGCGCGGCGCTGGCAGAGCTCGGCCAGGACGTGACCGTGATCGATCTCGATCCGCAGGGAAACGCCTCGACGGGCTTGGGCATCGCGGCCGAGCAGCGGACCCCCAACAGCTATGACCTGCTGATCGGAGACGCCGCCTTCGCCGCCGCGCGGCGGCCCACCGACCACGCGCATCTCTCCATCGTCCCGGCGACGGCCGATCTCGCCTCGGCCGAACTCGACATCGCCAGCCGCGCGCGACGTACCCACCTGCTCGCCGCGGCGCTCAAGGGCCCCCCCGGCATCGTCCTCATCGACTGCCCCCCCGCGCTGGGCCTGCTGACGCTGAACGCGATGGTGGCCGCCGACAGCCTGATCGTCCCGCTCCAGGCCGAGTTCTATGCCCTCGAAGGCCTCTCGCAGCTCATGCTCACGGTCCGCGAGGTCCGGGCCACAGCCAACCCCGATCTGCGGATCGAGGGCGTCCTGCTCACCATGTCGGACTCTCGGCTCAACCTCTCGCAACAGGTCGAAGCGGACGTCCGCAACACGCTCGGCCCGCTGGTGTTCGAGACGGTCGTTCCGCGCAACATCCGCGTGTCGGAATCTCCCTCACACGCCCTGCCGGTGATCCACTATGATCCCGCGTCAAAGGGCAGCGCGGCGTATCGCGCGCTTGCCCAGGAAATCGTCAACGCCCCCGGGACGCGCCAGAGGAAGTCGGCAAATGGCTGAAAAACCGCGGAAAATGGGTCTGGGGCGGGGTCTTTCCGCGCTGATGGCCGATGTCGACGTCACCTCAGCAGCGGCACCGCAATCGACGCAAACCGTGCCGGTCGAACAGATCACCGCGAACCCCGACCAGCCGCGCCGGGCGTTCGACCCCGAGGCGCTGGCCGAACTTGCTGCCTCGTTGAAAAGCCGCGGCGTGCTGCAGCCGCTGATCGTGCGCCCGCACCCCCGCGAGCCCGGCATCTACCAGATCGTCGCCGGCGAACGGCGCTGGCGGGCGGCCCAGATCGCGCAGTTGCATGACCTGCCGGTCATCATCCGCGACATGACCGACACCGAGGTCCTGGAAATCGCGCTGATCGAGAACATCCAGCGCGCCGACCTGAACCCGATCGAAGAGGCCGCCTCGTTCCGCCAGCTCATGGACCGGTTCGGCCACACCCAGGAACAGCTGGCCGAGGCGCTGGACAAGAGCCGCAGCCATATCTCGAATCTGCTGCGGCTGCTCAACCTGCCGGACCAAGTGCAGGGCTTCGTCCGCGACGGCAAGTTGTCGGCCGGCCACGCCCGGGCGCTGATTACCACGCCCGACCCGGTCGGTCTGGCGCGCCGGGTGATCGAACGCGGGCTGTCGGTGCGCGAGACCGAGGCGCTCGCAAAACAGGCCAGCGCGCCGCGCCCGACCCCGGCGTCACGCAGCAAGCCGGAAAAGGACGCCGACACCCGTGCGCTCGAGGCCGATCTGGGCGCCCAGCTGAAGATGCGGGTCCAGATCGAACACGCCGGTCATGACGGCGGGCGGTTGACGGTGACCTATCGCGATCTCGACCAGCTCGACCGCCTGTGCCAGCTGCTCAGCGGCGGGCTGTAGGTCAGGCCAGCGCCCGCAGGATGCTGTTCAGCACCGGCCGCCCCGCCGAGGTGGCCGCCAGCCGCACCCCGTCGGTCTGCACGAGCCCCATCCGCGACAGGTCGTCGATGACCGCCCCGTCAAGCCCCCGCCCCGCGAGCCGGGCGTAGCGGCCCAGGTCCATCCCCTCGCTCAGCCGCAGCGCCATCAGCAGGTACTCGGTCGCCTGCTCGTCGGCGGGAAACTCGACCCGAGGCAGCTCCGCCGCCGCCTCGGCCACCGCGGCCAGCCAGCGATCCGGCGCGCGGTGAGTCTCCGTCGCGAAACGCCGGCCGCCCAGCGTCAGCCGGCCATGCGCGCCCGGACCGATCCCGACCCAGTCGCCCTGCCGCCAGTAGACGAGGTTATGCCGGCTTTCCGAACCGGGCGCGGCGTGGTTCGACACCTCATAGGCCGACATTCCGGCCGCCGTGCAAATATCCTGCGTTTCCAGATATATGTCGGCCGCCACATCGTCCTGCGGCAGGCCGCCCAGCTTGCCCGCAGCGGCCCGGGCGCCGAAAGCGGTCCCGTCCTCGATCGTCAGCTGGTACAGCGACAGGTGATCGACCGCCATCGAGAGCGCCTCGCGCAACTCGGCGGCCCAGGCGGCGCGGGTCTGGTGCTGCCGCGCATAGATCAGGTCAAAGCTGACCCGCGGAAAGCAGGACCTCGCCACGTCAAAGGCGGCCTTCGCCTCGGCCACCGAATGCAGCCGGCCCAGCCGCCGCAGATCGGCGTCGTTCAGCGCCTGCACCCCCATCGACAGCCGGTTCACCCCGGCCTCGGCATAGGCCGCAAAGCGCCCGCGCTCGACGCTGCCCGGGTTGGCTTCCAGCGTGATCTCGATGTCATTGGCAAACCGCCACCCGTCGGCGGCGGCTGCGATCACCCCCGCCACGACCTCGGGCGCCATCAGGGACGGCGTGCCGCCGCCAAAGAAGATGCTGCGCAGCACGCGCCCGCCGGTTTCGGTCGCCGCGCGGGCGATCTCGGTCCGATAGGCGTCCAGCCAGGCGTGCTGGTCGATCGCCGCCGCGACATGGCTGTTGAAGTCGCAATAGGGGCATTTCGACGTGCAGAACGGCCAATGCACGTACAGGGCAAAGCCGCCGGCCTGCCAGTCCTCGACCGACGACATCGTCACTCTTTCATCGCCGTGACTTCGATCTCGATCTTCATCTCGGGGCGGATCAACCCGGCGATCACCATCGTCGCTGCCGGCCGGACGGCGCCCAGCACCTCGCCCAGCACCGGAACGATGGCGTCGACGAAGCCCCGATCCGTCACCGTGTACTGGACCCGCACGATGTCGCCCATGCCGAACCCGGCCTCGTCAAGCACAGCGCGGATCGTGGCGAAACAGTTGCGCGCCTGGGCGGCGGGATCATCCGGGATCGCCATCTTCGCATAGTCATAGCCGGTGACGCCCGAGACGAAACACCAGCCGCCGCGCACCACCGCCCGGCTGTAGCCCATGGTCGCCTCGAAGGGCGAGCCGGTCGAGATCCTACGCAAGGATCGCGCTCAGCTTGCGGAAGGCGTCGGCGCGGTGGCTGATCGCGTTCTTTTCCTCGGCCGACATCTCGGCATAGGTCCGGTCGTGCCCGTCCGGGACAAAGATCGGGTCATAGCCGTGCCCCGCGACGCCCCGCGGCGGCCAGACCAGGCGGCCGGGGGCGATCCCCTCGAACAGCTCCTCATGCCCGTCCGGCCACATCATCAGCAGCGTGGCGCGGAACTGCGCGGTGCGCGGGTCGGGGACGCCGCGCGCCTCGAGTTCCTCCCAGGTCCGCCGCATCGCCTGCATGAAGTCCCGGCCGTCCGGCGTCTCGGCCCAGTCGGCGGTGTAGACGCCCGGCGCGCCGTCCAGCCCGTCCACGGTGATCCCGCTGTCGTCGGCCAGCACCGGCAGGCCGGACAGCTCCATCGCCGAGCGTGCCTTGATCCGCGCATTGCCGGCAAAGCTGGTCTCCGTCTCCTCCGGCTCGGGCAGGCCGAAATCGGCGGCGCCGACCACCTCGACGCCCAAGGGCGCGAACATCTGCCGCATCTCCTCGAGCTTGCCGGCGTTGTGGGTGGCGACCAGCAGCTTGCGGCCCTCGAACTTCCTCATGCGACCGCGGCCCGCTGCGCCTCGACCAGCCCGGCGATGCCCGCCTCGGCCAGGTCGAGCAATTCGCCCATCTGCGCGCGCGTGAAGGCGGCGCCTTCGGCCGACATCTGCACCTCGATCAGGCGGCCGGCGCCGGTCATCACGAAGTTGCCGTCGGTGCCGGCCTCGCTGTCCTCGGCATAGTCCAGGTCCAGCACCGGCTGGCCCGCATAGATGCCGCAGCTGACCGCGGCGACGTGGTCCAGGATCGGATCGCTGGTCAGCTGCCGCGCCGCCAGCAGCTTGTTGACCGCCAGTCGCAGCGCCACCCAGCCGCCGGTGATCGCCGCGCAGCGGGTGCCGCCATCGGCCTGGATCACGTCGCAGTCGATGACGATCTGCCGTTCCCCCAGCGCCAGCCGGTCCACGCCCGCGCGCAGCGACCGTCCGATAAGCCGTTGAATCTCTTGCGTTCTGCCCGACTGCTTGCCCGATGCCGCCTCGCGCCGGTTGCGCGAATGGGTGGCGCGGGGCAGCATACCGTATTCCGCCGTGACCCAGCCCTGCCCGGTGCCGCGCAGGAAGGGCGGCGGCTTGTCCTCGATCGAGGCCGAGCACAGCACATGGGTGCCGCCGACCCGGATCAGGCACGACCCCTCGGCGTGGCCCATCACCCCGGTTTCGATTGAAATCGGGCGCAGTTCGCTTAACTTTCGGCCAGAGGGTCGCATGCGTGGTCCTTTTCCGTCCGCCCGGCCGGCCCGGGCCTTCGCCTGATGCCGTCAGATACAGGTCACACCCCCGACACCGCAACCCGAATGCCCCAGCCGAATCTGCTTGCCGAACTGAACGACCGCTCGCGCGAGGTCTTCCGCCGCGTCGTCGAAACCTATCTGGAAACCGGCGAGCCGGTGGGCTCGCGCACGCTGACCCGCGGCATGGCGGTGTCCGCGGCGACGATCCGCAACGTGATGCAGGACCTGGAATATCTGGGGCTCCTGGAAAGCCCGCATGTCTCGGCCGGCCGGTTCCCGACCCAGCAGGGCCTGCGGCTGTTCGTCGACGGGCTGATGGAGGCAGGGCCCATCCGCCCCGAGGACCGCGCCATGATCGCCGACATGGTGGGCGAATCCGGCCCCGATACGGGGGCAATGCTGGACCGCGTCTCGACGGCGTTGTCGACGCTGACACGCGGCGCGTCGGTCGTGCTGATGCCACGGCAAGAGGAAGCGCCGCTGCGGCATATCGAGTTCGTCAGCTTGGCCCCCGACCGGGCGTTGGTGATCCTGGTCTTCGCCGATGGACGGGTCGAAAACCGCCTGTTCACCCCGCCGCCCGGCCAGACGCCCAGCTCGCTGCGCGAGGCCGGGAACTTCCTGTCCGCCCGCGCCGCCGGGCACACCCTGGCCGAGCTGCGTCGTGACATGGGTGCCCATATCGCCCAGCACCGGCGGGAACTGGACAGCCTCGCCGCGCAGCTGGCCGAGGCGGGGCTCGCGTCCTGGGATTCCAGCGCCCCCGATCCGCGGCTGATCGTGCGCGGCCGTGCCAACCTTCTGGAACACGAGGCGGCCGATCTGGAGCGCATCCGCATTCTGTTCGACGACCTGGAACGCAAGCGCGACATCGCCCGCTTCCTGGAACTGGCCGAAGAGGGCGACGGGGTCCGCATCTTCATCGGCTCGGAAAACGAGCTTTTCTCACTTTCGGGTTCCTCTCTGGTGGTTTCGTCCTATATGAACGCTGACCGAAAGATCGTGGGCGCCGTGGGCGTGATCGGGCCGACCCGGCTCAATTACGGCCGAATCGTCCCGATCGTGGATTACACCGCCCAGCTGGTCGGTAGGGTGCTCTCCGACCGAAAAGGATAGGACATGACCGATACGCTGAACCCCAACGCCCTGTCGGACCTCCCCCTGGACGACGAGATTCTCGACGATCCGCTGGGGATCGGCGATGACGAGATCGCCGCCCTGACCGCCGAACGCGACGATTTCCGCGACCGCTTCATGCGCGCCCTGGCCGATGCCGAAAACGCCCGCAAGCGCGCGGAAAAGGACCGCCGCGAGGCTGAAAACTACGGCGGCTCCAGGCTCGCCCGCGACCTGCTGCCGGTCTATGACGCGCTGTCCCGCGCCATCGACGCCGCGGGCGCCGAACGCGCCGTCGCGCCGCAGCTGATCGAGGGGGTCGAACTGACCCTGCGCGAGTTGCAGAACGTCTTTGCCCGCCACGGCATCACCGTCATCAGCCCCGCCTTGGGGGACCGCTTCGATCCCCAGCAGCACGAGGCGATGTTCGAGGCGCCCGTTCCCGGCACCGCGGCCGGGGACATCATCCAGGTGATGTCCAACGGCTTCATGCTGCACGACCGGCTGCTGCGCGCGGCGCAGGTCGGGGTCTCGTCCACCCCGGGCGGCGCGGCCTGACCGCGCCAATACAACCTTCGGCGGACTTGATCGCCCGCGTTCCTCGCCGCAACCTCGCCGCAAGTATGGTCAGCGGAGGACGGAATTCATGGCAGACACCGCCGGGGTGAAAATTCACCCCTCAGTCGATGACGGCATCAAACCGACCGACCAGGGCTTTGCCGGCGGCGTGCTGACCTGCAAATGCGCCACGAACCCGGTCAAGGTGCGGGTCAGCGCCCAGACCGCGCATAACCACGTCTGCGGTTGCACCAAGTGCTGGAAGCCCGACGGCGCCATCTTCAGCCAGGTCGCCGTCGTGGGCCGCGATTCGGTCGAGGTGCTGGAAAACGGCGACAAGCTGCAGATCGTCAACAAGGACGCGCCCATCCAGCGCCATGCCTGCCGGGATTGCGGCGTGCACATGTATGGCCGGATCGAGAACACCGAACATCCCTTCTACGGTCTGGATTTCGTCCATACCGAGCTGGGCGACGGTGACGGCTGGTCGGCGCCGGAATTCGCGGCCTTCGTGCCCTCGATCATCGAATCGGGCGTGAACCCCGACCGCATGGGCGCGATCCGCGCGTGGCTGAAGGAAATCGGGCTGGAGCCCTATGACGCGCTGTCGCCGCCCCTGATGGACGCGATCGCCACCCATGTGGCCAAGAAATCCGGCAAGTTCGGCACGCTGAACGCGTGACACCGGCTGGAACGGACCTACCACGCAGCCCAGCCCAAGGGCCGGTTCCGCTGGCCCTTTCGCCATGACCGGCCCTGACGGCCGCTGACCAAGGAGAGCAAGATGAGAACGAGAGCCGCCGTCGCGCTGGAAGCCGGCAAGCCGCTGGAAGTCATGGAAGTGAACCTCGAAGGCCCCAAGGCCGGCGAGGTCATGGTCGAGATCAAGGCCACCGGCATCTGCCACACCGACGAATTCACCCGGTCGGGCGCCGACCCGGAAGGCATCTTCCCCTCGATCCTCGGCCACGAGGGCGCGGGCGTGGTGGTCGAGGTCGGCCCCGGCGTCACCTCGGTCAAGCCGGGCGATCACGTCATCCCGCTGTACACGCCGGAATGCCGCCAGTGCGCGTCCTGCCTGTCGGGCAAGACCAACATGTGCCACGCGATCCGCGCCACCCAGGGCCAGGGTCTGATGCCGGACGGCACCACCCGCTTTTCCATGCTGGATGGGACGCCGATCCGCCACTACATGGGCTGCTCGACCTTCTCGAACTACACCGTGCTGCCGGAAATCGCGGTGGCGAAGGTCCGTGAGGACGCGCCGTTCGACAAGATCTGCTATATCGGCTGCGGCGTGACCACCGGCATCGGCGCGGTCATCAACACCGCCAAGGTCGAGATCGGCGCCAAGGCGGTGGTCTTTGGGCTGGGCGGAATCGGGCTGAACGTGATCCAGGGCCTGCGCATGGCCGGCGCCGACATGATCATCGGCGTTGACCTGAACAACGACAAGAAGCCGATGGCCGAACGCTTCGGCATGACCCACTTCATCAACCCCAAGGAAATCGAGGGGTCGGTCGTGCAGGAAATCGTCAACCTGACCAAGACGCCCTTCGACCCGATCGGCGGCGCGGATTACAGCTTTGACGCCACCGGCAACGTCAAGGTGATGCGCGACGCGCTGGAATGCACCCATCGCGGCTGGGGCCAGTCGATCATCATCGGCGTGGCGCCGGCCGGGGCCGAGATCGCCACCCGCCCGTTCCAGCTGGTCACCGGCCGGGTCTGGAAAGGCACCGCCTTTGGCGGCGCCCGCGGCCGGACCGACGTGCCCAGGATCGTGGACTGGTACATGGACGGCAAGATCGAGATCGACCCGATGATCACCCACACCATGCCGCTCGAGGACATCAACAAGGGCTTCGACCTGATGCATGCCGGGGAATCCATCCGCTCGGTCGTCATTTACTGATCCTCAAGGGATGCTTAGGTAACGATGCGGCGGGGGGCGCTTTCCCCCGCCGTGCCATTTGAAAGGACGACCGATGCTGCGCCCGTTTCCGCCCCACCTGCTGAACGACGACGACGACGAGGAAGAGGACGAGCCGCGCGAGGATCGCCGCCACAAGGACGATGGCGAAGGCGAACTGGGGATGCCGGCCGGCGACAAGATCGCCAAGCTGTATTTCAAGTCGCGCACCGTGATCGTCGCCGGGCCGATCAACGACAAGCTGGCGCAACGCACCGTGTCGCACCTGCTGGCTTTGGCCGAGGACAGCGACAAGCCGATCAACATGCTGATCTCGTCCCCCGGCGGCCATGTCGAATCGGGCGACATGATCCATGACGTGATCAAGTTCATCCGCCCCACCGTGCGCACCATCGGCTCGGGCTGGGTCGCCTCGGCCGGGGCGCTGATCTTCGTCGGCGCGGAACGCGAGAACCGCTTCTGCCTGCCCAATACGCGTTTCCTGATCCACCAGCCCTCGGGCGGGATCGGCGGGACGTCGTCGGACATGATGATCCAGGCAGAACAGGTCCGCCTGATGCGCGAGCGGCTGAACCAGATCTTTGCCGACGCCACCGGGCAGAGCATCGAGCGGATCGAGAAGGACACCCAGCGCGACTTCTGGCTGAACACGCAGGAGGCGCTGGATTACGGCCTGCTGGGCCGGGTGATCCGCAGCGTGGACGACCTGGAATGACGGCGGCCGGCGGGGTGGCGATCCGCCCCGCCACCGACCACGACCACGACGCAATCTGGGCGATCCTCGAACCCGTCTATCGCGCCGGGGAAACCTATTGCGTGCCGCAGGACATCTCGCGCGCCGATGCGCTGACGGACTGGTTCGCCTCGCCCTACAGCGCCTTCGTCGCCGACAGCGGCGGGCGGGTGCTGGGCACCAGCCATGTCGGCGCCAACCGGCGCGGCGGCGGCGCCCATGTCGCGAATGCGGGCTTTGCGACCCACCCCGAGGCGCGGGGCCGGGGCATCGCGGCGGCGCTGGCCGCCCATGCGCAGGACTGGGCGCGGGCGCAGGGCTTTCGCGCCATGCAGTTCAATTTCGTCGTCGCCACGAACGCGGATGCCGTCCATTCGTGGCAGAAGGCCGGGTTTGCGGTTGCAGGCCGCCTGCCCGGCGCATTCCATCACCCCCGCCTCGGCTATGTCGACGCGCTGGTGATGTACAAGGACCTGATCGGAGCGACCGGATGACACTCGAAACCCTTTCCGAAAACCGCAGCTTCGGCGGCACCCAGGGCGTCTATCGCCACAAGAGCGATGCGACCGGGACCGACATGACCTTTGCCGTCTATCTGCCGCCCGATGCGGCGGACGGGCCGGTGCCGGTGCTGTGGTTCCTGTCCGGCCTGACCTGCACGCATGAGAACGCCATGACCAAGGCCGGCGCGCAGGAATGGGCGGCCGAAACCGGGCTGGCGCTGATCTTTCCCGACACCTCGCCGCGCGGCGAGGGGGTGGCCAACGACGACGCCTATGACCTCGGCCAGGGCGCCGGTTTCTACGTCAACGCGACGCAGGACCCGTGGAAGCCGCATTTCCGGATGTGGGACTATGTCGTCGAGGAACTGCCGGGCGTGGTCTTCGACGCCTTCCCGCTGGACCGCGACGCGCAGGGGATCACCGGCCATTCGATGGGCGGCCACGGCGCGCTGACCATCGCCATGACCCGTCCCGACCGCTATCGCAGCGTCTCGGCCTTCTCGCCGATCGCCAACCCGACCGACTCGGACTGGGGCCGCAAGCAGCTGACCGCCTATCTGGGCGAGGACCGCGAGACCTGGAAGCCCCACGATTCCACCCTGCTGATGCTCGACAAGGGCTATCCGGGAGAGGTCCTGATCGACCAGGGCGCCGATGACCAGTTTCTCGACCTGCTCAAGCCCGAGACGCTGGCCCACGCGATGGCCAAGCGCCGCCAGCCCGGCTGGTTCCGGATGCAGCCGGGCTATGACCACAGCTATTTCTTCGTGCAAAGCTTCATGGGCGACCACGTCCAGTGGCACGCCGACCGGCTGCGCTGAGCCGGCCGCTCACCCCGGAAAAATTTCACGATTTCCAGCGCCGCGGCCGCCAGCCGCGGCGCTTGCCGTTTGTTCCCGGGACGCTGCAGGAACTGCCTAAGACTTTCCGCTTAAGTTCCCGACGCCGCGATTGACGGACGGGGGTCCTCTACCAACTCTGACCGCAGCCCCGGCGCCCCTTGCGGCGCGGCCGGCACCAACGCGGAGGAAAATCAATGACCCATCTGATCAAGGGCGCGTCAGTCGCCCTGCTGCTGTCCAGCTCTGCGCTGCTGGCCAATGACAGCGTGCTCGAGGCGACGAAGAACCCGGCCCAGTGGGCGATCCAGACCGGCGACTACGCCAACACCCGCTATTCGACGCTGGACCAGATCAACCGCGACAACGTGGGCGACCTGCGCGTCGCGTGGACCTTCTCGACCGGCGTGCTGCGCGGCCACGAAGGCTCGCCGCTGGTGATCGGCGACATCATGTATGTCCACACGCCGTTCCCGAACAACGTCTTTGCGCTGGACCTGAACAACGACGGCAAGATCCTGTGGCGCTACGAGCCGCAGCAGGACCCGAACGTGATCGCGGTGATGTGCTGCGACACGGTGAACCGCGGTCTCAGCTATGCCGACGGGATGGTGTTCCTGTCGCAGGCCGACACCACCGTCGTGGCCCTGGACGCCAAGACCGGCGAGCCGAAATGGTCGACCAAGATCGGCGACCCGGCGATCGGCGAAACGCTGACCGCGACCACCATGCCGGTCAAGGACAAGCTGATGGTCGGCGTGTCCGGCGGCGAATACGGCGTCCGCGGCCGGATGACGGCGCTGAACATCAAGGACGGCTCGGTCGCGTGGAAGGGCTATTCCACCGGTCCCGACGCCGAGATGCTGATCGACCCGGAAAAGACCATGTCGCTCGGCAAGCCGGTCGGTCCCGACAGCTCGCTCAAGACCTGGGAAGGCGACCAGTGGAAGATCGGCGGCGGCCCGATCTGGGGCTGGTTCTCGTATGACCCGGACCTGAACCTGATCTATTACGGCACCGGCAACCCCTCCACCTGGAACCCGGCGCAGCGTCCGGGCGACAACAAGTGGTCGATGACCATCTTTGCCCGTGACGCCGATACCGGGATGGCCAAGTGGGTCTATCAGATGACGCCCCATGACGAATGGGACTTCGACGGCGTCAACGAGATGATCCTGACCGACCAGGACTTCAACGGCGCGCCGCGCAAGCTGCTGACCCACTTCGACCGCAACGGCTTCGGCTATACGCTGGACCGCGAGACGGGCGAGCTGCTGGTGGCCAAGAAGTTCGACCCGGCCGTGAACTGGGCGACCGAAGTCGTCATGGACCCGGCCAGCGACCAGTATGGCCGTCCGCAGGTCGTGTCACAGTATTCGACCGAACAGAACGGCGAGGACACCAACACCACCGGCATCTGCCCGGCGGCGCTCGGGACCAAGGACCAGCAGCCGGCGGCGTTCAGCCCCAAGACCAACCTGATGTACGTGCCGACCAACCACGTCTGCATGGACTACGAGCCGTTCCGCGTCGCCTACACCGCCGGCCAGCCCTATGTCGGCGCCACGCTGTCGATGTATCCGGCGCCGAACAGCCATGGCGGCATGGGCAACTTCATCGCCTGGGACAACACCAAGGGTGAGATCAAGTGGTCGGTGCCGGAACAGTTCTCGGTCTGGTCGGGCGCCCTGGCGACGGCCGGGGACGTGGTGTTCTACGGCACGCTGGAAGGGTATCTCAAGGCGGTCGACGCCGAGACGGGCAAGGAGCTTTACAAGTTCAAGACGCCCTCGGGCATCATCGGCAACGTCATGACCTATGAGCATGGCGGCAAGCAGTATGTCGGCATCCTGTCGGGCGTCGGCGGCTGGGCCGGGATCGGCCTGGCGGCGGGCCTGACCAACCCGAACGAGGGCCTGGGCGCCGTCGGCGGCTATGCCGCGCTGTCGGATTATACCGAACTGGGCGGCCAGCTGACCGTGTTCGAACTGCCGGGTGAAGGCACCGCGACCGCTGCGGCAGACACCGCGGCGACCCCGGCGGCTGCGCCGGCCGACGCGGCTGCCCCGGCGGCGGACGCCGCGGCCCCTACCGCGGACGCGGCGACCCCGGCGGCTTCGGCTGCTGACGCGACCGCTCCGGCGGCCGATGCTGCGGCACCCGCTGCCGATGCGGCTGCTCCGGCGGCTGACGCTGCGGCGCCGACCGATCCCTCGGCCCCGGCCGAAGGTCAGGGCGCCAGCACCGCCAAAGAGGTGGGCACCGTGTCGCCGAACGAGGCGCCGGCCGGTGGCGAGGCGCCCAAGCCGTCCAACTGACCCGGCGCGACTGCCACCAAAGTGTGACTGCACAACGGCCGCCCCGAGGGTAACCTCGGGGCGGTTCGGTCAGGGAGGTGACCGTGAGAGGGAGATTACACATGACCGTTCGGGACCACGCCGCCCTGCTGGCGATCAGCCTGAGCCTTCTGGCCGCGACAGCACATGCCCAGACCGCGACGCCGCCCGTGCCCGCGGGCCAGCCGCCGGTCGCGGCCGGTGCGGGCGCGGCGGCCGCCGTTCCGGGCGACGCGGCCCCGGTTGCTACCCCGGCCGAGACGGCCCCCGCCGCCGCGGGTGCGGGTGCCGCAGCGGCGGCCTCGGGCACCGCGGCCCCGGCGGATGCCGCCCCTGCTGCTGCGGCGGCGGCCCCGGCCGGCGCTACCCCCGCCGCGGCGGCCGGCCCGACGACGCTGAACCTGCCCGGCGGCCCGATGGACCTGACCCCCGATCACATGGAAAACGGGCGCTGGTACAACGCCGAGGGCATCCCGACCTTCAAGGTCGAGAACGGAGAGCTCGATTACGCCAGCTTCTCGGGCTATCGCCGCTATCACGCCGAATGCCATGTCTGCCACGGCCCCGATGGCGAAGGCTCGACCTATGCCCCCGCGCTGAAGGATTCGGTCACCCACAAGATCGACTACTACACGTTCCAGGAGATCGTGGCCTCGGGCCTGCAGTCCACGGGCACCGGGTCGGCCAACCAAGTGATGCCGGCCTTCGGCACCAACCGCAACGTCTGGTGCTATGTCGACGACATCTACACCTACCTGCTGGCGCATGGCACCGGGGCGATCCCGCGCGGCCGGCCGGCGCTGAAGGCCAAGAAGTCCGACGAGTTCGCCGCGCAGGAAGAATCCTGCATGAGCGGCTGATGCGGCGTCCGCTCGCCGCGGCACTCGCCCTTGCCGTGCTGGCGGGGGGGGCGCAGGCGCAGGTCGCCGACCTGCGCTCGACCACCGCATTGCGGGTCTGCGCCGATCCCGCGGCCTCGCCGATGTCGTCCGAGGATGGCAGCGGCTTCGAAAACCGGCTGGCCGAGCTGCTGGCCGCGAAACTGAACCTGCCGCTGGAATATTTCTGGTTCCCGCAGGGGATGGGTTTTGTCCGCAAGACCCTGCGGGACGGCAATTGCGACCTCATCATGGGCTATGCCCAGGGCGACGAGCTGGTGCAGAACACCAACCACTACTACACCTCGACCTACGGGATCGTGACCCGCACGGACGGGCCGCTGGCCGGCGTCGACCACCTGACCGACCCGCTGCTGAAGGGCCGCAACCTGGGCGTGGTGGCCGGCACTCCGCCCGCCACCCACATGGCGCGCGCGGGTCTGGCCAAGGACATGCGCGGCTGGGACCTGTTCGTCGACCGGCGCACGGAAAACCCGGTGGGCGACATGCTGAAGGGGGTCAAGGACGGCACGCTGGACGCCGCGGTCCTGTGGGGCCCGCTGGCCGGGCCGCTGGTCAAGCAGGACCCTGACCTGCAATTCGTGCCGCTTGTCAAGGAAAAGGGCGGGCCGAAGCTGTTCTACCGCATCACCATGGGCGTGCGGCTGAACGAGCAGGAATGGAAGCGCCAGCTGAACAGCCTCATCCGCCGCAACCAGCCCGAGATCGACGCGATCCTGCACGAGGCCGGGGTGCCGCTGGTCGACGACTACGGCAAGGCGCTGAAGCCGTGATCCGCGCGGCCGCGCTGGCATTTGCGCTGGCGTCGGCGGGGACCGCCGGCGCCGATCCGGCGGTGCCCGAGCCGCAGGGCTATCACGGCGAACCGTATCTGTCCCCGGTCCCGGATACGCTCTCCGGCGCGACGGTCATGGACGCGGCCGCCGCTGCCCGGGCGCAGGCCGAGGGCGCGGTGCTGATCGACGTGCTGCCGCAGGTCAGGCGCCCCGAGGGTCTGCCGGCCGGAACGCTGTTCCGCATGCCCCGGCACGACACCATCCCCGGCGCCGTCTGGCTGCCCGGCGTCGGCTACGAGGCGCTGTCGGCGCAGGACAGCGCCCGCTTCTCTGCGGCGCTCGAGCGGATCTCGGGCGGCAAGGTGGATTTCCCGCTGGTGTTCTTCTGCAAGCCCGATTGCTGGATGAGCTGGAACGCCGCCAAGCGGGCGGTCGAGTGGGGCTATCGCCGGGTCGGCTGGTTCCCTGGCGGCACCGACGCGTGGGCGGCGACCGAGGGCAGCCTGACCCCCGCCACGCCGCTGGACTAGCGAGGCGCGGGATCGGGGCCGACGAACGCCCCGAAGGACCGCGGCCCGTCCGGCACGTCGATCACCGCCAGCACCTGCTGCGTTTCGCCGTCGATCAGGGTCAGCTCGTTGCTGTCCCAACTGACCGCCGCCAGCCGCCGGCCATCCGACAGCGCCGCGATCCCTTCGGGGTAGTCGCCGACCTCGATCCGGCCCAGCGGGCGCAGCGTCGTCGGGTCGAAGACCGAGATCGTCGCCGCATACTGGTCGGTCACGAACCCCTTGCCGGCCGCGAAGGCCACGCCATAGGGATGGCTGCCGGTCTCGACCCGCCCGGTCACCCGGCCCGAGGCGGCCTCGATCACCGTGACGCTGTCGGACTGCACGTCGGTCGTCCAGAACCGGCCGTCGTGATAGGCCACCGCGTAGGGATGGCTGCCGGTCGCCGCCTGCCACACCAGCCGGCCCGTCGCGGCATCATAGGCAGACAGGCGGTCGTCGTCCCGGTCCGCCACCGCCACGATGCGACCGTCCCCCGACAGGGCCACCCCGGCCGGCGCCTTGCCGGTGGGCGCGGTCCAGACATGGTCGCCCGCCAAGGTCAGGCAGCGCAGGCGCGAACCATACCAATCGGACACGAAGAGCCGCTCGCCCCGCAGGGCGATGCCAAAGGCGCCCTCGCCCAGTTCCACGATGCGTGTCACCCGGCCCTCGGCGTCCAGCACCGTCATCCGCCCGGTTTCTGCCGAAATGACGTAGGCAAGTCCCGCCGCCGCGTCATAAGCGACCGGCGCCGGCGCGCCCTCGACCGGGGTGGTGGTGCGGACCGCGCCGGTGTCCAGGTCGACAATGCTGACCGACCCGGCCGGCTGCGAGGTCACAAAGGCGATGTCGCCCGCCGCCGCCGGACCGGCGACGGCCAGCAGCGCCGCGAGCAGTCGGATCAATCGGCGTTGCCGAATTTTTCCGCCAGCGCGTCCAGCCCGCCCTGATAGATGCCGGTCACCGCCTTGATCGCCGCGTCGTCATTCAGATCGGCCGGCGGCTCGTTGTTCGGGAAGCCGCGATAGAACCCGCCCTTCCAGACCACCTTGGCCTTGCCGGCCTCGTCATTGACGCACAAGGTCGCGGCATAGTTGGTCACCGGCACGACCTTCACGTCGACCTCCTTGATGAGATAGCCGTAGCAGCGCTTGTCCGGCTGCCACTTGGTCAGCGTCTCGGTGATCGTCGGATCGCCCGCATCGGCCTTGAGATGCAGCACGCGGGTGGACTTGTCCGGCGTCACCGCGTCGGGGCTGTCGGCGGTCATCTCGGTCGAGGCGACGGCGGGATGCCAGCTCATGTCGTCGAACTTGCCGATCACCGCCCAGACCTCGTCGGGGGTCGCGTTCAGCGTCTGGTCCAGTTCCAGCTTGAGCCGGACCGGCCCGTGGGCCAGCGCCGTGCCGCCCGTAGCCAGCGTCGCCAGAGCCGCAAGCATGATTACCGATCGCATCGTCATTTCTCCCGGAAGATGATGTTCCGCAGCAGGTAGCTGTAGCCGCGGCGGAAACTGTCGTCATTGTTGCCGCGAATGTCCACGGCGCCGGCGCGCACGTTCTCGCCGGTCTCGGCGTCGCGGACATACAGGTTCACGGCGATGATCAGGTTCGACACCTTCTGCACTTCGCCCGAGATCGCGTAGCGCGCGCCCATCTCGCGCGCGATGCTGGTGTCGCGGTGGTTCGACTTCACCGGGTTCTTGATCGCCGCGACCTTGTCCTCGGGCGGCGCGACCAGTTCGAAGCCGCGGCTTTCCAGGTCCGCAGCGATAAAATCCTCGGCCATCTCGATCCGCGCGACCTCGTCGGGGCGGACGCCGTTGATCGCGCCTTCGGTCGAGGTGTCGATGAAATGCAGCCCGTACCAGACCGCCTTGCCCGGCTGCGGCGGCGGGCCGTAAAGCGGCGTGGCCGCCGCCGTGACAAGCGCGGCAAGCAGGATCAGAAGCGGGCGCAGGACTCTCATGGCCGGCAGATTAGCGCACGCGCGGGCGCCGTCCATCACCCGAACGTCGCAGGCACGTTCGGCACCGGGGCCGGGAATGATTGCGGGCTTGCACCCGGGTCATCCTGCCGCAAGACTGCCGCGAGGGGGGAGACGTCACATGAAATCCGCAATGTTTCTTTCGGCGCTGGCCCTGATCATGGCCCCCGTGACCGAGACGGCGGCGCAGGGCGCGCCGGCCCAGGCACCTGCGCCGGCCACGGCGCAGGGGCAGACCACGGCGCCTGCGCAGACCGTCCAGATCGCGGTGCTGCGCGTCGATCGCGCCGGGCTGCCGCCGATCTCGCGGCTGGAACTGCCGCCGCCAGACCTGGGCTTTGCCGGCGCGCGGCTGGGGACCGAGGACAACGACACCACCGGCCGCTTCATGGGCCAGGATTTCGAGACCGCCGAGGTCACCGCCACCCCCGATACCGCCGCCGCCGAGCTGGACCGCCTGATCGCGGGGGGCACCCAGTTCATTGTCCTGCTGGCCGACGACGCGACCACGCTCGCGCTGGCCGACCGGGCCGGCGACCGGGCGCTGATCCTGAACGCGCGGGCCCGCAGCGACGCCCTGCGCGGCGCCGATTGCCGCGCCAACGTCATCCATGTCGCGCCCAGCCACGCGATGCTGGCCGATGCGCTGGCGCAGTTCCTGATGTGGAAGAAATGGCCGCGCTGGTTCCTGGTCAAGGGCAGCTACCCCGAGGATGCCGATCTCGCCGCCGCCTATACCCGCGCGGCGACGAAATTCGGCGGCAAGATCGTCGAGGAGCGGGTCTTCGAGGATACCGGCGGCGCCCGCCGAACCGATTCCGGTCACGTGCAGGTGCAGGCGCAGCTGCCGGTCTTTACCCAGCGCGCGCCCGATTACGACATCCTGATCACCGCCGACGATGCCGGGATCTTTGCCGGCTACATGCCCTATCAGACCTGGGACCCGCGCCCGGTCGCGGGCTCGGCCGGGCTGGTGCCGCGCAGCTTTCACCCGGCGATGGAGGCCTGGGGCGCCACCCAGTTCCAGACCCGCTTCGAAAAGCTGGCCGCGCGCCCGATCCGCGAGGAGGATTACCAGGCCTGGCTGGCGGTGCGGCTCGTGGGGGAGGCGGCGACCCGCGCCCGCTCTGCCGATCCCGCGCAGCTGCGCGAATTCATGCTGTCGCCCGATTTCGAGGTGGCGGGCTTCAAGGGCCAGAAGCTGACCGTCCGCGACTGGGACCACCAGCTGCGCCAGCCAATCCTGTTGACGACCGGGCTGCTGATGGCCAGCGTCAGCCCCCAGGACGCCTATCTGCACCAGGTCACGGCGCTGGACACGCTGGGCATCGACCGCCCCGAGACGCAATGCAAGTTCTGAGGATGAGCATGAAATCCCTGCTGACGCTGCTGCTGCTGACGACTGCCACGCCCGCCCTGGCGAACAAGGTCTTCGTGACCAACGAAAAGGGCAACGACATCACCGTGATCGACGGCGCCACGATGGAGGTGCTGGGCAGTTATCCCGCCGGGACCCGGCCCCGCGGCATCACCATCTCGCCCGACGGCAAGGAACTGTATGTCTGCGCCTCGGACGACGACCTGGTACGGGTCTTCGACCCCGAGACGATGCAGGAAACCCACACCCTGCCGTCCGGCCCCGACCCCGAGCTGTTCGTGCTGAGCCCGGACGGGGGCAAGCTCTACATCGCCAACGAGGACGACAACCTGGTCACCGTGGTCGACACGAAGACCCACCAGATGCTGGCCGAGATCCCGGTCGGCGTGGAACCCGAGGGGATGGGCGTCAGCCCCGATGGCAAGGTGGTCATCAACACCTCGGAAACCACGAACATGGCGCATTTCATCGACGCCGACAGCTATCAGATCACCGCCAACGTGCTGGTCGACCAGCGGCCGCGCTTTGCGCAGTTCTCGGACGACGGCACGCGGCTGTATGTCAGCGCCGAGATCGGCGGGACGGTCAGCGTCATCGACCCGGCGACACAGCAGGTGGTCAAGACCATCGGCTTCCAGATCCCCGGCGTGCTGCCCGAGGCGATCCAGCCTGTCGGCCTGCGGGTGACGGCAGACGGGAAAAAGGTCTTCGTCGCGCTGGGCCCGGCCAACCGGGTCGCGGTGATCGACGGCGAGACGCTCGAGGTGACGGACTATATCCTCGTCGGTCAGCGGGTCTGGCAGTTGGCCTTTACCCCGGACCAGGACTATCTTTACACGACGAACGGCAATTCCAACGACGTGACCGCGATCGAGGTCGCCAGCAACAAGGCAGTCAAGTCGATCCCGGTCGGGCAGCAGCCGTGGGGCGTCGTCGTCGCCCCGAACTGAGAAGGTCCGATGGCACTCGACGACATTCGCGCCCGCATCCGCGCCGCCGAAGCGGCCGCGGGCCGGCCCCCGGGCAGCGTGACGCTGATCGCGGTCAGCAAGCTGCAGCCCGCCGACCGGGTCGAGGCGGCGCTGGACCAGGGCCAGCGGGTCTTTGGCGAGAACTACGTCCAGGAGGCGCAGCGCAAATGGCCGGCCTGGCGGGCGCGCTGGCCCGAGGTGGCCCTGCACATGATCGGCCCGCTGCAGTCCAACAAGGCCCGCGCCGCGGTCGAGCTGTTCGACGCGATCCACGGCGTGGACCGCGCGTCCCTGGCCCGGCGGCTGGCGCGGGTCGCGCAGGAAACCGGGCTCGCGCCGCAGGTCTTCGTGCAGGTGAACACCGGGGCCGAGCCGCAGAAGGCAGGCGTCCTGCCGGCCGAGGCCGATGCGCTGATCCAGGAATGCCGGCAGCTCGGCCTGAACCTGGCAGGCTGCATGTGCATCCCCCCGGACGACGCCGATCCCCGCCCGCATTTCCAGCTGCTGCGCGAGACCGCCACCCGCAACGGCCTGTCCGGCCTGTCGATGGGGATGAGCGCCGATTTCGAGACCGCCATCGCGGAAGGCGCGACGCATGTGCGGGTCGGCAGCGCGATCTTTGGCGCCCGTCCGACCGAACGTCCCGGCTGACCCCGGGGGTCAGCCGGCCGCCGTCGCCCGGCGCGCCTCGGTGGGCCCCATCGCATCCCGCGTCGAGGCGGGGGTGGCCTTGGGAACGGCGCGGACAAACAGCACCATCCTGCGCCCGCCCGACAGGGGACAGACCCGCCAGCTCAGCAGCGCATGGTCCGGCCCCGCGAGCGCGCCCTTCTGCTGTCCCTCGCCGCGATCCGCCGACAGGGCGGCGCGCAGCGCCTGATAGCCCGGGCTGTCTTCGGCAGCACGGCGCCAGATCTCGTTGAAACCGCGCAGGGTGGTGGCGACATGAGCGCCCCACAATTCCTCGAACAGCCGGTTGGTGCTGAGCAAACGGCCGTCGGCGTCGAAGATCGCCACCGCCGATTCCATCGCGTCCATGACCTCGGCCCCCAAGGACAGCTCGGCCTTGAAGCGGCGGGTCATGGCGATTTCCGAGGTGATGTCCTCGAACAGGAAGGCGATCGCCCCGTCGGGATGGGGGCGGCCGGTGACGCGATAGGTCTGGCCGCCCGGCAGGCTCCAGGTTTCGACGTGATGGCCGGACGCGGCCTCGGTTTCCAGCGTGGCGATGGAACTGCGCCAGCTGCTGAAGTCCTTGGGCTCGGGCACCATGCGCAGCTCGCGCAGCGCGTCCAGCGTCGCATACAGCGTCGGCCGGGCGGTCAGGAACCCGGTGGCCAGCCCGGTCAGGTCGATCAGCGCCGGGTTGAACAGCTGCAGCCGCCGTTCGCGGTCAAAGATCGCCAGCCCGATCGGCAGGTCGGCAAAGGTCTTGGTCAGCGTCTGCACGAACTCGCGCAGGCTGCGTTCGGCGCGCACGGCCTCGTCGGCCGGGACCGCAAAGATGGTGCGGTGATTATCGCCGGGCTGCAGGTGGCAGTCGAACCAGCGCACCTTCTGGTCCAGGTCGATCTGGGCGCGCCGCACCAGCCCGGCATCGGCCGGCAGCTCGATCAGGCGCGGCAGCGGCCAGCGCACCTCGCCGTCCATCTGCGCCTCGACCTCGCGCAGATAGGCGGCGTTGGCCCAGGTGACCACGCCCTCGGGGTTCTCGCGCCAGATCAGCACCGGGGCGTGATCTACCGATTCCCGCAGGATCGACAGTTCGTCTTCCATCGCCGCCAGCGAGTGAGAGTTGATCGTTATGCCGGCATGGCCCAGCTGCGGATCGACGATTTCCAGCCGCAGCAGCCCCTGGCCCATATCCTCGGCCTGCAGGCGCAGCGACGAGGCGCCCCGCATCGAGGACCCCGACAGCGTCGCCCGCCCGTCGGCCGCGGCCTTTTCCAGCGCGACCTGCGGATGGTCGAAACGCTGGGCGAGCCACACCCACAGCTTGGACCAGTCGCCATCGCCCGGCAGCGCGTCCAGCAGCGTCCGGGCCGAGCCGGTCGCGTCGACCAGCCGGCGGTCGCGGAACAGCATCACGATCGGTTCCACCGCCGGCATCGCCGTCGGCGACCGCGCCGGTGTTCCCGACAGCATCGGGATGGCGCGGGCGATGAGCAGCGCCAGCAGGACCGAGACCGTTCCCGCCGCAACGGCGATTGCCACCGTGATCCCGTCCGTCATGATTCCATCCAGCCCGTCCTTCGCCCTCCGGTAGCACCGGCCGCCTTAAGAAATCGTTAAAGGCGAAGGCTGCGCCGATCAATCCGCGATGACGGGGTTTCGACCCAGCGCCGCCCGGTCGGTCGCGGCCAGCGCCGCCTCGGGCCAGGTCACCCGCGCCACGGCGCCGCCGTCATTGGCGAACTCCACCCGCGCCCCGCTGCGTTCCAGCAAGGTGCGGCCGATGAACAGCCCCAGGCCCATGCCCTCGTAGCCTTCCGACGACGAGTCCGAGCCGCCGCGGCGGGTGGTCAGGAACGGCTCTCCCAGCCGGTCCAGAAGATGCGGGGGATAGCCCGGCCCGTCATCGTGAATGCTGACCGTGACCAGGCCCCGGTCGCGTCGGGCCTGCACCTCGACCCGGGTGGCGGCGAAATCGACCGCGTTCTGGATCAGGTTGCGCAGCGCATGGATCAGCCCGGCGTCGCGCGCCACGATCATCCCGTCGGTGGTGTCGGCGATGCGGATCTCGGGGCCCCGCCCGCGATGCGGGGCGGCGGCTTCGTCCAGCACGCTGGCCAGCGGGGCGGTGTGCAGGTGAAGGTCCTCTTTCCCCGCCGCGCCCATGCTGCGCAGGATGTCGCGGCAGCGGTCGGCGGAACGGCGCAGCAGGGACAGGTCCTCGGCCAGGTCGGGCCGGTCCGCCAGCTGGTCGGCGAGTTCATCCGCCAGCTCGGAGGCGACCAGCTTGATGGTGGCCAAGGGCGTCCCCATCTCGTGCGCAGCGGCGGCCACCACGCCGCCCAGATGCTGCAGGCGCTGTTCGCGTGCCAGCCCCAGCTGGGTCGCGGCCAGCGCGTCGCGGGTCGCGGCGAGTTCGGACGTGACCCGATACGAGGACGACGCGATGAACGCCCCGCCGATGGCCAGCGCCAGCACGTGCCCGACCCCGATCGCGGTGACCGGCCGCACCAGCGGATCGGCCGAGAACGCCAGCGGCGTCGCCAGCACGGTCATCGCGAGGATCATCGCCCCCGTCACCCCCGCCAGCGCCAGCAGCCGCGGCCGCGGCAGCACGCCGGCGCCGATCGCCAGCGGCGCCAGCACGAACAGGGCAAAGGGATTGCCGGTCCCGCCGCTGAGCGACAAGAGGACTCCGGTCTGCACCGTGTCCAGCATCAGCTGCGTCAGCGCCTCGTCGGGCGAGGCCCGGTGCCGCCGCCACCCCGAGGACAGGTTCACCACCGCCGCCGCGGCTATCACCGCCAGCACCACGGCCAGCGGAAACCGCGCCCCCAGCACCCAGGCCGCGATCGCGGCCGAGGCCTGCCCGGCCAGCGCGACCCAGCGCATGGCCATCAGGGTGCGGTGGCGGATCGGTTCGGGCCGCGAGATCGCCGCCGCCATGCGCGGGGCGCCTGCCGCGATCCCGGCGCCGCCCGCGCCGTTGCGGCGCCAAAGCCTTCGCGGTATCATGTCAGCTTGCCTCGTTCGTTCATCTCTTGATAGCCAGCGACGGGACGCGCGGCAACGAAAGGAACCCCCGGTATGACCGAACGCCGACTGATGCTGCTGGGCCTGCTCGCCGCCGCCCTGCTGCTGCTGACCGGCTGGCTGTGGCTGCGTCCGGGATCGGGCGACGAATTTGCCCAGTGCCGCAAGTCGGTGGTCGCCGGCGGGACCGAGGCGCTGGGCGCGCCCTTCACGCTGACCGCCGAGACGGGCGAGCGGGTGACCGACGCGCAGGTCTTCGACCGGCCGAGCATCTTCTACATGGGCTATACCTTCTGCCCGGATGTCTGCCCGATGGACAACGCGCGCAACGCCGCGGCCGTCGATCTGCTGAAGGCGCGGGGGATGGACGTGCGCCCCGTCTTCATGTCGGTCGATCCGGCCCGCGACACGCCCGAACGGATGGCCGAATTCACCGACGGGATGCACCCCGACATGCTGGGCCTGACCGGCAGCGTCGACGAGGTCACCGCCGTCAGCAAGGCATGGCGCGGCTATTTCAAGGTCAACGACGCCGAGGACAAGGTCAACTACCTGGTCGACCACACCACACAAAGCTACCTGGTCATGCCCGGCCGCGGCACCGTGGAATTCTTTACCCGCGACGTGTCTCCGGAAGAGATGGCCGAGCGCGTCGCGTGTTTCGTGGACGCGGCGAAATCCTGATCGTGGTTTGACCCGACCGCGTGTTTCGCAATATGTCATTGCGAACCCTGCGGAGCGATAATGGCATGACCGACGACAATTCCGCCGCCATCGGCCCCGATCCGAGCCTGCTGCTTGTCGATGACGACGAGGCGTTCGTGACCCGCCTGGGCCGGGCGATGGAGCGCCGCGGCTTTGCGCCCCGCATCGCCACCAGCGTCGGCATGGCGCGCGAGATGGTGGACGCGGCTGCCCCCGCCTATGCCGTCGTCGATCTGCGGCTTGAGGACGGCAGCGGGCTGGACGTGGTGGACGCGCTGCGGTCGCGGCGCGAGGACGCGCGGATCGTCGTGCTGACCGGCTATGGCGCGATCGCCACCGCCGTCGCCGCTGTCAAGATGGGCGCCACGGATTATCTGTCGAAACCCGCCGATGCCGACGAGATCACCACCGCGCTGATCGCCCAGGATTCCACCCTGCCGCCGCCGCCGGAAAACCCGATGTCGGCCGACCGGGTCCGCTGGGAACATATCCAGCGCGTTTTCGAACAATGCGATCGGAATGTGAGCGAAACGGCGCGGCGTTTGCACATGCACCGCCGGACGTTGCAGCGAATTCTTGCCAAGCGCGGGCCCCGTTGAAAGTAGGACTTGCGGAATTGGAAGTTTTCGTGCAATTCGCCTGGCTCTAGGCGTTTTTGATCCGGGGCTTGAAACGAATTGGATAACATCGATCTGGACGGGATGTCGCTGGACGATCTGCGCGGCCTGCGGGCGCGGGTCGAACGGGCGATCTCGTCGTTTACCGACCGCAAGCGCCGCGAGGCTCTGGCCGCCGCGGAACAGGCTGCGCGTGACCACGGCTTTGCCTTGACGGACCTGACCGGCAAGGGCCGGGGCCGCCGCGCCGGTGCCGCCGCCCGTCCCGCGGGCGACGCGAAATATGCCCATCCCGATGACCAGACGCAGACGTGGTCGGGCCGCGGGCGCCGCCCGCGCTGGGTGACGGAACAGCTGGAATCTGGCCGCTCGCTGGACGATCTGGCGCTGTAACGAGATACGGCCGGCGTCAGGATTCGGCGCCGGCCAGCAATTCCGCGAAACGCGCCAGATAGGCGGCGCGGGTGTCCGATGGCGGGCGCAGGCGGATTTCCAGCCCCTCGATCCCGATCCCGGCGGGAACCGGAAATAGCCGGACCGCTTCTGCCGGTGTAAAACCGGCAATTCCGACTGCCTCGAGCCGGGCGGAAAAGCGGTCGGCAATCTTGATCCGTTTCTTGATCGGCGCCGGAATGACCGCGGGCAGGCCGAAACGGCGATGCACGGCGGCGGCAATCCGGCTGTCCATTTCCCCGTATTCCACCCCCAGCGCCGATTTGACCGGCGAGATCATGTCCCCGATCACGTATTCCGGCGCGTCGTGCAGCAGCGCCGCCAGCCGCCAGGCCGGCGCGGCGCCGGGGTCGAGCCGGGCAAAGATCCGTTCCACCAGCAGCGAATGTTCGGCCACCGAATAGGCCCAGTCGCCGCTGGTCTGGCCGTTCCAGCGGGCGACGAAGGCCAGCCCGTGGGCGATGTCCTCAATCTCGATATCCAGCGGGGTCGGGTCCAGCAGGTCCAGCCTGCGCCCCGACAGCATCCGCTGCCATGCCCGCTTCGGTCGCTGCGCCACCGCGTCCGCTCCTTTCGTCGCCCTCTTGCCAACGAAAAGGGCCGCCCGCCAGAACGGCCCGTTCCGGTGGGCTGCCCCGCCGATCAGGACAGCGGCGTGCCTTCGGGCCGGGCCTGGGCGGCGGCGCGGCGCTGGGCCTCTTGCCGGTACAGCGCCACGAAGTCCACAGGGTCGAGGTTGAAGGGCGGAAAGCCCCCGTCCCGGGTCACGTCCGACAGGATCCGGCGGACAAAGGGGAACAGCATCCGCGGGCACTCGATCATCAGGAACGGGTGCATCTGGTCCTCGGGGACGCCCTCGATGTGGAAGACGCCGGCATAGTCCAGTTCGCACAGGAACAGCTTGGCCTGGTCGGCGGTGTTCGTCGAGGTGACGCGGTACTTGCAGATCACCTCATACTGGTGCTCGGCCTGGCGCTTGCGGCCGTCGAGGCTCACCTGCACCTGGATTTCAGGGGTCACCTCGCCGCCGATGCCCTTCTGCGCCACGATGTTTTCAAAGGACAGGTCGCGGACATACTGGGCGAGGATGTTCAGCCGCACCTGCGGCGCCGCGTCCTGCGCGGCGGTCTCGGGCGTCGGGGTGCCATTGGTCGGGGCACCGTTCGTGGTCTCATCGGTCATGGGTCGGTCCTTGCGGAGGAAAGTCACGTCTTGCACGGGGTGTTATCACCCGCGGCATGCTGGCTCAATGCTGCGTCCAGCCCGAGGGCGGGCGGCCGTCTCGCGGGCGCGGGGTGTCATTCCCGGCCGCGTCGCCGTCGGCGATCACCACATAGTCCGCGTCGATGGTGGTTGCGCGGGCGCCGGGCCGGAACGGCGGGGCCGAGGGGCCGGTTGCGCCATGGCCGAACCCGGCCGAGGTCACCCGCATCCGCCGCCCCAGCTGCCGGATCACCCAGCGCCGCGTGGCGGGGATCAGCAGCGCGATCCCCATCGAATCGGTGACGAACCCCGGCGTCACCATCAGCGCGCCGGCCAGCAGGATCAGCGCCCCGTGCGCCAGCGGCGCCGTCGGATCCCGCAGCTCGCGGAACGACCGCTGCAGGTCGGCCAGTGCCGCCGCCCCCTGCTGGCGCATCAGCCACGACCCGGCGACGGCGGACAGGATGACCAGCCCGATCGTCGGCCACAGCCCGATCAGCCCGCCCACCCGGATGAACAGCGCTATCTCGACGACCGGCAGGACGAGGAACGGGATCAGCAGCCACATCGGCGAAAACCTCGGGTTACGGGCCGCAACTGGACTTGGGGCGGTCCCGTCCCTACATAATCGGACGTTGCCGCAACACCAGCCCGAGGCTGCCAGAGATGTCGAATTCGTTGATCCAGATCGTCGTGCTTGCGGCCATCGCCCTGTTCCTGATCATGCGGCTGCGCAATGTGCTGGGCACGCGCGACGGGTTCGAGCCCCCGCGTCAGCCGGCCCAGCCCGCGCCGCGCCGGGTCGCGGCCGCCGCGCCGGCCGAAAGCGACGTGCTGGACCATGCCGAGCCGGGGTCGCACACGGCCGCAGCGCTGGCCGCGATGCAACGGGTCGAGCCGTCGTTTTCCGTCGGTTCCTTCCTGACCGGCGCGCGGCAGGCCTACGAGATGATCCTCACCGCGTTCGAAAAGGGCGATCTGTCCGAGGTCCGGCCGTTCCTGGCCGAGCCCGTGGCCGCGGCCTTCGACAGCGTCATCGCCGACCGCAAGGCGCGCGGCATCGCCAGCGAGGTGCAGTATATCGGCACCCGCGAAACCGCGCTGGACGGGGCCGCCTTCGATCCGCAGACGGGCATGGGCGAGGTGTCTGTCCGCTTCGTGGGCGAACTGATCGCGGCGCATCGCGACCCTGCCGGCAACATCGTCGACGGTGATCCCAAGACCTCGCGCAAGCAGCGTGACGTCTGGACCTTTGCCCGCCGGATGGGTCAGTCCGATCCGAACTGGCAGCTGGTCGCCACGGCCTGAGATGGCACGGCGGCGCGGTCGCGGTAGCGGACAGGGGCTGAACGACGAGGATCGCGCCCTGTGGTCGCAGGTCGCCCGCAGCGTCACGCCGATGTCGGCCGCCGACCGCCGCAAGGCGGTCAGCCCGGCCGCGGACGTCCTGCCGCTGCCGCCGGTTCCCCATGACCACGCGCTGGTTCCGCTGAACCGCCCCGCTCCCGTTGCCCTGCCGGCCGACTTTCGGGTTGGTGCGACCGCTGCCGGCCGGATCGCTGCTTCGGCGTCCCGGGGCACGCCCGCCTCTCCGGCCGAGCGGCTGCGCGGCCAGCCGGTGCAGATGGACGCGCGCACCCATCGCGACCTGTCGCGCGGCAAGCTGCGCCCCGAGGCACGGATCGACCTGCACGGCATGACGCTCGCCGCGGCCAAGGCGGAGCTGACCGGCTTCATCCTGTCGGCGCAGGCCTCGGGCCGGCGGCTGGTGCTGGTCATCACCGGCAAGGGACGGGGCGATATCGGCCCGCTGCCGATCCGCTCGGGCGCGCTGCGCCACGAGGTGCCGCACTGGCTGCACATGGCGCCGATGGCCGGGGCGGTCATGCAGGTGGTGCCGGCCCATTTCCGCCACGGCGGCGGCGGCGCCTATTACGTCTGGCTGCGCCGGTTCCGCGGCTAGGCCCGGGCCGCGTTTCTTAACCCTTTCGTAACCTTTCGCTCCCCCCACGGCCCGCGATGGGGTAAAACCCGAACCGTGGGACGTCCCGCGCGTGGAGTTTGACGATGCTGGTTTTGTTGGGATTGGCGGGCGTGCTCATGCTCGGCCTCGTCATCGACCCCTCGGGGGACGAGGACGAGGCGGGCGACCCGGTCTCTGGCGACGATTCCATCGGCCCGGGGGACGGCTCCGAGGAAGGCGGCGATCCGGCCGCGCAGCCCGCAGACCCGATCCTGGGGTCCGACGACGCCGACTGGCTGGCCGGAACCGATGCCGACGAACAGTTGGACGGCAGGGCCGGCGACGATGACATCCGGGCGGGCGCCGGCGATGACGTGATCGACGGCGGCGGCGGACATGACGTGATCTATGGCGATTACAGCCTGGGCGAGTTCGGCGACGACACGCTGCGCGGCGGGGCCGGCGACGACCTGCTGGCCGGCGATGGCGGCGACGACGTGCTGGACGGTGGCACCGGCACCGACACCCTGCTGGGCGGCGAGGGCGACGACCTGGCGCGCGGCGGAACTGGCGACGACTGGCTGTCGGGCAGCGAGGGCAACGACACGCTAGTGGCCGGCCGCGGCGCCGACGACCTCTCCGGAGACAATGGCGACGACTTGCTGAGCGCGACCGACGATGACGGCGTCCGTGACTGGCTGCATGGCGGCCACGGCGACGACACCCTCTCTGGCGCCGGCGACGACTGGCTGGAAGGCGGTGCCGGGGCCGACCTGTTCGAACTGCCCGCCGACCGCACCGGCGCGGCACCGACGACTCTGGCCGATTTCGATGCCGCCGAGGACCGGCTGGACCTGGTCCTGCCCGAGCATATGCTGGCCGACGCCCGCATCAGCGTCGCGCTGCAGCCGGACGGCACGGCGCTGGTGCTGCTGAACGACAATGCCGTGGCCCATGTGCTGCACCCGCGCGGGCTCGAGCCCGGGCTGATCGGCCTGCGCGCGGCCTGACCGCGAATCACCTTTCCTTTGCGCGACGGGTGGCCTATAGCCGCCCGATCCGCGATTCCGGTCGCGGCGAACCCTCCAAGGGCCTGTGCTGGACGACATCCCGGCCTGCGCCATCACCCTTTTCCTACAGGAGCCCCCGATGTCGATCACTGTCGAGGAAAAAGCCCGCGTCATGGGCGAACACGCCACCAAACCCGGCGACACCGGCTCGCCCGAGGTGCAGGTCGCGATCCTCAGCTCGCGCATCGCGACGCTGACCGAGCATTTCAAGACCCACAAGAAGGACAACCACTCGCGCCGTGGCCTTCTGAAGCTGGTCGCCCAGCGCCGCAAGCTGCTGGACTATCTCAAGGCCAAGGACGAATCGCGCTACACCGCGCTGATCGGCAAGCTGGGCCTGCGCCGCTGATTTCCATGCATCGCGCACGGGCGCCCGTAGCCGAAAGGCTGCGGGCGTTTTCATTGGCGCGCAACTTCTGGGTGCTTTGCGCAGCGCAACAGCAGGCGATTTACAGGCGATGCCTTGATTGGGGCGATTCCGGTCAGGCAATTCCTGCACGACCTGCCCACGATATCTGTTCGGCAGGTTCACTCTGGCACGGGTCAGAACCCGCAGCGTTCGCGCATCGCAATACGGGCCGCGCCGGTGCCCTTCATGCCGGTTTGCACAATCGTCTGCCCGCTGGCCTGATCCTGAACCGACAGGCTTTCGGCATTGCCGAAGAAATCCAGATTTTGCGACGACACGGGCATGACACCGGCAAAGGCCGGACCCTCGGGCACACCGGAGAAGGACCATTTCATCGTTCGGCCGTCCGGAAGGCGGACCCAGGCCATCAAAGGGGTTTCCCGTTCGAAGCCCCGCCCGGTCTGACTGAGATCGCTGATCGAGATGGTGATGCGGTCGGGCGCATGCCGATAACAGGTAATGCTGATTGCGCGGTCGCCGACAATCTCGTTTGCGGTGACGCTATTGGCGGACTTGTTTAATGTCCAGGCGCCAGCGGCGGATCCCCACAGCAGCGCGGACAGGCACAGGGAAATGCAGGTGACCTTCATCGGCTTTTCCTTTCGTGAAAGCGGGAATGACAGAGACGACGCCAGAATATCACCGAATCGCGATTTCCCGGCGCAGAATCGCTGCACACCGCATCCCTTCCCACGCGGCCACTTTTCCTGTATGGCCCGCCAATCTGTGACGTGAGGCCGGCCCCCGGCCTCGTGCAAAGGATAGGGGGCGGCGGCAATGGGGCCGCCATAGACACAGGGCCGACCGCAGGGGCGGCGCGCCCTCGAGGAAACCATATGTTCGATGAAGTGAAGAAATCCATCCAGTGGGGCCAGGAAACGCTCACCCTGGAAACGGGCAAGGTCGCCCGTCAGGCCGATGGCTCGGTCATCGCCACGCTGGGCGAAACCAGCGTCATGGCGAACGTCACCTTCGCCAAGGAACCCAAGCCCGGGCAGGACTTTTTCCCGCTGACGGTGCACTACCAGGAAAAATACTACGCCGCCGGCAAGATCCCGGGCGGCTTCTTCAAGCGCGAGGCGCGTCCGACCGAAAAGGAAACGCTGACCGCGCGCCTGATCGACCGGCCCTGCCGCCCGCTGTTCGCCCCGGGCTTCAAGAACGAAGTCCTGGTCATGTGCACCGTGCTGTCGCATGACCTGGTCAACGACCCCGACATCGTCGCGATGATCGCCGCTTCGGCCGCGCTGACCATCTCGGGCGTGCCGTTCATGGGCCCGATCGGCGCCGCCCGCGTCGGCTTCGCCCATGGCGAATACGTGCTGAACCCCGAGGTCCAGGACATGGACCAGCTGCGCAACAACCCCGAACAGCGTCTGGACCTGGTCGTCGCCGGCACCAAGGACGCCGTGATGATGGTCGAATCCGAGGCCTACGAGCTGACCGAGGACGAGATGCTGGGCGCGGTCAAGTTCGGCCACGAACAGATGCAGCCGGTCATCGACCTCATCATCGACTTTGCCGAAGAGGCCGCCAAGGAGCCCTTCGACTTCCGCTCGCCCGACTATTCGGAGCTGTATGCGCGGGTGAAATCGCTGGGCGAGGCCGACATGCGCGCCGCCTATGCGATCAAGGACAAGGCCGAGCGCCGCGACGCGATCGAGGCCGCTCAGGCCAAGGTCAAGGCGGGCCTGTCCGAGGAAGAGCTGGCCGACATCAACCTCGGCTCGGCGATGAAGAAGCTGGAATCGGGCATCCTGCGCGGTGACATCATCAACGGCGGCGCCCGCATCGACGGCCGCGACACCCGCACCGTGCGCGCCATCGACAGCGAAGTGGGCATCCTGCCGCGCACGCATGGGTCCGCGCTGTTCACGCGTGGCGAGACGCAGGCCCTGGTCGTGACCACCCTGGGCACTGGTGATGATGAACAGATCATCGACGCGCTGCACGGCAATTTCCGGTCGAACTTCCTGCTGCACTACAACTTCCCGCCCTATTCGGTCGGTGAAGTGGGCCGCGTGGGGTCGCCCGGCCGCCGCGAGATCGGCCACGGCAAGCTCGCCTGGCGCGCGCTGCAGGCGGTGTTGCCGGCGGCGACGGACTTCCCCTACACCATCCGCGTCGTGTCCGAGATCACCGAATCGAACGGTTCGTCCTCGATGGCGTCGGTCTGCGGCGGGTCGCTGTCGATGATGGATGCGGGCGTGCCGCTGAAGGCGCCGGTCGCCGGCGTCGCCATGGGCCTGATCCTGGAAGATGACGGCAAGTATGCCGTGCTGACCGACATCCTGGGCGACGAGGACCACCTCGGCGACATGGACTTCAAGGTCGCCGGGACCGAGAACGGCATCACCAGCCTGCAGATGGACATCAAGGTCCAAGGCATCACGCCCGAAATCATGGAGCAGGCGCTGGCCCAGGCCAAGGACGGCCGGATGCACATCCTGGCCGAGATGGCCAAGGCGCTGAAGGAAGGCCGGCGCGAGTTCTCGGCCCACGCCCCGCGCATCGAGACGATGACCATTCCCACCGACAAGATCCGCGAAGTGATCGGCTCGGGCGGCAAGGTCATCCGCGAGATCGTCGAGGTCTCGGGCGCCAAGGTCGACATCAACGACGACGGCACCATCAAGATTGCCTCGGCCAACGCCGATTCGATCAAGAAGGCCTACGAGATGATCCACTCGATCGTCGCCGAACCGGAAGAGGGCAAGATCTACACCGGCAAGGTCGTCAAGCTGGTCGATTTCGGTGCCTTCGTGAACTTCTTCGGCAAGCGCGACGGTCTGGTTCATGTCAGCCAGATCTCGGGCAAGCGGATGAACCATCCGAACGAGCTGCTGAAGGAAGGCCAGGAGGTCAAGGTCAAGCTGCTGGGCTTCGACGATCGCGGCAAGGTCCGCCTTGGCATGAAGATGGTCGATCAGGAAACCGGCGAGGAAATCGCCGAGCCCCGCCGCGAGGAAGCGCAGGCCGAGTGATCGTCCGCGCGGCACCTGCCGCGGGTTCCCGCACCCCACTGACGCGAAAGGCCCCGGAACGATCCGGGGCCTTTTTCTTGCGCGGACGGCCGCGGACACCGCTTCGTGAAAGAACGGTTGATCGGAGGCCTGCGTTCACGCTGCGCAGGCCGGATGGTCACGCAGCGCCCGCCGCAAGGTGATGCCTGTGTGATCAGCGGGCCGGATACACTGATCCCCGCCGATCCCCGGCGCTCTCTGCAGGAGAAGACGATCATGGCTTATGACGGCCGCATCGAAACCGGTACCTCGCGCACCGGCGTGATTTCGTACAACGGCGAATATGACAGCTTCAACACCACCTTCATCGCCGGCCTGACCTATTCGGTCGCGGCCAAGGGCGCGTCCAGCGGCAGCGGCTCGCTGGCCGATCCGAACATCGCGCTGTATTCGGGCAACACCCGGCTGCTGTTCAACGACGACGTGAACCCGCCCAACGATTCCACGCCCGGCACGAACCGCGACGGTCAGCTGACCTTCACCATCGGCGCGGGCGGGACCGGAGTCTATTCGCTGGTCGTCGGCGAACAGGGCAACAACGCTACCGGTAGCTATACGCTGACCGTCTCGGCCGGCTACGCGTCCAACGCGGCCGACAACGTGACCGGCACCGCCTATAGCGACGCGATCCACGGCATGGCCGGCAATGACCTGCTGTATGGCATGGGCGGCAACGACAACCTGATCGGCGGCACCGGCAACGACACGCTGCTGGGCGGCGACCTGGGCGATGTGCTGCAGGGGCAGGCCGGCGACGACTTCCTGCGCGGCCAGGCCGGCAACGACATCCTGTATGGCGCCACCGGGGCCGACGACCTGTATGGCGGCACCGGCGCAGACACCTTCCGCTTTCTGTCCCATGCCGAATCCAACAGCAGGTATGGCGTCGACGTGATCGCGGGGGCCGACGGAGCGATCGCCTTCGAAGGCGTGGGCGTCGTCGGCGGCGATGTCCTCGACCTGCGCGGGATGGACGCCAACCTGCTGGTCGCGGGCAACCAGGACTTTGTCTTCAGCACCTCGCGCGCCGCAGGCACCGTCGCGCTGAGCGAGTCCGGCGGCAACACGGTCCTCAGCGGCCACGTCAACAACGACGGGGTGGCGGATTTCACCATCGTGATCGCCGACGGCAGCATCAGCGCCTACGACTATAGCGCCAACGAGTTCCTGCTGTAATCGGCACGCGCCCCCCCCGGGCGCCGCGTCGAAACCGGAACGGGCCGCCCTTGACGGGCGGCCCGCGTCGTTCGGCGGCCGTCAGTCCGCTGCCGTCATTCCGCCGGGGCGTGGTCCCCGACCCCCCGCATGGGCCGGTTTCCGGTCAGCCGGCGGACCGCGACATAGAAGCCGGGCACCATGAAGATGCCCAGGAACGTCGCCGCCATCATCCCGCCCATGACCCCGATCCCGATCGAGTTCTGCGCCGCCGCCCCGGCTCCGGTGGCGATCGCCAGCGGCGTCACGCCCAGGATGAACGCCAGCGAGGTCATCAGGATCGGGCGCAGCCGCAGCCGCGCGGCCTCGACCGCGGCCTCGGTGGCGCTGCGGCCGCCGATTTCCAGCTCGCGCGCGAACTCGATGATGAGGATCGCGTTCTTGGCCGCCAGGCCGATGGTGGCGAGGATGCCGACCTTGAAATAGACGTCGTTCGTCTGCCCGAACAGCAGCGCCGCCAGCACCGCGCCCAGGATCCCCACCGGCACGGCGAGCATCACCGAGAACGGCACCGACCAGCTTTCATACAGCGCCGCCAGCGACAGGAACACGACCAGTGCCGACAGCGCATACAGATAGGGCGCCTGGTTGCCGGACTGGCGTTCCTGATAGGACAGGCCGGTCCAGGCGACGCCGTAGCCGCCGGGCAGTTCGGCGACCAGCTGCTCCATCGCGTCCATCGCCTGACCCGAGGTCGCGCCTGCCCCTTCGGACCCCGACATCGAGATCGCGTCCGCCCCCTCGAACCGCGCGAGCCGGGGCGACACCGGCACCCAGCGGGTCGAGATGAAGGCGCTGAACGGCACCATCTCGCCGGCGGCGTTGCGGGCATACCACGCCTCCAGGTCGTCGGGCTGCATGCGCGAGGCGGCGGCGCCCTGCACGATCACCGGGCGCAGGTT
The DNA here is from genome assembly GCF_000763805.1 of Paracoccus sphaerophysae. Lineage (GTDB taxonomy): Bacteria > Pseudomonadota > Alphaproteobacteria > Rhodobacterales > Rhodobacteraceae > Paracoccus > Paracoccus sphaerophysae. The sequence continues at coordinate 50,913 of NZ_JRKS01000002.1, read as the reverse complement.
CGCGCCCAGGGCAAAATCGTTGACCTCGTCGCCGGCGAAGATGGTGGACAGCATGCCGTTGACCTCGGTCATCCGCAGGCCCAGCGCCTCGGCCCGCTGGGCGTCGATGTCCAGCCGCAGCGCCGCGTCATCCTCGTCGCCCTGGCCGCGCACGTTCGACAGCCGCGGATCGGCCGCGGCGCGCTCCTCGAGCGTGGTCGCCGCCTGCCGCAGTGCAGCGACGCCCTGCCCGGACTGGTCGATCAGGTACATCTGGAACCCGGCCGCGTTGCCCAGGCCCTGGATCGCCGGCGGCTGCATGAAGGTGATCCGCCCGGCGCGGTGGTTGCCGAATCGCTGGTTGGCGCGCTGCACCAGCGCGCCGGCGGCCTGCCGGGCCTCGGTCCGTTCGGCAAAGTCGCGCAGCTTGACGAACAGCATCGCCCGGCCCTGGCCGCTGCCCGAAAAGCCGAAGCCCAGCGCCCCGAAGGTCGAGGCGACGACCTCGCGTTCGTCGTTCAGCAGGTAGTTCTCCATGTCCTCGACCACGGCGCGGGTCTGCTGGGCGGTGGTGCCCTCGGACAGGTTCACCTGTGCCATGACGACGCCCTGATCCTCGGTCGGCAGGAAGGTCGAATTCATCCGCGTGAACAGCTGCCAGACCCCGACCGAGATCAGCGCCAGCGCCAGCAGCACCAGGAACGGCCGCCGCACGGTGGCCGCGACGACCCGGGCATACCAGTCGGTCAGCCGCTCGAACCCGCGGTTGAACCAGCGGGCGGGGGCGAAGCGCGTCTCGCCGTGGCGGGGGCGCAGCAGGGCCGCGGTCTGCGCCGGGGTCAGGATCAGCGCCGCGGCCAGCGACAGGCCCATCGCGGTGATGATGGTGACCGAGAACTGCCGATAGACGATGCCGGTGGATCCGGCCATGAACGCCATCGGCAGGAACACCGCCGACAGCACCACGGCGATGCCGATCAGCGCCCCGGTGATCTGGCGCATGCTGCGTTCGGTCGCGGCGACGGGGCCGAGGCCGTCCTCCTCCATCACCCGCTCGACGTTTTCCACCACCACGATGGCGTCGTCGACCAGCAGGCCGATGGCCAGCACCATCGCGAACATGGTCAGGGTGTTGATCGAATAGCCCAGCGCATACAGCACCCCGAAGGTGCCCAGCAGCACCACCGGCACCACCACCACCGGGATGATCGTGGCGCGCCAGTTCTGCAGGAAGATCAGGATCACCGCGATGACCAGCACCACCGCCTCGATCAGCGTGTGATAGACCTTCTCGATCGACAGCTCGACGAAGGGCGAGGTGTCGTAGGCGACCTCCATCGCCACCCCTTCGGGCAGCGCCGCCCGCAGGTCGGCCAGGACCGCGCGCACCCCCGCGGCGGTGTCGATGGCGTTGGCCCCGGTTTCCAGGTTCACCCCGAAGCCCGCCGCGCTCTGGCGGCTGAAGCGGCTGTCCGAGCCATAGCTCTGCTGCCCGATCTCGATATCGGCCACGTCGCCCAGCCAGACCGAGGACCCGTCGGCGCCGGTCTTCAGCAGGATGCGGTTGAAATCCTCGACGCTGGTCAGCTGGCTCTGGGCGGTGATGGTGGCGGTGAATTGCTGGCCCGGCACCACCGGCTGGCTGCCCAGCGACCCGACCGAGACGGTGGCGTTCTGCGCCGCCACCGCCGCCGTGATGTCCGCGGGGGTCAGCTGGAACTGCGCCAGCCGCAGCGGGTCCAGCCAGATCCGCATCGCATAGCCGGACCCGAAGACGTTGATCCCGCCGACTCCGGTCACGCGCTTGACCGGGCCCTCGACCACCTCCTCGAGCAGGTTGCCGAGTTCGACGGTCGAATATTTCCCGTCCGTCGAGACCAGCGCGCCGACCATCAGGATCGACGAGGTGGACCGCGTCACCGACACCCCCGAGGATCGCACCGCCGTCGGCAGCCGCGATTCCACGCTGCTGACCTTGGACTGCACGTCGTTCAGCGCGTCGGTGGGTTCGACGCTGTCGTCGAAGGTCAGGGTCAGCGACGACCGCCCCTGGGTCGAGGTCGACTCGAAATAGATCAGCCCCTGGATGCCGGTCAGCGTATCCTCGATGGGCGTGGTGACCGAGTTCTGCACCGCCTCGGCGGTGGCGCCGGGATAGCTGGCGCTGATCCGCACCGTGGTCGGGGCGATGTCGGGATATTGCGAGATCGGCAGCTGCAGCACGCCCCAGGCGCCGGCGAGCATGGTGACGATGGCCAGCACCCAGGCAAAGACCGGGCGGTGGATGAAGAACTGGGCCATCAGTTCGCCGCCGGGCGCGGGGTGGGGACGGGGTCGGCTTGTGTGGGTGCGGCGGCGGGCGCGGTGGTGGGTTCCGGCGCCGCTGCGGTCCCGGCCGGCTGGTCCGACCCGGTCGGGGCCTCCGAGGCGGCGGCCGTTTCGGTCGGGCTCTCCGCAGGGGCGGCATCCGCGGCCTCGGTCTGCGTCTCACCAGCCGCCGCCGCGTTCGCCGCCTGTGCCTCCGCCTCGGTGCGCACGATGCCCTCGGCGTCGATGGTCACCGGGACCGTGGTGATCGCGGTGCCGTCGGTCATGTTGGTCAGCCCGTCCAGCAGCACCTGGTCGCCCTCGCGGACCCCTTCGGTAACGATCCAGGCGTTCTCGTGGGCGCCGGCCTCGGTCAGTTCGACCTCGTCGGCCTTGCCGTCCCGGGCGACGAAGGCGGTCAGCACCCCGGTCGCCGAACGGCTGGTGGCGCGTTGCGGGACCAGCACGCCCTCGACGGTGCCGACGGTCAGTTGCACGCGGACGAACTGGCCGGGCAGGATCAGCCGGTCGGGGTTCGGAAACTCCAGCCGGAACGGGACCGTGCCGGTGGTCGAGGACACCGCGATGCCCGGCGTCACGATCCGCCCGCCGCCGCCATAGACCTGCCCGGTTTCCAGGATCAGCCGCGCGTCGATGTCGGGCGGCCGGGACAGCGCGCCCTCGTTCTGGCGGGCGACGTTGCGCAGGAAGCGGGCGCGGGATTCCGACACGTCGACATAGATCGGGTCCAGCTGGGTGACGGTGGTCAGCGCATCGCTCTGGCTCGCGGTGACCAGGTCGCCGACCGAGACCGTGGCCAGATCCGCGACCCCGTCGATCGGGCTGCGGATTTTGGCCCGGTCCACTGACAGTTGCGCCATGTCGCGTTCGGCCCGCGCGGCGGCCAGGGCGGCCTGGGCGTTGGCCAGCGCGACTTGGGCGGATTCCAGCTCGGCCCGGCTGACGCCGGTGCCCTGCAGGCGGTCATAGCGGTTCACCGTGGCCTGAGCGCCCTGCACCGCGGCCTCGGCGCTGGTCACGGCGGCCTCGGCCGCGGACAGGGTGGCGGCCAGCTGGTCGTCGTCCAGCCGGAACAGGACCTGGCCCGTGGTGACGGGCTGGCCGGGCTGATAGGCGATCTCGGTGATCTCGCCGCCGACCTGGGGCCGGATGGCGGTCTGGTGATAGGCGACGGCACGGCCGGGCAGGGTGACGGTGACCGGCACGCTCTGTCGTTTGAGGGTCAGAACGCCGACCTCACGCGGGCCCGGCGCCCCGCCCCCCGGCGGGTCGGCCTGCGCCAAGGCCAGGCCGGGCAGGCCGACGAACACGGTAAGCAGCGCGCCCAGCAGGCGAGCGCCCACAGGGGCAAGGCGGGGAAAGCTGTTCATGGGATTACCTTTGCAGCCCCCGCCCCGCGCCGCAAGCGCACGAAACCGTCAGGCCGGATCGCCCAGCCAGCCCTGAAAGCGCAGCCGCTCGTCCAGCGTCGCGATCACCGCGGCCGGGGTGCCGGGCGCGACCCCCAGCGGCGGCAGCCGCATCGCCCGGCGCGGGATGTGGGTCGCCATGGCGACGGCGGCCTTCAGCGCCACCCCGCCGTCGCGATGCAGCCGGCGCAGGCCGGTGATCATGTCCAGATGCGCCCCGGCGAGCGCGCCTTCGTCGTTGACCAGCCGCCCCGCCTGCACCCGGATGCGGCGGCCATACAGGTCGAACGCCTCGGGCCCGCCCACCGTCGGCATCGCGTCCGAGACGATGAAGCTGCGATCCGCCCGCGGCCGCGCCGCCAGCGCCAGCCGCAGCATCGGCCAGGCGACGTGGATGCCGTCCGGGATGAAGCCGACGAAGGCGTCGGACAGGATCGCCGCGGCGGCAAGGCCGGGGTCGCGGTGGTGCAGCGGCGGCATCGCGTTGAAGAGATGCGTGGCCATGCTGACGCCGGCGGCAAAGGCCCCCTCGGCCTCGGCCGCGGTCGCCTGGGAATGGCCGGCGGACAGCACCACCCCCAGCGCTGCCGCCTCGGCCAGCAGCGCGGGATCGGCGCGTTCGGGGGCGAGCGTCAGCAGCACCGGCACCTCGGCCGCGCGCAGCCGGCGCAGGACCGTCATCGTGCGGCCGTCCAGCGGCCGGAGATGCTGCGCCGCGTGGGTGCCGCGCCGTTCCGGCGCCAGATGCGGCCCCTCGAGATGGATGCCCGCGATCCCCGGCTGCCCGCGCGCCGCGAGGATGGCGTCGGCGGCGGCCTCCATCACCTCGCGGGCGTCGGTGATGAGGGTGGGCAGGATCGCGTGGGTGCCCAGGGCCCGGTGCGCGGCGCGGATCGCGGCGATGCCCTCGGGCGTGGGCGTGGCGTTGAACAGCACCCCGCCACCGCCATTCACCTGCAGGTCGGTGGGCCCCGGCAGGGCGAGATAGGGGCGCAGATCGGCCGTGTCGCGGCCCAGCGGCCGGATCTGGGAGATCACGCCGCCGCGCAGCCGGATCGCGAGTCCCTCGCGCAGGTCGCCCTCGTGCCAAGTGAGCTGCGGGGCGATCAGGGCGTCCAAGGCAGGTCGCCGGTCTGGATGCGCCGCGCCAGCAGCGCCGCGCCGCGCACGCCGCTGGCATCGCCAAAGTGGGCCAGTTGCAGCGTCGGCATCGGCGTGCCGGCCATCAGCCGCGGCTGCAGCGCGGCGGTCAGCCGGTCCACGATGCCGGGCATCTGCGACAGCCCGCCGCCCAGCACGACGACCTGCGGGTCGATGGTCAGCTGCAGGACCTCCAGCGCCTCGGCGGCCAGGTCGGCCCAGATCGCCATCGCCCGTTCCGCGCCCGGCTCGCCCTCTGCGGCCCGGGCGCACAGACCGGGCGCGTCGATCCGGCCCAGCCCCAGGTGATCAGCGATCCGCGGCAGGCCGGGGCCGGCGACATAGGCCTCGATGCAGCCCTCGCGCCCGCAGCCGCAGGGCCAAAGGCCCAGCCCGTGCCGGGCGAGCGCGCGGGCCGGCATGCCGCTATGGCCGATTTCCACCGCGATCCCCCCGAACCGCGGCGCCGGGGCGCCATCGACGCAGTAGCCGGCGGCGACGCCGGTCCCCAGGATCAGCCCCACCGCGGCGGTCGCGCCCTCGGCCGCGCCGCCATTCGCCTCGGAAAAGGCCAGCGCCATGGAATCGTTCATCACCGGCAGAGGCCGCCCGACCGAGGCGGTCAGCCGGTCGGCCATGTGTTCGCCGCTGATCGGCAGGTTCGCGGTCTGCGCCAGCCCGGTGTCCGGCTCGACCATCCCCGTGGTGGCGATGCCCACCGGCAGGTCGCCGCCGGCCCGCCCGCGAAGCCAGCCGACCTGATCGGCGACCGCGGCAAAGAAGGCGTCGGCGCTGTCGCGCGGCGTCGGCAGTCGGCGGCGGTCCAGCGGCGCCAGGTCGGGATCGAACAGCGTCGCCTCGATCTTGGTGCCGCCGATATCCAGACCGCCGCAAATCATGCCCGCGCCTTCCCTAGGGGTTCCGCTGCCCCTGTAGCCTGCCCGGCGCGGCTTGCCAAATGCCGTCAGTCGAACAGCACCTTGCCCTCGGGCCAGCGCATCCGGGTGGTGAGGGTGATCTCGTGCACCGATTTCGGCGCGATCTCGGTGCGCCAGACCAGTACGCCGCGTTCGCCGTCGGGGTCGGTCTCGGTCGGCGCCGGCTGGGCCGACCAGTCCACGACCAGGTCGTCCTGGGTGGACACCGGCACCCGGTCGACCACCCGCAGCGGCCACGCCTCGGCGGTCAGGTTCTCGACCCGCAGCGTCGCCACCTCGACCCGCTGATTCAAGGAGCGGATCAGGCCGCGTTCGCCCTCGGTCTGTTCGGGCACGCGGCGTTCCACGCGCATCCCGTCGATGCGGCCAAAGCCCAGTTCCAGCCGGTCGCCGGCGGCGATCAGCGGCAGCTGGGTCTGGCCGACCATCGCGCCATCGGCGAACAGCGTCGCCGAACCGGGCAGGATCACGTCGGGCAGGGTGTTGGTGCCCTCGGCCCGCAGATAGGCGCTGTCGTCATGCAGCGGCACGGCCTCGGCCATGACCTCGACCCGGATCGTCTGGCTGTCCATGCCTAGCCGCACGGCGTCGGCGCCGGTGCGGATCGTGACCGGTGTCGGATAGCGATAGACCACCGTGGTCCCGATCGCGGACAGTTCGGCATTGCCGACGCCGCCGCCGAGGACCACCGGCGCGACCTCGACCATCGCGCGGCTGCGTTCGGCCATCGCCACGGGCGCCGCGGGGGCCGCGGCGGCATCATAGACCACCTGCTCCTCGATGCGCGGGAACCACGGGTCCACCCCGGACGCCGCGACCTGCCCCGAGGGCCGTGCCGTGGACAGGGTCAGCGCCGCGTCGGTCCAGTCCTCGCCGGTAGATTGCGCCACCATCAGACCGCGATCCAGCGTGATCGCCCGGGCGGCTCGGCTGAGCCGCAGGTCGTAGGCGGGCGCCCAACTCGCCTCGGCGGTCTGGCTGGTGATCGAGATCTCGGCCGGGCCCTGGGTCTGCAGGCTGATGACCAGCGCCGCCGGGGGGTTGTCGGGGGATTGCAGCGCGGCCAGCGCGGCGCGGGCGCGGTCCACCGCCTCGACATCCTGCTCGCGCCCGACCTCGGCGGCCTTGGCCTCGGTCTCGGCGGCGATCATCTCGCGCCGGGCGGCGGTGAGCCGGGCGGCGACGTTGTCGGCCAGCGCGTTGACGTCGCCCGAGGTGGCGTTGTCGGACTGCCCCAGCGCGCGCAGGAAGGCGACGGTATCTTCGGCCGCCTGCGCCCGCGCCCGGATCGCGGCGACGCGGGCGTCGCGGTCGCGCAAGGCGGCCTCGAGCCGCTGCAGTTCCTCGCGCGCGGCCTTGACGGCGTCGCTTTCCATGTCCTCGCCCGGCAGCGCGCGGTCGCGCTGCAGCGCGACGGTACCGATCCGCGCGCCCGTCGCCGCCACCCGCAGCGAAGCCGCGTCGATGCCCGGCGGCAGGTCGGTCACGACCAGCTCATGCACCCCCGGCGCGCCGTCGATGCGCAGGCTGCGGGTGACGGTGGCCCCGTCGGGATACAGCGTCACCGCCCGCACCGGCGCGGGCGAGAACAGCCGCTCGGCCCAGACCGGAGAGCCGATCAGCGTCGCGGCCAGCAGCGGCAGAAGCATGGGGCGCATGGGGGTGGTCCTCGGGTGGCGGTTCCTCGCGCCCAAGGTCCGCCGGAGCCGATCATAAAGCAAGAGAGCGCCCGCAGGGGCGCTCTCACATCTTTGCGGGCGGGCGGGGGCGATCAGCCCTTCTTGAGCACCCGATTGCCCAGCAGTTCCGCGATCTGCACCGCGTTCAGCGCCGCGCCCTTGCGCAGGTTGTCGCTGACGCACCACAGGTTCAGGCCGTTCTCGACTGTGGGATCCTGGCGGATGCGGCTGACGAAGGTGGCATAGTCGCCCACGCACTCGATCGGGGTGACGTAGCCGCCGGGTTCGCGCTTGTCGACGACCATCAGGCCCGGCGCCTCGCGCAGGATGTCGCGGGCCTCGTCCTCGTCCAGGAAATCCTCGAACTCGACGTTAATCGCCTCGGAATGGCCGACGAAGACCGGTACCCGCACGCAGGTCGCGGTGACCTTGATGGACGGGTCCATGATCTTCTTGGTCTCGGCGACCATCTTCCATTCCTCCTTGGTCTGGCCGTCTTCCATGAAGACGTCGATCTGGGGAATGACGTTGAAGGCGATCTGCTTCTGGAACTTCTTCGGGGGCACGTCCGAGGTCGGGTTGTAGACCGCCTTGGTCTGGTCCCACAGCTCGTCCATGCCCTCTTTCCCGGCGCCAGAGACGGACTGGTAGGTCGACACCACCACCCGCTTGATCCGCGCCCGGTCGTGCAGCGGCTTCAGCGCCACCACCATCTGCGCGGTCGAGCAGTTGGGGTTGGCGATGATGTTCTTCTTGGCATAGCCCTCGACCGCGTCCGGGTTCACCTCGGGGACGATCAGCGGGATCAGCGGGTCGTAGCGGTAGAGCGAGCTGTTATCGATCACCACGCAGCCCTGCGACGCCGCGATGGGGGCGTATTTCCTGGTCGGCTCGGACCCGATGGCGAACAGCGCGATGTCGTAGCCGGTGAAGTCGAAGCCCTCGATGTCCTTGGTCTTCAGGGTCTTGTCGCCATAGCTGACCTCGGTGCCAAGGCTCCGGCGGGACGCCAGAGCCACGACCTCATCGGCAGGAAACTGGCGCTCGGCCAGGATGTTCAGCATTTCGCGGCCCACGTTCCCCGTGGCGCCCGCGACGACGACCTTGTAACCCATCTGGGGAATCCTTTCGCTTTCAGCCGCGTGCGCATAGCGGAAACGCCGGGGAAAGTGAACAGGAGTTCTGCCGCAGGCGGGGGCTTCGCGCCCCCGCGCCCCCGCGGGATATTTGCGACCGCCCGAACGAGATGGAGCTGCCGATGACCGAGCCAGAATTCGCCCCAGCCGATGCCGCCGCCCGCCCGCTGTGGCTGGTGCCGCAGGGCGAGGACGGGCCGGTCTGGCCCGAAGGCGTGGACAGCGGCTTCGCCGCGGCCACCGGATTCGCCGGCCGGCCGGGGCAGCTGTGCCTGCTGCCCGGCGAGGGCGGCGTCAGCTGGGCGCTGTTCGGGGTCGGACGGCCCGCGACGCCGGCGGATCGTCCGGCGCGCGAGCGGTTCGCGCTGGCCCGCGCCGCCGAGGCGCTGCCCGAGGGGGCGTGGCGCATCGCCGGGGCGCCGGCGGGCTATGACATGGCCCACGGCGCGCTGGGGTGGCTGTTCGCGCAGTACCGCTTTGGCCGCTACAAGACCGCCGAGCCGCCCAGGGCGCGGCTGGTCTGCCCCGAGGGCGTGGACCGCGACGCGGTGCTGGCGATGGCCGCCGGCGAGTATCTGGCCCGCGACCTGATCAACACCCCCGCCAGCGACCTGGGACCGGCCGAGCTGGAGGAGGCGGCGCGTGATCTGGCGGCGCGGCACGGCGCCTCGGTCGATGTGATCACGGGCGACGCGCTGGTCGAGGGCTTCCCGATGATCGCCGCCGTGGGCCGGGCCGCCGGGTCGGGGCGGGCACCGCGGCTGATCGACCTGCGCTTTCCGGGCGAGGGGCCCGCGGTGACCTTGGTCGGCAAGGGGGTGTGCTTCGACACCGGGGGGCTGGACATCAAGCCCTCGGCCTCGATGCTGATCATGAAGAAGGACATGGGCGGCGCCGCGAACGTTCTGGGGCTGGCCGAGACCTTGGCAAGGTTGGGACGCGCCGGCGGGCTGCGGGTGCTGATCCCGGCGGTGGAAAACGCCGTTGGGCCGGACAGCTTCCGCCCCGGCGACGTGCTGGCCAGCCGCAAAGGGCTGAGCGTCGAGGTCAACAACACCGACGCCGAGGGCCGGCTGGTGCTGGCCGATGCGCTGGCGTATGCCGCCGAGGCGCAGCCGGCGCTGCTGATCAGCATGGCAACGCTGACCGGCGCGGCGCGGGTGGCGCTGGGGCCGGACCTGCCGCCGTTCTTCTGTGATCACGACGCCGCCGCCGAGGCGCTGTTCTGCGCCGGCCGCGATCACGCCGACCCGATCTGGCGGATGCCGTTCTGGGAACCCTATGAGGCGATGATCGAGCCGGCCATCGCCGATCTGGACAACGCGCCCTCGGGCGGGTTCGCCGGGGCGATTACCGCGGCGCTGTTCCTGCGGCGGTTCACCGAAGGCGCCGGCACCTATGTGCATTTCGACATCTATGGCTGGCAGCCCAGCGCCGCGCCGGGGCGGCCCAAGGGCGGGGTCGGTCAGGGGATGCGGGCGATCCTGCATGCCCTTCCGGCGCTGACCGGCGTCGCCTGATGGATCGGCGGCTGACACCCGCGACCGACCGCGTGGCGCTGCGCGGCAGCAGCGTCGACCGCCCTGTGATCACGGACGGCACGCCGATGCGGGTCGTGCTGCCGCTGGTCGACCTGGACCGCGAGCCCGACGGGTGCCGCGACCGACAGCTGCTGTTCGGCGCCGACGTGACGGTGATCGAGCGCCGCCACGATCGGGCCTTCGTGCAGGCCGCGGCGGACGGTTATTGCGGCTGGGTCCCGATGGCCGCGCTGTCGGCCGAGATGCCCGCGATCACCCACCGCATCAGCGCGCCGGCGACGCATCTGTACCCCAGGGCGACGATGAAGGAGCACGAGATCTCCAGCCTCTCGCTGGGGTCGCGGCTGTCGGTCGCCGGCATCGACGGGGGCTTCGCGCGGCTTGTCTCCGGTCAGTTCGTCCCGGTCCAGCATATCTCGGAAACGCCCGCCCCCGATCCCGCCGCGGTGGCGCTGTCGCTGCTGGGGACGCCCTATCTGTGGGGCGGCAATTCACGCGGCGGGATCGACTGTTCCGGTCTGGCGCAGGCGGCCTTTGCGGCCTGCGGGGTGACGATCCCCGGCGATTCCGACCTGCAGCAGGCCGCCCTCCCCGAGGTCCCCGACATCCGCCGCAATGACCTGCTGTTCTGGCCGGGGCACGTGGCCATTGCGCTGGATGCGCAGACGATGGTCCATGCCACCGCCTTTCGGATGGCCGTGATCACGGAAGGCATCGCCGAGGCCGTCGCCCGCATCGACGCCGCGGGCGAGGGCCCGTTCCGGGGCGCGCGGCGGGTCGCTCTGGACCGGGCAACGGCGTTTCCGTAAGGGGATCACACGCCCTCCCCGGTCGGGGGGAGTCGCGCGAGAGACAGCCGGAGGGGTCGAATGACGCAACTGTGGGTTCGGGCGGAAAGCCGCCCCAACGAGGACCGGGTCGGCATCACCCCCGACGGCGTCCGCGACCTGATCCGCCGCGGCTTCAAGGTCACGGTCGAGGACAGCCCGCGCCGGATCATCCCGACCGAGGACTATCGCGCCGCCGGCGCCGTCATCGCGCCCGAGGGCTCGTGGCCCGAGGCGCCGTCCGACGCCATCATCTTCGGCCTCAAGGAGCTGCCCGAGGACGGGACCGCCCTGCCGCACCGCCACATCATGTTCGGCCACGCCTTCAAGGGCCAGCCCGCCGGGCAGGTGCTGCTGCGTCGCTTCCAGAAGGGGGGCGGGCGGCTGTATGATCTGGAATACCTGCTGGACGATGACGGAAGGCGGCTGGCGGCGTTCGGCTATTGGGCCGGCTATGCGGGCGCCGCGGTGGCGCTGAAATGCTGGGCGGCGCAGCAGCGCGGGGGCATCTGCGGGCCGGTCGTCCCCTATCCGGGGAAGGAGGCGCTGGCCTCGGAACTGCGGGCCGACCTGGACGCCACCGGCCGGCTGCGGCCGCGGGCGATCGTCATCGGCGCCAAGGGCCGGGTCGGCACCGGCGCCGCGGATCTGTGCGCCGAAATGGGCGTTCGGGTGACGAAATGGGACATGGCGGAAACCGCGCATGGCGGGCCGTTCCCCGAGATCCTGCTGCACGAGATATTCCTCAACTGCATCCTCGCCCAGCCCGGCGCGCCGGTCTTCGTCCCCGAAAGCGCCAGGAACCCCGGCCGAGCCCTGACCGTGATCGGCGACATCGCCTGCGATCCGACCAGCGCCTTTTCCCCGGTCAAGGTCTATGACCGCACCACGACCTGGGCCGAACCGGCGCTGCGGGTGGCCGAGAACCCGCCATTGGACGTGACGGCGATCGACAACCTGCCCTCGATGCTGCCGCGGGAATCCAGCATCGACTATGCCGCGCAGCTGCTGCCGGTGCTGCAACGGCTGGACGCGATCGACACCGGTCCCTGGGGCCGGGCCGCGGCCATCTATGACACCCACGCGAAAGGGCTTGAGCCATGACCATCCACTGGGTCGGAACCGGACTGTCCGCGATCCCCGGGCTGCGGCGGCTGCTGGCGGGGGACACGCCGGTCGCGGTGTGGAACCGCACCGTCGACAAGGCGCGCGAGGCGGTGGGCGACCTGACCGGCGACATCCGCGCCTATTCCCTGCCGGCGCTGACCGGGGCGGTCGCCGCGGGCGACGTGGTGGTGTCGATGCTGCCCGCCGACCAGCATCCGGCTCTGGCCCGGATGTGCGTGGAAAAGCGGGCGCATTTCGTCAGCTCGTCCTACATCTCGCCCGAGATGGCGGCGCTGGAACAGGCCGCCGTCGATGCCGGCGTCGCGCTGGTGAACGAGGTCGGGCTCGACCCCGGCATCGACCACCTGATGGCGCACGAGCTGGTCGCCGATTACCGCCACTGCGCCCAGAAGGGCGACCGGATCAGCTTTACCAGCTATTGCGGCGGCATCCCGAAACACCCCAACCCGTTCCGCTACAAGTTCTCGTGGTCGCCGCTGGGGGTGCTGCGGGCGCTGCGCTCTCCGTCCAGGTCGATCCGGGGCGGCGAGGAACGCGTCGTCGAGCGGCCGTGGCATGCCATCGACCCCTATGACGCGCCGCTGCCGGTGCCGGAACGCTTCGAGGTCTATCCGAACCGCGATTCCACCGCCTTCATCGACCAGTACAATTTCGACCGCGACTGGACGCTGCAGGATTTCGTTCGCGGCACCATCCGGCTGAAGGGCTGGTCCGAGGCATGGTCCGAGGTGTTCGCCGAGGTCGAGGGGCTGGTCGGCCCCGAGGGCGACGTGCGCCTGCGCGAGATGGCCGAGGGGTTCTGGGACCAGCACGCCTATGCCAAGGGCGAGCCCGACCGCGTGGTGCTGTTCGTGCGGCTGGCCGCGGAACGCGACGGCGCGGCGGTCTATGACCGCGAATGGGTGCTGGACGCGCAGGGCAACGACCAGGGCAGCGCGATGGCGCAGCTGGTGTCGATCCCCGTGGCGATGGCGGTGGAATCGGTGCTGCGCGGCGCATTCCCGCCCGGCGTCCACGCCGCGCCCGAGGACCCCGAGCTGGTCGGCAAGTGGCTGGTCGAGGTGGGCGAGATCGCCGATCACATGGCCAAGGTGAACCACCTCTCGGCGGCCTGACATCCGACGCGGTGCGGAACCGCAGAGGGTTCGGGACGGTTTCTCCTGGACATTCACCCAGGAGCTTCACGCTGTGACCATTCTGCGCCACGCCATGTCCAGCACCGCGCTGGCGGCCGCCCTGGCCTTGGGCGCCGCTGCCGCTCAGGCCGCAAGCGCCACCGATTTCAACGATGCGCCCCCGAACGTCGAACATTTCAGCCCGGCCTTCGAGGGCCAGACCCGCGCCCCCGTCATCACCGACGACACCCCGATCAAGGCCACCGCCGCGGTCACCGGGCTGCAGAACCCGTGGGGGATGGCGGAACTGCCCGACGGCAGCTGGCTGGTGACCGAGCGCGGCGGCAGCCTGCGCATGGTCGGTGCCGACGGGTCGTTGTCCGACCCGATCGCGGGCGTGCCCAAGGTCGCCTCGGCCGGGCAGGGCGGGTTGCTGGACGTGCAGATCGCGCCCGACTTCGCCAGCTCGCGCCGTCTGTGGCTCAGCTTCTCGGAACCCGTCGAGGGCGGCAATCACACCGCCGTCGCCACCGCCACGCTGGCCGCGGATGGGCGGGCATTGGAGGACCTGAAGGTCATCTTCCGCCAGACCCCCACCTATGACGGCGACAAGCATTTCGGCAGCCGCATCGTCCCGGACGGCCAGGGCGGGATCTTCGTGACGCTGGGGGAACGGTCGGACGTGCCGATCCGCGACACCGCGCAGGCCGACGACAACACCCTGGGCAAGATCGTCCATATCGACGGCACCACCGGCGCCCCCGCCCCGGGCAATCCCGGCATGGGCCTGCCCGAGATCTACGCCAAGGGTGTGCGCAACGTGCAGGCCGGGACGCTGGATGCCAGCGGCCAGTTGTGGACCATCGAGCATGGCCCCGAAGGTGGCGACGAGCTGAACCGCATCGAGCCCGGCAAGAACTATGGCTGGCCGGTGATCTCGTATGGCCAGTCCTATGGCGGCGCGCCGCTGAACGAGGGGATCTCGGCGAAAGAGGGGATGGAGCAGCCGGTCTATTACTGGGACCCGGTGATCGCCCCTTCGGGCATGGCCTTCTATGACGGCGCGATGTTCCCGGACTGGAAGGGCAGCATCCTCGTCGGCGGCATGGTCGCGCAGGCGCTGGTGCGGCTGACCATGGAGGGCGGCAAGGTCACCGGCGAGGCCCGCTATCCGCAGGGCGAACGGGTCCGCGACGTGGCCGTTGCCTCGGACGGTTCGGTGCGGCTGCTGCTGGACAGCGGCGAGATGCGGGTGCTGACGCGCGAGTGAATCTGGACGCGACGCGCCCCGGTCAGAACTTGAGCAGGTCGTCCTCGGCCCCGGTCGCGTCCAGCCCGAGGGCGGCCATGCCGGCCTCGAGATGGTCGGCCAGCTGCGGCTCACCCATCAGGTAATCCTCGGTCGGCGTGGTCTTTTCGGCCCGGGCGGTGGCGACAGCCTCGGCCAGGTCTTCGGGCTCATACGTGCCGCGGCCGATCCACATCACCGCGGTCAGCGCCGCCTGTTCGTCGTCGTTCAGATCGGCGATGAAGTCGCGCAGCTCGAAGGCATTGCGCCCGCCGCGCCCGTCCAGCCCCTGATCGTAATCGCGGGCCCGGATGATGACGAAGGCGATCTTGTCGGCGCTGATTTCAAGCATGGCTTTCCCCTTTGCCCGCTTGTCACCCGAAGGGGGCTTTGCGTCAATCAGCGTCCGAACAGCCGTTCGATGTCGGCCAGCTTGAGTTCGACCCAGGTCGGGCGGCCGTGGCTGCACTGGCCGGATCGCGGGGTGCGCTCCATCTCGCGCAGCAGGGCGTTCATCTCGTCGCCGGTCAGCCGGCGGCCCGAGCGGACCGAGCCGTGGCAGGCCATCGAGGACAACACCGCGTCGATGCGCGACTGCAGCCGGTCGGATCGGCCCAGATCGGCCAGGTCGTCGGCGATGTCGCGCAGCAGCGCCGCGGCATCGGCATGGCCCAGCACGGCGGGCAGCTCGCGCACGGCGAGGCAGCCGGGGCCGAAGGGCTCGATCACCAGCCCCAGCCGGTCGAGGTCCTCGGCCACCGCCAGCATCCGGTCGGCGCCGTCGCCCAGCTCGACGATCTCGGGGATCAGCAGCGCCTGCGAGGGGATCCGCCCGGCCGCTTGCGCCTTGAGCCGCTCATAGACCAGCCGCTCGTGCGCCGCGTGCTGGTCGACGATGACGATGCCGTCGGCGGTCTGGGCGACGATCCAGTTCTCGTGCAGCTGCGCGCGGGCGGCGCCCAGCGGCGCGTCGGTCGGGTCGGGCTCGGGTTCGACCCGTGCCGCGGCAGGCGCAAAGCCCGCGGCCTCGGCGAGGCCCGGCATGGGCGCCTGCGCCTCCCACGCGGCCCGGATCGCGGCCGGGTGGATCGCGGCGGGGCGCAGGATCGGCTGCGGTTCCGGGCGCAGCGCGGCCAGCGTCGCCGCGCCCCCGGTCGAGGACGACCGATGCCCCGCCCCGGCCAGGGCGTGGCGCAGCGCCGACACCACCAGCCCGCGCGCAGCGTCGGGTTCGCGGAACCGGACCTCGGCCTTGGCGGGGTGGACGTTGACGTCCACGCCCTGCGGGTCGCAGGTCAGGAACAGCACCGCCGCCGGGTGCCGCCCTGCGGCAAGCACGTCGAAATAGCCCGCCCGCAGCGCCCCGATCAGCAGCTTGTCGCGGACCGGGCGGCCATTGACATACAGGTGCTGCGCCACCGCCGCGCCGCGCGAATAGGTCGGCAGAGCGGCCAGCCCGGTCAGCTGCAGCCCGTCGCGGGTCGCGTCCAGCGGGATCGCGTTGTCGACGAACTCGCGCCCCATGACGCGGCCGATGCGGGCGGCGTGCAGGTCGTCCCCCGTCTCGGCATCGGCGCGGAACAGGACCCGGCCCGCATCCTCGTCGGAAAGGGTGAAGGCGACGCTTGGCTCGGCCATCGACAGGCGGCGGATGACCTCGGCGATGGCCTGGGTCTCGGCGCGGTCGCTGCGCAGGAATTTCAGCCGCGCGGGGGTGGCGAAGAACAGGTCGCGCAGCTCGACCACCGTGCCGCGATTGCCAGCGGCGGGACGCACCGGGCCGATGCGCCCGGCCTCGACGGCGATCTGCGCCGCGTCATGGCCCGGCGCGCGGCTGGTGAGGGTCAGCCGCCCCACCGCCCCGAGGCTGGGCAGCGCCTCGCCGCGAAAGCCGAAGCTGCGGATCGCCAGCAGGTCCGAGCCGTCGATCTTCGAAGTGGCATGCCGGGCCAGCGCGAGCGGCAGGTCGGCGGGCGTCATCCCGCAGCCATCGTCGGTGACCCGGATCAGCCGCTTGCCGCCACCCGCGATAGCCACCTCGATGCGCCGGGCGCCGGCGTCGAGCGCGTTTTCCACCAGTTCCTTGACCGCCGAGGCAGGGCGTTCGACCACCTCGCCGGCGGCGATGCGGTTCGCCGCCGCCTCGTCGAGCTGGCGGATAACGGGGCGGATGTTGGGGTCATGGCGCGTCATGTCCCCAGATATAGCATCGGACGCCGCACCGGGAAATCGATTCGCGATCCTGCGGGACGATTCATGCCGCGCTTGCGGAACCACCGCGAGCCGCAGGCATTGACCTGCAACAGATCAACGGAGTTGGACCCATGAACAAAGTTACCCTCGCCAGCCTGACCGCCGCTGCCCTGGCTCTCGCCGCTTGCGGCCCGAACGCGGGCACCCGCGCCACCACCGGCGCCGCGACCGGCGCCGTCGTCGCGGGCCCCGTGGGTGCCGTCGCCGGTGCCGCGCTGGGCGGCAGCGGGGCCGTGCAGGTCAAGTAAGCGTCGCCCGCCCCGCGGCCGGGGCCAGCCCCGGGCGCGGCGCGGTTCGCCTGTTCAGAGCCAGGGAATAGGTTCTCCGCGCCGCTTGAGCCGCGCTGATAGTATCGGCAAGGCGATCATGCCCCCCGAATCGCAGGAACGCGGCCAGTTCATACCAAGCAGGTTGCAGAACCATCGCGGCACCTCCCGATAGGTGCCGTGTCCACCGATGAAGCGGCGCCCGCCTTCCAGCCCGCCGTTCAGCGCGCCAAGCCCAGTCAGATAGACCACCTCGCGTAAGAAAAGCGTCGCGAAGCCCAGAAACCCCGTCCACCCGACAGTCAGCAGGGCGCGGTCAGACAGCGCCTTCATAGCCCCACCGGCCGCCCGACCAGCACGAATTCCAGCTTTGCCGGGTCCAGCAGTCGGTCGGCGACGCGCTTGACGTCGGCGGCGGTCACCTTCTCGATCATCCCGTTGCGGGTGTTCACGTAGTCCCGCGGCATCCCCATCAACTGCATCCCGGTGAGGATGCCGGCGATCTTGCCGTTGCCGTCGAAGCGCAGCGGATATTCCCCGGTCAGGTAGGTCTTGGCGTCGGCGAGTTCCTTGTCGGTGACGCCCTCGCGGATCTGGCCCACGACCTCGCGCACCAGCGCCACCGCCTGGGCGGTCTTGTCGTTCGCGGTGGCCATGCCGCCCTGCCAGGTCTCGCCCAGCACCTTATTGGCCAGCCCGGTGCCGACGCCATAGGTGAGGCCGCGCTTTTCCCGGATCTCGTCCATCAACCGCGACGAAAACCCGCCGCCGCCGAGGATGTGGTCCAGCACGAAGGCGGCGAAATAGTCGGGGTCCGACATCGGCAGGCCGGCCTGGGCAAAGCTGACCACGGTCTGCGGGCTGTCCCAGTCGATGACCGTGGTCTCTCCGGTCAGCTTCAGCTGCGCCGGGGGCGGCAGCGGCGCCGTGGCCTGCGCGGGCAGGTCGCCCAGGATGCGGTCGATCAGCGCCCCCAGCGCCGCGGCGTCGATGTCGCCGGCGGCCGAGACGATCACCCGGTCGCGGGCCAGCACCCGGTCCTTGGCGGCGCGCAGGTCGTCGGCGGTCAGGGCGGCGACCGACTCGGCGGTGCCGTTCAGCGAGCTGCCATAGGGGTGGTCGCCCCAGGCGCGGCGGGCCATTTCCTTGGCGGCGATGGATTGCGGATCGGTCGCCTCGGAGCGGATCACCGACTGCACCTGGGCGCGGACCCGTTCCACCGCGTCGGCGTCGAAGCGCGGCGTGGTCAGCGCGTCGTGCAGCAGGTCGGCGGCCTCGTCGCGGTTCTCGGTCAGCGCCCGCAGGCTGACGGTCACGGCGTCGTCGCCCGCGCCGAAGCTGGTGGTCGCCCCCAGCGATTCCAGCGCCTCGGCATAGGCGGTGGCGTCCCGCTCGCCCGCGCCTTCCTCGAGCAGCGCGGTCATCAGGTTTACCGCGCCCCGCTTGCCGGGCGCATCGACCGAGGCGCCGCCCCGGAAGGCGATGTTCAGCGCCACGAAGGGGATCGAGTGATCCTCGACCAGCCAGGCCGGGACGCCGCCGGGCGAGGTGACCTGCTGGATGTCGATGGCCCGCGCGGGCAGGGCGGCGGCGAGGCTCAGCAGCGCGGCGGTGAACAGGGCGCGGATCATTGCTGCGGCTCCGTCGGGGTTGCGGATGCGGGCGTGTCGGCCGCGGGATGCGGCGTGTCCGTGGGCTGCGGTGCCGGGACGGCGGGGCGGGGGGTCTCGGCGGCGGTGCTGGGGGTGCCGTCGCCGGGATCCGCCCCAGGCGCCGCGCCATCCGGCACCGGCCCGCCCGCACCGGGCGCGGCGGCCTCGGCCATCTCGACCGGAGTCTCTGCCGGTCCCGGCAGCAGCCACGAGGTCACGCCGGGCCGGTCGCCCAGCACCTCGGCCGCGGCGGCGCGGATGTCGTCAGGGGTCACCGCGGCCAGCAGGTCGGGCCAGGCGTTCACGTCCTCGACCGACAGCCCGATCGCCAGCCCCTGCCCATAGTCATAGGCGCGCCCATGCGCCGAATCGCGTTCATAGATCCGCGCCGCCTTCAGCTGGGTGCGCACTCGGTCCAGCTGCGCCGGGTCCGGCCCGTCCTTGACGAACTGTTCCAGCGCCGCGTTCAGCGCCGCCTCGGCGTCATCCTGCGACACCCCCGGCGCGGGCACCAGGCTCAGCGTGAAGGTCGTGGGGTCCACCGTCAGCCCGTCATAGCCCGCATTCACGAACAGCGCCTTGCCCGGCAGCACCAGCGCCTTGCCCAGCACCGAGGTCTGCGGCGACCCGCCCAGCAGCTCGGCCAGCACGGTCAGCGCGGCGGCCTGGCTCTGGTCGCCGGGGTTGCGCTCTGGCGCGATCACGCTGCGCGACAGGACCGGCTGGGCGACGCGCGGGTCGGTCATCTGCATCCGCCGCTCGGTCCGCTGCTCGGGTTCCTGCGGGCGCGGGGCGCGCACCGCGGCGGGGTCGGCGTGGATCGGGCCATAGTGCTTTTCGGCCAGGGCCCTGACCTCGTCGGCCGTCACGTCGCCCGCGACGATCAGCACGGCATTGTTCGGCGCGTAATGCTGGTCGTACCAGCCCAGCGCATCCTCGCGGGTCAGGCCGGTCATTTCTTGCCGCCAGCCGATCACCGGGCGGCCATAGGGGTGGTTGTAATATTGCACGGCCGAGCGTTCCTCGCCGAACAGCGCGCGGGGGTCGCTGTCGGTGCGCTGGGCGCGTTCCTCCAGCACGACCTGCCGTTCGGCCTGCCAGTCATCCTCGCCGATCCGCAGGTTGGCCATGCGGTCGGCCTCCATCCCCATCACCAGGTCCAGCCGGTCGGCGGCGATGCGCTGGAAATAGGCGGTGAAGTCATAGCTGGTGAAGGCGTTGTCCATGCCGCCATTGGCGGTCACCGTCTTGGACAGCTCGCCCGCGGCCAGCTTGTCGGTGCCCTTGAACATCAGGTGTTCCAGGTAATGCGCGAGCCCGGTCTTGCCCGGCACCTCGTCGGCCGAGCCGATCTTGTACCAGACCATCTGCACCACGACCGGGGCGCGATGATCCTCGATCACCACCGCCTCCATGCCGTTCTCAAGCGTGAAGTGGCTGACCCCGGGCGGCATCTCGGCCAGTGCGGGCGAGGCGGTCAGCAGCAGGGCGACGAGGGCAAGGCGCATGGGGATAACCTTTCGGTGCTGGCCGGAAGGTGGCGTCTCGGGCCCGCCGACGCAAGGCGGGGGCGGTCAACGGGTGGTGATCCGGGCCGTCGGAGTGCGTGCCGCGTCATAAGGACAGGCTAGGACGGCTTGCGGGCGCGCGGCAGACGGGGACTGATCGGCGCGCGACCAACGAGAGGGCCGGGCGATGCGGATGGCGATGATCGGTTTCGGCGAGGCGGCAGAGGCCCTTGCCACCGGCTGGGGGACGCGCGGGCGGCGGGGCTCGCCGGCTATGACATCCGGCAGACCGAACCGCACGCGAAGCCGCTGGCGCGGGCGGCGGCCGCGGGGGTGACACTGGCCGCCGACCGGGCGGCGGCGCTGGACGGGGCCGAGGCGGTGTGGTGCCTCGTCACCGCCGACCGCGCCGTCGAGGCCGCCCGCCAATGCGCGCCGCACCTGCCGGCGGGCTGCCTGTGGCTGGACGCGAACAGCTGCTCGCCGGGGGCCAAGCGGGTCTCGGCCGAGGTCATCGAGGCCGCTGGCGGCCGCTGTGTCGACGTGGCGATCATGGCGCCGGTCCATCCCCGCCTGCACCGCACGCCGATGCTGATCGCCGGGCCGCATGCCGCGGCGGCGGCCGGGCTGCTGAGCGACCTGGACATGTCGGCCGAGATCGCGGGCGACGCGGTCGGCGATGCCTCGGCGGTCAAGATGATCCGGTCGGTGATGATCAAGGGGATCGAGGCGCTGACCGCGGAATGCCTGCTGGCCGCGCGTCGGGCGGGGGTGGACGGCCGGGTGCTGGGATCGCTGGTGGCCTCGGATCCGGGGACTGACTGGCCGCGGCGCGCGGCCTATAACCTGGAACGGATGATGGTGCATGGCGGCCGCCGTGCCGCCGAGATGCGCGAGGTCGCGGCGACGCTGGACGAGCTGGGGATGCCGTCGGGCCTCGCCACCGCCACCGCCCAGTGGCAGGACCGGATCGGCCAGCTGGCGCTGCCGGCCGGGCCCGACGACCTGGCCGCGCGCAGCGACGCCATCCTGGCGCGGCTGGCGGGGCGCGACGACCAGGGCTGACGCGCGGCCTCAGGCCACCTTGCGCGCGACCTCGTGCAGGATGGCCAGGAATTCGCGCTGCAGCGCGGTCGGTTCCCACAGCGACCGCGTCGTCAGCCCGATGGGCCGCCGGGAATTGGGCACCTCGACCGGCAGGATCGTCAGGGCGTGCGCCTCGGCTGGGGTCTGCGCCTGCTGGCGCGACAGCGCGCCCAGATGGTCGCTTTGCCGCAGGATCTCGCGCATGGTGATGACCGAGGACGTCTCGATGATGCTGCGCGGCGGGTGGCCGGCCATGAAGGCGTCCAGCGTGGCGCGGATCGGGGTGGGCCGGCGCGGCAGCACTCACGGATAGGCGGCCAGCCGGGCGGGGTCGAGCGGGCCGTCGGCAAGCACCGGATGGCCGGGGCGGGCGACGATCACGACCGAATCGTCGAACAGCCGGTCCTGGTGGATGTCCTCGGTCGGCGCCGGCAGCCGCAAGGCCCCCAGCATCAGGTCGATCTCGCCCCGCCGCAGCGCGGTCAGCAGCTCGTCATAGCGCCCGTCGATCACCTCGAAGGGAAAGGTGGGGTGGCGGGCGCGGAACTCGACCAGCGCGCGGGGCAGGAACCCCGACCGCGACAGCGGCAGCGCGCCGATGACAATGCGCCCGACCTCGCGGCCGGCAAGCGCGCCCAGCTCGGCGGTGGCCTGGTCCATTTCGGCAAACGCCAGCCGGGCCGCCAGCGCCAGCTGCCGCGCGGCGCGGGTGGCGATCAGCCCGTGGGCGGTGCGTTCGAACAGCCGGACCCCGGCGGCGTGTTCCAGCATCGTGGCCGAACGGTGAACGGTCGGCTGCGCCAGTCCCAGCTGCTGCGCGGCGCGGGTGAAGCTTTCCAGTTCGGCGACCGCGATCAGCGCCGACGCGGCCATCGCCGCCGCCAAGGCCGACACCCGCAACACCTGGATCGACCTGACGCCCGAGGAGGTCGCCGGTTTCAGCCAGGCGCTGGCCCCGATCACCGACGCCTATGTCAAGCAGGTCGGCGGCGACGAGGTCCTGGCCAGGATGCAGGGCAGGTGATGCTGTCCGGCTTGCGCAGCGCCGCCGACCGGCTGATCGAGCTGGCGGCGCTGGCCGGGTCCGTGGCGCTGTGGTGCCTGGTGGGCGTGGTGCTGGTCGACGTGATCGGCCGCGCCTTCGGCAGCCCGCTGTTCGGGGCGCAGGACATCGCCACGATGGCTTTCGTCATCGTCGTCTTCGGCGGCATGGCGCTGTGCGACCGCGAGGGCGGCCACATCGCCGTCGACCTGCTGGAACGGCACATGTCGCCGCGGGTGAACCACGTCATCGACATCGCCATCGACCTGCTGGGCGGGGTCATCTTCCTGACCATCGCCTGGTCGGTGTTCCAGGCCGCCAAGCTCAGCCGGAAGCTGCATCTGTCCACCAACCTGCTGAATCTGCCGCAGGCGTGGTTCCAGTGGGCCATCGCCGCGCTGTCGGTCATCACCGCGCTCGCCATGCTGCTGCGGGCGGTGTAGTTCATCACCTCGGGCCGGTCGTCCCACAGGCGCAAGGACATCGCATGAGCCCCGTTGCCGTGGCCGTCACCGGGACGGTGATCCTGCTTGCCCTGCTGGCGCTGCGCGTGCCGGTGGCGTTCTCGATGTTCCTCGTGGGCTTCGTGGGCGTCTGGATGCTGAACGGTCTGAACGCCGCCACCGGACTGCTGGCGTCGGAGTCCTTCACCATCGCGTCGAACCCCGAACTGATCGTGGTGCCGCTGTTCATCCTGATGGGCAACGTCGCCAGCATCACCGGGATGAGCCGGCGGCTGTACGAGGCCGCCTATGCGCTGATCGGCCAGATCCGCGGCGGGCTGGCCATCGCCACGCTGATCGGCTGCGGCGGCTTCGCGGCGCTGTCGGGGTCCTCGGTCGCCTCGGCGCTGACCATGGGCTGGCGATGCTGGTGACGCTGCTGATCCTGGTCGCGATCCCGGCGCTGTCGCTGTATCTGCCGACGACGATGATGCAGTAGCGCTCAGGTGACGGGCGGCGACATCCGCCGCCCGATCCGGTCCTGCTGGAAGCTGTCGGGCAGCGGAGTGATCTCGACGGCGCGGACAACGCCGCCCCGGGCAAAGGGATCGCCCTCGGCAAAGCGGCGCGCCTCGGCGGCCGACGCAGCCTCCAGGATGCCGAAGTTCCCCGCCGACGCCCCTGTCTCGTCCAGCAGCGTCGATCCGATCAGCACCGACGCCAGCCCCTCCCCGCCCGAGGCCACCCAGTCGCGATGCGCGGGGCGCAGCCGGTCGCGGTCGGCGTCGCGGCCGGGATGGTGCAGGCAGCGCATCAGGAAGAACGGCATCTCAGGCGTTTTCCATCACCACGCAGCCCGCCCCGGTCATCGAGGCCGGCACGTGGTAATGCGTGTGCAGCGTGCGCACCTCGCGGTTCATCGCCCCGCGCATGACCAGCCACATCATCAGCTCGGCCCCTTCGGACCCGAAGGTTTCCACGTAATCCTCGCGGTTCATCCCCCGCCAGCGGTCGGGGTCGGGGCCGATGGTGGCCAGCCAGTCGCGGTCGGCGGCGGGGTTCAGGAACCCGGCACGGCGGCCCTGCAACTGGTGGGACAGCCCGCCGGTGCCCATGATGACCACGCGGTCGTCGCCGGGAAAGCTCTCGATCGCCTCGCGCAGCATCACGCCCATGTCCCAGCAGCGCTGCGGGGTGGGGATCGGGAACTGGATGGTGTTGACCCAGATCGGCAGCACCTTCACCGGCCAGCGTTCCGCAGGGCGGCCGCAGAACAGCTCCATCGGGACCTGCAGCCCGTGATCGACCTCGATCTCGCGGCAGATCAGCGGGTCGAAGTGGCGCTCGACCAGCCGGTCGGCGAAGTGCCAGCCCAGATCGGCGGCGCCGTCGAAATCGGGGATGGCGCGCGGGCCCCAGCCCTCGTCGACGGGCTTGTAGCTGTCGGCCACGCCCACCGCGAAGGTCGGCACCCGGTCAAGGAAAAAGCTGTTCCCGTGGTCGTTGAAGATCACCACGGCGATGTCGGGCTTGTGGTCGCGCATCCATTGCTGCGGCATGGCATAGCCCTCGAACAGCGGCTTCCAGTCCGGCCCGTCCGCCAGCCCCCGGTCCAGCCACCCCGATCGAGGGCACGTGGCTGGTGCCCAGCCCGCCGATGATCCGTGCCATTACTTGCCCAGCCTCTCTTTGAGGAAACGGTCGTGATCCATGCCCACCTGCGCCGCCCCGATGGCGGTGATCGGGGTCGGATCGACCGCCGAGATCTTGAGGATGAAGAACAGGTTGCCACCCAGCCGGACCATCTCGGCATAGTCCCGCGCCTTGACCGCGGCGGTGGTGGCCGGGCCCAGGCCAAAGCGGGCCAGGTAGGCATCCTCGTCGGCCTTGTAGGCGGCGCGGTTGTCGGGCCGGCCCAGCGACATGGCGAACTTGTTCAGCGCATAGCCCTGCCGGTTCACGTCGCGGTCGAACAGCGGCGTGTCGGGAATCTCGCGGCGGTCGGTCATGTCAGCAGCCCCTTGTCGGCCAGCCAGCCGGTGAGGACGGCGACGGTCTCGGCCGGGCGTTCGACCGGCAGGAAATGTCCGGCGCCGGGGATGGCGCGGACCTCGGCATCGGGGACCAGCGCGGCGATCTCGTGATGCTGGGCGGGCGGCGACCAGCCGTCGCAGTCGCCCACGACCAGCAGCACCGGGCAGCGCAGCTCGGGCAGCGTCGCCCCCGCATCCGGCCGCGCCATCAGCGCCCGGATCTGGCGTTCATGGGTCGCGGCGTCAAAGCCGCGGGCCATCGCGGCAAGGTCGTCCATCAGCGCCGTGTCCCCGTGCCGGTCGGGCGCCACCATCGGCGGCAGCCAGTCGGCGACGAGGGCGGCCATGTCGGTGTGACCCTCGGCGATCCGCCCCTCGCGCCGGGGCAGCTCGGCCGTGGTCGCGGGGTGGTGGCCGCTGCTCACCAGCACCAGCGCGCGGATGCGGTCGGGGGCCTGCGCGGCCATCTCCATCGCCACGCGGCCGCCCAGCGAATGGCCGACGGCGACCAGCGGGCCATCGGTCTCGACCAGCAGGCGGGCGGCCATCGCGCGGATGGGTGC
The DNA here is from genome assembly GCF_000763805.1 of Paracoccus sphaerophysae. Taxonomy (GTDB): domain Bacteria; phylum Pseudomonadota; class Alphaproteobacteria; order Rhodobacterales; family Rhodobacteraceae; genus Paracoccus; species Paracoccus sphaerophysae. The sequence goes on along the minus strand of NZ_JRKS01000002.1, from coordinate 25,559 downwards.
GTCGCGGGTGAGGTCGGCGTGCAGGACGGGGCCGGGCAGCGCCTCGGCCAGAGGGCCCCAGACCCGGGCGTCGGACAGAAGGCCGGGGATCAGGACCCAGGTCATGCCAGCAGCTCGGCGGCCTGGGCGGCGTCGATCGGGCCCGCGGCCATCATCTTGCGCGCCTTCATGTGGATGCGGGCGCCGTTGATCGTTTCCACCGCCGTCAGCCGGTCCTGATCGTCGAAGCGGAACACGACATGGGGGGCGGGCTGTTCGGCCCGGTCCTCGGGCATGGCGAGGCCGGCGATCTGCAGCTTCCAGTCGGCCTGGTCGGACCAGAACCACGGCACCGCGTCATAATCGGGCGGGTTGCCCCCGGTCAGCCGGGCGGCGATGTGGCGGGCGTGGTCGGTCGCCGCCTGCACGCTTTCCAGCCGCACCCGCCGGCCCGAGCGGGCGTCGGGGAAGGCCGCGCAGTCGCCCAGGGCCGAGATCGCGGGGTCCTCGGTCAGAAGCTGGCCATCCACCCAGATGCCGTTCGCCGCCGTCAGCCCCGCCGCCTCGGCGAGTTCCACGTTCGGCCGCACCCCGGCGGCCAGCAGCACGTCGTCCGCCTCGACCACGTGGCCGCTGGTCAGGACCATGCCGGTCTCGGTCACCGCGGCGACCGGGTCGGCCAGCCGCAGGTTGACGCCCAGGGCACGATGCATCTCGGCGAAATCGCGCGACATCTCGGCCGAGACGGCGCGGCCCATCAGCCGCGGGCCGGCCTCGGCCAGAGTGACCTCATGCCCCAGCTTGCGGGCGACGGCGGCGAATTCCAGCGCGATGAAGCCGCCGCCGATCACCGCGAAGCGGCGCGGGCTGGCGCAGCGGTCGCGCAGCCGCCGTGCATCGGCCAGGGTGCGCAGGTCCATCGCCCGTTCCACCCCCGGCAGCGGCGGGTGCATGTTGCGCGCCCCGGTGGCGAGGATCAGATGGTCATAGGGCAGCGCCCCGGACTCGGTCCCCACCTGCCGCGCGGCGCGGTCGATCTGCAGCGCCCGCAGGCCGGGGCGATAGTCGATCTGCTTGGCGGCAAGGAAGGACTCGGGCCGCAGCGCCAGCGCGTCCTCGTTGCCGTCGAACATGTAGGCCTTGGACAGCGGCGGGCGCTGATAGGGCAGGCCGGGTTCGTCGCCCAGCAGCACCACCGGCCCCTCGTGGCCGTTCTGGCGCAGCGAGATCGCCGCCTGCAGGCCGCCCTGCCCGGCCCCGACGATGACGACCGTCGTCAAAACTGTTCGTCCGGCAGATGCACGACCAGCCCGTCCAGATCCGGCGTCAGCCTGATCTGGCAGGACAGCCGCGAGGCTGCGGTCACTTCCGAGGCGGCGCCTTCCAGCATGTCGTCCTCGCGCTCGTGCCGGGGGCCGGTGCGGTCGGTCCAGGCCTCGTCCACATAGCAATGGCAGGTCGCGCACATCATCGCGCCGCCGCATTCGCCGACGATGCCGTCGACGTCGTTGGCCAGCGCGGTCTGCATGACGCTGGCGCCGGCCGCCCCTCGACGGTCGTTTGGGTGCCGTCGGCGGCGACATAGGTGACTTTGACCATGGATTCATCCTGTTCTGGCAAGTTCGCCGGGGTCAACCCATGACCACCGGCACGTTGATCGGCCCGCGGAACCCGAAGCCGCGCCACTTGACGGCCGAGGGGTCGGGCAGGCGCATGTTCGGGAACCGCTCGAACAGCATCGGCAGCATGATCTTGCCGACCGTGCGGCGTGCGGTATGGGCGCCGGCGCAGTGATGCGGGCCGTTGCCGAAGGCCTGGTGCGGGTTCTTGTCGCGGAAGACGAAGAAGTCCTCGGCATTGTCGCCGAACACCTCTTCGTCGCGGTTGGACGAAGCCTGGATCGTCATCACCGTGTCGCCCTTGGGGATGTCATAGCCGCGGATCTGAGTGTCGCGGGTCACCAGCCGCGAGCTGGCCTGGATCGGCGCCACCCAGCGCACGCCCTCCTCGAACGCCTTGGACCATTCGCCGGTGCGCTTGACCTCGTCCAGCTGATCGGGGTTGGTCAGGAAGCCATAGATCAGCGTCGCCAGCGCGTCGCGCGGTTCGTTGATGCCGCCGCCGATCGCGATCTTGATGTTGGCATAGATCTGGCTGACCGGGATCGGGTCGGCCGCGTTCACCATCACCGACAGCGCCGAGCTGTCCGGCGCCGCGCGGCGCTGTTCGGCGAGGCGGCCGAACAGGGCGTCCATCTCGTCATTGGCGGTGTCGCTCGCGGCGAACGGCCCGGGGCGCCAGCCGAAATTGCCGGCGCCGTCGATCAGCAGTTGCGACCAGCGCTGCATCTGTTCGTCCGTCGCCTCGGGGATGCCGAGGATATGGGCGAGGATGCGAGCCGCGATCGGGCCGCACAGCTCGGAAAACAGATCGACCGGGCCGTCCTTGGGCAGGCGGTCCAGATACGCGCCGGCCAGCCGTTCATACAGCGGCACCCATTCCGCGTTCAGCATCCTGGGGTCAGCGCCGGCATCATCGCCATGCGCTCGCGCACGTGCTCGGGCCCGTCCTTGCGCATCAGCGTGTGGGCGCGGAATGCGGGCTGCATCGGCGTGCGCGGGTCGTTCGAGCTGAACAGCTCGGGGTCGTCCTTGACCGCCTTGGTGTCGTCATACTTGACGAGGAAGGTCCGCTGCGCCAAGGCGACGCGGATCACCGGGGTTTCCGCGCGCATCCGGCGATAGATCGGATAGGGGTCCAGCGTCAGCTGGTCGATGGTGGTGGTGTCGTCCAGCGGCGGCAGCATTGCGCCTCTCCTCCCCGGCTTGTCGTCGGGGCGGGAGGTTAAACGGGGCATTGACCATTCACCAACATGATCCTCTTGATGGAGGCCATCGAGGATTTCGATAGGTGCGGCCCATGGCCCTGCCGGGACATCTGGACATCACGGCCCTGCGGCTGCTGGTGGTTGTGGACCGCGCGGGGTCCTTCACCGCCGCGGCAGAGCGGCTGGGCGTCACCCAGTCCACCGTCAGCTATACCGTCGACAAGCTGCGCGCGGCGTTCGGCGACCCGATCTTCGTGCGCGAGGCGGGGCGGCAGGTCACCACCGCGCGCGGGGCCGAGATCATCGCCGGCGTCGCCCCGGCGCTGGACCGGCTGGACCAGCTGGCCCGACCGCAGCAGATGGACCCGGCCCGGATCGTCGGCCGGGTGACGATCGCCTGCAATTACTATGAACGGCTGCTGATGATCCCGCCGCTGATCCGCAGCGTGCGGCAGCAGGCACCGGGGCTGCGCATCGAGATCGTCGATTCGCGCGGCCGCGGCATCGACCGGCTGCTGGCGTCCGAGGCCGACCTGCTGATCGGTCCCTATCTGTCGGACGTGGCCGGCGTCTATGCCCGGGCGCTGCGCGACGAGGATTATGTCTGCCTGATGGACCCCGCCCATCCGCAAGCCGAGACCGAAAAGCTGGCACTGGACGACTATCTGCGGCTCGATCACATCGACATCACCTATGAGGGCCGCTGGCGGTCGCGCTATCTGGCCGAGCTGGAGGCGCTGGGCCATCGGCTGGACGCGCGGCTGGCCGTGCCCAGCCCGGCCGGCGTGCCCAGCCTGATCGCGGGCAGCCGGCTGGTCGCCACCCTGCCGCGCCGGCTGGCGGCGGCGATCGGCGCCGGGCTGGTGCTGCGCGACTGCCCGGTGCCGGGGCGGTTTTCCATCGCCATGGTCTGGCCGCAGCGCCATCACCGCGACGTCATGCACCGCTGGCTGCACCACCAGGTGATCGAGGCGGTGCGGCTGCCAGACAGCCCCCCCGCGTAAGGCCGGGCCTCAGATCAGGAACCCGGCGAAGAAGGCGGCCAGCTCGTCGGTCGCGTCCAGCGGCAGGACATGGGCCACGTGCTGGTCCGGGCGCACGATCACCAGCGCGCCGGTCGTCCGGTCGATCCCGCGCAGGTCAAAGATGTCCTGCGCCGGATCGGCGCAGAACGACTTTTCGTGATCGACCAGCCCCAGCGCCCCGACCTTGGGCAGCAGCAGCGGCGGCAGCCCGCGCAGGTCGACCTCGCGGAACCCCTGCTGAAAGACCGCGCGCAGGTCGATCTGGGCGTCGGGATCGTCGCCCGGCCGGTTGAAACGCAGCGGCGAGGCGGGGTCGTCCGTCAGAAAGCCGCAGAGCCGCCGAATCGCCGAATCGGGTTCCGCGGGGTCCTCGGCGGGGGCAAAGGCGAACAGCCGCCAGCGGCCGTCGGCGGTGACGGCATGGCCCAGCTGCATCGGCCTGGCATCAGCCAGCCGGATCACCGGGGCGGAGTGGAAGCGTTCGCCGACCGGAAAGCCGGGGGCCAGCGCCTGATGCGTCGCCAGGCCGGTCAGCACCCCGGGCTGATAGCTGACCTGCATCCCGGCGGTGTAGCGGCCGTTTTCGACGAAGCTGCGCTGGAACAGCGGAGTGTCGCCGCTTGCGGCGCCCGCGTCGCGGGCGCTCATGATCGCCGCCCAGCGGCGGTCGAAGTCGATCAGGTCCTGCGCCACGCCCTGCCGTTCGGCCGAATAGCTGTGCAGGATCACCGGGTCCGCGCGCCCGCGCAGCACCGCGGCCAGCTTCCAGCCCAGGTTGAAGCCGTCGCCCATCGACACGTTCATCCCCTGCCCGGCCTTGGGGCTGTGGGTGTGGCAGGCATCGCCGGCGATGAAGACCCGCGGCAGCCGGTTGCTGCCCGCAGGCACGTCGTCGAACTTGTCGGTCAGCCGCTGGCCGATCTCGTAGACCGACCACCAGGCGACCTCGCGCACCTCGAGCCTGTAGGGCGCAAAGACCCGCTGCGCCGCGCTCACGAGATGGTCCAGCGTGATGGCGCGTTCGGCGACCCGTTCACCTTCGCCCAGCCGGTCCATCTCGATATAGATCCGGGTCAGATAGCCGCCCTCGCGCGGGATGATCAGCACGCTGCCCCGATCGGACTTGAGGATCGACTTCATTCGGATGTCGGGAAAGTCGGTCTCGCACAGCACGTCCATCACGCCCCAGGCCTGGTTGGCCGAATCTCCCCGCAGCTCGCGTCCGATGGCCCGGCGCACGGCGCTGCGGGCGCCGTCGCAGCCGACGAGGAAGCGGGCGCGAACGCGGCGCTCGGACCCGTCCGCGGTCAGCAGCGTGGCGGTGACCGGATGATCGCCGGTCTCGTCCACAGACAGCGTCTGCAGGGTCAGGCCGTAATCCGGATGCAGCCGGTTCGGGCTGTGGCGCATCACCTGCAGGAACATGTCGTGGACCCGCGCCTGGTTGAGGATGACATGCGGCATCTCGGACAGCCCGTGCTCAACATCCTGCACCCGGCCGTTGCGGACCAGCCGCGCGGGGTTGGCCGGATCGTCCTTCCAGAAGGTCGTCTCGTTCACCCAATAGCCCTGCGCCAGCACGGTATCGGCAAAGCCGAAGGCCTGGAACATCTCCATCGAGCGGCACGAGATGCCGTCCGCCTGCCCCTTGTCCATCGGCCCCTCGCGGCGCTCCACGATGCGCGTCGTGATCTCGGGGAAGGCGGCCAGCTGCGCGGCGAGTGCGAGGCCGGCAGGCCCGCTGCCGACGATCAGCACGTCCACCGTGTCGGGGAGCGGCGCGCCCGCCTCCGCGCGTCCGGGCGCGGCGGGCAGGATCGTCGGGTCTCCGGGGCGAAATCCATCGCGATGGTACTGCATCGCAAGCCTCCCTGTGTCGTAAGTCGTCTTACGATATGGCGGGCTGGCATGCAAGAGGAAAGTATGCCTACATACGAAATCATGCCCGGGCAGGAGAGGCTTTCGATGGACGGACCCGAACTTTGCACGCTGCCCGGACACCTGATCCGGCGGCTGCACCAGGTCTCGACCCAGGTGTTCGCGGCGGCGATGGCGGCGCAGGGCGAGGACCTGACGCCTGTGCAGTTCGCCATGCTGGACACGCTGATGACCCAGCCGGGGCTGGACCAGGCGTCGCTGGCGCGCGGCATCGGCAAGGACCGCGCCACGGTCGGGTCGGTCGCGGCGCGGCTGGAACGCAAGGGGCTGATCGCGCGGCAAGCCAGCGCCACCGACCGCCGCGCCATCGCCGTGGCCCCGACCGAGGCCGGGCGGACGCTGCACGCGCGGCTGTCGCCGGTGGTCCGGGCGCTGCAGGACGACATCCTGCCCGGCCTGTCGGCGACCGAGCGGGCGCAGTTTTCCGCGCTCGCGGCCCGGGCTGTGGCGGCGGCCGAGGCCCGGAGCGACGCCGATCCGTCCGCGCCGGGCTGACGATCAGTCGGACAGCTCCATCTGGACGACCACCTCCATGAACAGCGTCTCGGCGAAGCTGCGCGGGGCGCCGGCGCGGGTCATCACCCCGACCGGCCCCCGGGTCAGCCCGGTATCGACCGGCAGCCGGACCAGCCGCCCCTCGGCCACGTCGCGGGCGACGACGCCGGCCGAGATGAACCAAACCGCGTCGGCGTCGCGGGCGAAGGCGCGGCCGAAGGCGCCCGACACCGTCTCGATCCGCCGCGGCGGCAGGCCCAGCCCCAGCCCCAGCATCAGCCGGTCGACCAGCGGCCGGATGGCGGCCACCTCGGTCGGATACAGCACCAGGTAATTGCCCACCCGCCGCAGGTCGGGATCCATAAGGATCGGGTGCCCGGGGCGGACGACCACCGCCACCTCCTCGAGATAAAGCTGGGTGAAGCTGAGGCCCTGCATGCTGTGCGGCTCGCCCAGCCGGCCGATCACGGCGTCCAGGTCGCCCGCGCGCAGCGCCTTGGTCAGCGCCTCATGGGCGCCGTCGGAAATCGCCAGTTGCAGGTCGGGCGCCATCTGCAGCAGCCGGGCGACGATCCCCGGCATCAGCCGCGCCGCTACCGAGGGCAGCGCCCCGATGCGCAGTTGCGGCGGCGGCGAGGCCACGCCGCCAAGCCCCGCCAGCCCGGCCGACAACGCCGCCAGCCCCGACAGCGCGTGGCCGTGCAGGAACTGCCCTTGCGCGGTCAGCCGCACGCCCCCGCGGCCGCGGATCAGCAAGGGCCCGCCGGTGATCTCCTCCAGCTCGGCCAGGGTGCGCGAGATCGCGGGCTGGGTCAGGAACAACGCCTCGGCCGCGGCCTTGAGGCTGCCCTGGCGCACGATCTCCACAAATGCCTGCAGGTGGCGCAGCCGGATGCGTCGGTCCATCGATTGCCATTTCTGGTAAGCAAGCCAGGGGATTTCTCATTTTACTTGCGCGAAACAAGCGGTCAAGTTCGCCGGCACGAGGGGGAAGATCATGCGCACACAGATCGTCGTCATCGGCGGCGGGCCGTCCGGGCTGCTTCTGGGGCAATTGCTGCATCGCGCGGGCATCGACGCGGTCGTGCTGGAACGCAAGACCCGCGACTATGTGCTGGGCCGCATCCGCGCCGGGGTCCTGGAAACCGGCCTCGTGAAGCTGATGGAGGAAGCCGGCGTCGCCGACCGCCTGCACGCCGAGGGCTTCGTCCATGACGGCACCCAGATCGCCGTGGGCGATCAGATGTTCCACGTCGACTTCAAGGCGCTGACCGGGACACCGGTCATCGTCTATGGCCAGACCGAGGTCACCCGCGACCTGTATGACGCCCGCGAGGCGGCCGGCGCGCCGACCATCTTCGAGGTCGAGGACGTGGTGATCCACGACGCCGACGGCGACCACCCGCATGTGACCTTTACCCGCCACGGCCACGCGCAGCGCATCGACTGCGACTTCGTGGCCGGCTGCGACGGGTTCCACGGCGTCAGCCGCCAGGCCATCCCGCTGGACGTGCGCCGGGAATACGAGAAGATCTATCCCTTCGGCTGGCTGGGGGTGCTGTCGGAAACCCCGCCGGTGCATGACGAGCTGATCTACGCCAACTCGGACCGCGGCTTTGCGCTGTGCTCGATGCGCAACGAGAACCTGTCGCGCTATTATATCCAGTGTGCGCTGTCGGAATCGACCTCGGACTGGTCCGACGACGCCTTCTGGCAGGAACTCAGGCGCCGCATCCCCTCGGACGTCGCCGAGCGCCTGGTGACCGGCCCGACGATCGAGAAATCCATCGCGCCCCTGCGGTCCTTCGTGACCGAGCCGATGCGCTGGGGCCGGCTGTTCCTGGTCGGCGACGCCGCCCATATCGTGCCGCCGACCGGCGCCAAGGGGCTGAACACCGCCGCCAGCGACGTGCATTACCTGTTCGAGGGGCTGCGCCAGTTCTATGCCGATGGCGACAGCGAGGACATCGACCGCTATTCCGAAAAGGCCCTGCTGCGGGTGTGGAAGGCAGAGCGCTTCAGCTGGTGGTTCTCGAGCCTGCTGCACGTCTATCCGCACATGTCGCCCTTCGACCTGAAGATGCAGCAGGCCGAGATCGCATTCCTGCGCGACAACGACGCGCAGCAGCGCGCCTTCGCCGAAAACTATGTGGGATTGCCCTATTGATGCTGACTGCAACCGTAAACGGCGCCGACCTGCATTACCGCCTGGACGGGCCCGAGGGCGCGCCGGTGGTGATGTTCTCCAACTCTCTGGGCACCGACCTGCGGGTTTGGGACGCGCTGCTGCTGCATCTGCCCGCCGGGCTGCGGGTGCTGCGCTATGACAAGCGCGGCCACGGGCTGAGCGAGGAACCCCCCGGCCCCTACCGCATCGAGACGCTGGCCGACGACGCCGCCGCGCTGATCCGCCACCTGCGGCTGGGCCGGGTCGTCTTCGTCGGCCTGTCCATCGGCGGGCTGATCGGGCAGTCGCTGGCCCTGCGCCACCCCGACCTGCTGGCCGGGCTGGTGATTTCCAACTCGGCCGCCAGGATCGGCGACCCGCAGATGTGGGGCGACCGCATCGCCGCGATCCGCCGCGACGGGCTGGCCAGCATCGCCCGGCCGACGATGGAGCGGTGGTTTTCCCCCGCCTTCCTGGCCGAGGGCCGGGACGCGCCCTGGTCGCGGATGCTGGCCCGCCAGCCGGCCGAGGGCTACATCGCCTGCTGCCAGGCCATCGCCGATGCCGACCTGCGCGCCGAGGCCGCCCGGCTGACCCTGCCGGTCCAGCTGATCGCCGGCGGCCATGACGGCGCCACCCCGCCCGATCTGGTCCGCGACACCGCCGCGCTGATCCCCGGCGCGCGGTTCGACCTGATCGCCCAGGCCGCCCATATTCCCTGCGTCGAGACTCCGGCCGAGTACGCGGCGATCCTGACGCGTTTCTTCAAGGAGACCGCCCATGGCTGACCGCCACGCAACCGGCATGACCGTCCGGCGCGAGGTCCTGGGCGACGCCCATGTGGACCGGGCCGAGGCGCAGAAGACCGACTTCGACGCGCCGTTCCAGGAGCTGATCACCAACGCCGCCTGGGGCACGGTCTGGGCCTCGGACGCGATCAGCCGGCGCGAAAGGTCGATGCTGACGCTCGCTTTGCTGGCCGCGATGGGGAACTTCGAGGAAATCCCCATGCATATCCGCGCCACCGCCCGCACCGGGGCCAGCAAGCAGGACGTGCTCGAGGCGTTTCAGCATGTCGCGATCTATTGCGGCGTGCCCAAGGCCAACCACGCGATCAAAATCGCCCGCGACACCTATGCCGAGATGGAGGGCAAGGCATGATGCACCCGGCCGAATATTACCAGCGCGACCGCCGCATCCACCCCCCGGCGTTGACGCCGGACTACAAGACCAGCGTCGCGCGCAGCCCGCGGCTGGCGCTGATCTCGCTGCAGGGGTCGGTGTCGGAAACCACCGGGCCGGTGTTCGGGCATGGCGACCTGAACCCGATCGACAACGACCTGATCAAGAACTACGCCAAGGACGGCGACCCGGTGGGCGAACGCATCATCGTCCACGGCCGGGTGCTGGACGAGAACGCCCGCCCGGTGCCGAACACGCTGGTCGAGATCTGGCAGGCCAATGCCGGCGGCCGCTATCGGCACAAGAAGGACACCTATCTCGCGCCGATCGACCCGAACTTCGGCGGCTGCGGGCGGACCATCACCGATGCCGACGGCCATTACTTCTTCCGCACCGTCAAGCCGGGCGCCTATCCGTGGCGGAACTGGGTGAACAACTGGCGGCCGGCGCATATCCACGTCTCGGTCTTTGGCCATGCCTTCTGCCAGCGGCTGATCACCCAGCTGTATTTCGAGGGCGACCCGCTGATCCCGCATTGCCCGATCGTGCAGACCATCCCGGACCCGGACGCCATCGACCGGCTGACCGCCAAGCTGGACCTGAACGCCACCGTGCCGCTGGACAGCATCGCCTATCGTTTCGACATCGTGCTGCGCGGTCGCCGCTCGACGATGTTCGAGAACCGGATGGAGGGGAACTGATGGTCGTCGACGCACGCAACAACGCCCCGCACTATCTGCGCGAAAGCGCCTCGCAGACTGCCGGGCCGTATGTCCATATCGGGCTGGCGCCCGGTGCGGCGGGCTTCAAGATCTTTGACAACGAGCTGGGCTGGGACATCGCCGGGCCGAACGCCAAGGGGCAGCGCATCCGGGTCGAGGGCTGCGTGATCGACGGCACCGGCAGCCCGGTCAAGGACGTGCTGATCGAGGTCTGGCAGGCCAATGCCGACGGCACCTATGTCCGCCACGAAGAGGGCGGGGCCAGGGTCGAGGAGGGGTTTCGCGGCTGGGGCCGGGTCATCACCGATTTCGAGACCGGCGAGTGGGGTTTCGACACCATCAAGCCGGGCAAGGTGAATGCGCGGGCCAAGATGGCCTCGGGCGTGGCCGGCAAGGTCCGCGACACCCACCCCGACTGGCAGGGCCGGGCGGATGAAAACCACGCCCCGATGGCGCCGCATCTCAACCTGTGGATCGTCGCCCGGGGCATCAACATCGGGCTGAACACCCGGATGTATTTCGACGACGAGGCCGAGGCCAATGCGACCGATCCGGTGCTGAACCTGATCGAATGGGAAAACCGCCGCGCCACGCTGATTGCCAAACATTCGGGTGACCGGGACGGCATGCCGGTCTATCGATTCGACATCCGCCTGCAGGGCGACAACGAAACGGTGTTCTTCGATGTCTGATCCGCACTCCGTCTCCGGCAAGCCCTGCATCATCTGCGTGGCGATCACCGGATCGCTGCCCACGAAGGAAAACAACCCGGCCGTCCCGATCACCATCTCCGAGCAGGTGGAATCGACGCAGGAAGCCTTCGAGGCTGGGGCCAGCATCGCCCATTGCCATGTCCGCGACGACGAGGGGAAACCGACCTCGGACCCGGAACGGTTCGCGCGGCTGAAAGAGGGGCTGGAACGGCACTGCCCCGGCCTGATCGTCCAGCTGTCCACGGGCGGCCGGTCGGGCGCCGGCCGGGCGCGGGGCGGGATGCTGCCCCTGCGCCCCGACATGGCGAGCCTCTCGGTCGGGTCGAACAACTTTCCGACCCGCGTCTATGAAAACCCGCCAGACCTCGTGGACTGGCTGGCGTCGGAAATGCTGAAATACGACGTGAAGCCGGAAATCGAGGCGTTCGACCTGTCCCACATCCTGCAGGCCCGCAAGATGGCCGATGACGGCCGCCTGACCGGCACGCCCTATGTGCAGTTCGTGATGGGCGTCAAGAACGCCATGCCCGCCGACCGCGACGTTTTCCACTACTACATCCACACCGTCAAACGGCTGTTCGGCGACGACGCGCCGTGGTGCGCTGCCGGCATCGGCCCGCAGCAGATCGTGCTGAACGAATGGGCGATTTCCTCGGGCGGGCACGCGCGCACGGGGCTGGAAGACAACGTGCGGATCGACCGCGACACGCTGGCGCAGTCCAACGCCGCGCTGGTCCGCCGCGCCGTCGATCTGTGCGAGCGCCATGAACGCCCCGTCGCCAGCGTCGCGCAGGCGCGTCAGATCCTCGGGCTGAGGGCTGCTTGAGCCGCGCCGCCCCCCTGATGGGCGCGCTGTATGGCGATGCCGGGATGGCGGCGCTGCTGTCCGAACCGGCGGCACTTGCCGCCATGCTGCGCGTGGAATCGGCGCTGGCGCGCGCGCAGGCGGCGGTGGGCGACATTCCCGCGGCGGCCGCTGACGCCATCGCGGCGACGGCCGGGACCCTGACGCCCGCGCCGGCCGATCTCGCCGCCAGGGCCGCGACGGCGGGGATCGCGGCGCAGCCGCTGATCGGGGCGCTCAAGGCCGCCGTCGCCGCGGAGCATGGGGCCGAGACGGCAGGCTTCGTCCATTACGGCGCCACCTCGCAGGACATCACCGACAGCGCGCTGGCGCTGCAACTGGCCGAGGCGCTGGCGCTGCTGCACGGGCGGCTGGTGTCGTTGGACGCGACCCTCGCCGCCAGGGCCGAGGCTTACGCCGGCCAGCCGATCCCGGCCCGCACCCGCCATCAGATCGCCGCCCCGACCACGCTGGGCGCCAAGATCGCCGTCTGGCGCGGCATCCAGTCGCGCAACCTGACCCGGCTGGGTGAACTCCGCCCGCGCCTGCTGCTGCTGTCGCTGCACGGCGCCGCCGGGACCAGCGCGGCGCTGGGCCCCCATGCCGACAGGGTCCGCGCGGCGATGGCGGCCGAGCTTGGGCTGACCGCCCCGCCCGGTCCGTGGCACGCGGCGCGGGACGGCATGGCGGAACTCGCCGGCTGGCTGGCGCTGGTGACGGGGGGCCTGGGCAAGATGGGGCTCGACCTGGTCCAGCTGGGCCAGTCCGAGATCGCCGAGGTGACCGCCGGCGCCGGTGGCGGCTCGTCCACCATGCCGCAGAAATCGAACCCCGTCGCCGCCGAGGCGCTGGTGGCGCTCGCCCGGCTGAACGCCGGCGACGTGGCGGGGATGCAGCACGCGATGATCCATGCCCAGGAACGCGACGGCACCGTGCTGGGGCTGGAATGGGCGATCCTGCCCGCGATGCTGGAACGCACCGCCGCGAGCCTGCGGCTGGCGCAGGAGCTGGCGGATACGCTCGCCCCCGCCCCCGACCGCATCGCCGCGACCTTCGCCGCCGACCGGGGCCGGATGACCGCCGAGGCCGCGGGCTTCCTGCTGGCCCGCCGGATGCCCCGCGCGCAGGCGCTGGTGACCGTGGCCGAGGCGCTGCGCCTGGTCGCCGCCGACGACGCCCCGACCCTGGCGGACGCGCTGTCCCGGCTGGCGCCGGGCACCGACTGGCACGGCGCGCTCGATCCGGCCACGCTGCCCCATAACGACAAGACCCAACGGGAGGAGACCCCAACATGACCACCCTCAAGACCGCCGCCGCGCTGGCGCTCGCCGCGCTGGCCCTGTCGCCCGCCGCCGCTGCCGCGCAAGAGGTCGTGCTGCGCGTGCACCACTTCCTGACCGGCGATTCCCCGCTTGAGGTCGGCATCCTCCAGCCCTGGGAAAAGGCCATCGAGGAACAGTCGGGCGGCCGGATCGACATCCAGCGCTATCCCTCGATGCAGCTGGGTGGCAAGCCGCCGCAGCTGTTCGACCAGGCCCGCGACGGGATCGTGGACGTGGCGTGGACGCTGCTGAGCTATACCCCCGGCCGCTTCCCCATCGCCGAGGTGTTCGAGCTGCCGTTCATGGGCGGCACCTCGACCCAGACCACGATGGCGCTGCAGGAATTCCAGGCCAAGCACCTGGGCAAGGAGCTGGAACAGGTCCACCCGCTGCTGATCCACGCCCCCGCGGCCTACAAGATCCACACCAAGACCAAGCCGGTGGCGGGCCTGGCCGATCTGGCCGGCATGAAGATCCGCGCCCCCTCGCGGCAGATGACCGAGGCGCTGAACGCGCTGGGCGCGACCGCTGTGGGGATGCCGGTCCCCGAGGTCGCCCAGGCGCTGACCACCGGGGTCATCGACGGGGCGGTGATCCCGTGGGAGGTCTTCGGCTCGCTGCGCATCGACTCGGTCGCCAAGGACCACACCGAGATGGGGGTCGAGAATGGCGGCATGTCCACCTCGGTCTTTGCGCTGGTGATGAACAAGGCCAAGTATGACAGCCTGCCGGACGACCTGAAGAAGGTGATCGACGACAACTCGGGCGCCAATCTCGCCCCGCTGGCCGGCAAGGCGCTGGACGACGCCGAGGCGGCCGAGCGGCAGAAGGCGATCGACGCCGGCGGCACCATCCACGTCATCCCCGAGGCCGATGTCGCCGCCTGGAAGGAAAACACCAAGCCGGTCTTCGACGCCTGGGTCAAGGCGGCGACCGATGCGGGCCATGACGGGCAGACGATCCTGAACGACGCCCGCGCCGCGCTGGTGGCCGCCGGCGCCAAGTAGGGACGCAGACGATGGCCGAGCCCGAACCCCTCACCGAACACGCGCATCCGGTCGTGGTGCCGCACTGGCTGGTGGCGCTGTGCCGCTGGTTCGCCACGCTGGGCGGGCTGGTGCTGGTGGCGATGATGCTGATGACCGTCGCCAGCATCGCCCGCCGCAGCCTGCTGGGCGCGCCGATCCCCGGCGACTTCGAGCTGGTCGAGATCGGCTCGGCCATCGTCGTGTCCTGCTTCCTGCCCTGGTGCCAGATCACCGGGGGCAACGTGCTGGTCGACTTCTTCACCATGAAGGCCGGCCCGCGCACCAACCACGCGCTCGAGGCGCTGGGCGACCTGGTGTTCCTGGCGATCGGCATCCTGCTGACCTGGCGGATGTTCCACGGTGCGTCCGAGTTCCGCGAATATGGCGAGCAGTCGATGGTGCTGCGGATTCCGGTCTGGTGGGGCTTCACCGTGATCCTGCCGGCGATGGCGCTGCTGATCGTCACCACGTTCTTCACGATGATCGGGCACTGGCGCGCGGCGCAGGCGGGAGAGGTGCGGGCATGACCGGGATCGCCGCCGGACTGACCGGCTTTGCCGTGCTGCTGGGGCTGATGGCGATCCGCATCCCGATCGCCGTGGCGATGCTGGCGGTGGGGATCGGCGGCTATGGGCTGGTGAACGGCTGGATGCCGTTGCTGGCCTATCTCAAGACCAACACCTACTACCAGTTCTCGACCTATTCGCTGTCGGTGATCCCGCTGTTCGTGCTGATGGGCGAATTCGCCACCCATGCGGGGATGAGCCGGGCGCTGTACCGCGCGGCGGCGGCGTTTCTCGGGCATCTGCGGGGGGGGCTGGCGATGGCCTCGATCGGCGGCTGCGCGGCGTTCGGGGCGATCTGCGGATCGTCGCTGGCCACCGCCGCCACGATGGGCCAGGTCGCCCTGCCCGAGATGCGGCGCTATAACTACTCGGGCGCGCTGTCCACCGGGTCGCTGGCCGCGGGCGGGACGCTGGGCATCCTGATCCCGCCCTCGGTGATCCTGGTGCTGTATGCGCTGATGGCCGAACAGAACATCGCCAAGATGTTCGTCGCCGCCATGATCCCCGGCATCATCGCCGCCATCGGTTACATGATCGCGGTCGCGGTCTATGTGCGCATCCGCCCGGGCGAGGGGCCGGCCGCGCCCGCGGCAAGCTGGACCGAGCGCCTGGCCAGCCTGCGCGAGACATGGTCGATCATCCTGATCTTCGGGGTCGTGGTAGTCGGCATGTATGGCGGCTGGTTCACCCCCACCGAGGGCGCGGCGGTCGGCGCGTTCGGCGCCTTCGTGCTGGCGGTGCTGCATGGCGGGATGCGCATGGGGGGCCTGATCACGTGCCTGCAGGGCACCGCCAAGACCTCGGCGATGATCTTCCTGATCATGCTGGGGGCCGAGATGTTCAACGCCTTCCTGTCGGCCACCCAGACGCCGATGCTTGCCGCCACGATGATCGCGGAATCGGGCCTGTCGCCGATGATGGTGCTGGCGGCGATCCTGCTGCTGTATCTGGCGATGGGCTGCGTGATGGATTCGATGTCCATGCTGCTGCTGACCATCCCGATCTTCTACCCGATCATCGCCGGGCTCGATTTCGGGATGAGCCGCGAGGACACGCTGATCTGGTTCGGCATCCTGGCCGTGGTGGTGGTCGAGGTCGGGCTGATCACGCCTCCGGTCGGGATGAACGTCTTCGTCATCAACGGCATGGCGCGGGACGTGCCGATGTGGGAAAGCTTCCGGGGCGTCATGCCGTTCCTGATCTCGGACATCCTGCGCATCCTGCTGCTGGTCGCCTTCCCCGCCATCACGCTGGGGCTGGTGCGGGCGCTCGGCTGACCGGAAAGGGGGCGCCGCATGATGATGCCGGATCCGGCGAGCGTCGCCCTGACCGCGCTGGCCTTCCTGGCCGGAGGCATACTCAAGGGCGCCACCGGCGCAGGCACGCCGATCATCGCCGTGCCGCTGATGACGATGATGTTCGGGGTGGAAACGGCGGTCGCGGTCTTTGCGCTGCCGAACCTGCTGGCCAATGTCGGGCAGTCCTGGGCCTGTCGGACCGTGCCCGTCGACCGGCGGCTGCTGTGGGGCTTTGCCCTGGGCGGCGGGATCGGCACCGCCATCGGGACCGCGCTGCTGTTCAGCCTGCCCGACGCGGTGCTGAAGATCGCCGTCGGCCTGACCGTCATGGTCTATGTGCTGTTCCGCCTGATCCGCCCAGGCCGCGCCCTTTTCCCGAACGCGGCCGCCCGGCTGGCGCCGGTGGCGGGCGGGCTGGGCGGGGTGCTGATGGGGGCGACCGGGATCTCTGCCCCGGTGTCGCTGACCTTCCTCAACGCCGTGGCCCTGCCGCGCCCGGCCTTTGTGCGGACGGTGTCCAGCTTCTTCGTGGCGCTGGCCTGCGTGCAGATCCCGCTGCTGCTGTGGAACGGGGTGCTGACCGCGCCCCATGCGCTGCTGGGGCTGGGCGCCTTCGTCACCATCCTGGCCGGGATGACGATCGGCGCCCGGCTGGGCCGGCGGCTGTCCAGCGCGGCCTTTGACCGGGTGATCCTGACGCTGCTGACGGTGCTGGCGCTCAAGCTGCTGTGGGACGCGCTGTAGCGCGCCTCACCTAGGGCAGATCGCCGCTTACGGCTACCGCAGGTTTTCCCCGAAGCCGTGGTTCTGGGTCACATAGTCGATGTCCTTGTCGCCCCGGCCCGACAGGTTGATCAGGATCGACTTGCCCGGATTGGCCGGCGCCTCGCGCATCGCGAAGGCGACGGCATGGGCGCTTTCCAGCGCCGGGATGATCCCCTCGCGCCGCGACAGGTCGTAGAACGCCCGCAGGCATTCGGTGTCGGTGGCGCCGACATAGGTGGCGCGGCCGGTGCGGTGCAGATGGGCGTGTTCCGGGCCGACGCCGGGATAATGCAGCCCCGAGGCGATGGTGTGGACCTCGGCCGGCGCCCCCTGCGGGTCCTTCAGCAGGATCGAGCGGAAGCCGTGCAGCTCGCCGTCCTCGCCATAGGTCATCGTCGCCGCGTGATCGCCCAGGTTCGACGACGAGCCCAGCGGTTCGACCCCGAACAGCGCCACGCCCTCGTCGTCGATGAAGCCCGAGAAGATGCCCATCGCGTTCGACCCGCCGCCGACGCAGGCGGCGACCATGTCGGGCAGCTCGCCGGTCATTTCCAGGAACTGCTCGCGTGCCTCGACGCCCACGACGTGCTGGAAATCGCGCACCATCATCGGGAAGGGATGCGGCCCGACCACCGAGCCGATGGCGAACAGCGCCGTGTCGGCCTGCTTGAGGTAGCTTTCGAAACAGCTGTCCACCGCCTCTTTCAGGGACCGGCCGCCGAACGACACCGGCACCACCTCGGCCCCCAGCAGCTTCATGCGGGTGACGTTCGGCGCCTCCTTGGCGATGTCGTCCTCGCCCATGTGGATCTCGCACTCCATGCCGAAATAGGCGGCGGCGGTGGCCAGCGCGACGCCATGCTGGCCGGCGCCGGTCTCGGCCATCAGCTTGGTCTTGCCCATGTGGCGGGCCAGCAGCCCTTCGGCCATGCAGTGGTTCAGCTTGTGGGCGCCGGTGTGGTTCAGGTCCTCGCGCTTGGCGTAAAGCCGCGCGCCGCCGCAGGCGTCGGACAGGTTCTTCAGATAGCTGACCGGGGTAGGCCGGCCTTGGAAATGCTTTCGGATCAGGCGCAGCTCGTTGATGTAGTCCGCCGACTTGGAAATCCGCAGATAGGCGTCGGTGATGTCCTTGAAATGCGGGACCAGCGGCGGCGGCAGCATCGCCCCGCCATAGGTTCCGAAATAACCCTGCGCGTCGGGCGTCGTCTTCAGATAGGATGCCATCGCTCCCCCTCTCATGTGGTGCCGGTCGTGTGGTGGGATCGGCCCCGGCGCCGGTTCCTGCCCGGCGCCTCAGCGCGAGGGGGCAGGCGGCGCGGTCGGGGTCTGCACGCCGGTCGGACGCCAGCGGTCCAGCTCGGCCTGGCTGTCCAGCGACTGCCGGCGATAGGCGCGGTAATAGACGTTGGACCGGGCCACGACCTCGAGCAGGCGGCGGCCGTTGCGGCGGCGGTATTCGGCATCTTCCTGCGCCGTGATCTGGCGCACGCCCGGGGTGACGCCGTGGCGGCCGGCATGGGCGATCAGCGCGCCGTCGCCCGCCCCCACGCCCTGCGCGGCCAGCTGCGCCGGGTTGCCGCCCAGGGCCGCGACCGCATCGGCATCGGGGTTCTGGTCGGTGATGTTGCTGCCGCCCGGCGTCGGCGCCGGCAGGGCGGCCAGGTCCGGCGGCAGTTCCAGCGGCTTGGACGGCACGATGGCGAATTCCTCGGGACCGTCATCGCTGGCCAGCGTCATCAGCTTGCCGCTGGATTCGCAGGCGCCCAGCGCCAGGACACAGAAAGTCAGCAGAACCGCCCGCATGAACCACCCTCGTCGGTTGTCACGACCCGCAGCCGCGCCGTGTTTGAGGGCGTTCTAGCGCGTCCTGCGGCCCGCGTCACGGGTCTTGTCAGAGGGCTTCCCGCCCGCGCCGGCGTTGGGCTTGGGGCCGGGCTGGATCACCAGCCCCAGCGCGCCGGCAAAGATCGCGATGTCGGCCACGTTGAAGGAATAGGGGTTGCGCCAGCCCGGCAGGCTCATGTTCAGGAAGTCCGCGACCGCGCCATAGGCCACCCGGTCGATGACGTTGCCCAGCGCGCCGCCGATCAGCAGCCCGGCGGCGACCTGCGCCAGCCGCCCCGGCCGGGCCCGCCACAGCCAGACGGCGACCCAGATGCAGATCACCGCGGCGACGCCGACCAGCACCCAGCGCATCAGCTCGGCGTCCGAGCCGAACAGGCCGAAGTTCACCCCCTGGTTCCACGCCATCCGCAGGTTCAGCCACGGGTCGATCACGTCGATCGCCTGCACCTCCTTGAGGTTCAGCGCATGGACAACGACCCACTTGGACAGCTGGTCAATCAGCAGCACCGCAAGCGCCACGCCCGCCGCCCACCAGAGAAGCCGCGGGGACGGGGGCGGCGGTTCGGCCTTGAGCGTTCGGCGTTTGCGGGGCGCGGCCGGGTTGCCGTCGGCCGCCAGCTTGCGCCGCGGCTTCTTCGGGGCCTCGGTCCTGGGGCCATCGGGGGCCGGGGTGTCGGGAGTCTCGGTCATCCGCGGCCCGTCAGTGGCGGAAATGGCGCTGGCCGGTGAACACCATCGCCAGCCCCAGCCGGTCGGCGGCGGCGATGACCTCGGCGTCGCGCATCGACCCGCCGGGCTGGATCACCGCCCGCGCGCCGGCCGCGGCCAGCGCTTCGATCCCGTCCGCAAAGGGGAAGAACGCGTCCGAGGCGACCGCCGCTCCCTCGGTCAGCGGGGCCGTCAGGCCCAGCGCCTCGGCCATGTCCTCGGACTTGCGGCGGCCGATGCGGGTGCTGTCCACGCGGCTCATCTGCCCGGCGCCGATGCCCACCGTGGCGCGGTCTTTCGCATAGACGATGGCGTTCGACTTGACGTGCTTGGCCACGGTCCAGGCGAACATGAGGTCCTCCAGCTCGGCGTCCGAGGGCTGGCGCCGGGTCACGACCTGCAGCGCCTCGCGCGCCACATGGCCGTTGTCGCGCCCCTGCACGAGGAAGCCGCCGGCCACCTGGCGGAAGGTCAGCCCCCCGGCGCGCGGATCGGGCAGGCCGCCGGTGGTCAGCAGGCGCAGGTTCTTCTTGGCCGCGAATACCTCTCGCGCGGCGTCGGTGGCGTCGGGGGCGATGACGACCTCGGTGAAGATCTCGGTGATGGCGCGGGCCGTCGCCTCGTCCAGCGTGCCGTTCAACGCGATGATCCCGCCGAAGGCCGAGGTCCGGTCACAGTCGAAGGCGCGCCCGTAGGCCTCGGCGAACGTCGCGCCCAGCGCCACGCCGCAGGGGTTGGCGTGCTTGATGATCGCGACGGCGGGGGTGGCGGGGTCGAACTCGGCCACCAGCTCGAACGCCGCGTCGGTGTCGTTGATGTTGTTGTAGGACAGCTCCTTGCCCTGCCACTGGCGGGCGGTGGCGACGCCGGGGCGGTTGCTGCCGTCGGTATAGAAGGCCGCCGCCTGGTGCGGGTTCTCGCCATAGCGCATGCTCTGCGCGAGCGTCCCGGCAAAGGCGCGGCGGCGCGGCGTCGCCCCGCCGATGGCGCCGGCCATCCAGTTGCTGACCGCAGCATCATAGGCCGCGGTGCGCGCATAGGCCGCCTGCGCCATGCGCTGGCGGAAGGCCAGCGTGGTCGCCCCATCGTTCGCATCCAGTTCCGCCAGCAGCGCCGCGTAGTCCTCGACATCCACGATGGTCGCCACGAAGCCGTGGTTCTTGGCCGCGGCGCGGATCATCGCCGGGCCGCCGATGTCGATGTTTTCCACGCAATCGGCATAGGCCGCGCCCTTGGCGACGGTCGCCTCGAACGGATACAGGTTGACCACCAGCAGGTCGATTGCCTCGATCCCGTGTTCGTCCATCGCGGCGACATGGTCGGCCTTGTCGCGCAGCGCCAGCAGCCCGCCATGCACCTTGGGGTGCAGCGTCTTGACGCGGCCGTCCATCATCTCGGGGAAGCCGGTCAGGTCCGCCACGTCGCGCACCGCCAGCCCCGCGTCGCGCAGGCTTTGCGCGGTGCCGCCGGTGGACAGCAGGTCCACCCCGCGATCCGCCAGCGCCCGCGCGAAATCGACCAGCCCCGCCTTGTCGGACACCGAGATCAGCGCGCGCTTCAGGGGGATGCGGTCGGTCATGGCGGGGCTCCGGCTGGGGTTTGCGCGTGACATAGCCGTTGCGCGGCGGACAGTCCAGCGCCGCGCCCGCGCCCTTGGCGTCGGGGCGGATGCCCCCTAAGTCTGCGCCCAAGGACGCCGAGAGGGACCCCATGACCGACCTCACCCCCCGCCAGATCGTGACCGAGCTGGACCGCTTCATCATCGGCCAGGCCGACGCCAAGCGGGCGGTCGCCGTCGCCATGCGCAACCGCTGGCGCCGCCAGCAGCTGGACCCGGCCCTGCGCGACGAGGTGTTTCCCAAGAACATCCTGATGATCGGCCCCACCGGCGTCGGCAAGACCGAGATCAGCCGCCGGCTGGCGAAGCTGGCGGGCGCGCCCTTCGTCAAGGTCGAGGCGACCAAGTTCACCGAGGTCGGCTATGTCGGCCGCGACGTCGAACAGATCATCCGCGACCTCACCGACGCCGCCATGGCCGAGACCCGCGACCGGATGCGCGATCAGGTCAAGGCCCGCGCCCACGCCGCCGCCGAGGACCGGGTGATCGCCGCGCTGGCCGGCGACCAGGCCCGCGACCAGACCCGCGAGATGTTCCGCCGCAAGCTGAAATCTGGCGAGCTGGACGACACGGTGATCGAGCTGGACCTGACCGACAATTCCAACCCTCTGGGGATGGAGATTCCGGGCCAGCCCGGCATGGGCCAGATGATGGACCTGGGCGCGCTGATGAAGGCATTCGGCGGCCGCCGGGTGCGCCGCAAGGTGACGGTCGCGCAGTCCTATGACCTGCTGCTGGCCGAAGAGGCCGACAAGCTGATCGACGACGAGGCCATCAAGACCGCCGCGCTGGACGCCGTGCAGCAATCCGGCATCGTCTTCATCGACGAGATCGACAAGGTCTGCGCCCGCGCCGAGGCCCGCGGCGGCGAGGTCTCGCGCGAAGGCGTCCAGCGCGACCTGCTGCCGCTGATCGAGGGCACCACGGTCAGCACGAAATACGGCCCGGTGCGGACCGACCACATCCTGTTCATCGCCTCGGGCGCGTTCCACGTCGCCAAGCCCTCGGACCTGCTGCCCGAACTGCAGGGCCGGCTGCCGATCCGGGTCGAGCTGAAGGCGCTGACCGAGGCTGACTTCGTCCGCATCCTGACCGAGACGGACAACGCCCTGACCCGGCAATACACCGCGCTGATGGCGACCGAGGGCGTCACGGTCGGCTTTACCGACGACGGCATCGCGGCGCTGGCCCGGATCGCCGCCGAGGTGAATGGCAGCGTGGAAAACATCGGCGCGCGCCGGCTTTACACGGTGATGGAGCGGGTCTTCGAGGACCTGTCCTTCACCGCCCCCGACCAGCAGGGCCAGGCGGTGACGGTGGACGCGGGCTTCGTCGAGGCGCAGCTGGGCGACCTCGCCCGGTCGGCCGACCTGTCGCGCTACGTGCTGTAAGGAACCGCGCGGCACTTTGACCGTTGATCGGCCGACACCTTCCCTGGCCATGGAGACCGGAGATGAATCTTTTCAGCGGCATCGGCGGGCTGATCCTGTTCGCCCTCGACATCTGGGCGATCGCCTCGGTCATCAACTCGAACGCCGAGCGGGGGTCCAAGATAATCTGGACGCTGGTCATCGCCTTCCTGCCCGTGGTGGGCCTGATCGCCTGGTGGCTGATGGGGCCGAAGGCGAATTATCAGGGGCGGGTGTGAGGCGAATCTTGCGTCCTTGACTCGCTCGTGCGAGTGTGACTCATGTGATTCGGAGGGATTTGCGATGCACGTCGAGGATCGCGAGCAGGGGCTGACTCCGCTCGTCCAGTTGCTGACGACGATGAATATGCTCAGTAGCACTCCGTTAGGTGCGGCCGATGAGCTGGATAATTCATTCAGTGCATTCAGTGAGCACAATGGGACCACGGTCTCGTCAAAGTCGGTCCCGCTTGATGCCCACTTGGAATGAGATTGAAGCGGAAATTGCGTCCGAGATATCTAATGGCGTAGCAGCCAATATTGCTTGCGACCGCAAGAGACATCAATATTTGAAGGCAATGGCCGACTATACTGGTCGTCCAAATATAGCTTATTATTCTGGCTTTCTTCAGAAGCGTCCGGATTACCGTGAGTGTAGTATAACCGATTTCGACATGAACGGCTTTATGGCTGTCCTCCATAATCTAGATACGAGATCGGGTTTGGATCTGATCCTGCACACTCCAGGAGGCGGCATCGAAGCCACGCGAGCTATCGTTTCGTATCTTTACTCAAAATTCGATCACGACATAAGAGTGATCGTCCCCCAGATCGCAATGTCGGCGGGAACGATGATCGCTTGCGCTGCAAAGTCAATTGTGATGGCGAAGCACTCGTCGCTCGGGCCTATCGACCCCCAAGTAAAAGGCTTTCCGGCGACGGGCGTGGTGAACGAGATTGAAAAAGCCCTGCAGGAAATCGCCGACGATCCGCCCAGGCTCGTATTTTGGCAAGAGATTTTCCGAAAATATCAGCCTGCATTTATAGCGAGCTGCGAGATGGCAATCGTCCAATCTAACGCAATGGTCGCCGAGTGGCTTAGCGATAATATGTTCTCAGGCACGCCCGATCCAAAGATAACCGCTAAAAAAGTAGTCAAGAGCTTGACGGACTTCAGCTCGATGTCTAGTCATTCTCACCATCTCATGCGCGATAAGTGCCGGTCAATAGGCCTCACAATCGAAGATTTGGAATCTTCTCAAGAATTCCAGGAAGTCGTTCTTAGCGTTCACCATAGCTATGTTGCTACATTTGCCAGAAACAAATCTATTAAGATTATCGATAACTCAAACGGCAGCTCCTGGAACATATCTGAAAATTAACGCAGAGAATTTTTGATCAACCCCTCCACCGCAAAGCCCTTCTCCTTCGCCAGCCCCACCAGCCGCCGGTACTCCCCCTCGTCCATCCGCGGCTCGCGCGCGAGGATCCACAGATACCCGCGGTTGGGACCCGAGATCATTGCCCAGCGATACTCCGGGTCCAGGGCAAAGACGTGATAGCCGCCGGGGAGGCCGGGGAAGAACGTGACGCCGAGGCTCGCGACCGAGGGGTCGCCCAGGAAGCGGGCGGTGCCCTCGATCGACTTCCACTGCCCGTCTTTCAGGCCGCGGTTCACCACCTTCACGGTGCCGTCGTCGTTCAGGCTGTAATCGGCGGTCACCTCGGTCATGCCGCGCTCGAAGCGGTGGTCGAGGCGGGCGATCTCGTGCCAGCGGCCCATGTAGCGGGCGACCTCGAAGCCGGAAACCGGCTCGATCCCCGCCGGCACGCGGGTCATCACGGTGCGGGTGCAGGCGGCGGTCGCGGCCAGGGTGGCCAGCGCCAAGGCGAGGTTTCGGATACGCATGAGAAGCTCCCTTTCCCAGCCGAACGCGCGCGAGCCCGGTCGGGTCGCATCCCGTTCCGGCCTTAGAACGGCACCTCGGCGGAAAACGTCATGGTGACGTTCGTCTCGGGGTGGCGCAGGCGCAGGGTCTCGGCGTGCAGCATCAGCCGTGGGAAATCGGCCGCCGCCCCCGAGGCGTACAGCGGGTCGCCCAGGATCGGGTGGCCCAGATGCGCCATGTGGACGCGCAACTGGTGGCTGCGGCCGGTGAGCGGGTTGAGCCGCACCCGGGTCTCGGCGTAGCTGGCGCGGATCACCCGCCAGCCGGTCTGGGCGGGGCGGCCCTCGGGGTGGATCATCTGGCGCGGGCGGTTCGGCCAGTCGACCATCAGCGGCTGGTCCACCGTGCCGGTGCGGGGTTCCAGCCGCCCCCACAGCCGCGCGACATAGGACTTGCGGACCTGCCGCTTTTCGAACTGCTGGCCCAGATGGCGCTGGGCGTGGGGGGTCAGCGCAAAGACCATGACGCCCGAGGTGTCCAGGTCCAGCCGGTGCACCAGCAGCACGGTGGGAAACGCCCCCCGCAGCCGGGCGATCAGGCAGTCGGCGCGATCCTCGCCCCGGCCGGGGACCGACAGCAGGCCCTCGGGCTTGTCCACGACCAGAATCTGGTCGTCGTGGTGGATCAGCCGAGGCTGCGCGTCGGTGGGGCGATAGACGAAGCGCGCGCCGGGACCCTCGGCGCTCACCGCGCCACCAGCCGCAGGGCGAGGGCCGCGAACATCACCGCGGCGACGCGGTTCAGGATGCCCAGATGCGCGCCCAGCCGCGCCCCCAGCCAGCCCGCGACGATGCCGTAGCCCATCGTGACCAGCGTGCCGGTGACCATGAAGATCAGCCCCAGCCCCAGCAATTGCTGCCAGATCGGGCCAAAGGCGGGGCTGGTGAACTGCGGCAGGAAGGC
This sequence comes from Paracoccus sphaerophysae, assembly GCF_000763805.1. GTDB lineage: Bacteria > Pseudomonadota > Alphaproteobacteria > Rhodobacterales > Rhodobacteraceae > Paracoccus > Paracoccus sphaerophysae. The sequence goes on along the minus strand of NZ_JRKS01000002.1, from coordinate 257 downwards.
CAGCAGGAACAGCACCGGCTTGGGGTTCAGCAGGTTCGACATCGCCCCGCGCCGGATCACGGTCCACGGGCGCACCGCGCCGCGCGCCGAGCCGTCCGACACCCCCGCCCGCCAGCTTTTCCAGGCCAGCACCAGCAGATAGCCGGCGCCGATCCACTTGATCGCGGTCAGCGCGCCGGGATGCGCGGCGATCACCGCGCCCAGCCCGGCGGTGGCCAGCAGCACATGGACCACCACCCCCATGCCGACCCCCAGCC
>NZ_JRKS01000001.1 GCF_000763805.1 Paracoccus sphaerophysae | reverse complement strand
CTCGACGATCGCCGTGTGGCAGCGGCGGCTGTCATAGGCGCCGTCGGCGGTCACGGTGCCGATCTTCTCTTCCGCTGGTATCTGGTCCAGCAGCTCTGGCAGGATAGGGCTGTCACCGTCGCGGCTGGGAGTGAACTCGACCGCCCGGATGTCGGATGTTTCGGTGTCCATGGCGAGATGCACCTTGCGCCACTGGCGCCGCCCCTGAACGCCATGCTTGCGGGCCTGCCATTCGCCGTCGCCCAGGAATTTGATCCCGGTGCTGTCCACCAGCAGGTTCAGCGGACCCTCGGCGCGACGATAGGGTATCTGGACGGTCAGGGACTTCTGCCGCCGGCACAGGGTGGAATAGTCCGGGACCGGCCAGTCCAGGCCGGCCATCTGTAGCAGGCTGGCGACCATGCCGGCAGCCTGCCGCAGCGGCAGCCTGAACAGCACCTTGATGGACAGGCAGAACTGGATCGCGGCGTTCGAGAACACGGGCGGCCGACCATGTCGGCCATCACGTGGCGCCAGCCAGACCATCTCCCGGTCGAACCAGACCAGCAGCGAGCCGCGCCGTCGCAGGGCGTCGTTGTAGCTGGACCAGTTCGTCGTGCGGTAGCGGGCGGGAGAAGGCTTGCTCATGCCCCCAGCCTAACCGACTGGATTCCCGCCGTGAATCCTCCGCGGGCGGACTTCTGCAACAACGCCGACGAAAGTTTGATTTCTGTTCCATCTCACTAAGCGCGACCCCGGTCGAAGTGTTCAGGTCGGTCGTCCGGAAACATGATGTATTACAGCACCTTAAGGAGAATTCACCAAACTCGCGCAGTCATGAGGTCCGGAGAGTATCGGCTCTGAGAGACCGTTTCCGAGCCTCTTTGCGCTGGCGGCGGTGCTCAGCTCCACCTGCATAACCCTCGAGAACAACGAGAAAATCCGGCCGCGACCGGCTCAGGAGAACGCTTTCGCGAGGGCAAGTGGCGGAGGGCATGGGCCTGATATCCAACCTTCTCCACCGCGCGGCGCTCCCGGGCCGGTTCGACAACCCCATGAGAAAGAACGATTTTTATGCCTTTCTAATGCCGCGGCGGTAAGTTCCGCATGGAGCCATTACGGGCTCAGGGTCCAAGTACAGGATGGAATTCTGTAGCTGGAGGACCCAAGACATGGGCTTCGAACTTTTTCTCGGCGGCCTAGTCGCCGTGGCGCTCCTCGTGTATCTCCTGGCCGTGCTGATGCGGCCCGAGAAGTTCTGAGGGGCGCATCATGGCACGGCAACCGACACAATCCATCTTTGCGGCCGAACTTCTCGGCCCCGCGTTGCGGCAGAGCTTCGCGAAGCTGCATCCCCGTCTGCTCGTCCGCAACCCGGTCATGTTCACGACGGCGGCTGTCGCGCTCCTCGCGACGCTCCTGCTCCTGCGCACGGCGGTCATCGGAGGCGACTTCCTCTTTGAAGTGCAGATCGTCTTCTGGCTCTGGCTCACGGTCCTCTTCGGCAATTTTGCCGAGGCGCTGGCCGAGGGACGCGGCAAGGCACAGGCGGCGGCACTTCGGTCGACGAAGGCCGAACTGCGCGGCAAGCGGGTCAAGGGCGACAGCACAAAGGAAGTCCCTGCCAGCGAATTGCGCAAGGACGACATCGTGCTCGTCGAGACGGGCGACCTGATCCCTGCCGACGGCGAGGTGATCGAGGGCGTGGCCTCGGTGAACGAGGCGGCGATCACGGGCGAGAGCGCCCCGGTGATCCGCGAGGCGGGCGGCGACCGTTCGGCCGTGACCGCCGGAACGCGCGTCATCTCCGACTGGATCAAGGTCAAGGTCACGGCCGAGCCGGGTACGGGGTTTCTCGATCGGATGATCGCGCTCGTGGAGGGTGCAAGCCGGTCCAAAACACCGAACGAGATCGCGCTCACGGTTCTGCTGACCGGACTCACGCTGATCTTCCTCGTCGCCGTCGGCACGCTGCCCGCGTTCGCCGCCTACGCTGGCGGATCGATCGCCGTCCCTGTTCTGATCGCGCTCTTCGTGGCGCTGATCCCGACGACGATCTCGGCGCTCCTGTCGGCCATCGGCATCGCCGGCATGGACCGGCTGATCCGCTTCAACGTGCTCGCGAAGTCGGGCCGTGCGGTGGAGGCCGCTGGCGATATCGATACGCTGCTCCTGGACAAGACCGGGACGATCACGCTCGGCGACCGGCAGGCCACCGAGTTTCTGCCGCTCTCGGGCATCCGCGACGCCGAGCTTATCGAGGCGGCGCGGCTGTCCTCGCTCGGCGACGAGACGCCGGAGGGCCGTTCGATCATCGAACTTGCCGGACAAGGCGAAGCGGCCCCAGACGGCTCGGAGGTCGTCGGCTTCACGGCCCAGACCCGTGTGAGCGGTCTCGATATCGGCGATCGCAAGGTCCGCAAGGGCGCGGTCGATGCCGTCCTGAAGCTGCACTCCTTCGAGCCTGCGGCGGTGCGCGAGATGAAGTCGCTGACCGACAAGATCGCGCGCGCGGGCGGCACGCCTCTCGCGGTGGCCGACGGCACGCGCCTTCTGGGCGCCATCCACCTCAAGGACATCGTCAAATCCGGGATCAAGGAGCGTTTCGCCGAGCTGCGACGCATGGGCATCCGCACCGTCATGATCACGGGTGACAACCCGCTGACCGCGGCCGCCATCGCCGCCGAAGCCGGGGTGGACGATTTCCTGGCCGAGGCGACGCCCGAGGACAAGCTGGAGCTGATCCGCAAGGAACAGGCCGGCGGCAAGCTCGTGGCGATGTGCGGCGACGGCACCAACGACGCGCCTGCGCTGGCGCAGTCCGACGTCGGCGTCGCGATGAACACCGGCACCCAGGCCGCGCGCGAGGCCGGCAACATGGTCGACCTCGACAACAATCCCACCAAGCTCATCGAGATCGTGGGGATCGGCAAGCAGCTTCTGATGACGCGGGGCGCGCTCACCACGTTCTCGATCTCGAACGACGTCGCGAAGTATTTCGCGATCCTTCCGGCGATCTTCGTGGCGCTCTATCCAGGCCTCGGCGCGCTCAACGTCATGGGGCTCGCCAGCCCCGAAAGCGCAATCCTCTCGGCGCTGATCTTCAACGCCATCATCATCCCGCTTCTCGTGCCCCTGGCGCTGCGTGGCGTGACCTACCGCCCGCAGAGCGCGGCGCGGCAGCTCATCCAGAACCTCGGCATATACGGCGTCGGCGGCCTGATCGCGCCCTTTGTCGGCATCAAGCTGATCGATCTCGCCGTCTCGGGCCTCGGCCTCGCCTGAACAGGAGATCCTCACATGATCTTTCTCACCTATGCACTCGGGATCCTCGTGTTTGCCGCCCTGATCGGCGTCGTGACCCGGGCTTTCAAGGACTGACCCCATGGACCACGTATCTGTCATTCTCTTCATCGTCGGAGGCACGGCGCTGCTGTCTCTGCCGCTCGGCGCCTACATGAAATGGGCGATGGACCCCGCTCCGGGGCAAGCCGACCGCTGGACGGGGCTCTTTCAGACCATCGGCGGCGCGTCCGCCGACCAGGACTGGAAGCGCTACCTGGTCACCCTGCTCGTGTTCAACGTCATCATGTTCACGGTGACCTTCGCGATCCTCGCACTGCAGCAGTGGCTGCCGCTCAATCCCGACGCGCGGGGCGCGCTCGACCCGACGCTGGTCTTCAACACGGCCGCGTCCTTCACGACCAACACCAACCTGCAGCATTATTCGGGCGAGGTCTCGATGAGCTACCTCAGCCAGCTTGCCGGCCTGATGTGGCTGCAGTTCGTCTCTGCCGCGACCGGCATCGCCGCACTGGCGGCACTGGCACGCGGGATCGCAGGCCGGCCGGCACTGGGCAACTTCCTTGTGGACGTTCAGCGAGCGAGCTTTCTTGTGCTCCTTCCGGTGGCGGTGGTGGTCGCGCTCCTGATGGTGCTCGGCGGCATGCCAATGACGCTTCAGGGTTCCGCTGTGGCGACGACGCTCGAAGGGGCGATGCAGACGATCGCGCGCGGACCCGTGGCGGCCTTCCTGACCATCAAGCAGCTCGGCACCAACGGTGGCGGCTTCTTCGGCCCGAACGCCACGCATCCGCTGGAGAACCCGACTTTCTGGACCAACGCGCTCGCGATGGTCGCGATCCTGCTGATCCCGATGGCCTGCGTCTGGATGTTCGGCCGGATCGTCGGACGGACGAAGCACGCCGCCGTGATCTTCGCGGTGATGGCGGTGTTCATCCTCGTCAAGATCACCGGCTCCGTCGCCTTCGAGAGCGCGCCGACGCCGGCCTTCGCCGAGCTTCCGGTGTCCGAAGATACGGGCAATCTGGAGGGCAAGGAACTGCGCCTGGGTGCCACAACTGGCCCGCTCTGGGCGGTGCTGACCACCTCGACCTCGAACGGCTCGGTTGGCGCGATGCACGACAGCCTCAACCCGCTCACCGGCCTGATGCCAATGGCGGGCATGTGGCTCAACGCCACCTTCGGCGGCGTCGGCGTCGGCATGATCAACATGTTCCTCTACATCGTCGTTGCGGTCTTCGTCGCGGGCATGATGGTCGGTCGGACGCCCGAGTATCTCGGGCACAAGATCGAGGCCAAGGAGGTGCGGTTCGCCGTCCTCGCGCTCTTCGCCCACGCCGTCCTGATCCTCGGCGGGACTGCGCTCTTCGCGGCGACTGCGCTCGGTCAGGCGACGGTGCAGGATCCCGGTGCGCACGGGTTCTCGGAGATCCTCTACGAGTTCTCTTCGGCAGCGGCCAACAACGGCTCGGGGTTCGAGGGGCTGGGCGACGGGTCGGGTCCGTGGAACATCGCGACCGGCATCGTGATGCTGCTCGGCCGCTATCTGCCGATCATCCTGCCCTTCGCGATCGTGGGCAGCCTGATGGCCAAGCGGCGCGCCACCGAGAGCGCCGGCACGCTCGGCGTGGAGGATGCCACCTTTGGCACCATGCTGGGGCTGACCGTCGTCATCTTCGGCGCGCTCACCTTCCTCCCGGCAGCGGCACTCGGTCCGCTTGCCGAACACTTCTCACTTCCCTGAGCGGCTGAAACAGGAGACATGTAAATGTCAGACTTCATTTCCGGTCTGCGCGTCGCAGCTGCGACCATGGCCATCTGCGTGGCGGGCTACACCGCTCTCATCCTCGGCTTCGCGCAGGCCGTGACACCCGCCACCGCCAACGGGTCGCTCGTCACAAACGAAGATGGCGAGATCGTCGGCAGCCGCCTGATCGCGCAGGCGTTCACGTCGCCGGAGTATTTCTGGCCTCGTCCCTCGGCCGTGGACTACGACGCAGCCGGCGCCGGGGGCTCGAACCTCTCGCCGGCGAACCCGGAGCTGGCAGAACGCGCGGAGGCCCTGATCGCCTCCCACGGCGGCGCCACCGAGGAGCGGCCGATTCCGGCCGATCTCGTCACCGCGTCGGGAGCCGGGCTCGACCCTCACATCTCGCTCGAGGGTGCGCTGTTCCAGGCGCCTCGGGTGGCCGAGGCCCGCGGCGTCGCGCCCTCCGTGGTCACGGCCGTCATCCGGGACATGGCCTACGCCCCCGGCGCCTTCTTCACCGAAGGCCGCATCGTCAACGTCCTCGAACTCAACCTCGCACTCGACGCGGAACTGGCTGCTCCGGCGGTCACCGAATAAGGTGTTCCCATGACTGAAGAAACGCGCCCCTCCCCAGATGCATTGCTCCGCGAAGCGGAACGGGAGGGGCGTGGCACTCTGAAGATCTTTCTCGGCGCCGCACCCGGCGTCGGGAAAACCTACGAGATGCTGCTGGAAGGCGCGGAGAAGCGCGAGGCGGGCAAGGACGTGGTCATCGGCATCGTCGAGACCCATGGGCGCAAGGAGACCGAAGCGCTCGTCGCGCCCCTGCCTGTCGTACCGCGGAAGAAGATAGTCTATCGGGGCCAGACGCTCACCGAAATGGACATCGACGCGGTACTCGAGCGGCGTCCTCAGATCGTCCTGGTCGACGAGCTCGCCCACACCAATGCCCCGGGCAGCCGTCACCCCAAGCGCTGGCAGGACATCGAGGAGCTGCTCGCCGCGGGCATCGACGTGATGACCACCGTGAACATTCAGCACGTCGAGAGCCTGAACGATGTGGTGGGCTCCTTCACTCATGTCCGCGTGCGCGAGACGGTCCCCGACAAGGTCTTCGAAAACGCCGAAATCGAACTGATCGATTTGCCGCCCGAGGACCTGATCGTCCGGCTCGAGGCAGGCAAGGTCTACGTGCCCGACCAGGCGGCCCAGGCGCTCGACCACTTCTTCTCCAAGGGCAACCTGCTCGCGCTCCGCGAACTCGCGTTGCGCCATGCGGCGCAATACGTCGACGCACGGATCAAGGAACATCAGAGCGTCACCGGCAAGGACGGCTACGGCGGCGGGCAGCGGGTCTTGGTGGCGATCTCCGAGGCGGCCGGCGGCGAGCAGGTCGTCCGGGCCGCGAAGCGGCTCGCCGATGCCCTAAAGGCGCCGATGATCGCGCTCTACGTGGAGACGCCGTCAGCCGCCCGCCTCAGCGATGCGGAGAAGACGCAGCTCGCCCGCACCCTCGAGCTGGCGTCGTCGCTGGACGCCACGCTTCAGTCGGTCCCCGCGACCTCCGTGCAGGAGGCCATTATTGCTCAGTGCCGAGAGACACGGGCGACGCAGTTGGTCATCGGGAGTTCGCGCCATGGTGGTCGTGGCTTCCCGCCGTTCCGGCGCTCGATCGTGAAGGACCTCATCGACAGGACCAGCGGCGTCGCCGTGCATGTCGTTCCTCTGGCCGAGGAGCGCCGGGCCGGTGACTGGCGGCGCTTTCTGCCCGCGGCGCCGTTCACCGGTGATGTCGTGGCGCTTGGAGCGGTCGGCGTCACCACGCTCTTGCTGTTCTTCGCGCAGGACTGGATCGGCCGCGGCCCGATCGACATGCTCTACCTCGTTCCGGTGATTGCGAGCGCGAGCTTCTTCGGTTTCCGGTCGGGCCTCGTGGCGGCCGTCGCCGCCGGCATCGCCTACAACTTCTTCTTTCTGCAGCCTGTCTACACCTTCATCATCTACGGCCCAGCCAACCTCATCACGGCGATCCTGCTCGTCATCGTGGCCATTATCACCGGGCAGCTTGCCGCGCAGGCGCGGGCGGCGGCAGGGCTTGCGATGCGTAGCGCGCGCGAGAACGCAGCGCTCGCCCGATTCGCGACGCGGCTCGGCGCCGCGTCCGACACCTCGGAGACCGCGAGGATCGTCTGCGACGAGATCCGCTCGATTCTTGTCGTGCAGACGATGATCCTGCATGGATCGGGCGATGGCGTGAAGATCACGGCCTCCGGCCAGTCAAGGCCCGAGCTCAGCCCCGTCGACAGGGCGGCCGCAGAATGGGCTTTCGAGCACGGGGAGGCTGCCGGACGCGGCACGAACACGCTCACCGCCAGCGACTGGCAATTCCGCCCGCTGAAGACCTCGCTCGGCACACTGGCCGTGCTCGGGCTCCGCAGCCCTTCCGGCCGCGACGCCGTACCGACGGAGCGCGCGGCTCAGGCCGAAAGCCTGATCGACCAGGCCGCGCTCGCGCATGAGCGGCTCAAGCTCGAGACGGACATGCGCGAGATGGAGGTGGTGCGCCAGCGCGACAGCCTGCGTGCAGCCCTCCTTGCCTCTCTCAGCCACGATCTGAGGACACCGCTGACGGCGGTAACGGCCGCGGCCGAGGCCTTGTCCTCCAGTGGCGAGGACGCCGAGCTCGTCGAGACGGTGCGCAGCGAGGCGCGTCGCTTGAACCGGTTCCTCTCCGACCTGCTCGATCTGACCCGGATCGAGGAAGGTGCGGTCACGCCAGATCTGCAGCCCATCGATCTGACGGACGCCATCACCTCGGCCGTAGCCGACCTGGCTGGACCGCTGGAGGGCCGCAAGCTGCAGACGTCGATCGATCCGAACCTCCCGCTCGTCCGTGCGGACGCGGTGCTGCTCCATCATGCGATCCTGAACCTGATCGACAACGCGGTGAAGTATTCGCCCGAGGAGGAACCGATCGAGGTGGTCGCACGAATGGGACGGCGCGGCCCCGTGATCGACGTGCTCGACCGAGGCCCAGGCATCCCGCAGGGCAGCGAGCAGCGCATCTTCGACCGTTTCGCACGCGGCGAGACTTCCGACAGGACCGGCGGATCGGGGCTTGGTCTCGCTATCGTCAAGGGGTTCTCCCAAGCGATGGGGTTCAGCGTCGAGGCGGCACGGCGGCAGCGGGGCGGCTCGCGGTTCACGATCCGGATGCCGCCCGAGGCGATCGTCCAGATCTCGATGGAGGACATTGCGTGAGCGGGCACATCCTGATTGTGGACGACGAGATGCCGATCCGCCGGCTGCTGCGGGTGTCCACCGAGCGATGCGGCTATACGACCGAGGAAGCCGCGACCGCCGCGGCGGCGCTTGCAGAGCTTCATCGGTCCAGACCGAGGCTAGTGCTCCTCGATCTCGGCCTGCCGGACCGCGACGGTCTCGAACTCATCGGCCCATTCCGCGACAAGGGTGTGCCGATCATCGTGCTGACCGCCCGCGAGGGCTCGGGCGAGAAAGTCGCGGCACTCGATCTAGGGGCGGACGACTACGTCACGAAGCCTTTCGACAGCGAGGAGCTCCTGGCGCGCATCCGCTCCTGCCTGCGCCGCGCCGATCGCAGTGCCGGAGTCACGCGGCGGGTCAAGGTCGGCCCGGTCGAGATCGACCTCGATGCGCACAGCGTTCGTAAATCAGGCGCTGAGGCGAAGCTCACACCGAAGGAATTCTCGCTGCTGGCGGAGCTGGCCGGTCATCCGGGCAAGGTGCTGACCCACACCCATCTGCTGCGCGAGGTCTGGGGCCCGGCCCACACCGACAACGTCGAGTACCTGCGCGTCACCGTCAGATCGCTGCGCAAGAAACTCGAGGACGACCCCTCCAGTCCGACGCTGATCCTGAACGAACCCGGCGTCGGTTACCGCTTCTTCGAGCCAGGCGCAGCGGGCAGCGCGGAGCGGGCTTCCTGAGAGATCGACGCGCCTCCCGCCTTGCTCGCGGGTTCGCGACGGCTCGCTTGATCGACCGACCGGCTATCCTGACCCTGTGAGAAACAGGTGGAAGATTGCCGAGGCGCTGATAAGCCAGCAGACCTCGTCCCAATAGTTGAAGCTAACGCTAGGAAAGCGTTCGCCGCGCCGCAGCGCGAAGACCCCGCAGAACAGGGCGTAGAGGGCGAGCCAGCCATCGGTACCCACGAAGCGTCCGATCTCGCCGAACGACCCGAGGACCGCGGAGATAATTGCCTTGATGGCGAACCTCCCGATCGTCGCGCGGGACTCTTCGTCAAGTCCACGAGGCATCGGCGGTTAGACCTCGCCGGAAGCGAGAAGGATGAGAAAGGCACCCAGCACGGCAACCGAAAATCCGAAGCCGAGCAGAAGCTTCGCGCTCCGCCGCCGTCGATCCTGCCGGTGCCGGCGTGGACTGGTGGCCACAAGGCGCATTCGCTGGCCTAGACATATAGCCAGAGCGTAATCGCCACGACGGGCACTGCCGTAACCAGGAAAAGGAGCACAGCGGCGATCAGCTCCTGTGTCGTTCGCCCCGTCTCCGAGCAAGACAAGGCGATGGGTCTGGGCCGTCTGTCTTGAGGTGCTGAAAGCTCAGGCGATGAACCCCGCCCATGGTATCGGTCGTGTCTCATACCTTTGTCCTCCTATCCTGCCGGCCGCGCGCATCCGTCGTGCTGGTCGTCCAGACCCCGCGGGTCCGCTCGCCGACGCGCGCGGGCGGCAGGCGTCTCGTGCTGTATCGGCATGCCGGAGGTAGCGGCGATGCGCATAAGGTTTCGAGATGAAGTTTCGCCGTTGGAATAAGAGCGGGTTTATGGGTTGCTGCGTTCTTGTCAGTCCCGGAGGGTGCAGACCCGCGCCTGTTCCCGCAGCACGGCATAATCGCCGAGCATCTCCACGATCGCCGAACCCTCGGATAACAGGGCCAGCTCCTCTGCCGCACGCGCCTGGAATTCCCTACTGTACTCGACGACCGGCGGGCACGCCCTTGGCCCGCTACCGTCAAAACCGACCGTCGCGCAGCCGCTCAGCCAGATCGTCGCGAGAACGTGGACGACGCGCGGCAGCCTCCAGCATTCGGCGTTGTACGTCATTGGCCTTCTCCGAGGTCTCTAGGCGTTCGGCGAGGCGTCCTGCTCGCTCCCCGGAGCGCCGAAGCGAAAGCAGGAACAGGAGCACGGCCAGCACTGTGGCGGCGTAGCGCAACGCCACCCGCACCCCCGGGCTGGCCGCGATCCCTGTGAGGAGCGCGGCGATCACCGCCGCCCCCTGCGCCAGTCATCGAGACGCGCGTAGTTCGTGACCGCGATCCCGCCGAGAGCCACCGCGATGAACACCCACCGCAGCGTGTCGAGGTACGGGACGAGCGGCAGGATGGCGGATTGGGTCTCAGCCAGCACGCTCTGCGCCACCTCGACGCCAGCCGCGCCCAGCGTCGCCGCGCCAGCCGCCCCGCCACCTTTCATCGTACGGCTGTCGGCCAGCACCTCGCGTGCAGGCGGCGTCTCGGCGGCAAACGCAGTCTCCCGGACCGGGAAGCGCTCGCCCCACTGACGCGGGGGGCCGAGGGCGACATGGATGAAGCCCGATCGCGGGTAGAAGCCGAACCCAAGGAACCCGACCTCGCGTGCCGCGGCCTCGAAGGCCACCGGGGCGTGGTTCGCCATGGAGAGGTCGAAGTCGGCGCCGCCATGTGCTTTGACCGGGTCGCGCCACCGACAGGGCGGTTGTGCTTGGGGCTACGATCGGCCGAGCGGACGATTAGCGGCATGGGCTGTTACGGGGTCGCACCTGACACAATCTTCGGTGAGATTAACCTTCCCCCAGCATCTCGAGAAACCCGCCATCTTCGCTGGGCCTTGGGTCCTCCTTGAGATCGAAGATCACGCCGCCGACCACCGCGCGCCATTCCGAGGTGATCCCCTCGCTCTCCACGGACCGCCGCACGGTGATGATGACCGGCGCCTTTGAGACCAGCCGCGCCTGCATGACGGCTTCAGAGCCACGAAGATAGCGGACGTGAGCCCACAGGGTAAATCGATCCTCCCAACCCTCGATGACGCCGCCCATGTCGGTCTCGACCATGACGTGCCCCTGGAACGTAACACGCCGATCGAACTGCCCCGCGTCCATGCTCACAGCCGGACCCTGCGATACGGCGCCAGCAGCGCCTCGACGGCGAACGGCAAGGCGGCACCCGCGCCCGTGACCTGCCGATACTCGTACCACTGCGTGACCAGCAGCAGCATGGCCTGGCGGATGGCGGCAGGCACATTGGCGGGGGCGCCATAGCCGGCGGTGAAGGTGATTGCGGCCGACCGACCGAGTCCCGTGATCGGCCGCAGCAGCGGGCGCTGATCCTGCAGGATGAGCTCGTGGGTCAGCTCGCCCCCTTCTTCATCACTGAACATCGCACTGTCGACCACGCTGTCCGGAAACGGCAGCCGGACCGACCGGGGGACGGCCGGCAGTTCCGCGCGCCAGGTCTGGGTGACGAGGCAGCGACCGAGGATCCCGGCCGGGCCGTCGAGCCAGGCGGTGGCCGCGTCGATATAGTGCTGGAGCAGCAGATCCTCGTCATCATGCTCAACGCGGGCCTGCGCCTTGACCTCGGCCAGCGTGATCGGCGTCGCGGCGGGCGGGACGACGAGGACCAGCCGCATCAGTCGGTTGCCTTGCCGTAGACGGCGGGGTCGACGCCCTGTCCGGTGAAGTCGGCCTCATCGGGACGCACTCGCTTGGGGTCGTTCCAGTCAATGGCGTTCTGCGCAGCGGTGATGCCCTCGCGCGGATTGGCGTCGACGCTCTCGTGGCTCACGTCGACGGCGTCGGTGATTGCGGGCTCGATGATCGCACCGGACGCTTGCTCCAGCCCCAACCCAGGTGCCGGATCGGCGACGCCGTGGGTGTCTTCCTCGCTTGCTGTCGCATCGGCTTTCAATGCGGCATCAGTCTTCTTCACAGCCATGATGGCCTCCATTCAGACAGGGGTGGAAGCCCGGCGTTCCTCGCCGGGCCGCTGGGTCAGGCTGCGGCCATCCTGAGGACCCGCAGCATCTCGGGATTGAGCAGGCCTCCGCCCACGCGCTTGGTGGTGTAGAAGTGGACGTAGGGTTTGTTGGTAAAGGGATCGCGCAGCACCCGCACACCGGTGCGGTCGACGATCAGGTAGCCACGGCGGAAGTCGCCGAAGGCCAGTGGCATGGCTCCGGGTGCGACGTCCGGCATGGCCGCCATCTCGGTCACGGGATAGGCCAGCACGTTCTGCGGCTGGCCTTCGGTGAACGAAGGCTGCCAGAGGTAGTTTCCCTGACCGTCCTTGAGCTTGCGGATGCTTGCGAGCGTGTTGCGGTTGGCGACCAGACGCGCGTTCTGTGCCGCCTGACCGGGCAGCGAGTAGACGAGGTCGATCAGCTCGTCGGCGGTGATCGCCGTTGCACTCGCGGCGGTCGTGGTCGGGATCGCCCCCCACGGGTGGGCAGTCGCCTTCGAGCCGCCCTCGGCATAGGTCAGGACCCCGGACGGCTTGTTGACGCCGTCACCGGCCACGAAGGCGATGCCCTCCTGGTAGGCGAACTCGGCCTCGATCTCGCTGGCGATCCACTGCTCGAGGTTGATCGCCGCATCGTCGAGCATCTGCTGGGTGGCGCCCGGGTTGGCGTAGATCTCGCCCGGGGTGTAATCGAGATGCCCGAACTGCGGCGTGCTGGTCTGCGGCCGGGGAGCCGTCTCGCCGACCCAGCCCGAGCCGAAGCCCTGGGCCGAGAAGAGCTTGCGGAAGCCTGCCCCCGAGATCGTCTGGACGGAGGCGATCTGGCGCATGGGCGAGACCTCGACCAGCTTGTCGGTGATTGTGCGGTCCCATTCGACCGGCGCCAGATAGCCACCCTCGGCGTCAGCGCCCTTGTTCAGTGCAGCGGATACCTCGCCCTTGCGGAAGTGAGCCCGGAAGGCGTCGGTGTAGGCGGAATCGACCGGGCCGGGTGCGCCAGCCGTGCCGCCGATGCGCAGGGCTGCGATCTGCGCGGCCTGCGTGTCCATGGCGGCTTGCAGCTCGCCCACGGCGGCGTTGATGCGGTCGACCTTCTCGGCCCGGACCACATCCTCCTGGCCCTTGCGGAGGTCGGCCAGCTGGGCGGCGTGCTCGGCCTTGAAGGCCTCGAAGGTCTTCTGCAGGTCGGCGAAGACCTGCTTCGGATCGCCGCCGGCGTCAGCGCGCAGGGCGACGATCCCGCGCGGGCGCGCGGGGGAAAGCATCATGCTCATGGGGAAAGTCCTTATGTGAGCGTTTCGATGAGGGACCGCGCCAGGGCGGCCCAGTCGTCGTCAGCGCGCGGCGTGACGTGTGCGGCAGCGTCCTGCGTGCCGCGGAGCTCGGCCAGGAGCGCGCGGCGTTCCGACCGGGGAATGTTCTGGCGGGCGAGCAGCGTGTCGATCCGGCGCAGGGCGCTCGGGGCTTCGGGCTGAACGCCCCCACCACGGGTCACATCGGCGGCCAGGAACCCGTCAGCGAGCCCGGCCTCGACGGCTTCCGCGCCCGTGAACCAGCGTTCGCTGTCCATCCACTCTGCTGCGATCTCGGGATCGACGTCCGCCTTGGCGGCGTAGACCTCCGCCATGGCTGCATCGAAGGGGATCATCGTCTCGGCGGCCGCGGCCATGTCGTGGCGGTTGCCTATGGCGACCACCCAGGCATTGTGGACCATCAGGAACCCGGCGCGGCCGATCTGGACCTCGTCACCGGCCATGGCGATCACCGAGGCAGCCGAGGCGGCAAGCCCGAGGATGCGGACCGTGACTTTGCGCGGGTCCGCGCGCAGCAGGTTGTAGATCGCCACGCCCTCGAAGAAGTCGCCGCCGGGGCTGTTGAGGTCGACGGTGATCTCGTCGGCGGTGATCGCGCGCAGCGCCGCAGCGACGCGCCGGGCCGTCACGCCCTCGCCGGTCAGGCCATCGGCGCCGATGACGTCGAGGATGCTGATCGTGCGGCTGCCGGTCACCGACTCCCGGCCGGGACCGGCGCGAAGTCCGGGGGTCCACTTCTCCAGCAGCGCCGGATCGGGGTCCCAGGCCTGCACCTTTGGCGGACGTGACAGGTTGATCGGGGGTGCGCTGCGCAGCGTCATGGGTCTCGTTCCTCTGTCTCCGGCGGCGGTCCGTCGCCCTCCTGCCCCGCCGTCGGCGGTGCCGTCATGTTCGGCGGCGGGTAGTAGACATCGCCGCCCGCACGCGGGTTCTCGTCCTCGAGGGTGCGGATCTCGTTGGGGCTCCAGACGCCCCATTGCAGCCCCTTCACATAGGCCTCCCAACGGGCCTTGATGTCGCCCTTGACCAGGGCCGCACGGTTGAAGCGGGCGTAAAGGTCGGGGCGCCCGTCCGGGATGAGATCGCGGGCGATGGTCTCCTCCCAGGTCGTCAGGTGATCCTCGAGCGTGTAGGCGACAAAGCCGATCGACTGCTGCTCGATGCCGGTGCCCCAGCTGGTCGACTTCTCGGTGTCGCCGATCATGTGCGGCGGCACCCCGAAGAACATGGCGATGTCGGCGCGGGTGAACTTCCGGCTCTCGATCCATTGCGCGTCCTCGGCGGTCATTGCCATGCGGGCGTAGTCCATGCCTTCCTCGAGGATCAGGTGCCGGCCTTCTTGCTCGCCGCCCGAGCGGAACTCGTCGAGGCCCGCCTTGAGGTTGGCCACCGCCTCGGGCCCGAGCCGGCCCGGGTGGCGCAGCACGCCAGAGACCCGGGCCCCATTGCGGAAAGTCGAGGCGCCGTGCTCCTCCATCGCCAGCGACAGCCCGATGGTCTCCCGGGCATGGGTGATGACCGAGACGCCGGCTACGCCATCGAGCGTCATGCCGACGAGATGGAACATCTCGGTCTGGCCGAGCCGTACCCGCACCCCGTCACGCCGGGTGTAGATATACTCGAGCGCCAGATCGTCCCTCTGCCGACATGCCACCCGGTCCGGCTGCAACGGGATCAGCTCCCGGACCTGTCCGCGCGAGCGGACGATCATCGCATAGGCATTGCCACGCAGCAGCAGATGCGTCTGCATCATGCGGCGGAACTGCGAGGGTGTCTGCCAGCGGTTGGGCCGGCGCCGCAGCAGGTGCCAGAGCGGATCGTTCGAGGCGTCCTCCCGGGTGCGGTCGTCGATGCGACGGCGCAGCTGCAGCGGCAGCGTCGCAACCGCGCCCGCGATGATGCGCACACAGGCGTGGACGGCGGCCACCGTGAGGGCGGTCTCGGGCGAGACGCTCACCCCGGCCGCCGTGGCAGCCACGCCGCGGAGGACCTGCTCCAGCTCGGACGAGGTATGGACCACCGTGCCGCCAATCGAGCCGAGAGACGCCTGCGGCTGCAGGTCCGGCTGCTGCAGATGCACGCCACCAGCGGGCGCCGCGCTGTCACGCGCGCCGAAGAGGCGGGACCAGAGGGACATGAAGGCCGTTCCTTGAAGATACTCGAACAGCAGCGTGGATCGGCCGCAAGGCAGCAGATACTCTCACACTCGGTCCAAAAGGTTTGGGGAACGCGAAGATGGCAGATCAGGAGCCGATAACCCGTGAAGGATTGAGCGCCCTTGCGGCGTTTCTCCCCAGTATCCGGGCACCCGATTTCTCGTCGGGTACATGGAAGGGCGGAGAGCAGCAGGCGGACGGTTCAATCCAGATGCCGTGGTTCGCTCAGAGCGACGCGATCAGTGACTTTGTGAAGGCTGCCTATGATCTTGATTGGGTCCGGAGCTTCGATTGGCCCGAATGGACTCAGACGGAGGAGGCCTTTCGTCTGCGGAACGATCCCGAGGCTCTTGCCGGGGCGACTGCCGATCAGCTTGCGAAACTGCTGACGGTCGTCATCAGGCAGGACAGGTTCGCGGAGGGCTCCCTGGCAGAAGCGTTCGACAACGGGCTTATCCTTTCCATTCTGGAGCGGGCGAAGGTTCTGAGCGACGCAGCTAACGAACGACGTCCGTAGCTATAGCAGCATCGGCCCGCGGGCCTGGTAGACCGAGCGTCCTGCGGACTCGTCGCGCAGCATGGCCCGGCCGAGGGCATTGCAGAGCGCCACGATGCCGTCGATGCGCTCGGACGAGCGCTCCTTGTCCGGCTTGATGTTGCCGGCCGGGTCATGGCGGACCGCGACGTTCGAGGCATTCCAGCGCAGCACCGGATGGCCCCCGTGCCAGAGGAGCCGCGAGACCGCGAGCCGCTCGAGCTCTGCCGTGGGCGCGGCCATGCTCAGGAACCCCTGACCGAACTGGACGAGGTTGATGCCCTCGTCCTCCAGATGCTGGACGATCTCGCCCGCGAAGGTGCGGTCATAGCTGAGCTCCCGCAGATCGAAGCGGCCTGCAAGCTCGAGGATCTCCGCCTCGATGAAGGCGAAGTCGGTGGCATTGCCCGGCGTGGCCACCAGGAACCCCTGGTCGCGCCAGACATCATAGGGCACCCGGTCACGGCGGGCGCGGCGCCTGATGTCCTCCTCCGGTACCCAGAAGCGCGACAGCACGATCCACTTCTCGGCCAGGCTCCCGAGCGCCGCATCCCGCGTCGGCGGAAACAGCAGAAGGAAGGCCGAGAGGTCGTTGACCCGAGCCAGATCCAGCCCGCCGTAGCATTCGCGCCCCGCGAGCAGTCGCTCCAGACGGGAGAGTTCCCGCGCAATATCCGCGCCGCCGGCCGTTGCCGACAGTCCACCCTCGGCCCAGACCTCCATGTCGAGCCACCGGGTGACCTGCTCGGTCCATTCGTTCAATCGCAGCCGGCGGATGGCATTCTGCTGGGCCGGCATCTCGCGCGCTTCGTCGATCTGGCGTTTGAGATCATCAGGCTTCACCGTCACGCCAAGGCTCGGATTGGCCTTGATCCAGACCTTCGGGTCGGTCCAGTCGTCGCCCGCATCGATCGTGGCGATGAAGGCAAACCAGGGGTCGGCGGTCTCCTGCGGCAGCGTCCCCTCCAGCGCTTTCACCGAGAACTCGTGATGCTGGCGGCAGACCGAGTGGCGGTCATGCCCGGCGGTGGTGATCTCGACGATCAGCGGCTGGCGGCGCGCGCCCGTCGCGGTGTTGAGCTTCTGGATGATCTCGGGACCCGGATGCTCGTGCACCTCGTCCACGGCCGCGAAGTGCACGTTCAGCCCGTCCATCTTGCTGGCGTCGGCCGAGAGCGGCCGGAACCACGAGGCGGTGGGCAGGACCGCGAGGTTGTTGACCGTTCGGGTGACCCGGGTCGAAAGCGCCGGGCTTGCCGCCACCATGCGCTCGGCCTCGCCGAAGACGATGCGCGCCTGGTCGCGCGTGGTCGCGGCGGCATAGACATGGGCGCCGGCCTCGCCGTCAGCGACCAGCGCATAGAGCGCGATCCCGGCCAGCAGGGCCGACTTGCCGTTCTTGCGGGCGACCTCGACATAAGCCGTTCGGAACCGCCGCAGCCCATCCGCCCGCTGCCAGCCGAAGACGGAGCCCACCACGAACTGCTGCCAAGGCTGCAGATCGAAGGGCTGCCCCGCCCATTCGCCCGTCGAGTGCCGCAGGTGGCTGAAGAACTCGATCGCGTGCAGCGCCGCCGCGCGGTCCCAGACAAGACCGCGGGATGGGCCGGTCTTCAGATCGTCCAGGTGGCGCTGGCAGGCCAGGCGCGTCAGGTGACCCGCCACAACCTTGCCGGATACGACCCGACGGGCCCACGCCGTCACCGGACAGGCCGGGGCTTGCTTCCGGTCGCCAGATTTACGCTGTGCTGCCACGGTTCAGAAACTCCTCGAACGGATCGCGGGTCTCGGCCGGCGCCGCCATGCGGATGCGGGAGCGGCTGGAGGGCGTCAGCCCGAACTCGCTCTCGATCTGGCCCATCTGCGCCAGGCACTTGTTCGCCACCGCGAGAAACGGGTTCTGGATGATGTTGCCGCCGGCGGTCTTCACCACCGGGCCGCGGCGCTTGACCTCGGCCTCTGCCTCGAGCCAGCGCCGCCAGATCACCGCGTAGCGGGCGAGCGCCCCCGCATCGAGCTCGGTCATCACCCCGTGCCGGGCCAGCAGCTCGGCCAGTTCGGTGAACTTTGCGGCGGCCGCATCGTCGAGGTGATCGGGAGCCGGCGGCACCGCCACGACCGGCTGCGGCTCGGCGGGGTTCATCCGGTGCGGCCGGGCCGTGCCTTTCACCAGCTTCAGCTGCGTCGGGAGCGGTTTGCGGCCAGCCATGATCCTGATGTCCCTCTTTCCGCATTGCGAGTGGCAGCTGGACACGCCATCTCGTAGGCATGTGCAATCTCTACAGCCAGACTCGTGCCCAAGAGGCGATGCGGCAGCTATTTGCCGCCGTGGACAAGCTCGGCAACCTTCCTGCCCAGCCGGAGATTTACCCCGACCAAATGGCGCCGATCGTTCGGATCGGCCTGGACGGCGAGCGCGAATTGGTCAAGGCCCGATGGGGACTGCCATCACCGCCCTCGGTCCTGAAGACCGCCCGCGACCCTGGGGTCACCAATGTCCGCAACACCGGCTCGCCTCACTGGCGCCGTTGGCTCGGGCCGCCACACCGCTGCCTCGTTCCACTCACCGCCTTCGCGGAGCCGATGGGCAAGGGCCAGGGTAACCAGTGGTTCGCGCCAGCGGACGGACGGTCTGTCGCATTCGCCGGCATCCATGTCCCGGGTTGGACCTCGGTTCGCAAGGTCAAGGATGGTCCGACCACGGACGACCTTTTCGCGTTCCTCACCACCGCCCCGAATGCTGAGGTCGCAGCGGTCCACCCCAAGGCGATGCCGGTGATCCTGACCGAGCCTGCCGAGTGGTTGACGTGGATGTCCGCGCCCTGGAGCGAGGCACGTTTACTGCAGAGGCCCTTGGCGGACGGTGCGCTGGAACTTGTCGACGGTGCCGCCTGATACCTCGTGGTGATGAGGACCGAATGCTGCGTTTGATCGTGCGGTTGCAAACGGTGCCAAGGTGATCGAGGCCATGACGGAAAAGGGCGATGGAGATCGTCGCGGCAGCGTTCGCGCCCCCGATTGAACACAGTGGTACCTGTTGCGGCAGATCAGTGCGGACTGAGCGTTGGGAAGGACAGCGACCTAATGCCTCTCCATTCGTTCAGACAACCGCCGCAAGGTGAACGATCGAGCGAGGCTCACCGCCGTGAACACCGCGCCGATCCTCATGTTCTGCGCCAGAGTCGGATTCCAGCCGAACTGCGGGAAGATCAGGATCTGCGTGACGACGGCCACGCCATAGCCGACGATCACGTTGGCCAGCGACTCGACCAGCGACATGGTGCGTGACTGACTCATGCGGCGAACCCCTCGTTCTGATCTATCGCGCCGAGGCGCTCGACCGTCACCTCGGCGAAGGTCCGGCCGTCGCCATCGAGGATCGCGTCCCTGCGGGTCTCCGCCTGCCAGCGCTCGACGGCGACATCGACGTAGGCCGGGCTGATCTCCATCGCGAAGACGCGGCGGCCGTTGGCCTCGCCCGCCATGATCTGCGATCCCGAGCCCGAGAACGGCTCGTAGCAGAGCCCGCCGCGCGCCACGTGCTGGCGCATCGGGATGCCGAAGGCGTCGAGCGGTTTCGGCGTCGGGTGATCGGGCCGGTCGTCCCTGGCGAAGCTGGGCATCTCCCAGGTCGAGGGCAGCGTCTCGTCCGCCACCTTCGGCGGGCGGTTCGGGCGGCGCCAGCCCATGAAGCAAGGCTCGTGTTTCCAGAGGTAGTGGGACCGGGTCAGAACACCGCGGTCCTTCACCCAGATGATCTGCTGATGGACGAAGGCGCCGGCCTTTTCCCAGCAGGCTTCCAGCATCGCCTGGCGGCGCGAGGCGTGCCAGCAGTACCAGGCAGCATCTTCGGTGATCGCCTCGGCCACGGCCGCCGCGATGAAGCCGTCGTAAAGCTCGGCCCCCTGAGAACTGTCATCCCAGGTCGTGCCATAGGACGCCGACCAGTCCTTGTTGCGGGTCGGATGGTTCGAGCCGTCGTAATCGACCAGATAGGGCGGGTCGGTCGCGAACAGGATCGCCCGCTCGCCGTTCATCAGGCGGCGCACATCGTCGTGGCTGGTCGAGTCCCCGCAGAGCAGCCGATGGTCGCCGAGGATCCAGAGATCGCCGGTGCGCGAGACCGGGTTGCGCGGCGGCTCGGGAATGACAACAGGCGCGGTCGAGCCATTGTCGTCTTCCTCGGCGCCCGTCAGCAGCCGGTCCAGCTCACCATCCTCGAAGCCCAGGATACCGAGATCAAAACCCGCGTCCTTCAGATCTGTGAGCTCCAGCGACAGCAGGCTTTCGTCCCAACCGGCGTTGAGCGCGATGCGGTTGTCCGCCAGCACCAGTGCCCGGCGCTGGCTGTCGCTGAGCCCGGTCAGGGTGATCGTCGGCACGGTATCCATGCCGAGCAGCCGGGCGGCCAGAACGCGCCCGTGGCCTGCGATCAGCGTGCCGTCCTCGGCAATGAGGACCGGGTTCACGAAGCCGAACTCGCGGATCGAGCCGGCAATCTCGGCCACCTGCGCTTCGCTGTGGGTGCGGGCATTCCGCGCATACGGCACCAGGCTGTCGAGGGGCCGATAGGCGACGGCGAGTTCACGATCGAGCATGGAATAGTTCCTTCGGATCGGGGGTTACCCCCCCCTCGCCATTTTGGCCACGGATGCAGAAAGCTTGGCGCGCGGTCCTGACGTCGAACCGCCCAGAGATCTGACCTCCCCCCGGGTCAGTCGGAGGACTCGCGCCCGGTCCGCCGATTGCCGAAGCCGCCATCCTCGGCAGCGGTCTTGCGGCTGTGACAGGACGCACAGAGCGCCTGCCATCCGTCCTGGTCCCAGAACCGCGCGGTGTCGCCCCGATGCGGGATGATGTGATCGACGGTGTTGGCCGGGGTCACGCGCCCTTGGCGCTGGCACTCGGCGCAGAGCGGGTGGCGGGCCAGAAACAGCCGCCGTTCCGCGAGCCACCGGGCCGAGCGATAGAGCGCGCGGATGACCGGATCACGCTTGCGGTCGGTCTCGCGGTCACGTTCGCGCTTGTCGCGCCGCCCCACCGGGCGATGGATGGGCGGGCGCAACGGCATGAATGCCTCACGAGACGGATGAAGCGGGGTGGAAAAGACCGGGGGCGCTCTCGGCGCTCGTCTCCCGATCATATGCTCCGCATAGCACGGATCTGTTGCAGGTGTCGAACACGAATGTGTTGCAACACTTTGGACTCACTCGGCATTCAACCGCGCCGCGATGACGGTCAAGGCCAGTTGCCAGCGCCGCCAGGCGGTGGTGCGGTCGCAGCCCATCTCGCCCGCGATCACCTTCCACGGCACCTTGGCCGCCCGCGACCAGACCAGCTTGCGCTCGGGCTCCTCGATCCAGAGGACCCAATCGAAGGTCCGCTCCAGCCGGGTGATGGCCGCCGCCGACGGCCAGACGCGCATCGGCTCGGGCTCCATCGCGGCGATCTCGCGCTTCGTCCGCAGCACCTGCGGCCAGGCTCCGAAGTAGCGCTGCGCCTTGACCGGCGGCAGCTTGCGCAGGGTCCGGAACGCCTCCTCGAAGTGGTCAGCCACATCGTCCGCGGTCCATTCGCGATCAGCCATGGCTGCGCCCTCCCTCGCCGGCGCGGGGCCCATAGAGCTTGCGCCCCAGCTGCGCGACCATCTCGCGCTCGGGCCAGGTCAACCGCGGATCGTCGACCGAGACCGCCAGCAGCCCCAGCTCATGCCAGCCGTCCCGCCGGACCTGATCGGGGTCGCGGCGGGTGCCACCGTAACCGCGGGGCGAGAAGCGCATCATCGTCATCGTCTTGCAGGCCATTGTCATCTCCTGTCATTCTGGCCGTCGTGATCGGGTGAGGCAGAGACGAGGGGTGACGTGGAGGACCGCGGGCCCGGACGTCACGGATGGGGGGTCCGGCCCTGAGGCCGGCCCTCCCATACGTAGTATGGGGAGGTTCATTGTTCGACTTGTTATGCGAGTCAGAGATTTGATATTGCTTGCTTTTCTGCCTCCGAAGAAGTCGGACAAGGAAGTCAGACATGTCTGACTTCGACTTCCGTAAGTCATTGAAAAGCAAGCCATCAGTCAGACAATTCCGGAAGTCTGACATTTTCGACTTATGTCGGACACGCGATTTGTCAGACATCCACGACCTCCGGCCAGACCCAGACGGAGGGGTTCTCGACCTCGAGCGCGGCCCCCGAGGACGCGCAGCGGTAGTGGCTCGGAAGGACTGCGAGCCCCTGGCCCGTGATTTCCCCGGTCTCGGGATCGACCTGTTCCCCGCGGCCGAAGCGCATGCCTTCGACGCACATGTAGCCGAAGCGGGACCGGACCAGCGGCAGGCCGTAGAGTGCGCCGTTGCGCTGGTACTTGATGAAGCCCTTGGTCGCGAGGACGTTGAGCCGGTCCTGGATGGTGTGCTGGCTGCCGAGGCCGGCGCGGTTCTCGAAGTTCGAGGCGAACTGGGTGGAGGTATAGAGCCGGCCTTCCGCAGCCTCTTCGTAGAGCAGGTCGAGGATCACCTCGGCCTTGCGATCGCGCTCGGCGTCGAGACGGGCCCCCACCTCCTGCCGCACGAGACGCTCGTGGCGGGCGTTCAGTTCGACCCAGGCGCCACCGATCTTGTCGACCAGCTTCGGCTCGAGCGCCGGTCCGTTGCGAAGTTCGATCTCGAGGCGGCGGGCGGTGCTGTCGTCGTCCGGGCGGTGCAGGATCAGGCCGCTGGTGTAATAACCCCGCAGCGCGCTGGCGCCGGAGAGAGCCAGGAACGGGTCATCCTTCACCTGCTGCTTCGAGAGCTTCTTCGTGTGGTGGACGAGGACGACGCCGGCATCGGGATTGACCGCCGCCTGCAGCGCTTCGACCCGCTCCTTGAGGAAGAACATCATCGCGCTGTTGTCGTTCTCGCCGCCGCTGTCGGGACCGCCGTCGAAGACGTTGCGGATCGGATCGACGCAGAGAATGTCGGGCGGGCTGTCGCGGAAAGCGCTCCGGATCGCCTCCACCACGCGGGTCAAGCCACCGTGGTCGAGCAGCAGCTTCAGCCGCGGGGTGGCGACGAAGCCGTCGCGCGCGGCAACAAGGACTTCGGACGGCAGGCCGATCTGGTGGAGGCGCTCGCGCAGATAGTGATACTGCAGCTCGGCCTGCAGGTAGAACACCCGCAGCGGCCGCGGCGGCGTGAAGCCGAGGAACGGCACGCCGGCGGCCATGTGGACGAGCCAGGCGATCAGGAAGTCGCTCTTGCCGACCTTGGGCGCGCCGCCGAGGACGAGCAGCCCGCCCGGGGTGAGCACGCGCGGGGCGATGATGTCGTCGGGCAGCGCGCTGCGGTCATCGAGCAGCTGGCCGAGGCTGAAGCAGGCGAGCGGGGCTGTATGCGACTCCTGCCGCGACGGCTGCGCAGGTCCGTTGCGTTCGAGATGACGCTGCCACAGCCGGCGGGTCTCGGCCTTGAGCCGATCCTCGGACCAACTAGGCCGCAACATGGCCGCGTTGTAGCCGCAGATCGCCTCCCAGGCCTCGTCGAGGCTGAGCCGGCCATCATGCGCCTGACGGAGGTAGTGCCCGATCGCGGCGCTGGCACCCTGAAACCGGGTCCAGTCATCCTGCGCCCCCTCCCGCACCGGCGTGGTCAGGACGTCATCGACTGCGGGTTTGCTACCGGCGTTGAAGTCGAACCACGCTGAGCCTGAGGTTTCCGGGGTGAGCGCAGGCATCGCAGCGACGAGGGCCGCGAACTCAGCCAGATCGACCTCGATGGGCTGCTGGTCGACGATCCGGACCTGCGCCGTCCGTCCATATTTACCATGGATCGTCCCGGGCACCCGGATCGGCTGGTGAGCGGAGCCGAAGCTGTCGTCACCGCCGACCTTCAGCGCCATCGTCGCCCGCAGCTGGCAGAGCCGGGCCAGGTCCTCGCCCTCGGCCGGTTCGGTCAGCTTCCACCACAGATGCAGCTTGGGCTGTCCGGCCTCGGTCATCCCGCCGCTCTCGATGGTCAGCGTCGCCGGGCCGAGGTTGCGGATCAGGTGGTCCCGCTTGGCGGCGATGTCGCCATCGTCGAGATCGACGACCAGCGCCTGCATCTGCCGGACATGCTCGGCGCGACCTTCGCCGCTGTTTCCGACCGTGCCGGGGATCACATAGATCGCACGGCCGACGGAAGCGGCGGCTCGCGCGGCTGTGGCGATGATCTCGGGCGCGCTCGCGTCTGCCGGGATCCAGCGCAGGTCGTTCGACGCCCCCGGCGTCACGCCCTTCTCGGGCAGACCGCGCAGCGGGATCAGGCCGTCGCACCAGGAGAAGACCACGTCGACAAACAGCGCGATCTGGTCGCGATCGATGCCGGGCGCACTCATTGCAGCCGCCCTTCGCCCGGCGCCAGATCGGCGGGCTGGACATAAACCGCAAACAGCGGCTCACCGTCGCCGTGCAGGCCCGCTGACTCGAAGAAGTAGTACCGATCCGGGATGACCAGTTCGGTCAGTTCCCAACGCCGGTAATATCCCGGCAGGCGTTTCAGAAGATCGGGCGGCGGAACGGGCGGCAGCGTCATCGATCAGGCTCGTGAACAGGGGCTTCACCTGGTCAAAAGCCACCCCCGCACGCCGATCGGGACATTGAGGAGGGGAATAATCTGTGATATCTATTGCAGCGTGTGATATCGATGGAGGCGGCCGTGGCCCAGATCGTCGTGCGACAGATCCCGGACGAGGTGCATCGCGCCCTGAAGGCGCAGGCGGCCGCCCATGGCCGGAGCGCCGAGGCCGAGCTGCGCGAGATCATCGCTCGCGCGGTTCTGCGCGAGGGCCGGCCACGTGCAGGCGATCTGATGCGCCGCATCTGGTCAGGCGCCGCGATGGACGGGTTCTCAGTCGAGCGCGACCGCACCCCCGTGGAGCCGGCCTGCTTCGAATGATCATCCTCGATACGAACGTCGTCTCGGAGACGATGAAGCCGGTCCCCGAGCCGCGGGTGATCGACTGGCTCAACCGCCAGGAGCTGAGCACCCTGCACCTGACCACCGTCAGCCTGGCCGAACTGCGGTTCGGCATGGCGCGGCTCGAGCCCGGCCGCCGCCGGGATGATTTTGAGCTTCGGCTCGAGCGGATGCTGACGGAGGTCTTTCCCGGCAGGGTTCTGGGGTTCGACGCAGCCGCGGCGAATGCCTTTGGCGCGCTGGTCGCGCTGGCGGAGCGGCACGGGCGGACGGTGAGCTTCCCGGACGGCGCGATCGCCGCCATCGCTGCGGCGAACGGCTATCCCGTCGCCACCCGCGATGTCGCGCCGTTCATCGCCATGGGCGTGGACGTCGTCGATCCATGGGACCCGATCCCTCCTGGCCCATGATGCTGTCGCAGCACCGCGACCGCGCGCTGATACCGTTTTCGGGCCGCGGGTTCCGACAGGCCAAACGTCATACCCATTTCGATCTGGCTTGCACCGTCCAGGGCCACGCCGAGAACCAGGTCCGCGTCCCGGCCGATGACAGCAGTGAGGTCGCGCCGCAGCTCCGCGCGCAGACGCAGTTGCTCCGCCCATGAGGGTGGCGCCTCCAGCCAGTCCGGGTCCAGCGACGGGCAGGATTGTTGTCGGGCAGTTTCTCGTCGGGCGGCACGCAGCAGGTCGCGCTCGACGTTCCGCAGCACGGTCGCTGCGATCCGGTTCACCCGGCTGAGGTCAAGCGTTCGGACTTGCTCGGTCGTTCGCGCCAGCAACTCCGAAGCGACCTCATCGCGGCTGCCGACACCTCGTCGCAGGCAACGGCCGCGGATCGCATCGAGGCCGGGCCAGAGGGCCAGCAGGAGCACGCGCAGGGCCAGGTCAGCGATGCGGTCGGCTCCCTGAGACGCACGCACGAGGGCGGCAAGAATGGCGTTGCGCGCACCGTGATCGAGATGCCCATGGTGCAGGGCGCCGAGCAATGCCGCGGTATCGGCGTAGGGCTGCAGGACCGGCTCGGCCGTGCGAATCGCACGGTAGTCGCGTTGGGACTGCAGGGTGGTGGAGGAACGGATGAGATCGTCACGGATCCCGGACCAGGAATAACACACTGGACGCCAGCCTTCCGGCCGGGCGTCCAGCGCCTCTCTCGGGCCTCAGGGCGTCGTGCGCCTCTGATGATCGGTGAGTGGGTGGGCGGCGCGTTAGCGCGCGGGCGCAGTCGCCTGGTTCAGCGTGCCGCAACCACGGCAGGTCGCCGTGGCAGGGAAGCCCACCAGGTATTCGTGGCCGCGCGCGAAGCTCAGATGCATCAGGCCGTCACGGCGCACGCCCAGCAGCTTGCCGCAGCAGTTGCAGCGCCAGTCGTTCGCAGTGCCCGCCATGCGGGTGGCGCGGCCAGCAGTCACGTTGCGGGCCGGGCGGAAGGAAGTGGGGGTCGGCATTTGGAATGCTCCGTCGATGATGGAGCATCTCAAATGAAGCAGCGAATCGGAGTTAGTCAGACCCCCTGAACGGAGTTGGAGCGGAGTTGGAGCTCAGACGGCGATCTCCCACAGTCCGCGCTTCGGGGAGCGCAGGAAGCCGTCCTTCAGTTTATTCCAAAGAATTTGACCAAAAATGTTGCCAAGCGACTGATCGCCAAAGCCAGCCGTCAAGTCCTCCGACTTCATGGGACTCGGATGTGCCTGAACCAGTCGATCGATAACAACCACTCGCTGGGCGCCCACGATCTCGATGGTGCCCTTGCCGGGGACGCTCAACACACCCACGCTATCGCCCGACTTCTGGAACTCGACCGCCGCGCCGCCATGAGCAAGCGACCGGTTCCGACGAAACGCCGTTGTCAGGCTCATCATGTCGACAGCAAACTCGGCCGCCTCCGGAAGAATGTGATCGGTGAGCCTGGCGAGCACGTTCGCCGCGAGAGCTGTGCCCTTCAGGTCGCCAGCCTGTAGGACAAGGCCGATCCCCTGCTTGTCCCGCGCTCGAAGCTCAGTGTCGATGGCGGCGCGGATACGTTCATCTTCGAGCCTGCGCGCGAGATACAGCGGCACCGCCCGGCCATCGATTTCGAGTGCGCCGAGTGCGACCAGATCCGGCCTGATGTCCTCCATCGCTGTGATGTCCAGCGCCTTGCCGAGCTGGTGGCGCAGGTGGGCCGCGACCCAACCGTCGCGCACCCGATAGACACGGTAGCGATCTGGCATCGCAGCTGCGGAGGACTGGCCATCGCTCGAGCGCAGTTCGGGTCCCTCAGGGTAGGCCACGACGGCGGCCACATGCTCCGCGAAATCGTCCTCGTCGTCGACCAGTTCGTCACCCTCCCAACCTGCGGGAACCAGAAACCCGAGATCCAGCAAGGTCTTCACCTCTATCCCGCGTTCGTAAAGCCAGGCACCGCCGATCCGGTCAGACCCAAGATTCCACAACGCCAGCAATGCAGGCAGCACCGCCATGCTCTCTCGGGGCGTCGGTGCCCGGCCATCACGCAATATGCCCCAATACCGGAGCAGGCGGTGACCGAGGACACGCTCGAATGGATCGTCCAGGCTGTGCAGGCTCGTGGTGTTTCGGTCCGTGACGGTGAAGTCGAGCGTGCGCTCAGCTTCCATGCCCAGCCGCCGATACTGAACAGCAATTTCCACAAACCGGATCGCGAGGGCATTGCGGAATATCCGATCGAGCCCCGGCTGATCGCTGATCAACTGTCCGATGTCTTCATCCAGCGGCGTCGAGACCGACAGCCTGCTGGCGAGGTTGCCGATACTGATGTCTGCGCGGATGACTTGGGCGCGCAGGATGCTCACGTCCTCGAAGTCGGGGATCTCCAGATCGAACCCGCCAAAGAACCGCCCGATGTCATAGGCCTGAAAATCGACGGGTTGTTGCGACGGCTCCTGCTCGAGCACCGTTCTGATGAAGCTCTCGGCCGCGTCATGGCGCAGCTTTCGGGTCCCGGCCCGGACATGTACCCGCCCGGTGCTCGGGGTGTGCACAATCATGATTTCACCGGGCGGGCGGAAGTACATTGTCGTGCGCTGCCCGTCGTCGTGAAGTTCCCGCACGCTCGTGGGAGCTTCGGGGTGAACCACCAGGTACATGACCTGCGCGGGGTCATCACCGTCCTGGGGAATGGCGAACCGGTCGACCTCATAGCCGTCGCCCCGGTCAAGCCTCGCGCGCAGATCTTCGAGCAATGTCCGCAGCGCGGAGGGTTCAACATCAGTCCCACCGTCCTCCGCAGGCTCGACCATGAATGTCTGATAGTGACGGTCATAGCGGCGATAGAGCCGCAGATGCAGGGTGTTCTCGGCCGCCTCGAACAGCATCGGCTGCTTGAGATAAGCCCACAAGCTACGCGCCAGCGCGTCGCGCTGCCCCTCGAACTCGCGCTTCTGCTCTGTCGCCAGTTTGGAGCGAACCAGTCCGTCGAGGGCGAACTGGCCGCGATCTGACGACATGGTGACGATGCGGGCCGCCTCGGTTTCGAGCGGCGACAGCTTCTCCTTGCGCTGCTCGCGCAGCATGGCCGCGGCCGGCACGTTCCCGTCCGCTTCATCCGGATCGAAGGAGTAATCGACCAGCCAGGTCAGTTTGTCGAAAACCCGCATTCGCAGGAACGTGGCGATCATCGACGCCTCAGCATCGCCGAACAGGCGGAAGAGGGCGGGGCAGGACTTGGCAGGCGCTCGAACCATGCAGATCTCCATGATCAGAGTTTTCCAAGGCTAACCCGAGACGCAAAAAGCGCAAAATAATCTTGTGCCCCGTGTCCCGATCCGCCGGCACGGGTGGCTTTTCATCTTCGAGAAGCCTGTGAGCCCGAGATGAAGCGCCCCAATCCCCTGTCACCCTCCCTCATGACACCCGGCGAACGCCGCGCCGAGCTGTGTGGTCTGCTGGCGCACGGGCTGGTTCGGTTGAAGATGCGGGATCGGCGGGAAGTATCTGACGATACTGGAGAAGGTTGCCTACACTATCCGCCCGACCAATGCCGTCATGCAACTCCAACTCACCGGAGAAATGCATGAACAAGCCCGATCCCATCCCCGCGCGCCTCGCCGCGCTCAAGACCACGCCGACGCCCGACCTGAAGAAACAGTGGCGCGACCTGTTCGACAGCGAGCCGCCACCGTTCAACCGCCGCTACCTCGAGTCCCGCCTGGCATACCGCATCCAGGAACTCGCCTATGGCGGGCTGAAGCCCGAAACGACACGGCGTCTGGAACGGCTGGGCGAGGAGCTGGACGGCGGCGACCGATCCAAGCGCGGCATCCGCGCCGATCGCGACCGCCCCATCACAGGCACGCGCCTTCTGCGCGAATGGCAGGGCGTCGAACAGATCGTCACCGTCACCGCCGACGGCTTCGAGTGGCAGGGGCGGCCCTACAGGTCGCTCTCCGCCATTGCCCGCGCCATCACCGGCACGCGCTGGAATGGCTGGGTCTTCTTCGGTCTCAAGAACCACAGGGGGCGGACATGACGAAGCTGCCCGAAAAATTGAAGGTCGTCCGCAAGCTGCGGTGCGCCATCTACACTCGAAAATCCTCCGAGGAAGGGCTGGAGCAGGAATTCAACAGCCTCCACGCCCAGCGGGAGGCCTGCGAGGCCTACATCGCCAGCCAGCGTTCCGAGGGCTGGGTGCTTGTCCGCGATCAGTATGACGACGGCGGCATCTCCGGCGGCACGCTGGAACGCCCGGCTCTCAAGCGCCTGATGACCGACATCGAAGACGGGCTGATCGACGTGGTGGTGGTCTACAAGATCGACCGCCTCAGCCGCTCGCTCGCCGACTTCGCCAAGCTGGTCGAGGTGTTCGACCGGAACGGCGTGACCTTCGTCTCGGTGACCCAGTCCTTCAACACGACCACGTCGATGGGGCGGCTGACCCTAAACATCCTGCTGTCCTTCGCCCAGTTCGAGCGGGAGGTCACCGCCGAGCGCATCCGCGATAAGGTCGCCGCCAGCCGCAAGAAGGGCATGTGGATGGGCGGTGTGCCGCCCTACGGCTATCGGGTGGAGAACCGCAAGCTGGTGGTGGACGAAGACAGCGCCGCGCATGTGCGCTGGATCTTCGCCCGCTTCCTCGAGATCGGGTCCGGCACCGAACTGGCGCGAGAGGTCGGCACGCGCAACATCCGCACCCCGCGCGGGAATAGGATCGACAAGAAGTACATCTATCGGATGCTCAGCAACCGCGCCTACATCGGCGAGGCGGTCCACAAGGGGGAGAGCTATCCCGGCGAGCATGACGCCATCATCGACCGTGAAACATGGGACAAGGTTCACACCATCCTGCAGGAAAGCCCGCGCAAGCGCGCCGCGCGCACCCGCGCCGACACGCCCGCGCTGCTGAAGGGGCTGCTGTTTGGGCCCGATGGCGCAGCCTTCTCGCCGACCCACACCCGCAAGGGCGACAGGCTCTACCGTTATTATGTCAGCCAGACCGTGCTGAAGCACGGCGCCGGGGCGTGCCCGGTCGGCCGCGTGCCAGCAGGGGATATGGAGGCCGCCGTCATTGACCAGCTGCGCGCCGTGTTCCGCCAGCCTGAGATCGTGGCCGGGACGTGGAAGGCGGCGAGCGCCCACGCCAGCGACATCACCGAAACCGACGCCCGCGCGGCCCTGCAGCAGATCGACCCGCTGTGGGACGAACTTTTCCCCGCCGAGCAGGCGCGCATCGTGGCGCTGCTGGTTGAACGGGTCGACATCAGTACGGACGGCCTGAACGTCCGGCTCCGCGTCGACGGGCTCGGTAGCCTCGCGCGTGAGATGCTAGCTGGCGGCATAGAGGCGGCCGCATGACCCGCAGTACGCCGATCCCCGAGACCGTTACTCTCCACGTGCCGTTCCGCGTCGTGAGGCGCGGCGGCCGGAAGGAGA
This sequence comes from Paracoccus sphaerophysae, assembly GCF_000763805.1. Lineage (GTDB taxonomy): Bacteria > Pseudomonadota > Alphaproteobacteria > Rhodobacterales > Rhodobacteraceae > Paracoccus > Paracoccus sphaerophysae. Next base: position 172,713 of record NZ_JRKS01000001.1, on the reverse strand, counting down.
TGCACTTGCCGGACGGCACCACGCCGTCGCGCCGGGCAGACAGCGCGCTGGTCAAGGCGCTGGCCCGCGCGTTCCGGTGGAAAAGGATGCTCGATTCTGGGGAGTTCGCCACCATCGCCGAACTGGCCGAGCGAGAGGGCATCGCGCCCTCATACATGACCCGCGTCCTGCGCCTGACCCTGCTCGCCCCGGACATCGTCGAGGCGATTCTGGACGGGAAGCAGGGGCCTAAGGTGACGCTCGCGCAGGTGCTGGAGCCGTTCCCGTTGGGCTGGATTGATCAGTTTCCGTTCAAGCCGTGCGCTCGGGCCCCAAGTTTGTCCTTCCACAAACCTTCACGGGCAAGGATGTCGTCCCGAGCCATGTCGGGTGAGGCCACCTCGAGGATCGACACGGTGTAATCTCGATGGCCGCGCTGCCGCAGCAGTACGTTGCCCCCATGCCCATTTGCCACGTAGGCCATCCACCGCCCGAGAAGTCCATCCTGACCCGTAGCAGACCCTACATACTGATCACCCCCTTCGGAAACGAGTAGATAAACTCCTCGGACGGAGGATAATGCAGCCCGCCACGCTTGCGGCAGCGCGGGCACTTCACTGATCAGGCTCCTGAACTTGGAGAATCCGGGGAACGGCGGCTCCCTGCGATCAAGTCTTAGTTCGAGGATCTCTTTGTGCCGTCGCGCAGCCCATTGTGACCAAGCGCGCGCGCCAGCCGGCGGGCCCCAACGAACAAGGATGCGTTCCGTGTACGCAGTGCCAGCGGCAAGCCATTCGAGATCAAATGCGTCAACGTCCCTTCGGTCACGCTCGCCCTCGATGATCTCGAGATCCTGGATGGCGGGTAGGCGGCCTCCATTCCAGTCCCATCGATCGTTGATCCGTGTAATCCCGACGAACAAGCCGGTTGCATCTCCGTCGGCTAGCATCGACCCTGGAACGAAATGGCACGCAAGCTGCGCCTCCGCGTAGGGCGATGGATTGCGACGCTGAAAGCTGGCGAAGCATCCAAACTTCTGAGAGCCGCCGGTCCGCCAAGCCATCAAGCCGCGACTGTCATGCCGAAGGAGGCGCGTATGTACGACGTCCAATTGGAGCTTTATCAGGAACTCATGGAAATAGAACACTTTTCCTCCTGCCGTCACTGAGATCGTGCTCAGCGAAGCGGCAGTAGTCAATGCTTCTTGGCAGCGACAGCCGATATCGACGTGGTGAACCTCCAGGTGCAGCAGGTTCCAAAGGCTGCGCGGACGGGTGGCGTGCTGAATGTCATCGAAGCGCTGGCGCTGAACACACTGCTCCGTCAGAGTCCGGATCACACTCTCGGCCGTCGTGACCCACGGACCGTTCCGCGCATACTACGCGGCCCGCCGCGCCGCGGTGGTCGCTCCTGCCGGGATCGCCACGTTCAGCGCATCGACCCTCCTCATCGCCTGCCAACGCCGCCCGCCACCCGCGGGATCGATGCCGCGAGCGCGCACGAAGCGAAGATGGCGATGGAGGACGGACCGCACGGGCCGCAGAATCGCCTGAAACCAACCCACAAGCTATTAGGAATGCTTGGGAATCAATCCAGCGCGACAGCGCTAGATCCCACCGAAAGACCCCGACTGAACGGCAGGCTGCCACTTGAACACGGATTCACACTCAAGTAGCGTCCGAAAAAACGCGAAAGGCCTGTTGATGTCGCGCTCACGGATCATTGTTGAAACTTCCGATCAGAAGAAGACCGCCGTCTTGGAGGCTGCATCGCTGCAGGGAGCGACACTTGCTGAGTGGTTTGAAGAGCAACTGCGGACAACGATTCCAAGCGTTAATCACGCATCCGATGCCACACAGCACGCACTCGTGCGGCCTGACGAACTGAACGACGTCGAAGCAGTCATGTCGAGCCTGTCTTCACAAGACTGGGCATTCACTGACGACGATACTCGTTACCTCACACATGATCTGCATCCATATCCTGCGAAGTTTATTCCACAAATCCCGGCACACCTCATCGCACGGCTCTCAATGCCGGGGGATAGAGTGTTTGATCCTTTCGGTGGAAGTGCCACCACTGCAGTTGAAGCCGTACGCCTAGGACGGAGAGCAACTTCAATCGACGCGAACCCCCTCTCCGCGCTTATAGGACGGGTGAAGACTGGCTACATGACGCCATCCATCCGCGCAGATCTTGAGCAACTAGCTGCTGCGGTAGAAAGCCGGTTGGTGGGCCCTGACGGCGAGGTTGAGGCTCAATGGCCATCCGTGCTGGAACGGCATGGCAAATACTGCCCCGAAATCCCCAACATAGAAAAATGGTTCGATGTAGAAGCACAGGCAGCTCTCTGCCTCCTCAGACATTTGATTGATACGACGACAAGGGATCTGTCTAGGGACGCTGCCCTGCTGGCACTTTCTCGGATCATTTTGCGTGTTTCCAACCAGGAGTCAGAGACCAGATACGTTTCAGTAAAGAAGAACGTCTCATTCAAGGTATGCCTTCGAGCGTATTTGGAATCTTTGCGCACAGCCATGAGGCGGCTGGATAATGCTGCGGCAGAGCTTCAGTATGCAGATGCAGAATTTGTAATTGGTGACAGCCGCGCGGACCTCCAGCGCAGCATTGCTGAATGTTCTGTAGATCTTATTGTTACATCACCGCCTTACCCCAATGCGACAGATTACCATCTCTACCATCGATTTCGGTTGTTTTGGCTTGGATTTGATCCACGAAAGCTCGGTCAAATTGAGATCGGATCACATCTCAGGCACCAAAGGAATAACTCTGGCTTCGAAGAGTATCATGAGGACATGGTCAAAGTCCTCTCGGGCTGTGCTTATGCGCTAGCCCCGGGGCGTTTTGCTGTATTCGTCGTTGGCGACGCACTATTTAAAGGCGAAAGCTTCTCGACCGCATCCGCGATTGCTGAGGCCGCTGAGGCGGCTGGATTGCGCGTGGTTGGGACGGTTGATCGTCCAATTCACACAACAAAACGCTCCTTTGCTAAACCGGCACGTCGTGCGCGGCTTGAGCAGTTGGTTGTCCTGCAGAAGCCCAATCATGAAGTTGTCGTCTCGCTTGGGGCACCCGCCTACAAGATGTGGAACTATGAGGTTGAGCTTCGCGCTAGAGAAATAACGGCCCTGACCAACGCGAAAATAGATGCGCGTGAAGCCGGCGGTGAGATCCGACTAAAGGTGGCAAATCCAGATTACTGGAATCTTCGCAGGCTGGCTTTCACCCGTGACTATTCGGTGGTCGGAGATCCAGATCGGCGTGAGTCCACCTGGCAGAAAGTTCTAGAGAACGGCGATGCTGATCCCTCTAAGCGCAAGGATCCCAAATATGGAACTCACGGCCTGCACGCATATAAGGGTAAGTTTTATCCACAGCTCGCTAAGAGTCTACTAAACATCTCCGGCGTCCCCGTAGGAGGAAGAATTCTTGACCCTTATTGCGGGTCTGGAACGACGCTCGTTGAGGCAATGTTGAACGGCTTCGCTGGGTATGGGTGCGATTTCAACCCGCTCGCTGCTAAGATTGCAAAAGCCAAGACCGGAATACTCACTCTTCCACGTCACATTGTTGATCATGCCATCCGATCAGTTCTGGATCGCGTTGTCCTGCGAGGCACTGGATATGATCTCTCACTGGATCAGTTTTCGAATGATCTACATCGTGAGCTACATGATTGGTTTCCAGAGAAGGTACTCTTCAAGCTGAACTGGCTTCTGGCGCAGATCAGATTGCTCGGGAATCCGACTATTGTTGATTTTTTGGAGGTCACGCTCAGCAGCGTAGTCAGAGACGTTTCGCAGCAGGATCCAAGCGATCTGCGCATCCGACGGCGCAAAGCGCCCCTAGAAGATGCTCCCGTATTCGAATTGTTTGCAGATCGTCTCACGTACGGGCACTCTCGTCTTCAGAAGTATTGGGCTGTCGCAGGGCGCCAGCCCGGCGATATGATCGAACCTAGGGTTGTGGAGGGCGACTCTCGGGCGCCCCATACCGCTAAGCTCTTGGGCTTGGAGCGTCAGAGCGTGGACGCTGTTGTGACTAGCCCACCCTACGCCACGGCGCTTCCGTACATTGATACCGACCGTCTCTCGCTCCTTGCGATCATGGGTATTCCGTCGAAGATTCGGTCGACTCTGGAGGAAAACCTTACAGGCTCTCGTGAGATCCGGAAGTCTGAACGCGACACGTTCGAAGCCACGCTCATGGACGACAAGGAAGCCTATTCCATACTTCCAAAGGACGTGGTCTCTGAGGTGCGATTTATCCTTAGGGAAAACAGCAAGATCGACGTCGGTTTTAGAAGAGCGAATATGCCGGCGCTGCTTTGGCGCTACTACGTCCACATGAAAGAAAACCTCGAAAGCATGCACGGTGTCATGCGGCCGGGAGCGCGTGCCTTCTACGTTGTTGGCGACAGCCGCACAAACGCCGGCGGAAACTGGGTGAAGATCAATACGTGTGCGAACATATCTAAAATTGCCCAAGAGGCGGGTTTTAGGTTCTTGGAGGCAATCGACATCGACGTTACGACGGAGAACTATAAGCATATCCATAATGCAATAACAGAAAACCAGATTCTGGTTTTTGAACGGCCCTAGAACCAACCAAATTTCCTAGGCTTCTTTCCGCCGCCTGGCATGGTCTGATTGCATGCGGCCTCCCACAAGGGGTAGTCGGGGCTATCTGGCCTATAAACTGTAATTTCGTAATCGAGTTGAGGGTTTTTAGATTGCTCCATTACCATCACAGAATAGTCTGGCACAACGCCTACAAGTGGAGATGCCGTTACCCTTATTTCTTTCTTTGTTTCATAGAAGACGGTGTTCAGAGCGTACTTGCTTAGCGTCAGGGCAGGCGTAGGAGACGCGCCCAATACGACCAGATCTATGACAGGATCGGGATCGAGTTGAGGGTAAGAGGGATTTCCAACCTTCTTAGGAGTTGTCTTCCCGGTGAACGGCCACTTGAAGAAAGCAGGGTTTTGTAGTGCAGCAGATACGCTGAGAAATATCTCACCATTGTGATGTGGCTTGATTTGGATTGCCAGGCCGCGGACTGGCGTTGGACTGGTTGCGGCAAGACCGGTGGTGATCGATGGCGCTGTAGTGAATGTCTTCTTTTTTGCTCCAACCTTTGCGGCGACCGGCTTTGGTAGCGCGCTCTCCGGCTTGACTATCAAACCAGATCGCGAGGCGCTGGTTGCTCTTCCAACGGCAGCTGTATCAGAGCTTCCGTTGCCGGATTTGCGCATGGTCTTTTCATCGATCACACGGCCTGAAGAGATGAGACCTGCCAACACAGCAGAGTCTAGCTTCGTCGTCGCCGGACACGAAAGCGGTAATAGCTCGGTCCAGGCGGCCTCAATGGCAGATAGAACTGGTCCGTCAGTAGGAAGATTCAGTTCAAGATCTATAGCTGATTCGAAATTCTTCTCCGTCCCTCCCACAGTAAGGTTGTTGGATCCGATGAAGGCCCTCGCCGCACTGGCTCCTTTAAACAAGTATATCTTCGGGTGAAAAGTGATACCGGCCTCCTGAGTGATATAGACCTCATCGAACAATGCGAGAGCGAGTTCGAGAGCTTCTTTGCTAGTTCCCTTCTGATCGATGCCAAGGATGGCGGCTGTGCTTTTTCCGGCGGCCTTCCACGCCTGGAGAAGACTTTCCAGCCGAAGCAGTGGGCCGCTTTTCGCGTATGCTACAATCAGACGGAATTCGGAAAACTCAGCGCTGCCGAGGCAGGTCTTAAGATCATCGAGGAGTCGACGTGTGCCCGGAGGTTGATCGAGAGGTTTGATCAGGGAAAGCTTTGGCATGAGAGTTTTGAGGAAAGCGCCGTATGTTGACCTGCGCAGATAGTGTCGGAGCGAAACTTCCTTCACAATAGAGCGTGTTGGCCTTCTGCCGGTTTCGTGGACAGCGGGTTGAGCTAGCATAGCGCAGGCCTCGAACTCCATGCTGATGAGCCCGTGCAGGTCGGCGTGGGCGTAGACGACGGTGTCCAGCGCGCTTCGTTCGCCGTCGTGCTTGGGCTGCCTGGAGCGGACGGGGCGTCTGCACTCGAAGCGGGTGAAGACGCGTTCGGCAGTCAGCTGGCGGAAACAGTGGGCGGCGAGGCGGCGAGAGAATGGATCTCGCCGGTGCCGGAGCCAAGAATGGTGTTTCCCGGCCATTGTGACGGCTATGACCTACAATCAAAGGTTCGATTTCTGTTCCTTGTGACGAACGTCACTGGCATCGAAGTGTTCAGCTGACACTCGCGAGAAGTCTCGCGTTTTCAGATATTTAAAAGGAATTCACCAAGTCGGCATAGTCATGAGGTTCGGAGAATATCGGCCCTGAGAGACCGCTTCCTGGCCTTCTGGCGCCAAGGCCGGTGCTCAGCCCATCCCGCATAACCCTCGAAAACAACGGAAAAATCCGGCCGTAGCCGGATCGGGAGAACGCTTTCGCGGGGGCAAATGGCGGACGGTGAGGGATTCGAACCCTCGAGACGGTTCCCCGCCTACACACTTTCCAGGCGTGCGCCTTCGACCACTCGGCCAACCGTCCGTGCCCGCGGGGTTTAGCCTGCCACCTGGCGCTGTGCAAGCGGACTTGGCGGCCGGGCGCGGCGGTCAGAGGCGCGAGATGCGGGCCTGCAAGGCGGCGAGTTCGCGGCGGATTTCCTCGGCTTCCGACCCGGACGCGGCCTTGCCCTTGTCCGCCCCCCTGCCCGCAGCCCCGTTACCGGGGTCGCGCCCGCGCGCAATCGCCGTGGGCGCGACGGCCGGGGCGGCGGCTTCCTCCTCGTCAGGGGCGGGGCTGGATCCGCTCCACCCGCCCATCATGGCGCGCAGGAAGGCGCGCTGCTGGCGCTGCATCTCGGCAAAGCCGGGCATCGAGGCCATCGGGTGCTGCAGGCTCGACAGCTGCTCCAGCATCTTGGACTGCCCGTCGCGCAGCATCTCGAAGCTCGCGGCCAGGAACTGCGGCACCACCGACTGCGCCTGGGCGGTATAGCTGCGGACCAGGTCGGTCAGCACGTCCACCGGCAGCACGTTCTCGCCCCGGCTTTCGTGTTCGGCGATGATCTGCAGCAGATATTGCCGGGTCAGATCGTCGCCCGAGCGCAGATCGACGATGCGAACCTCGCGCCCCTCGCGGATCACGCGGGCGATCTCGTCCAGGGTCACGTAGTCGCTGGTTTCGGTGTTGTAGAGCCGGCGGCTGGCATAGCGCTTGATCAGCAAGGGCCGGTCGGCGGGCTGGTCGGTATCGGAGGTCATCTGGATCGCGCCTGCTGCGTTTGCAGCATGATGACCGCGGGCGCCTGCGATTGCAAAGAAAAAAGCGCACGCCCCGGGGGGGACGCGCGCGTTGCGGTCACGACCCGTCCGCAGGGGACGGGCGGTGCGGGCGATCAGCCCTGGGTCTTGCCGGCGACGTCGGCCGCGGCGTCCTGAACCTTGCGGGTCGCGTCCTGGACGTTGCGGGCAACGTTGTCGGCCATGCGCTGCATGTCGCCCTGGGCGCTCTTGCCGGCGTTCATCAGCAGGTCGACGGTTTCCATCTGCACCTTCTTGGCGACTTCGGCATAGGCCGACATGTGCTCGGCAGCCAGCTCGGCAGCGGCCGACGCGAAGTCGGACATCGCCTTGGCATAGTCGGCCGGTTGTTCCTTCGAGGTCGCCAGCTCGCCCATGCGGGCGATGGTGTCCTTGGCCCAGGCGGCCGAGATCTCGGTCGAACGCTCGGCGGCCGACAGGGCCACGCGGGTCATCTTCTCACCCAGCTGCGACTGGGTCTTGAACGCCTCGGTCATCGACGAGGTGTCGACCGGGAGGTTCTGCATCATGTCCTGGAAGCCTTTGGTGAAATCGGGGGTCTTGGCCATGGTATCTCTCCATCTGCGGCGGTGTGAGTCTGTCTTCTGAAAGCAAGATACATGCTGCAGCGCAGCATTTCAAGAGGCTTATGCTGCAGCGCAGCATTTTGTTGTGACGAGGGGCGACGGTAGGACGCCCCCCTGCCCGCTCAGGCCTTTTCCAGCACGTAGGTCCCGGGCGCGGGCGCCAGCGATACCGATGGCGCGCGGGCGGCGATCATCTCGCCGGAACGGCCGGACAGCCATTCCTCCCAGTGGCCCCACCAGCTGCCCTGGTGGAACGTGCCGCCCTCGCGCCAGTCCTGCGCCGTCCCGTCGAACCCCATATCCGAGGTGTAGTGGCCGTACTTGACCTTGGTCGGCGGGTTGATGATCCCGGCGATGTGGCCGGATTCCGACAGCAGGAACGTCTTGTCGCGCGAGCCCATCTGTTTGACGCCGGTCCAGCTATGCAGCCACGGTGCGATGTGATCGCTTTCGCAGGCCACGGCACACAGCGGCAGGGTCACCTCGGACAGATGGACCTTGTGGCCGAGGATCTCGAACCCGCCCTCGGCCAAGGCGTTCGCCTGGCACAGGTCGCGCAGATACTGCTTGACCATCTTGCCGGGCAGGTTGGTACCGTCCCCGTTCCAGTAGAGCAGGTCAAAGGCCGGAGGCGCCTCGCCCAGCATGTAGCTGCGGATCGCCGGCCCCCAGACCAGGTCGTTGGCACGCAGGAAGCTGAAGGTGCGCTGCATCAGCTGCGCCGAAAGATAGCCGGTTCGTTCGACCTCGTCCTCGATCCCGCCGACGAAGTCGTCCTGCAGGAAAGTCATGAACTCGCCCTGATCGGAAAAATCCGTCAGGGTGGTGAAGAAGGTAGCCGATTTCACCCGGTCGTCGCCACGCTGGTTCATCAGCGCCAGGGTCGCCGACAGGGTGGTGCCGGCGATGCAGTAGCCGACGGCGTTCAGCTGCGGCTCTTCGGTCAGTTCAAGCGCCTTGCCGATCACGTCCAGATAGGCCGCGACATAGTCATCCATCGCCAGGTCGGCGTGGCTGGCGTCCGGGTTCTTCCACGACACCACGAACAGCGTGTAGCCCTGGTCCACGATCCAGCGCAGCAGGCTGTTCTGCGGTTTCAGGTCCATGATGTAGTATTTGTTGATCCACGGCGGGAACACGATGATCGGCGTGCGGTGGACCTTGTCAGTGGTCGGGTGGAACTGGATCAGTTCCAGCATGTCGGTGCGATAGACGACCTCGCCCGGGGTGGTGCCGATGTTCTCGCCGACCCGGAACGCGTCGCGGTCCGACAGCGAGACGACCAGTTCGCCATGGCCGGATTCGACGTCGCGGACGAGGTTCTCCAGGCCCCGGACCAGGCTTTCGCCCTCGGTCTCGATGGCCTTTTCCAGCGCGTCGGGGTTGGTGGCAAGGAAGTTCGTGGGCGCCAGCATGTCGATCATCTGGCGGGTGAACCATTCGATGCGGCGGCGATCGACGTCGTCCTCGATCTCCAGATCGGCGGCGGCGCGGCGCAGGGCGTCGGCGTTGATCTGATACTGTTTCATCACGAAGCTGTAGAACGGGTTGGTCTGCCACAGCGGGTTCTTGAAGCGCCGATCGTCGGGCGCCTCGGTGTCGGGCGCCGAGAGGTTGCGCGCAAAGGCCCCCTGCGCGGCGGCCACATGGCGCAGCGTCTGGCCCCAGAACCGGACCTGCTGTTCGATCAGCCGCGCCGGCTGTTCGGTGGCAAGCTTCAGCCAGGCCTGCGCCACCGAGCCATAGAGTTCCGGTCCCGGTCCCTCGACCCCGGGGCTGCGCACCGGCTTGGCCGCCATCGCGAACAGCAGGCGCTGGCCCAGCGTCTCGATCCGCTCGATGTTCTCGGCCAGGCGCGCGGGAAGCTCGGCCAGCGCGAAGGGGTTGGAGCCCTCGTCGGCAGCGCGTGGTGCGGCCTTGGGCGCGGCTTGATCCGAGGCCGCGGGGCTCGAGGAGGGCGGATTCGCGGCGGGGGACTTCGGCGCGGCCTGCGGCGATCCGGCGGCGGACGCGGCCCGGGCGGCGGCCCGGTCAGCAGTCCGCTCGGCGGCGGGGCGCGCAGCGTCGGTCGCGCCCCCACCCGCCTGAGCGGGTCTGCGCGCGGGTTCGCCGCCAGCCTTTCCCTCGCCGCCCGACGAAGCCGTCCGCGCCGCGGGCGCAGCGGTCGCAGCCGAAGCGCCGTTCGCCGCTGGTATGGCCGCACGCGCGATGCCCTGACGCTCTGGCCTGCTTCCGCTGGCCGTCTCGGCATGGTGAGTCTGGGTACTCGCTGAACTGCGCCCCGGCGTCCCGGCGGCCCCTGCGGCCTCGGAGGCTGACGTCGGACCGGTGCGGCCAGCGCCGGGCTTGGCGGTCTTCGCGGCAGAAGCGGCCTCTGCCTCCTTGTCGGCCGCAGCGGCCCCGGCCGGGTTCCCGGCCCTGCCTCCCGCCGTCTTGCCTCTTGCCGCCCTGTCGTTCCGCTTTCTTGCCATGACAAAAGATCCTCCATACCCTGATGTCCATTAAATCCCGGTTGACGAAAGTCGTAAACCAGACTTTGCACGTCACAGGTGTTTGGGAAGGGAAGTGCGGTCATGGCTTACAAGGGATACCGTGGCATCGTCTCGTATGATGCGATGGAAACCATCCGGAACACGAACGAATGGATGGGGGCCTCGGCGCGCGCGATCGCGTCCTACCCGATCTTCGCGCTGGTGCCCTCGCCGATGTTCAAGATGCTGTCCGCCTGGGGCCGGGTGACCGAACGCAGCTTTGCGCGCATGGTCATCAAGCCGGACTGGGAAATCCCGCCGATCCCGGGGGCCGAGGGGCAGGACCACCTCGTCTATGTCGAACCGGAACTGGAACGCCCCTTCGGCGATCTGGTCCGCTTCCGCGTCGCCCGGCGCGAGCCGATGGAGCGGCGGGTGCTGCTGGTGGCGCCGATGTCGGGCCATTATGCGACGCTGCTGCGCTCGACGGTGACCTCGCTCTTGCCCGATTGCGACGTCTGGGTGACCGACTGGCACAATGCCCGCGACATCCCGGTCAGCGAGGGCAAGTTCGACGTCGAGGACTATACCCGCTACCTGACCGACTTCATGACCCATCTGGGCCCGGACCTTCACGTCATCGCTGTCTGCCAGCCCGCGCCGCTGACGCTGGCCGCGACGGCGATCCTGGCCGAGGACAACCCCGCCGCCCAGCCTCGCACCCTGACCCTGATCGGCGGTCCCATCGACCCGGACGCGGCGGCCACCGAGGTGACCGATTTCGGCAACCGGGTGACGATGGGCGAGCTCGAGCATCTCGTCATCCAGCAGGTCGGCTTCAAGTATCGCGGCGCCGGGCGGATGGTCTATCCGGGACTGGCGCAGCTCTCCTCCTTCATCGCCATGAACGCCGACACCCATCGCAAGGCCTTCGTCGACAAGATCTTAGCCGAGGCCACCGGTGCCGGGTCCGAAGGCGACAAGCACAACATGTTCTATGACGAATACCTGGCCGTCATGGACATGACGGCGGAATTCTACCTGTCCACCGTCGAACGCATCTTCAAGAACCTGGAAATCGCCCAGAACCGCTTCTCGATCGACGGCAAGCCGATCGACATCGGCAAGATCAAGGACGTCGCGGTGATGACCGTCGAGGGCGCCAATGACGACATCTCGGCCCCCGGCCAGTGCGTCGCGGCGCTGAACCTGTGCACCGGGGTCTCGGACGACCGCAAGGCCCAGCATCTGGAACCGGGCGCCGGCCATTACGGCATCTTCGCGGGGAAAAGCTGGCGGCTGAACATCCGGCCGCTGGTGCTGGACTTCATGGACGAACATGCGGGCTCGGCGCCCCGCCAGCATCCCAAGCGCCGTCGCGGCGGCCAGGTCACCGGCGACACCCGCCCGCTGGGGCCCGAGGACGACGCCAAGATCGGCGTCTGATCGCCCGCTGCGTTCCGCCCCCAGTTCCCGCGGCCGGGGCTGGGGCCGGTTGGACGGAACCCGGCGGTCCGGTCGTGGTTAGGCTCGCGAACGTCCGGCGCCCCTGCCGGCGACGCAAAGGAGCGCAGCATGAGCGACCGCGATACTTTCTGGAAACGACTCGACGGCATCAACGCGGGGATGCTGGGCTGCGCCCCCGACTGGCGGCTGGTGCCGATGTCGCACTACGCCGACCGGGATCAGTCGGTGCTGTGGTTCATCACCGCCGATGGCACCGATCTCGTCAAGGCGGTCGAGGGTGGCCCGCAACAGGCCGTCCACGTCGTCAGCGAAGGCGGCGACAAGCTTTATGCCCGGATAGAGGGCACGCTGGAACTGTCGAACGACAAGGCCAAGCTCGACGAAATCTGGAACGCCGTCGCCTCGAGCTGGTTCGAGGATGGCAAGCAGGACGAGGACGTTCGAATGCTGAAGCTCAAGCTGTCGACTGCCGAGGTCTGGGCCACCACCGGCGGGCTGGGCTTCCTGTATGAGGTTGCCAGGTCCAAGGTCACCGGCGCCAAGCCCGACATGGGCGACCAGTACGAGATCGCCTTTTCCTGACCGTCGCGGCCGGGGTCATTCTCCACTGACTTCGGCCACCGCGTCGCGGATCATCTGCAACTGCTCGGGGGCCGAGAACCTGTGATCGGCCCCCTCCACCATCCTTAGCTGAATGTCGGGGCCGTCAGCGTGCTCATGTAGCGCCTTGGCATCCGACGCGGGCACGTCCTCGTCAGCGGTTCCCTGCAGCAGCCGGACCGGCATCGTCAGCAGCAGCGGCGCGGCGAAAAGGCGATGCTCATCCCCCTGATCGAACAGCCTTTGCGAAAACACATAGTCGTCGCCATAGGCGCTGGGCCGGGTGATGACCCCGTCGCGCTGCAACTGCGCACGGTCGGCGGCGGTGAACGCGGACTGCATCCGCGTGGTGAAATCCGGCGCGGCGGCAATCGTCACCAGGCCTGACCAGCGACGCGGGTCCTCGCGCGCCAGCAGCAGCGCCAGCCACCCCCCCAGGGACGATCCGACCAGCACCTGCGGCCCGGGCGCCAGAGCGTCGATCAACTCGCGCGAATCGTCCAGCCAGTCGCCGATCCCGAAATCCTCGACGGCGCCACCGCTGTCGCCATGCCCGGCAAGGTCAAAGCGCAGGAAGGCGCGGCCGGTTTCGGCGCACCAGGCGGCAAGGTCCTCGGCCTTGGTGCCGTGCCGGTCGGACCGGAACCCGTGCAGGAAGATCACGCCGGGCAGGCTGCCGTCGACTCGGTCATAGGCCAGCCGGCGTCCCGCGCGGGTCTCGTAAAACTCTGTCATGGCTGGCCCCCTGCATGTGCCCTTTCCCTATTTCACGCCGTCAGGGGCCTGTGAAGCCTCGCCCCGACCCTGCGCACAGGTTTTCCCGTCGCAACGTGGCTGGATTTTCTCCACACCGGCGCGGCCGCAGGACGCCCGGACGTGCGCCCCCATTGACACCCGCGCCGCCGCTTGCCACAGCACCCGGCACATACCCGCAACCGGGCGTTCCGTGGGCGCCGAACCGACGAGGAGCCAGTCGTGGCCGACCAGATCTCCCTCACCTTTCCCGATGGCAATGCCCGCGACTACCCCGCCGGGGTGACCGCGGCCGAGGTCGCGCAGTCGATCGCCCCCAGCCTCGCGAAGGCCGCGATCAGCGCCACGCTGGACGGCGCGCATGTCGACCTCGCCTGGCCGATCCGCGGCTCGGGCCGGATCGCCATCAACACGATGAAGGACGAGGCGCCGGCGCTTGAACTGATCCGCCACGACCTCGCCCACGTCATGGCCCGCGCCGTGCAGGAGCTGTGGCCCGACGTCAAGGTCACCATCGGCCCGGTCCGCGACTATGGCTGGTTCTACGACTTCGACCGCGCCGAACCCTTCACGCCCGAGGACCTCGGCGCGATCGAGGCGAAGATGAAGCAGATCATCGCCGCCCGCGACCCGGTCCGCACCGAGGTCTGGGACCGCGCCCGCGCCGTCGCCCATTACGAATCGACCAACGAGCCCTACAAGGTCGAACTGATCGCCCGCATCCCCGAGGGCGAGGACGTGCGCATGTACTGGCACGGCGACTGGCAGGATTTGTGCCGCGGCCCGCATCTGCAGCACACCGGCCAGCTGCCCGCCGACGCCTTCCGTCTGACCCACGTCGCCGGCGCCTACTGGCTGGGCGACGCCAGCCGTCCAATGCTACAGCGCATCTATGGCGTGGCCTTCCGCAACCGCGACGAGTTGAAGGCCCACCTGACCATGCTGGAGGAGGCCGCGAAACGCGACCACCGCAAGCTCGGCCGCGAGATGGACCTGTTCCACCTGCAGGAGGAAGCGCCGGGCCAGGTCTTCTGGCACCCGAACGGGTGGACGATCTACACGACGCTGCAGGACTACATGCGCCGCCAGCAGCGCCGCGGCGGCTATGTCGAGGTCAACACGCCCCAGGTCGTGAACCGCAAGCTGTGGGAAGCCTCGGGCCACTGGGAGAACTACCAGGAGAACATGTTCATCGTCGAAGTGGACGAGGAGCACGCCCGGGAAAAGACCGTCAACGCGCTCAAGCCGATGAACTGCCCCTGCCACGTGCAGGTCTATAACCACGGGCTGAAATCCTACCGCGACCTGCCGCTCAGGATGGCCGAGTTCGGGTCGTGCAACCGCTACGAGCCCTCGGGCGCGCTGCACGGGATCATGCGGGTCCGCGGCTTCACCCAGGACGACGCGCATATCTTCTGCACCGAGGCGCAGATCGAGAGCGAGTCGCGCAAGTTCATCAGCTTCCTGTCGGGGATCTACGCGGACCTCGGCTTCACCGACTGGCGCATCAAGCTGTCCACCCGCCCCGACAAGCGGATCGGCACCGAAGAGAGCTGGGACCACGCCGAGGCGGCGCTGGCCAACGCGGTGACGGCAGCCGGGCACGAGTACGAGGTGTTCCCCGGCGAGGGCGCCTTCTACGGCCCGAAGCTCGAGTTCGTGCTGACCGACGCCATCGGCCGGGACTGGCAGTGCGGGACGCTGCAGGTCGATCCGAACCTGCCCGAGCGGCTGGACGCCTATTACATCGGCGAGGACGGCGCCAAGCACCGCCCGATCATGCTGCACCGCGCGGTGCTCGGCAGCTTCGAGCGCTTCATCGGGATGCTGATCGAGAACTTCGCCGGCAAGCTGCCCCTGTGGCTGGCGCCCCGGCAGGTGGTCGTCGCCTCAATCGTCTCGGACGCCGACGATTACGTCCGCGAGGTGGTCGAGGCGCTGAAAGGCGCGGGGATTCGCGCCGAAGCCGACCTGCGGAACGAAAAGATCAACTACAAGGTCCGCGAACATTCCGTCGCCAAGGTCCCGGCGATCATGGCAATCGGGATGAAAGAGGTCCAGGAGCGCACGGTTTCGCTTCGCCGGCTCGACCGGCAGGGGTCGGAATCGCTGGCCCTGGCCGATGCCATCGCGGCGCTGATGGCCGAGGCGACCCCGCCCGATCTGCGGGGCTGACTGCCGCCTCGTGCCGGGCAGATCAGGGGACCGGCAAACTCTTGCCGGTTCCCCCGCGCAGGTAACGTAACGTCACCCGAGTCGTTAATTTGTCACTTGAATTTGGCGGCGAATCGCGCAACCTCGCAGGCGCGTGAGCGAAACTTTCTACCGCCTCCCTTCACGGGGCAGCCGGACTGCGAAAGGGCTGCACGGCCCGGAACGGCAATCTCGCCACCGGGAGACTGAAGGAGACAAGGTCATGGCGACCGGCACCGTCAAATGGTTCAACGCCACCAAAGGCTATGGTTTCATCGCGCCCGATGATGGCGGCAAGGACGTCTTCGTCCATATTTCCGCCGTCGAGCGCGCCGGCCTGACCGGGCTGAACGACAACCAGAAGATCGAATACGAACTGCAGTCCGGCCGCGACGGCCGCGCCTCGGCGTCCGATCTGAAGCTGCTCTGATCCCGCAGCTCCGCAGGGACCGCCCGTTACCTTTGCGGCCTGCCCTCACGGGCGGGCCGTTTGCGTGTCCAGGGGGCTTTGCCCCTCGTGGCCGTGCCGGCCAGTTCACCCCAGGATATTAGCGACCGCCCGAACGCGCCGTCCTTGCGGCCCGCGCGCGAGGGCGGCAAAGCTGCGCGCATGACTCAGGGCTTCAATCTCGCGGAACACGTGCTGGCGGCCGGCCAGGAGATGCCGGACCGGCTGGCGCTGGCGGTGGTGTCGTCCACCGGAGCGGATCGGTGGTCCTATGGGCGGCTGACGGCCGCGGTGCGCGGGGCGGCCGCGGGGCTGCTGGCCCGCGGGCTGCGTCCCGGCGACCGGGTGCTGCTGCGGATCGGGAACGAGCCGGCGTTTCCGGTGGCCTATCTCGCCTGCATCGCGGCGGGTCTGGTCCCGGTGCCGACCTCGGCGATGCTCACGGCGCGCGAAGTCACCAAGATCGCGGCCGAGATCACCCATGCGCTTACCATCGCCGGTCCCGGCATCGCGCTGCCCGAGGGCCACCCCGCGCCGGTGCTGGCGGCCGCCGAACTGGCCGCGATGGCCGGGCTGGCGCCGGCCGACTGGAACCGCGGCGATCCCGACCGGCTGGCCTATATCGTCTATACCTCCGGCACTTCCGGGCAGCCGCGGGCGGTGATGCACGCGCATCGGGCGATTCTCGCCCGCGCGATGATGTTCGACGGCTGGTACGGGCTGACCGGCGCCGACCGGCTGTTGCATGCGGGCGCGTTCAACTGGACATTCACGCTGGGCACCGGGCTGATGGACCCGTGGACAGTGGGCGCGACGGCGCTGATCCCTGCCGAGGGAACGGCGATCGAGCAGATCCCGCTGCTCGCCCGGCGCCACGGCGCGACGATCATCGCGGCGGCGCCGGGTGTGTTCCGGCGGATGCTGCGCGCCGAC
The DNA here is from genome assembly GCF_000763805.1 of Paracoccus sphaerophysae. Taxonomy (GTDB): domain Bacteria; phylum Pseudomonadota; class Alphaproteobacteria; order Rhodobacterales; family Rhodobacteraceae; genus Paracoccus; species Paracoccus sphaerophysae. The sequence goes on along the minus strand of NZ_JRKS01000001.1, from coordinate 155,952 downwards.
TGGGCGCCGATCCCGTCGCTGCGCCACGGCCTGACCGCGGGCGAGCGGCTGGACCCCGACCTGCGCCGGGCCTGGACCGACCGCACCGGCACCGGCCTGCACGAGGCGATGGGCATGTCTGAATGTTCCACCTTCCTGTCCGGCTCGCCCGCCCGGCCGGCGCCCGAGGGCACCGCCGGCTATCCCCAGCCGGGGCGGCGGGTGGCTATCCTGGGCGATGACGGAGCCGAGCTGCCTCCCAGACAGCCGGGCGTGCTGGCCGTGCATCGGTCCGACCCCGGGTTGTTTCTCGGCTATCTGGGGCAACCCGAGGAAACCGCGTCCAAGTTCCGCGGCGACTGGTTCCTGACCGGCGATCTGGCGGTCGCTTCGGACGACGGCGCGATCGCCACGCTGGGCCGCGCCGACGACATGATGAACGCCGGCGGCTTCCGGGTCGCGCCCTCAGAGGTCGAGGACGTGCTGGCCCCGGTCCCCGGCACCGGCGACGTGGCGGTGACGGAACTGCCGGTGCCGGGCGGCGCCTCGATCATCGCCGCCTTCTGGACCGGCCCGGCCGACGGGGCGGCGCTGCAGGCGGCGGCCGAGACGGGACTCGCCCGCTACAAGCAGCCGCGCGAGTTCATCCATGTCGATGCCCTGCCCCGCACGCCTACCGGCAAGATCAACCGTCGCGCCTTGCGCGCCGCCCATCGCAAGGATGGCGGGTGACGCCGACGCCCGGCTCGGCGGCGGCGCCCGCGCTCAGTCGGGGAAGCGGATCTCGTCCATCGGGAAGTCCATGACCGCCTGCAACGGCTGGTCCAGGTCCTCGCTGAACGCAAAGACATGCAATGCGTCGTCGTGGATCGTCGCCCGGCAGAACCGCCCCTCGGCGGCCAGGGCCTTGGGACATTCCGGCAGATCGGCGTGGTCCACCGTCGCCTCGAACGTCTCGTAGTTCATCACCGCCATCGGAACGGGCCGGCGTGGCGCAAGGTTGATCGGGGCGGCGACGCCCTCGGTCTGGGGGCCGGTCTTGTAGTCGCCGGGCTGCGAAGCCGCTGCGGGCACGGCGAGGCAGGCGATGACTGCGGCAAGGATCATGCGGGCCATATGCGGCACCTTTCTGTTGAGTCGCGGTTTATCCCTAGAAGTTTCGTCGGGTTCTGATCCTGTGGCAGGGTGTCGCAGCCTGTCCAGCTTGTTGGGCCCGGTCATGGCAGGCTTGTTTCGGCAACGCCAATCGCGCATGAGTGACCTCCGCCCCACCGACCCCGGACCCTGCCATGACCCGTCTTGCCGCCCCCATCGCTGAACAGATCTGGGATATGAAATATCGGCTCCGGTCCGCCGACGGCACGCCGCTGGACGGCTCGGTCGAAGACACCTGGCGCCGCATCGCCCGCGACCTCGCCAGCGTCGAGGCAGACCCCGCGTCGTGGGAGGACCGCTTCTACGCCGCGCTCGAGGATTTCCGCTTTCTGCCCGCCGGCCGGATCATCTCGGGCGCCGGGACCGGCCGGTCGGTGACGCTCTTCAATTGCTTCGTCATGGGCACCATCCCTGACAGCATGGAGGGCATCTTCCAGGCGTTGAAGGAAGCCGCGCTGACCATGCAGCAGGGCGGCGGGATCGGCTATGATTTCTCGACCATCCGCCCGCGCGGGGCCGAGGTGAAGGGCGTCGCCGCCGACGCGTCGGGGCCGCTGTCCTTCATGGACGTCTGGGACGCGATGTGCCGGACGATCATGTCGGCGGGCTCGCGCCGGGGCGCGATGATGGCCACGATGCGCTGCGACCACCCGGACATCGAGGCCTTCATCGCCGCCAAGCAGGACGCCGCCCGGCTGCGGATGTTCAACCTGTCGGTGCTGGTCACCGACGACTTCATGGCCGCGCTCAAGGCAGATGGCGACTGGCCGCTGGTCTTTGGCGGCCAGGTCCATCGCACCGTCCGCGCCCGCGCGCTGTGGGACCGGATCATGCGCGCGACCTATGATTATGCCGAGCCGGGCGTGATCTTCATCGACCGCATCAACGCGATGAACAACCTCGGCTATGCCGAGACCATCGCCGCGACCAACCCCTGCGGCGAACAGCCTTTGCCCCCCTATGGCGCCTGCCTGCTGGGGTCGGTGAACCTCGCGCGGCTGGTCAACGACCCCTTCGGCCCCGAGGCGGCGCTGGACGAGGACGCGCTGGACGATCTGGTCGCGACCGCCGTGCGGATGATGGACAACGTCGTCGACGCCAGCCGCTTTCCCCTGCCCCAGCAGGCCGCCGAGGCGCGCGCCAAGCGCCGCATCGGGCTGGGCGTCACGGGGCTCGCCGACGCGCTGATGATGGTCGGGCTGCGCTATGGCGCGCCCGAGGCGGCCGAGGCCACGCGCCGCTGGATGAAGCGCATCGCGCGGGCGGCCTATCTGACCAGCGCCGGGCTTGCGCGCGACAAGGGGGCGTTTCCGCTGTTCGACGCCGAGGCGTTCCTGGCGTCGGGCTTCATGCAAAAGATGGACGAGGACGTGCGTGCGGCGATCCGCACCCACGGCATCCGCAACGCGCTGCTGACCTCGGTCGCGCCGACCGGCACGATCTCGCTTTACGCCGGCAATGTCAGTTCCGGGATCGAGCCGGTCTTTGCCCACGCCTACACCCGCAAGGTGCTGCAGAAGGACGGCACCCGGACCGAGGAGGAGGTGGTCGACTACGCCGTCGCCCTGTGGCGCGAGCGGATGGGCGACGCGCCGTTCCCCGACTGGTTCGTGGATGCCCAGACGCTGGACCCGCTGGACCACGTCGCCATGCAGGCGGCGGCGCAGGAATGGGTGGATTCGTCGATCTCGAAGACCATCAACTGCCCCGAGGACATCTCGTTCGAGGCGTTCAAGGACGTCTATCTCGCCGCCTGGGACCAGGGCTGCAAGGGCTGCACGACCTATCGGCCGAACGAGGTCACCGGCTCGGTCCTGTCTGTGGCGCCCGCGCCTGCGCCCGAATCGCAGTTGCCCGCGGTCTATCTTGACCAGCCGATGAGCCGCCCGGTGGCGCTGGAGGGCGCGACCTACAAGCTCAAGTTCCCGGGCAGCGAGCACGCCATCTACATCACCCTGAACGACATCGAGGAGGACGGCCGCCGCCGCCCGTTCGAGGTCTTCATCAATTCCAAGAACATGGAACATTACGCCTGGACCGTGGCGCTGACGCGGATGATCTCGGCCGTGTTCCGGCGCGGCGGCGACGTGTCCTTCGTGGTCGAAGAGCTGAAGGCCGTGTTCGACCCCCGTGGCGGCGCGTGGATGGAGGGGCGCTACGTGCCCTCGATCCTGGCCGCGATCGGGGGCGTGATCGAACGCCACATGGTCGCCATCGGCTTCATGGCCGCCGAGGGGGCGGGGCTGAAATCGGACCCCACGGCCGAGATGCGCGAGGTGGGCGAGCCGCCGCGCGGGCCGTCCTGCCCGGCCTGCGGGACCCCGGGGATGCGGATGGTCGAGGGCTGCCTGACCTGCCCCAGCTGCGGCCATTCCAAATGCGGATGACCAGGCGATGAGCACGCACCCCCTCGCCGCCCGGACGGCGGTGCTGATCTCGGCCGCCGGGCGTGGCAGCCGGATGGGCGGCGATCTTCCCAAGCAGTGGCAGGCGCTGTCCGGCCGCACGGTGCTGGACCGGGCGATCGGCGCGTTTCAGGGATTCGCGCGTATCGTGGTTGTGGTCCACCCGGACGACATGGGACGGGCGATCGCGGAGCTTGGGGGCCGGGTCACGCTCGTCGCGGGCCGCGACACCCGCAGCGGCAGCGTCCGCGCGGGGCTCGAGACCCTGGACGGGTCCGGCCTGGGCCATGTGCTGATCCATGACGGCGCTCGGCCGCTGGTCGCACCGCCGGTGATCGACGCCGTACTGGATGCCCTCGCCGCCGGTGCCCCCGCCGCCGCGCCCGCGCTGGCGGTGACCGATGCGCTGTGGCGAGGGGCCGTTGACCGCGTGACGGGCTTTGCGGACCGCGAGGGGCTGTATCGCGCCCAGACGCCGCAGGGCTTTGCGCTGGACGCGATCCTCGCGGCGCATCGTGCCGACAGCCGGGGGGCGGCCGATGACGTCGAGCTTGCCCATCGCCACGGCATCCCGGTGACCATCGTGCCGGGCGACGAGGACAACCTGAAACTCACCTGGCCGGGCGACATGGCGCGGGCCGAACGGATCACGAAAAGGCGCAACATGGATGTGCGGCTGGGCAACGGCTATGATGTGCACGCCTTCGGACCGGGGGACCGGGTCTGGCTGTGCGGAATTGCGGTCCCCCATGATCTCGGGCTGGTCGGTCATTCCGACGCCGATGTGGGGATGCACGCGCTGACCGACGCGATCTATGGCGCGCTGGCGCAAGGGGATATCGGGCGGCACTTCCCGCCCTCGGACCCGCAATGGAAGGGGGCGGCGTCCGACATCTTCCTGCGCCACGCCGCGGAACTGGCGGGGCGGATGGGTTATCGCCTCGGCAATGCAGACGTGACGCTCATCTGCGAACGGCCCAAGATCGGACCCCATGCGGCGGCGATGCAGGCGCGGCTGGCCGAGATCATGGGCGTCGCGCCCGACCGGGTCAGCGTCAAGGCCACGACCTCGGAGCGGCTGGGCTTCACCGGCCGCGAGGAAGGCATCGCCGCAATCGCCACCGCCACGCTGATCGGGGGCGCGTGATGGACCGGCTGATCGCGACCGGCTTCGGGCTCGGCTATCTGCGGCCGGCGTCGGGGACCTGGGCCTCGGCGGCGACGATCCTGCTGGGCTATGCCCTGCACCGGATCGGGCATTTCCCGCTGGTGGCGCTGGCGACGGTGGCCGCGATACTCGCCGGGTTCTGGTCGGTGCGGCGCTGGACCGCGGGCATGGCCGACAAGGACCGCAGCGAAATCGTCATCGACGAGGTCACGGGCCAGCTGATCGCGCTGTGCGCCACCTCGGCCGGGTTCTGGTTCGCCGGGCTGCCCTCGGACGTGGTGCCGTGGCCGGGGCTGGTGGTCCCGTTCGTCCTGTTCCGGCTGTTCGACATCTGGAAGCCGTGGATCATCGGCCGCGCCGACCGCCGCGCCGATGCCGCGGGCGTCATGCTGGACGACATCTGGGCCGGGGTCTTTGCCGCGGTCTGCTCCGTCGTCGCGGCAGGCATCTCGCACGGGCTGATGTGATGGAATTGGCGGATCTCGCAACCCGTCTGCTGGCGCGGATGCGCGCCCGGGGCGAGATGATCGCCACAGCCGAAAGCTGCACCGGCGGGCTGATCGCGGCGACGCTGACCGAGGTGCCGGGGTCGTCCGACGTGGTCGACCGCGGCTTCGTCACCTATTCCAACGCCGCCAAGATCGATATGCTGGGCATCCGCCCCGCCACGCTGAAGGCGTTCGGCGCGGTCAGCGAAGAGATCGCGGCCGAGATGGCGGGCGGCGCGCTGGGGCGGTCGAGGGCGGCGGTCGCAATCGCGGTGACCGGGATCGCCGGGCCGGGCGGGTCCGAGTTCAAGCCCGAGGGGCGGGTCTGCTTCGGCCTCGCCGATGCGGGCGGGGTGCGGACCGAGACGGTGGATTTCGGACCGCTCGGCCGCCGCGCGGTGCGCGAGGCCACGGTGGACCATGCGCTGCGGATGGTGCTGGTCGCCGTAGACTGAGGCGCCGGGCCCCTCGCTACAGGACCGCCCGCAGCGCCGCGATCTCCTCGTCCGTCGTCGCCCAGCTGGTCACCAGCCGGATCGTCCCGTTCCCGGCATCGTCGCCCCGGTTCGGCCAGTCCGCCGCCCGGAGCCCCGCCGCGCGCAGGCGGGCGATCTCGGTCCGCGGCAGGCGGACGAAGACCTCGTTCGCCTCGACCGGCCCCAGTGGCGGGCGCCCTGCCCCGCCCAGCACCGAGGCCAGCTCGGACGCCGCCGCGTTGGCGTGGCGGGCCAGGTCCAGCCACAGATCGCCGTCCAGCCAGGCCAGCATCTGCGCGGCCAGAAAGCGGTGCTTGGACCACAGATGCCCGGCCCGCATCCGGCGAAAGCTGAAGCTGTGCGCGCGTTCGGGATCGAAGAACACCACCGCCTCGAGCGCCATGCAGCCGCTTTTCGTCCCGCCCAGCGAGAGCGCATCTACCCCCGCGCGCCAGGTCATGTCGGCGGGCGCGGCGCCGGTCGCGGCCAGCGCGTTGCCCAGCCGGGCGCCGTCCATGTGCACGGCCAGGCCCGCCTCCCGCGCGACCCGCGCCAGCGCGGACACCGCCGTGGGGCCGTGGACGGTGCCCCATTCGGTCGCGTTCGTCACCGACAGGACGGCGTTGAGCCCGTCATGCTCGTCTTCCTGCGGGTAATCCGCGATCCGCGCCGCCAGCGCCTCCGGCGTCATCCGCCCCCAGTCGCCGCCGACCAGCGCCAGCTGCGCGCCCCCCGCCATCCAGGCCGGGGCGCCACTTTCCGAGGTCTCGATATGCGCCGTCTCGTGGCAGAAGATGCGCCCCCAGGGCGGGCACAGCTGCGCCAGCGCCAGCGCGTTCGCCCCGGTGCCGGTGCCCAGCAGGAATACCGCCGCTTCGGGGGCGTCGAACACCTCGCGCACCCGGTCCTGCGCCTGCGCGGTCAGCGCGTCCCGGCCATAGGAGGCCGCGATGCCGTCATTGGCGGCGGCCAGCGCGGCCATGATCCGGGGATGCACGCCCGAGGCGTTGTCCGATCCGAAATTCACGACAGATCCTCGATCACGTACTGGTCCCAGTCGTCCTCGGTCACCGCCAGCTCGCTGACCGTCCAGCCGCGCACCGAGGCGCCGGCGCGGTGGATCGACTCGGGGTCGCCCGAGATCAGGTGGTGCCAGTCATACAGCGGCTTGCCCTCGGCGCGCAGGCGATAGGCGCAGGTGGCGGGCAGCCACCAGGCAATCTCCTTCAGCTTGGCGGGGGTCAGCACCACGCAGTCGGGGACGAAGTCGTGGCGGTTGGGATAGGACGAACAGCGGCAGCTTTCCCCGTCCAGCAGGCGGCAGGCGACGCGGGTGAAATCGACGCTGCCGTCGTCGTCATACTCGATCTTGTTCAGGCAACACTTGCCGCAGCCGTCGCAGAGCGCTTCCCACTCGGCGGCGGACAGGTCGGCCAGCGGCAGTTCCCAGAAGCGTTCGCGCATCAGGCCGCACCCAGGATCCGGCGGGCGGCGGCCTCGTCGGCCTGCATCTGCGCGATCAGCGCGTCCAGCCCGTCAAAAGTCGCCTCGGGGCGCAGATAATCGACCAGCGCGACCGAAAGCTGCTGGCCGTACAGGTCGCCCTCGAAGTCGAACAGATGTGTTTCCAGGTTCGGGGTGTTCTCGCCGAACATCGGGCGCACGCCCAGGCTGGCGACGCCGCGATAGCTGCCGCGATGCGGGCCGGTCATCACGTCGACCAGCACGGCATAGACCCCAAGTTTCGGCAGGTGCAGCCCGTCCACGGCCATGTTGGCGGTCGGATAGCCCAGCTCGCGGCCGCGCTTGGCGCCGTGCACCACCTCGCCCTCGATCCGGTGCCAGTGGCCCAGCATCCGCTCGGCGTCGCGGGGGCGGCCCTCGGCCAGGGCGGTGCGGATGGCGGTCGAACTCGCCCGCGCCGCGCCGTGGGCGACCAGGGGCACGATGGTGACGCCAAAGCCCAGCCGCTCGCCCAGGGAGGCGAGCGCGGCGGCATCCCCCGCCCGGTCGCGGCCAAAGCGGAAATCGGCGCCGATGGCGACATGGGCGACGCCCAGCCCCTCGGCCAGCACCTCGCGGGCGAAGTCCTCGGGCGTCAGGGCGGCCAGCACCGGGCCGAAGGGCAGCTCATAGAGCTGGCTGACCCCGTGGCGGGCCAGCCGGTTGGCGCGGGCCTGGGGGTTCATCAGCCGGAACGGCGGATCGTCGCGGTTCACGAGCGCGGCGAAATATTCGCGCGGATGCGGCTCGAACGTGACCACGCCCAGCGGCGCGTCGGGCCGGGCGGCGCGGGCCGCGTCGATCACCGCGCGATGGCCCAGGTGGACGCCGTCGAAATTCCCCATCGCCACCGTCGCGCCCCGGGCCGAAGCCGGAAGGCCGCGCCAGTCGCGGTGAAGGTGCATCGGAGGATTCTGCATCGGCCCTCGGCGGCCACGCAGGCCCTTCAGTCGAACTTGCGCGAGGGTGCCAGGACGACCGCCTCGCCTTTCAGCACGACGGTATCGCCGACCAGGCAGCGGGTGGCAAGGGTGACGCGCCGTTTCCCGTGGTCGATCGATTCCACCTGCACCTCGGCCCGGACCACGTCGCCGGGCCGCACAGGGGCCATGAATTTCAGCGTCTGGCCCAGATAGACCGTGCCGTGGCCGGGCAGCTGTTCGCCGATCACGGCCGAAATCAGGCCGGCGGTCAGCATCCCGTGGGCGATCCGCCCCTCGAAGATCGTGTCGCGGGCATAGGCCTCGTCTAGATGCACCGGATTGCGGTCGGTCGAGACCTCGGCGAACATCTCGATATCGGCGTCGGTGACCTGCTTCTGCAGATACCGCATCATCCCGACCTCGAGATCCTCGATGACGATGGTGCCGCGCGGTTGGTTGTCCAGCATCATGATGCGCCCGTCGTTGCTGCATTGCGGCATAGCACCGGCGGGACCGTCGCGCAAGAAAATATCCGCCCGGGCGCGGGCGAACTAATATTGTTACCGCTGCGTTTCCGCCTCGGCCAGCAACGCTTCGAGGTCCAGCGGCCGGTTCACCATCGAGATGCCGCCGTGCGCGTCCAGCGGCCATTCTTCGGACGGACGGTCGCGATACAGTTCCACCCCGTTGCCGTCGGGGTCGCGCAGATAGATCGCCTCGCTGACCCCGTGATCGGCGGCCCCGTCCAGCGGGATGCCGGCGGCGATTACGCGTGCCAGAACCCGGCCCAGCGAAGCCCGGTCGGGATACAGGAAGGCGCTGTGATACAGGCCGGTATGGCCGGGCGGCGGCGGGGTGCCGCCGGCGGACTCCCAGGTATTCAGGCCGATATGGTGGTGATAGCCGCCCGCGCCCAGGAACGCCGCCTGCGGCCCGTAACGCTGCATCAGCTCGAAGCCCAGCACGCCGGAATAGAAGGCGATGGCGCGGTCGAGATCGGTGACCTTCAGATGGACATGGCCCACCCGCGTCCCGGGCGGCGCCGGCTGGGGCGGAGAGGCGACGGGCCGCGCGCTCACCGCAGCCGTCCGATGGCGTAGGTCGGCGCCAGGCCCTCGGCCTTCAGCCAGTCGGCCAGCAGCGCGTCCTCGGGTCGTTCCACGTTGCCCCCCATATGCTCGGCCGCGAGCCCGCCGGTCACGAAGATCGAATCGATCCCCTGTGCCACGGCCCCCGCGATATCGGTGCCGATCCCGTCGCCGATGGCAAGCTCGCGCCCGCCCGAGACGCCCAACCGGCGCCGGGCGAGGTCATAGATCGGGGCGTGGGGCTTGCCGAAATACAGTGCCTCGCCGCCCAGCTGTTCATAAAGCTGCGCGAGCGCGCCGGCGCAATACAGCCGCTGTTCGCCGAAATCGACGACGATGTCGGGGTTGGCGCACAGCAGCGGCAGGCCCCGCGCGGCAACCTCGCTCAGCGCCGCGTGATAGTCGGCGGGGGTTTCGGTCATGTCGTCGAAAAGGCCGGTGACGACCACGCCCTCGGCCTCGGCCGGGGCGACGCGGGTGATCGCGGCCGCGCGCGGGTCCGGGGTGTCGGTAAAGAACGACAGGTCCTTCTCGGGCCCCACGTGCCAGACGCGCCGGCCGACCCGGCCGGAAAACATCGCGTCCTGCGCCGCATCGCCCGAGGTCACGATGTCGTCCCAAGCGTCCTCGGGCACGTCCAGAGCCGCGATCTGCGCGGCCACCGCCCGGCGCGGACGGGGGGCGTTGGTCGTCAGCGCCACCTTGCCGCCGCCGCGCCGGAAATCCTGCAGCGCCGCGATCGCCGCCGGATAGGCCACCTTGCCGTTATGCACGCAGCCCCACAGGTCGCAGAACAGCACGTCATAGCCCTGGGCGATCTCGGCCAGGCTGTCGATGATCCGCGTCACGATGGCTCCTTTCCCGCCGCGTCGGGCGGTTCCAAATATCCTCCGGGGGTCCAGGTGTGGAAAACCCCCGGTCCGGCGGTCCTCACAGGCGATGGCCTTACAGCTTCAGCGCCGGGATGATCTGCTTCTTGCGGCTGACCACGCCAGGCAGGACGACGCTGTCGCCCTCGACCGGGACCCCGAAGGACGCGGCGGCGACCGCGCGGACGAAGTCGTTGGGCACCAGCAGGGTCGAGCGTTCGTTGAGGATGTCGACGATGAACAGCATCACCTCGTCGGCGCCGTCCTCGGCCGCGACGCCGGGCATTGCGGCCAGCAGCTGCGCCTTGCGGTCCAGCAGCACCTGCGGCGCGGTGGTTTCCAGCACGGAAATCCGTATCTGCTTGCCGCCAAGCTCGTATTCCTTGCTGTCCATCTTCAGCAGCGCCGCGTCCGAGAAGGACGAGACGTCGGATTTCGCCGTGAACATCTCGGTCGCATACTCGGGGATCGAGACGCCCAGAGCGGCCCCCAGTTTTTCGGCCACCCAGCGGTCATGCGGCGTGGTGGTGGGCGAGCGGAATTCCAGCGTGTCGGACAGGATGCAGGTCAGCATCACGCCCTTGACCCAGTCCGGCGCGCGGTCGAGGTCGTCGCCGATCAGGTCGTGCATGATCGTCGCGGTGCAGGCCAGCGGGCGGATGGTGATGTTGATCGGCAGGCGGGTCTTGATGCCGCCGGCCAGCAGGTGGTGGTCGATGATCTCGATCACCTCGGCGTCGTTGATCGAGGCCGGCAGTTCGCCCGGGTTGTTGGTGTCGACGATCACGCACTGATCGCCCGCCTTCACGTCCTCGATCACCTCGGGCAGGTCCAGCTTCCACTTGCCCAGCATCCACACCGCCTCGGTGTTGGGCGTGCCCTGCAGCACCGCCTTGGCCGGGGTCTTGCGGACCTCGGACAGGTACCAGGCCCAGATCAGCGGCGAGCCGGTCGAGTCGGTGTCGGGGGCCTTGTGGCCGAAAACCTGGATCATGGGTAACCTTTCATGGCGCGCGCGATGCGGGGATTTTGCGCGGCTTATAGGCCCGGCGCCGGGCGATGTGAAGAACGCGCCTTGCGGAGCCCTCAGCCGCCGCCCTGCCCCAGCGCCATGCCGGCATTCACCGCCAACGCGACGATGACGGCGTTGTAGAAGAAGCTCAGCACCGAGTGGAACAGCGTGACGCGCCGCATCGGCGTGGTGGTCAGACCGATATCCGAGGTCTGCGCGGTCATCCCGAGCGTGAAGCTGTAATACAGGAATTCCCACGGGCCGGGCTCGGTGGTGTCGCCGGGAAAATCGAGCCCGCCCGCGTCGCCGGACTTGCCCGCATCGCCGGTGGCGTCGGCGTCGCCATCATCTCCGGCGTCATCACCGGCATCCTGCACTTGCGCATAGAACATCCGCGCATAGTGGAAGGCCATCACCGTGTGGACCATCGCCCAGCCCAGCGGCACCGCCCCCAGGGCCAGCACCGGGCGCAGCCGCAGCCCGGACTGGGCTTGCGCCGACAGCACCGTTTCCGCGATGGCGAACATGCTGATGCCGGCCGCCCACAACGCCATCAGGACGATCAGCAGGCCGCCCTCGTCGGCGTCGGCGAAGTGCTCGCGCAGGTCGTCGCCGGACCGGCCGCGGATCCACAGGGCGGTGGTGGCGAGATAGACGACACAGAACAGGTCGGCGCCGATCAGGATGCGGTCGGTAGGCGGCAGGCGATACGCAAGCAATGCCGCCAGCACCCCGACGACGAAGGCGCCGTGAAAGCGGATGTGGCGGCGCAGCGCGCCCATGCGGTCCGGCACCGGCTCAGCCTTCGGGGGTCTGCTGGTGCTGGATCAGCTGCCAGCCCTCGGCCTGCCGCACCCAGGTCGAGGAGCACAGCGCCGCGTAAGCCGCGCCCTTGCGGGTCGCCGCGGCGCGATAGGCCAGCACGACGCAGTCCTCGGTCTCGACCCCGTGCCGGTCGGTCATCTGCACACCGTCCCAGCGCGGGGCGGTGTCCATCCCGTTCAGGATCGCTTCGCCCTGCAGCACGCTGCCCGCCAGCACCATGACGCAGGACGGATGCATCCGCCGCCGCGCCTCGGCCGCGCCCATCGTCCACCAGCCTTCTTCCAGTGCCCAGAGTTCGTCTGTCACGGCGCAGGTCCCTTCGTGATCGTCCAGCCGTCCCGTTCCAGCAGCCGCAGCACGCCCTTGTCGCCCGGCAGGTGCAGCGCGCCGAAGGCCGCCACGATCGGCTTGCCCTGCGCCGCGGCCTCGTCCGCCGCCTGGGTCAGGGGCGCGATCCAGGCGGCGTTGCGGGCCACCATCATCCGCTCTTCGGCCAGCGCGATCTGGCGGTCGACCTCGGCGCGGTCCAGTCCCGAGTTCTCCTCGGCGTCCAGCCGCATGAACTGCCAGATCGCCCAGATGTCGCCGCGGAAATACGCCTCGATCGTGGTGTGGGCATAGTCGTCGGCCAGGATCGCCCCGGGCAGGGCGCCGCGGATCATGTCCAGCTCCTGTTCGGGCGTGAGGCCGGCGAACAGGGTCAGCACGGTGTCCCAGGGCTCCAGCCCGTGGACCGGGGTGCCGGCGGCCTCGGCCACCGCCATCAGGTCGCGGTCCAGCCCCTCGACCGCGCCGGCGGTCTTGATCTGGTCGATCATGCAGGGCGAAATGCCCAGCATCATCGACACGTACCAGGGCCGCATCCGGCTGACCATGATCGCGGGGATGCCGCGGTCGGCCATTGCTTGGGACAGCTGCTTCCAGTCCTGCGCGTCCAGCCGCTCGGGCAGGGTCGGGCCGGTGGGGTCGATCATCAGGTCGGGTTCGGATTTCAGCGCCTGGGTGATCCGGGCCTCTTCCTCGGGGCCGGCCTCGACCATCAGCGCACCGGCCCCGGCGATCACCGGGGTCAGTTCGGCGATCACCGGGTCGTGGCGTGGGTCGTCGAAGTGATAGGTGCCGATGATCTCGATCCGGGCATCGCCGCGGGTGGTGGTCCAGCGCGTGCCCTGAGCATAGGGCGTGGCCGCCACCGCCGCGTCGATTTCGGCCCGGCGGTCGGCCGGCAGCTCGGCCAGCAGGTCGCGACCAACGCAATCCGGGTGATCCTGCGTCGGGGCCGGCATGGTGGTCGGCGGGGCGGTCCCGCCCGCCCCGGTCGCCGCGGCCACGGGGCCGCCGAGCCACAAGGCTGCCATCAGCACCGCCGCGCGGCCGATCCCTGTCCGTGTCAGGCGCATGATCCGCTCCGTCAACCTCAGCACCCCGGACCATGCCGCGCCGCGGGCCGGTTGGCCACCCCTGACGGGCCGTCCTTTCGGGGGCCTCATGATGGTTGACAGCCCGCCGGCCGCCGCCTACATCGCCGCCATTGGCACTCACCACCATCGAGTGCCAACACGCGACACTGCAACCTGTAACACCGGAGTGTTCACGATGGCATTCAAGCCGCTTCACGACCGCGTCCTGGTCCGCCGCGTCCAGTCGGACGAAAAGACCAAAGGCGGGCTGATCATCCCCGACAGCGCCAAGGAAAAGCCGTCCGAAGGCGAGATCGTCTCGGTGGGCGAAGGCGCCCGCAAGGATTCGGGCGAACTGATTGCGCCCAGCGTCAAGGCCGGCGACCGCATCCTGTTCGGCAAGTGGTCGGGCACCGAAGTGACGCTGGACGGCGAAGAGCTGCTCATCATGAAGGAAAGCGACATCCTCGGGATCATCGGCTGATCCCTCGCAGGCAGCGCTTACAACCCTATGACAAGGAAGAGATAAATGGCTGGCAAGGAAGTCAAGTTCAACACCGATGCCCGCGACCGGATGCTCAAGGGCGTCAACATCCTCGCGGATGCGGTCAAGGTCACGCTGGGCCCGAAGGGCCGCAACGTGGTGATCGACAAGTCGTTCGGCGCCCCGCGCATCACCAAGGACGGCGTCTCGGTCGCCAAGGAAATCGAACTGTCGGACAAGTTCGAGAACATGGGCGCGCAGATGGTCCGCGAAGTCGCCTCGCGCACCAATGACGAGGCCGGGGACGGCACCACCACCGCCACCGTGCTGGCCCAGGCGATCATCAAGGAAGGCCTCAAGGCCGTCGCCGCCGGCATGAACCCGATGGACCTCAAGCGCGGCGTCGACCTGGCCACCCAGCGCGTCGTCGAGGCGATCAAGGCCGCCTCGCGCCCGGTCTCGGACTCGGCCGAAGTCGCCCAGGTCGGCACCATCTCGGCCAACGGCGAGGCCTTCATCGGCCAGCAGATCGCCGAGGCGATGCAGAAGGTCGGCAACGAGGGTGTCATCACCGTCGAAGAGAACAAGGGGATGGAGACCGAGGTCGAAGTCGTCGAAGGCATGCAGTTCGACCGCGGCTACCTGTCGCCCTATTTCGTGACCAACCCCGACAAGATGGTCGCCGAGCTGGAAGACGCCTACATCCTGCTGCACGAGAAGAAGCTGTCCTCGCTGCAGCCGATGGTGCCGCTGCTGGAAGCCGTCATCCAGACGCAGAAGCCGCTGCTGATCATCGCCGAGGACGTGGAAGGCGAGGCGCTGGCGACGCTGGTCGTCAACCGCCTGCGCGGCGGCCTGAAGGTCGCGGCGGTCAAGGCCCCGGGCTTCGGCGATCGCCGCAAGGCCATGCTGCAGGACATCGCGATCCTGACCGGCGGCCAGGTGATCTCGGAAGACCTGGGCATGAAGCTGGAAAACGTCGGCATCGACATGCTGGGCCGCGCCAAGAAGGTCTCGATCAACAAGGACACCACCACCATCGTCGATGGCGCCGGTGAAAAGGCCGAGATCGAGGCCCGCGTCAGCCAGATCCGTCAGCAGATCGAGGAAACCACCTCGGACTACGACAAGGAAAAGCTGCAGGAGCGCGTGGCGAAGCTCGCCGGCGGCGTGGCCGTGATCCGCGTCGGCGGCATGACCGAAGTCGAGGTGAAGGAGCGCAAGGACCGCGTCGATGACGCGCTGAACGCGACCCGCGCCGCGGTGCAGGAAGGTGTCGTGGTCGGCGGCGGCGTCGCGCTGGTGCAGGCCGGCAAGGCGCTGGAAGGTCTGGAAGGCGAGAACGCCGACCAGAACGCCGGCATCGCGCTGGTCCGCCGCGCGCTGGAGGCCCCGATGCGCCAGATCGCCGAGAACGCGGGCGTCGACGGCGCGGTGGTCGCGGGCAAGGTCCGCGAGAGCCAGGACAAGACCTTCGGCTTCAACGCCCAGACCGAGGAATATGGCGACATGTTCAAGTTCGGCGTGATCGACCCGGCCAAGGTCGTGCGCACCGCGCTGGAAGACGCCGCGTCGGTGGCCGGCCTGCTGATCACCACCGAGGCGATGATCGCCGAGAAGCCCGAGCCCAAGGGCGCCGCCGGCGGCATGGGCGGCGGCATGGGCGGCATGGGCGGCATGGACATGATGTAATGTCCTGCCCCTGTGGCTGACAGGAAAGGCCGCCCTTTGGGGCGGCCTTTTTCATTTCGGCTGTGGCGTCACACATCGGCGTCACACGTCAGCGCAAGATGACGCCTGCGGCGGGCGGTCGCGCCACGATCCGGCGGATCGGTCCGTATGGGCGTCGGGTCAGGTGTACGTCGGCTGCCACAGCACCAGCGTGACACTGGCCGCGTCTGCCGTCGGCGTGCCGGTCAGGTCGAAGCTCTGGTCTTCGGATTCGAGGTTGACCGATGCGCCTGTGACGCCGGTCAGCCGCACGGCAAGCTGGCCGTCGATCAGGACGCTGGTGTCGCCGTCGGCCTCGACCACGTCGATGCGCCCTGCGAAGGCCGCGACGTCGGGCGTTTCGCCCAGGAATCCGTCGCTGACGATCAGCCGCATGCTGTCCTGCGCGGGGTCAAAGTCGGTCACGACCGAATCCGGTCCTTTGCCCGTCACCCAGCCCCTGAGATCGTCGGCGCCGGTTCCCGTGGTGACGATGTCACCGTCGGCAAAGACGATCCCGTCATTCCCGGCCCCGCCGTCCAGCGTGTCCACCGCATCGTCGATGCGCCATTCGTGCCAGTCGTTTGCCGTTGACGCATGTTCCATGTGGTTGGGGGAGCCGACGAGATGATCGTCGCCCTCGCCCCCGCGCAGGTGCCCCGCCCCGCTGACCGAGACCAGCACGTCGTCGCCTGCCCCGCCTTCGACCGGCGCAACCGTTTCAAAGACCTCGACGACGTCCTGGCCGGCGCCTCCCCGATACTCGGTGTTTTCACCGATATGGGCGACCACCGCGTGGCCGGCGCCAGCGCCCAGGATGGTGTCGCCGTCCGAGTCCCGGACCCAGCCCTGCGTCGCGCCGGACAGGTCGATCAGGTTCCCGCCGCCTTGCGCATCGACCACGACAAAGCCTGACCCGACGGTCAGCGTGTCATCGCCGTCCAGATCGACATGGCTCGCCCCGACCGCGACCTGATCGCCGCCAGGTGCCGTCCATGTCCCCGCCTGCGGATCGGGGACGACGACGCGAACGGGCATGGGATCGTCGTGATTCCAGCCCAGTTCCAGCCCGTCCGGCGGCGCGCCCGTATCGACGAGGATGTCGTCACGGCCGCCGCCGCCATCGACAAGGCCGCCATCGGGATCGGTCAGCACCAGCCCGTCATCGCCCGAGGTGCCGTCGAGCACGAACCCGCTGCCATCCTGGACCTGTTCGGGTTCGGGTTCCGGCTCCGGCTCGGGCTCGGGCTCGGGCTCAGGTTGTGGTTCCGGCTCAGCCGACGCGGTCTCGTCGCTGTCGAATGCCCCTGCCAATGCGGCAAGACCGACGCCCAGCAGCATCGGCAAAAGCAGGATCAGGTTGTCCATCGTCAACTCCCCAGGCTTGAAATACAGGTGCAGTCAGGCGGGGTCTTCCGGGCTGTCCAGTTGCCCGTTTCGCACCTAGCTCACCACGCCCTCGACGCCCATCGCCTTGCACAGCGTCTGAAACCGCGCCTCGGCGACCTCGCCCATCAGGGCACGGCCGGTGCGGGTCAGGCGCAGCGCCAGCGTGCCGGCGTCGCGGTCCAGCGTCAGCGCGCCCGCCTCGGCCGGGTCGGCGATCGAGAACATCGCGCCAAAGCGCATCGCCTTGCCCAGGACCTCGGCGTCGCGGATCTCGTCTTCGCTCAGCAGCTCGAACAGCGGGGTCATCGCCGACCCGGCCCGGCTGTTCTTGTAGCGGTGCAGCAGCGCCAGCCCCAGGAACACCCGTTCCGGGTGGCTCAGCGCCGCGAGGTTGGCGCGGGTGACGTTGTCGAAACACGCCTCGGCCCGGTAATCGGGGTGGGCGCGCCAGCTGGTATCATGCAGCAGGCAGGCGGCGCGGATCAGGCGGTCGCGTTCGGGCGCCACGTCCCCGAAAAGTGGCAGCAGGAACTGGTACAGCTTCTTGCCGAAGCCGGGCATCCGCGCCATTTGGCGTTCGGTAAAGCGCGCGGCCTCGATCAGCGGGTCGCGCTTGCGGATGCCGGGCGACATCTGTTCGTACAAAAGCCCCTCGCGGATCCCGTACGAACTGATCGCGATCTCGGCCGGCTTGAAGGTCAGCACCAGCTGCCGCAGCACCTGCATGGCCAGCGGCACCAGCTCGATCCGCGAGGTGGAAATGCCCGTCAGCGTCCTTAGATCGGCGATGTCGCGGTCGCCGATCCACTTGACCGTCGCCATCACGTCGTCCGGCGTCATCCGGTATTCGTGCAGCACGGTCATCGGATAGGCGCGGCGTTCCATGTCCAGCCGCGCGATCGCCCGCCACGACCCGCCGACCAGGTAGACCCGTTCATGGTCGGCGCCGACGGTGTCGCGCAGCCCGTCCATGATCAGTTCGATGTGCTTCTTGAGGTTCTTCGGCTCGATCTGCTGCAGCCGGAACGGCCCCATGGGCGAGGTTGCGCGGCGGCCGATCCGTCCGCCCTCGACCTCTGCCAGTTCCATCGAGTTGCCGCCGATGTCGCAGACCAGCCCGCGCGCGTCCGGCCAGCCCAGCAGCACGCCCTGGGCGGACAGCCGAGCCTCTTCCTCGCCGTCGATGACGATCAGCTTGAGCCCGGTCTGGCGTTCCACCGCCTTGTGAAAGGCCGGGCCGTCCTCGGCCTCGCGCACCGCGGCGGTGGCCACGCAGGTCAGGGCGGAAATCCCCATCCCCTCGGCCAGCGCGGCAAAGCGGGTCAGCGCGGCCATGCCGCGGACCGCGCCCTCGGGGTTCAGCCTGCCGGTGGCGGCGAGCCCCTGCCCCAGCCCCGCCATGACCTTTTCGTTATAGAAATAGGCCGGGCTGCGCGCGGCGCCGTCGAACACCACCATCCGGATCGAGTTCGAGCCCACGTCGACCACCCCCACCCGGGCCAGCTCGCGCGCCGACAGGAACGGCAGCCCCTGCTTGCCGAAGGGCGACACCCCGACGCCCTGGCCCGTCCCGACATGTGCTGCGGCATTCTTCTTGCGCTCCGGCATCGTTCCTCGCTCGCGGTTCAGTCGGCGGTGTGGGTGAGCGCGGGCACGTCGCCCGCACCGGCGGTTCCGCGTCCCGACAGGGACGGGTTTTCCATGAAGAACTTGTGACAGCTGAACAGGTCGTCACGGTCTTCGGGAAGATGACGCAGATAGCGGCCATCGGGTTGAAGCAGCCAGCTTTGCGCCTCGTCGGCCATGTTGGCGGCCATGATCTGGCTGGTGATCTGGGCCTTCACGGTGTCGTTCAGGCACTCGACCAGGGTTTCGACCCGGCGGGTCAGGTTGCGGTCCATCCAGTCGGCCGAGCTGATGAACACCCGCGCCTTGCGCGACGGCAGGGCGTGGCCGTTGCCGAAGCAGACGATGCGCGAATGTTCCAGGAACCGCCCGACGATGGATTTCACCCGGATGTTTTCCGACAGCCCCGCGATCCCCGGCCGCAGCGCGCAGATGCCGCGCACGACGAGGTTGATGCGGACGCCGGCCGCAGACGCCTCGTACAGCGCCTCGATCACATCGCGCTCGACGAGGCTGTTCATCTTGGCCCAGATCTCGGCCGGGCGGCCGCGGCGGGCAAGGTCGGCCTCGCGCCCGATCAGCTCGAGCAGCGTCGATTTCAGGTCGATTGGGCTGATGGCGAGGTTTTCCAGCCCCTCGGGCTGCACATAGCCGGACAGGAAGTTGAACACCTTGGTCGCGTCCCGGCCCAGCGCCGGGTCGCAGGTGAACAGCGACAGGTCGGTATAGATGCGCGCCGTGATCGGGTGGTAGTTGCCGGTACCGTAATGGGTATAGGTCACCAGGCGGTCGCCCTCGCGCCGCACCACGGTCGAGATCTTGGCGTGGGTCTTGTAGTTGGTGAAGCCATAGACGACATGCGCGCCGGCGCGTTCCAGCCGCCGCGACTGGCGGATGTTGGCGGCCTCGTCGAAGCGGGCCTTGAGTTCCACCAGCGCCATCACCGACTTTCCCGATTCCGCCGCCTCGCACAGCGCCGAGACGACCGGGCTGTCCCAGCTGGTGCGGTACAGGGTCTGCTTGATCGCCACCACGTCGGGATCGCGAGCCGCCTGCTGCAGGAACCGGATGACCATGTCAAAGGTCTCGTAGGGGTGGTGCAGCAGCATGTCCTTCTGCCGGATCGCCGCGAACATGTCGCCGTCGTGGTCCTGCACCCGCTCCGGCACCCGGGGGGTGAAGGCCGGCCATTGCAGGTCGCGGCGGCTGTCCAGCACCAGTTCGCGCATGTCGGCCATCCCCAGCAGGCCCTCGACCTCGACCACCTCGTCGGCGCCGACCTGCAGTTCCTGCATGATCACGCGGCGCAGGCGCTCGGGCGCGCCGGCGGTGATCTTCAGCCGGATGACGTCGCCGCGGCGGCGGCGCTTCAGCGCCGTCTCGAATTCGCGGACCAGGTCCTCGGCCTCGTCCTCAACTTCCAGGTCGCTGTCGCGCAGCACCCGGAAGGCGCAATGGCCGATGTCGCGGTAGCCCGGGAACAGCCGCGGCAGGTGCATCAGCAGCAGGTCTTCGAGCCGCAGGAAGCGCTGGCCGCCGGGCAGCGGGATGAAGCGCTTGAGCTGCCCCGGGATCGGCAGCAGCGCCTGCATCTGCCGGCCGTCAGATTCGCGCGCCAGTTCCAGCGCCAGGGAAAAGCCGGTGTTGGGGATGAAGGGGAACGGATGCGCGGTGTCGATCGCCAGCGGCGTCAGGACCGGGAACACCTGTTCGACGAAGTGTTCGCGCAGGAAATTTGCCTCGGCCGCAGTGACGCGGGAGCGGGACAGGATGACGATGCCCTCGGCCTCCATGTCGCGGCGCAGCTTGTTCCAGACGGTCTGCTGGGCGTCCATCAGCCGCCGCGCATCGGCGTTGATGAGCGACAGCTGTTCGGCCGGCGACAGCCCGTCATCCGAGGGCAGCGTGTTCCCCTCGCGCACCAGTTCGCGCAGGCCGGCGACGCGGACCGTGTAGAATTCGTCGAGGTTGGTGGCCGAGATCGACAGGAAGCGCAGCCGTTCCAGCAGCGGCACGCGCGGGTTGCGGGCCTCGTCCAGCACCCGCCAGTTGAAGGACAGCCAGCTGAGTTCGCGGTTGAAGAAGCGCGCCGGACCGACGGGCGCACCCTCGGGCAACGCACGGGGGGCGGGGAAGTCGGATTTTAGGAAATCGGCCTGGGTCATGGTCGGGCTGCGTTGATCCGCGGTGAAGCCAAACCATTTGGCCCGGCCGGTGAGGGCTGTCAAACAGTCAGGGCGCGCGGGGGGTGGTTTCCGCGGCCCTGCCCAGCGCGGACCCGTTCCCTCGTGGCGTCGGCGTGCGCGCCGTTCGCCGTCCTGCGCCGGGCAGCGCATGGCTCCAGGTGCGGACAGGAGTTACACTCAGGGTCAGGCATCGGGCCAGGTGTCCCGCCGTTCCCCCGATTCCCAACCCTCGCCCGTGTGCTGACCGACTGCCGCTGATCGGCGGTCGAGGGGTTCCGCATCACCCAGGCCAGCCGCGGCAGGTCCGGGTCCCACTGGCGGATCAGCGCATAGCGATAGGCGCCGCAGGCCGAAAACACCGCCTCGGAGGATACCCCCGCAGCCTGGTGGCGCCGGATCAACAGCGGCCCCGTCACCCCCCGTAGGAAGCGGCGAAGACCGGCGCGTAGATCTCGACCAGCCGGGCGACGGCGTCGGCGGGCGACATCTCGACCGACCCGCCGCTGCGGCGGCTGGTCAGCTCGACCACGTTGTTCGCCAGCCCGCGCGGGCCGACGGTGATCCGCCAGGGCAGGCCGATCAGGTCCATGGTCGCGAACTTGGCGCCGGCGCGCTCGTCGCGGTCGTCGTACAGCACGTCCAGCCCGCGCGCGGTCAGCTCGCGCTCCAGCGCCTCGCAGGCGTTGTCGGTCGAGGCGTCACCCTGCTTGAGGTTCACCAGCCCGACATGGAAGGGGGTCACGCCCTCGGGCCAGATGATGCCCTTGTCGTCGTGGCTCGCTTCGATGATGGCGCCGAGCAGGCGGGACACGCCGATGCCGTGCGATCCCATGTGGACCGGCACCCGTGCGCCGTCCGGGCCGACCACGGTGGCGCCCATCGGTTCGGAATACTTGGTGCCGAAATAGAAAATCTGCCCGACCTCGATGCCGCGGGCCGAGCGGCGGCGATCCTCGGGGATCTCGGCGAATACTGCTTCGTCATGGGTCTCGTCGGTGCGGGCATAGCGCGAGGTGAACTCTTCCAGCACCGCGCGGCAGGCGGCGGCGTCGTCATAGTCGATCTGGCGGTCGCCAAAGGTCAGGTCGGTGATCTGGCTGTCATAGAACACCTCGGATTCGCCGGTGTCGGCCAGCACCAGGAATTCATGCGTGTTCTCGCCGCCGATGGGACCTGAGTCGGCCCGCATCGGGATCGCCTGCAGGCCCATGCGTTCATAGGTGCGCAGGTAGCTGACCAGGTGCCGGTTATAGGCGTGCAGCGCAGCCTCGCGCGTCAGGTCGAAGTTGTAGCCGTCCTTCATCAGGAACTCGCGGCCCCGCATCACGCCGAAGCGGGGGCGGACCTCGTCGCGGAACTTCCACTGGATCTGGTACAGCGTCAGCGGCAGATCCTTGTAGCTGTTGACGTGCGCCCGGAAGATGTCGGTGATCATCTCTTCGTTGGTGGGGCCGAACAGCATCTCGCGGTCGTGACGGTCCCTGATCCGCAGCATTTCTTGGCCGTAATCGTCATAGCGGCCGGATTCGCGCCACAGGTCGGCCGATTGCATGGTTGGCATCAGGACCGGGATGTGGCCGGCGCGCTGCTGTTCCTCGTGCACGATCTGCTGTATGCGGTTCAGCACCTTCAGCCCCAGCGGCAGCCAGGAATAGATGCCCGCGGCCTGCTGCTTGATCATCCCGGCGCGCAGCATCAGCCGGTGGCTGACGATCTGCGCCTCGGACGGGTTCTCTTTCAGGACGGGCAGGAAATAGCGCGACAGACGCATGGGGGCGTGGCCTCTGGCAGGGGAACGCCGCCGGGGATAGCGGATCGGCCGTCCTGCGGCAAGCGCAGCGCGCTTGCATCGCCGTCCCGCGCAAGGCAGTCAGGCGGCAACTGCCATCCCCCGCAAGAGGCTGCCATGCGCGTTCCGGTTCAAAAGCAGGTCTGGTGGTGGACCGCCACCGCGGCCTTGGTGATGCTGGTCCTGTGGGCCCTGGGGGACGTCATGACCCCGTTCCTGATCGGGGCGGGCATCGCCTATGTGCTGGACCCGCTGGCCGACCGGCTGGAACGCAGCGGGCTGTCGCGCACCAAGTCGGTGGCACTGATCACGTTGATCGCCGGCCTGGCCTTTGTCCTGGCGCTGGTATTGGTCGTGCCGATGGTGGTGCGCCAGCTGACGCAGCTGGTGACCAACGCGCCGCACTACATTGAGGTCGCGCAGTCCTGGCTGACCGGCCGCTTCCCCGAGCTGGTCCCCGAGGGCGGCACGCTGCGCAACGCCATGACGCAGGTCGGCGCCCAGCTGTCCGACAAGGGCGGCACGATCATGGTGACTGTGCTCAGCTCGATCAGCAACATCGTGGGGGTGGTGCTGCTGGCGGTCATCGTGCCGGTGGTGGCCTTCTATCTGCTGCTGGACTGGGACCGGATGGTGGCGCGGCTGGACACGCTGCTGCCGCGCGAACACGCCGGCACGATCCGCTCGATCGCCCGGCAGATCAACGAAAGCATGGCCGGGTTCCTGCGGGGGCAGGGGCTGGTGACGCTGATCCTGGCGACCTTCTATTCGACCGCGCTGCTGTTGGTCGGTCTGCCCTTTGCGCTGGTGATCGGGATTTCGGCGGCGGTGCTGTCGATCATCCCCTATGTCGGCGTGTTCACCGGCGGCGTCACCTCGGTCGCCGTGGCGGCCTTCACCTTCTGGGACGATCCGAAATGGATCGTGGCGGTGCTGGCGATCTTTGTCGTCGGCCAGATCCTCGAGGGGAACTATCTGCAGCCCAAGATCATCGGCGGGCATGTCGGGCTGCATCCTGTCTGGCTGATGATCGCGCTGGCGGTGTTCGGCAAGCTGCTGGGCTTTGTCGGGCTGGTCGTCGCGGTGCCGCTGGGGGCGATCATCGGGGTGCTCGTGCGGTTCTTCATCGAACGCTACAAGGAAAGCTCGCTGTATACCGGCCGGGGGCTGGTGCCCGAGCCCGCCCCGCCGCTGCTGATCGAGGTGGTGCCGCGCGGCACCACGGCCGAAACGCGCCGCCGGTCCGAGGCCGCCCACGCCGCCGCCGTGGCCGAGGTCAAGGTCGAGGAAGCCCGCTTCGCCGCCCGCGAGGCGGCCGGGGAAGCGGCGCGCCGCGACGGCGCCAAGGTGGCCGTCGCCCGCGTCGCAGTGGCCGCACCCGGCCCGGAGGGGGCCGCCGCAACGCTCAGCGCCGAACCCGAGGTGCGCACCTGGGGGGGCAAGACCGCCGACGGCACCGACCCGGATGACCCGACCGGCAAGAAACGCCGCAAGGCCGAGCAGGAGCGCGCCGAGGCCGGGGACGAGGCGGCAGAGGCCCGCGCGTCCTTCCATTCCGGCCCCGTGGAAGAAGCCGTCCTGGCGCCGGGCAGCGCCCCCGAGGCGCCGCCACCGGCCCCAGGCATCGTGCCGGACGGCGTGACGGCGCCGCGAGACCCGACGACGCCAGGCATGGCCGTTGCCGGACAGGCCGCGCCGCGGTCCCGCTGAACCTTGGCCCGGCAACTGACCTTTGACCTGGGGCTGACGCCGGCGCTGGGGCGGGCGGATTTCCTGCCCGCGCCCGCCAATGCGGCGGCGCTGGCCATGGTGGACCGGCCGCAGGACTGGCCGCAGGGGCGGCTGTTGCTGGTCGGCCCCGAGGCGTCGGGCAAGTCGCACATCGCGTCCTTCTGGGCGGGCGAGCACGGCGCGCGGGTGGTGCGCGGCGGTGCGTTGCGGGTCGACGCCGCCGACGCGCTGGCGCCCGAGGCGGGGGCGCTGGTGATCGACGACGCCGACCGCGTCGCCCATGCCGCGGGCGCCGAACAGGCGCTGTTTCACCTGTGGAACCTGTCGGCGGCGCGCGGGACGCTGCTGCTGATGGCGGCGCGGGCTGCGCCGCGCGACTGGGGGCTGGTGCTGCCGGACCTTGCCTCGCGGATGGCGTCGGTCGCGGTGGCGCGGCTGGGCGCGCCGGACGAGGCGCTGCTGGGGGCGGTGCTGGTCAAGCTGCTGGCCGACCGGCAGCTGACCCCGGGTCCGGGCGTGGTCGAGGCGCTGGTGCGGCACATGGACCGCGACCTCGCGCTGGCCCGCCGGCTGGTGGCCGAGATCGACCGCACCGCCCTCGCCGAGGGCCGCGGGGTGACCCGGCCGCTGGCGCTGGACGCGCTCGCGCGGCTGACCGGGGCGGGGGGTGAGGCATCCGACCCCGTCGCAAATGGGAGCTAGCCTGCCGAGACGGACGGCCGATGTCCTCGTGGCCCAGGAGGTCGGCGCGGTAAGGACCCGGGTTATGGATGGGCAATGCAGTCAAGCGGCAGAACGGACTTACGTAAGCACCCGAATACAACTCGTGCCCGACCGAATGAGCTCCAGGGGCACAGCCGGCCACGTAAGTCCCTCCCCTCCCCTCACTCCCCGGCATCCAGCGCCAGCACCGTTTCCGCCAGGACTTCCGCGCCCAGCGCGATGCTGTCATTCTCGGTGAACTCCTCGGCGCAATGCGAGCGTCCGTCGCGAGACGGCACGAACACCATCGCCGCTGGTGCGATGCGGGCCATGAAGGCGGTGTCGTGGCCGGCGCCCGACACCATCGGCCGGTGGGTGGCGCCGACCCGATCCGCGGCCGCGGCGAGCCGGGTCAGCAGGCCGGCATCGGTCCGGGTCGGGTAATTGTCCGACACCAGCCGCACGGCGCCCGAGATCCCCTCGGGCAGCCGGCCCGCCCGCGTCTCGACCCAGGTCACGAAATCCTCCATCGCGGCGCGGTCGGCAGAGCGGGCGTCGATCAGCAGCCGGGCGCGGTTGGGGATGACGTTGGCGGCGCCGGGCTCGATGGAAAACTCGCCGACCGTGGCGGTGAAATGGCCGCGCGAGGCGCGGGCGCCGGCCTCGGCGTCGATGTCGGTGACCAGCCCGGCCGCCGCGACCAGCGCATCGGCACGGCGGTCCATCGGGGTCGTGCCGGCGTGGCCGGCCTGGCCGGTCAGCACCACCTCGATCCGCTCGATCCCGGCGATGGCGGTCACCAGCCCCAGATCGGTGCCGCTGCCTTCCAGCACCGTGCCCTGCTCGATATGCAGCTCGAGGAAGGCGCGCACGTCTGTCCGCGGCGCGACCGTCGTCGGATCGCCGCCCACGTCGCGCACCGCCTGTTCCAGCGTCCGCCCCTCATGTTCCCGGGTCAGCCACTCGACCGGGCGCACGCCGGCCATCCCGCGCGAGCCGATGCAGGACACGCCGAAGACCGAGACCTCCTCGGCCAGGAAATCGACCACCGCAAGATCGTGGCGCAGCGCGATGCCGCGCTCGGCCAGCATCCGCGCGACTTCGAGCGCCACCACGACCCCCGCGACGCCGTCGAACCGGCCGCCATCCGGGACGGTGTCCGAGTGGCTGCCCAACATGATCGTCCCCGCCCCCGGGACGGTGCCCGCCCGGGTGCCGATCAGGTTGCCGCTGGCATCGGTTTCGACCGACAGCCCGGCGCGGCGGAACGCGTCCGCGATCCACACCCGCCCCTCGTCGAATCGGGGCGAGAAGGCCCGCCGCGTCCACGGCCGCCCCGGATCGGTGATCGCGGCCAGCGCGTCGATATCGGCGGCGATGCGGTCGGCGCTGACCCTCAGGTTACGCATGAGGGGCAGCTTTCGGGACGCGGCCGGACCGCGGCAGATCGAGGTTGAACATGCAGGAAAAGCCTTTCGCAGCCGGGATCGGACCCGCCCATATCACCAATCCGCGGCACGCTCGGCAAGCGCCCAACGGTGCAGAATATCTGACTTTTCGCACAGGGACGCTTGACTTTTCCGCCGTATTCTCCAACTAGAGCCAGGTCCGAGACCCGCTGCCGCGTGAGCAGCCGCAGAACGCTTCTGCCAGGGTCCGGGCTTCGACGGTTTCCCCTTTCACGCAGGGTTGCCCGCGGGTTCGTATTCCACCCGCGCCCCCTACGTTGCCGCGCCGGCCTCTGCTGCGCGTGGCGTGTTTTTCGTGCCGCCCGATACGGGGCCGGCACGCGCAAGGACATGAGAGATGACCGACCATACCGACGCCGCAAAGGCGAAAAAACCCCAGCGCTCCGGCGATTTCCGCAGCCGCGGCCCGCGTCCGGAAGGCGCCGGCGCGCGCGCCGACCGCTCTGCCGACCGCCCTGCCGCGGGTGACAAGCCGAAATCGGCGGGCTTCGGCGCCCGCCGCGGCCCCGGCCGCGCCAAGAAGGCCCGCGCCGAGGCCGAGCCCTTCATCCGCCGCGCCATCCCCGACATCGACACGCCCTTCACCCGGATGGGCATCGACAAACGCGTGGCGATCAACCTGCCCGAACTGGGCCTGATCGAGCCGACCCCGATCCAGGCGGAATCCATCCCGGCGATCGTGGACGGCCGCGACCTGCTGGGGCTCGCTCAGACCGGGACCGGCAAGACCGCCGCCTTCGGCCTGCCGATGCTGACCCGGCTGCTGATCGCCGGCGAACGTCCGGCGCCAAAATCCTGCCGCGCGCTGATCCTGGCGCCGACCCGCGAGCTGGCGACCCAGATCGCCCAGAACGTCGAATCCTTCGCCAAGGGCACCGGCCTGCGCACCTTCCGGGTCGTCGGTGGCGCCTCGATCAACGTGCAGGTGGACCGGCTGGAACGGGGCGTCGACATCCTGATCGCTACCCCCGGCCGCCTGATCGACCTGATCGAGCGCGGCGCCGTGCAGTTTGACCAGACCGGCTACCTGGTGCTGGACGAGGCCGACCAGATGCTGGACATCGGCTTCATCCACGCCCTGCGCCGCATCGCCAGGCTGCTGCCGAAATCGCGCCAGACGCTGCTCTTCTCGGCCACCATGCCGAAGCTGATGGAGGAACTCGCCGACAGCTATCTGACCGATCCGCTGCGGGTGGCCGTCAACCCTCCGGGCAAGGCCGCCGAAAAGATCGACCAAGGCGTGCATTTCGTCAATCAGGGCGACAAGGCCGCGCTGCTGGCCGAATATCTGGCCAAGCATCCGGGCGAGCTGGCGATCGTCTTCGGCCGCACCAAGCACGGGTCGGAAAAGCTGTCCACGCTGTTGCAGAAATGGGGCTTCAAGGTCGCGGCCATCCACGGCAACAAGTCGCAGGGCCAGCGGGAACGGGCGCTGTCGAGCTTCCGCTCCGAGGAAACCCAAGTACTGGTCGCGACCGATGTCGCCGCGCGCGGGCTGGATATCCCGCAGGTGGCGCATGTCTATAACTACGACCTGCCCAACGTGCCGGAAAACTATGTCCACCGCATCGGTCGCACCGCGCGGGCGGGCCGCGACGGTCGCGCCGTTGCCTTCTGCGCCCCGGCCGAGGCCGGCGAGCTGCGGGCCATCGAGAAGTCGATGAAGGCGCAGATCCCGGTGATCGGCGGCGAGCCGCCGGCAGGACCCGTTCCCTCGCCGCGCAGCCCCGGCGGCCGGTCGGGCACGCGGCCCGCAGGCGCAACCCCGGCCCGCAAGCGCCCGGCCCGCCGGCCGTCGCGCGCGCCCAAGGGGCAAGCCAAGGCGTAATCTCTATGGGCCCGCAGCGGCGACGCTGCGGGCTTTTCTGACGGCCGCCCTGCGGGCTTGCAGAGCCGCCTTCGGCTTGGCAATGCGGCGCGCATGGCGAAGCTCTATTTCCACCACTCGACGATGAACGCGGGTAAAAGCACGCTGCTGCTGCAGGCGTCCTACAACTATCGCGAACGCGGCATGACCACGCTGCTGCTGACCGCCGGGCTGGATACCCGCGCCGGCGCCAGCCGCATCGGCAGCCGCATCGGCATTTCCGCCGAGGCGCTGGCCTTCGGCCCTACCACCGACCTGTTCGCGTTGATCGCCGAGCAGGGCGCGGGCGCCGCCTGCATCTTCGTCGATGAGGCGCAGTTCCTGGCCCCCGACCAGGTCTGGCAATTAGCCCGGGTGGCCGACGATCTCGGCCAGCCGGTCATGGCTTACGGCCTGCGCACCGATTTCCGCGGCGAGCTGTTTCCCGGATCGGCCGCACTGCTGGCGATCGCGGACGAATTGCGCGAGGTCCGCACGATCTGCCATTGCGGGCGCAAGGCGACGATGGTCGTGCGGCTCGGCCCGGACGGCGCGCCGCTGCGCGAGGGCGCCCAGATCCAGGTCGGCGGCAATGAAACCTATGTCTCGCTGTGCCGCCGCCACTGGCGCGAGGCGATGGGGCGCTGATCGGCGCCGATTCAGGAAATCTTTACCGCCCTGCTCTAGAGCCCGAGAAGCGGCGGCGTTGCGAGAGGCGGCTCGCTGCGTTAACCCTGTCGCCGAACAGGCAGAGGAACAACCATGCGCATCGGCTCGGTCTTCGGTATCGTGAACGTCCTGCTGGGCGCGGCCGTGGCGCTGGCGATGACGGCGCTGTCGGCGGCCGCCTTCGACACCAATGCCCGCGCGGCGTGGGTCTATGACGTCGCCACCGGCACCGTGCTGCTGGAAAAGAACGCCGACCAGCCGATCCCGCCGGCGTCGATGTCCAAGCTGATGACGGTCTACATGCTGTTCGAGGCGCTGCACGAAGGCCGGGTCACCAAGGACACCCAGTTCCCGGTGTCCAGCAAGGCCAAGGCGATGCAGGGCTCGACAATGTTTCTGGACGAACGCGACCGTCCGACCGTGGAAGAGCTGATCAAGGGCATCGTCGTGCTGTCGGGCAACGACGCCTGCGTGGTCGTGGCCGAAGGCCTGTCGGGCACCGAACAGGCCTTTGCGCGCGAGGCGACGGCGCGGGCCAAGGCGCTGGGGATGACCCAGACCCACCTGACCAACGCCTCGGGCTGGCCCGACCCCGAACATCGCATGTCGGCCCACGATCTGGGCATCCTCGCCCAGCATCTGATCGCTGATTTCCCCGAGGATTACGGTTATTTCGCGCTGCAGGAATTCGTCTATGGCGACCGGGCCGAGAAGAACCGGCACAACCGCAACCCCTTGCTTGCGCTTGGAATCGGCGCCGACGGGCTCAAGACCGGCCACACGCAGGAGGCGGGCTATGGGCTGGTCGGCTCGGCCGTGCAGGACGGGCGCCGGGTGATCTTCGTGCTCAGCGGCCTGCCCACCGAAAAGGCCCGCGCGGAAGAGGCCGAGCGCATCGTCAACTGGGCCTTCCGGCAGTTTGCGATGAAGACCGTGGTGCCGAAAGGCGAGCGGGTGGCCTGGGCGCCGGTCTGGCTGGGTGCCGCGCGGCGCGTGGCGCTGACCACGCAAGGCGGCGTGAACGTGCTGATCCCGGCTGGCGCTGCCTCGGGCGTCACCGCCGAGGCGGTCTTCGACGGCCCGATCGAGGCCCCGATCACCGCCGGGCAGAAGCTGGGCGAGCTGATCGTGACGATCCCCGGCTCGGTCGAATCGCGTCTGCCGCTGGTCGCGGCCGAGGACGTGGCGCGGGCCGGCTTCGTCGGCCGCCTGCAGAACGCCGCGCTGCGGCTCGGGCGCCGCGCGATGTCGGCCGCCGGCGTCTAGCTGGGCGGCAGGCGGTGTTCATCAGCCTCGAGGGCATCGACGGGTCCGGCAAGTCCACCCAGGCCCGGATGCTGGCCGACGCCCTGCGCGCCGAGGGGCGCGAGGTCGTCCTGACCCGCGAGCCCGGGGGCTCTCCCGGGGCGGAGGAGATCCGCCACCTGCTGGTCGATGGCCGCGCCGACCGCTGGTCCGCGGAAACCGAGCTCTTGCTGTTCACCGCCGCTCGCCGCGACCATCTGGAGCGGACCGTCCGCCCGGCGCTTGACCGCGGCGCCTGGGTGGTGACCGACCGGTTCGCCGATTCGACCCGCGTCTATCAGGGCGCGACCCGCGGCGATCTGCGCGGCCGCGTCGATGCGCTGCACCGGCTGATGATCGGTGTCGAGCCGGACCGGACGCTGGTGATCGACCTCGACCCGGCCGAGGCGCTGGCCCGGACGACCCGGCGCCACGCCGCGCCCGCGACGGCGGCCCCCGAGGATCGCTTCGAAACGATGGGCCTGCCCTTCCAGACCCGGCTCCGCGCCGGCTTCGCCGCACTCGCCTCGGCCCATCCCGACCGCATCCGCCTGATCGACGGCCGCGGCAGCGCCGAGGATGTCGCCGCCCGCGTCCGGGCCGCGCTGTGAGCGCCGCCGAGACCGACCCGCCCGTCGAATCCGACCGCGTCCCCGGCGCGCCGCATCCGCGCGAGACCCCGCGCGTCATCGGCCAGGATGCCGCGATCGGCAGCTTCATGGCCGCCGCCGACTCGGGCCGGCTGCCCCACGGCTGGCTCATCACCGGCCCGCGCGGTACCGGCAAGGCGACACTAGCCTGGGCCATCGCGCGCTGGCTGATCGCGGGCGAGGGCGGCGGGCTGGACCTGCCCCCCGACCACCCCGTCGCGCGGCGGATGCGGGCGCTGGCCGAGCCGCGGCTGCATCTCGTGCGGCGCAGCGTGGACGACAAGACCGGCCGGCTGCGGGCCGAGATCGTCGTCGACGACATCCGCCGGCTGCTGTCCTTCTTCCATCTCAGCGCCGCCGAGGGTGGGCGCCGCGTCGCGATCATCGACGCGGCCGACGACATGAACACCGCCGCCGCCAATGCCGTTCTGAAGATGCTGGAGGAGCCGCCGCGCGACGCCGTGCTGCTGCTGATCGCGCATCAGCCGGCGCGGCTGCTGCCGACGATCCGGTCGCGCTGCCGCGAATTGCGGCTGGCGCCGCTGTCGCCCGACGACATGGCCGCGGCGCTGGCCCCGCTCGACGCGCCCGGCGATCCGGCGCGGCTGGCGGCGCTTGCCGGCGGCTCGGTGGGCGAGGCGCTCCGTCTGGCCGGGCAGGACGGGCTCGACCGCTATGCCGATCTGGTGGCGCTGTTCGCCACCCTGCCCCGGATGGACCGGTTGCGCGCCGCGGCGCTTGCCGACGCGGCCGCCGGACGGCCCGGCCCCGACGGCGACCCGTTCGACCTGACGATGACGCTGCTCGACCGCCTCCTCACCCGCGCCGCGCGCACCGGGCTGATGGGTCCGCCCTTGCCCGAGGCCGCCCCGGGCGAGGCCGAATTGCTGACCCGCCTGTCGCCCGACGAGGCCGCCGCCCGCCACTGGGCCGCCGCCCAGGCCGAGCTGTCCGCCCGCGCCCGCCGCGGCCGGGCGGTCAACCTTGACCCTGCGGCGCTGGTGATGGATATGCTCCTGACCCTCGCGCAGGGGCCCGGCGCCCCGGATGCCCGCGACTGATCCGCCGGGAATGATCCAATGACCGAAGCCCCCTCCGATCCGATGCTGCCCCTGCTGGTGGACAGCCACTGCCACCTGGATTTCCCCGATTTCCAGGGCCAGGTGCCCGATCTCGTCACGCGCGCCCGGGCCGTCGGTGTCACCCGCATGGTCACCATCTGCACCCGGCTGCGGCAGGAACCGCAGGTCAGGGCGATTGCCGAGGCGCATGCCGGCGTATTTTACGCCGCCGGCACCCACCCGATGCAGGCCGCCGAGGAACCGATGGCGACGGTCGACCAGCTGGTCGCCCTGTCCGCGCATCCGAAATTCGTCGGCATCGGCGAGACCGGGCTGGATTACCACTATACCGCAGACAGCGCGGCGGTGCAGAAGGACAGCCTCGCCGTCCATATCGAGGCCGCGCGGCAGACCGGCCTGCCGCTGATCATCCATTCCCGCGATGCCGATGACGACATGGCCGCGATCCTGACGCGCGAACACGCGGCCGGGCCGTTCTCCTGCGTGATGCACTGCTACACGTCGGGTCAGGCGCTGGCGCGCACGGCGCTTGACCTGGACTTCTATCTCTCGATGTCCGGGATCGCCGCCTTCCGGCGCTCGACCGAGCTGCGCGAGATCTTCGCGGGCGCGCCGCGCGACCGCATCCTGGTCGAAACCGACGCCCCGTTCCTCGCCCCGCCCCCGTATCGCGGCAAGCGCAACGAGCCCGCCTATGTTGCCCACACCGCCCGTGTCGGGGCCGAGCTGTTCGGGATGAGCCAGGCGGACTTCGCCGCCCTGACCAGCGCCAATTTCGACCGGCTGTTCGCCAAGGCGGCGGGCGCCCCGGCGGCCCGAGCGGCAGCGGGATGATCCGCGCCGTCGTCCTCGGCTGCGGGTCGTCGGGGGGCGTGCCGCGGCTGGGCGGCCACTGGGGCGACTGCGATCCGGCCAACCCGAAGAACCGCCGCCGCCGCTGTTCGCTGCTGGTGGAACGGAGCTCGGACGCCGGCACCACCCGCGCGTTGATCGACACCGGGCCGGACCTGGTGCCGCAGCTGACCGATGCGGGGGTGGGGCTGCTGGATGGGGTGGTCTGGACCCATCCCCATGCCGATCACCTGCACGGCATCGACGACCTGCGCCAGATCGTCCACAACCGCCGCGCGATGCTGCCGGGCTGGGCCGATGCGCCCACGACCGAGGCGCTGCTGACCCGCTTTGGCTATGTGTTCGAGACGCCGCCGGGATCGGCCTACCCCCCGATCGTGGCGCTGAATCGGATCGAGCGGCCGTTCCTCATCGAGGGCCGGGGCGGCGCGCTGCGCTTTACCCCGTTCACGGTCGATCACGGCGGCACCCCGGCGCTGGGGTTCCGGATCGCCGCCGACGAAGCACCGGCGCCGGCGCTGGTCTATCTGCCCGACGTGCTGGCGATCCCCGACGCCGCCTGGCCCGCGATTATGGATGCCGAGGTCTTCGTCTGCGACGCGCTGCGCCGCACGCCGCATCCCAGCCACGCCCATCTGGCCCTGACGCTCGACTGGATCGCGCGCTCGCGGACGCGCCGGGGCATCATCACCAACATGCATATCGATCTGGATCACGACGCGGTCATGGCCGAGACGCCTGACAACGTCGTCCCCGCCTTCGACGGGATGGAGATCCTGCTGTGAGCGCGCTCTTCGACGTCATCCTGCCGGTCTTCCTGGTGATCGGCTTCGGCTATGTCGTCGCCTGGCGCGGGCTGTTCGCGCCCGCCGGTGTCGACGGGCTGCAGCGCTATGCGCAGAATTTCGGCGTGCCGGTGCTGCTGTTCAAGTCGATGTCGGCGCTGGACCTGTCGGCCGAATTCAACCCGGTCCTGCTGGTCTCGTTCTATGCCGGCGCC
The DNA here is from genome assembly GCF_000763805.1 of Paracoccus sphaerophysae. Taxonomy (GTDB): domain Bacteria; phylum Pseudomonadota; class Alphaproteobacteria; order Rhodobacterales; family Rhodobacteraceae; genus Paracoccus; species Paracoccus sphaerophysae. The sequence goes on along the minus strand of NZ_JRKS01000001.1, from coordinate 122,192 downwards.
ATCGCCTCGTTTCTCGTCGGCTGGTTCGTCGCCCGCCGCGTGATCGGCCGCAGCCCCGAGGATGCGGTCGCCATCGCCTTCGCCTGCCTGTTCTCGAACTCGCTGCTGCTGGGCATCCCGATCATGGAACGCGCCTATGGCACCCAGGCGCTGGCCGGCAACTTTGCCATCATCGCGCTGCATTCGCCGATGCTCTACACCCTGGGCATCACGGTGATGGAGTTCACGCGCGCCCGCGGCAGCGACCTGTCGGCCGGCCGCGTCGCGCTGCGCGCGCTGAAGGGCGTGCTGAAGACGCCGCTGGTCATTGGAATCCTGTGCGGCATCACCATGAACGTGCTGACCCAGGCCGGGCTGGTGATGCCCGGCGGCTTCTGGGCAGCGGTCGACATGGTCGCGCGGTCGGCCCTGCCAGCCGCGCTGTTCGCGCTGGGGGGTGTGCTGCTGCGCTACAAGCCGCAGGGCGACAGCGCCTCGATCGCGCTGATCTGCGCCTGTTCGCTGATCCTGCATCCGGCGCTGACCTGGGGTCTGGGCAAGACGCTGGGGCTGGACGCCGCCGGCTTGCGCTCGGCCGTGGTCACCGCGTCGATGGCGCCAGGGGTCAACGCCTATCTGTTCGCCAACCTCTACGGCGCGGCGGTGCGGTCGGCGGCGTCGGGCGTGCTGATCGCCACCGCGCTGTCGATCCTCACGATCTGGGGCTGGCTGGCGGCGCTGCCCTAGACCCGCACCTCGTAATAGCCGAGCGCCGGGCCGATCGAGTCCTCCTCATAGCGGAAATGCGACCTCACGGCGGCATCGAGCGCCGCGAAATGCCGCGCGCAGGCGTCGAAGTTCCCCGCCTCCGGGTCGACGGCCAGCGCGTCGGCGGCCCCTGCCAGATCCTCGATCAGCCCATGCAGCATCCGGTGTTCCGCGCGCAGCCGCGTCAGCACCGCGTTCAGCGGCGCGTTGCCCTGCACCTCGAGCTGCGGGTAGAGCCAGCCATCCTCGATCTGGTGGTGGTTGGTGAGCGCCAGGCATTGCTGGCCGCAGGCGGTGCCGAAAAGCGCCAGGTTCTGCGCCATCGGCATCCCCCGCACCGCCGGGGCCAGGTCGCCCGGCGCGGCCAGGCCGGCGCGGATGTCGCCCATCAGCGCACCCACCGCGCCGAGGTCGCGCAGATACCAGCGGTGGATCGCGGCCAGCCCCTTGCTGTTCAGCTCCTGCAGCGGGTCCAGCGCGAACTCCGGCGCGCGGGGCCGGGCGTCGGGATCGTCGATGCCGCCGGTCATGCCGGCGACAGCCCGCGCAGCCTTTCGCTGCGCCGGCGCAACACCTCGACCGTCGCCAGCAGCGCGATGGAGAAGATCACCAGCAGCGTCGCGACCGCCAGGATCGCGGGCGAGATCTGTTCGCGGATCCCGTTCCACATCTGCCGCGGGATGGTCTGCTGGTCGGGGCCGGCGATGAACAGCACCGCGACGACCTCGTCGAACGAGGTGACGAAGGCGAACAGCGCACCCGAGATCACGCCGGGCAGGATCAGCGGCATGGTGATCCTGAAGAAGGTCCGGCGCGGGTTGGCGCCCAGCGAGGCCGCGGCCCGGTTCAGCGACTGGTCGAAGCCGATCAGCGTCGCCGTCACGGTGATGATGACGAAGGGAATCCCCAGCGTCGCGTGGGCCAGGATCACCCCCAGATAGGTGTTCGCGAGGCAGCCGGAATTCGACAGCATCGGCGCCAGCAGCCGCCCCAGCCCGCTGCCGGTGTTCACGCAAGCCGAGGAGTAGAAGAAGAACATCCCCGTCGCGGTGATGATGATCGGCACGATCATCGGAGAGATCAGGATCGCCATGATGATCCGCCGGAACGGCATTTCCGGCCGCGACAGCCCCAGCGCCGCCAGCGTCCCCAGCACGGTGGCGAGGATGGTCGAGAAGAACCCGACGATCAGCGAGTTCTTGGCCGCGTTGACCCACTTGGCGTTATGCCACGCATCCGCCCACCAGCTGGCATCCCGCGGCGCGTCGGCCCGCGACATGCCGAAGGTCAGCAGCGTGTCGTACCAGCGCATCGAATAGCCGTCGGGATCGAAGGACAGCATCTTCTCGGGGAAGGTGAAATACGGCTCGGCGTTGAAGGACAGCGGGATCACCACGATAATCGGCGCGATCAGGAAGACGAAGATCGCCACGCACAGCGCGATGTAGGTCCAGTGCCAGACACGTTCCAACGGAGAGGCATAGGTGGGCAGCGCCATGTCGGATCACCCCAGCTTGAGATTGTCGATCCCGACCAGCCGGTCGTAGATCCAGTACAGCACCAGGACCGCGCCCAGCAGGATCGCCGCCAGCGCGGCCGCCATCGACCAGTTCAGCGTCTCGGTCATGTGCATCGCGATCATGTTCGAAATCAGCTGCCCGGTGGACCCGCCGACCAGCGCCGGGGTGATGTAGTAGCCCACGGCGAGGATGAAGACCAACAGCGCTCCTGCCCCCAGCCCCGGCAGGGTCAGCGGGAAATACACCCTCCGGAACGCGGTCCACGAGGTCGCGCCCAGCGACCGCGCGGCGCGGACATAGCTGGGGTTGATGGTCCGCATCACCGAATACAGCGGCAGGATCATGAACGGCAGCAGGATATGGGTCATCGCGATGATCGTGCCCATCTGGTTATAGATCATCTGCAGCCGGCCGTTGCTGTCGATGATCCCCAGCCAGACGAGGATGTCGTTGATCACCCCCTGCTGTTGCAGCAGCACCATCCACGCCGTCGTCCGCACCAGCAGCGAGGTCCAGAACGGCAGCAGCACCAGGATCATCAGCAGGTTCGACTTGCGCGCCGGCAGCGTCGCCAGCAGATGCGCGATGGGGAATCCCAGCAGGAAGGTGGTGAAGGTGATCAGCAGCGACAGCAGCAGCGTTCGCTTGAACAGCATCACATAGACCTGCTGGCGTTCCGGGGCCATCACCACCTTCCCTTGGTCGTCGCGGGTCCGGTCCAGCGCGGCAAGGTAGAAGTTCGAGGTATAGGCCGTCGAGGCGTTGCGCATCGCCCGCCACAGTTGCGGATCGCCCCACTTGGGGTCGGCCTCCACCAGCGCCGCCTGATAGGGCGGCTGAAACCCGGACTTGGCCTTGCGACCGGTCGAGGTGAACAGCGACCGCGTCCCCGGCACGTCATAGTTGATGCGGGTGCCGACGATGCCGATGGTGCGGTCGTCCGCCGCGGTCTTCAGGTCGGCGGCGAGCGCGGCGAAGGCGGTCTCGTCGGGCTGTGTGCCGGGCGGGTTCTCGTGAAACCAGGCCGAGACCTGCGGCATGTGGGCCGCAAAGCCGTCATTGTACATCGAGCGGTGCAGCATCTGCCCGATCGGGATCACGAAGGTGATGATGACGAAGGCCAGCAGCGGCAGCACCAGCAAGAACGCCCGCCGGCGCGCCCGCGCCTGGCTACGCGCGAGCGCCCGGGCCAGCGGCCGCCCGTCGGCGGTGGTCAGCGGCGCGGCCGTGACGTCCGGCGCGGCGCCCGAGGCGCCGGCCACGACTGCGGCATGTGGATCAAGAGCGGCCATCGGCGGCTTCCTTTCCGTCACTCGGCGGCCAGCCACGCGGCGAAGCGTTCGCGCAGCTGGGTTTCGTGTTCGGCCCAGAATACCGGGTCGACGGTGAGGGCGTTCTTCATGTTGTCCGGCACGGTCGGCAGATGCGGCGCCATGGCGGGCTTGCCGGCTGCGGCAAAGCCGTCGACCAGCGCCTGCGCCGACAGGCGGGGCGGGCCATAGGGCAATTCGGCCGCGAACCGCGCCAGTTCCTGGGGCGAGGTCGAATGGGCGACGAAGTCCCGGGCCAGATCGGCGCGGGGGGCGCCCTTGGGGATCACCCAGCCCTCGATCTCGTTGATCTGGCCGTCCCACAGGATCGCCAGCGGCAGCTTGTCGACCTGCGCGGCCTTGAAGACGCGGCCGTTATAGGCGTGCGCCATCGTTACCTCGCCATCGGCCAGCAGCTGGATGGGCTGGGCGCCCGCCTCCCACCAGATCGTCTGGTCCTTGATCGTGTCCAGCCGGGCAAAGGCGCGTTCCACCCCCTCGGGCGTGGCCAGCACCTGATAGACCTCGGTCGGGGGCACGCCATCGGCCAGCAACGCCAGTTCCAGCGTGAATTGCGGGGTCCGCCCCAGCCCGCGCCGGCCCGGGAACCGCTCGAGATCGAAAAAATCGGCCGCCGTCTGCGGCGGGGCGCCGGCGCCGGTCCGGTAGGCGATCACGGTGGCATAGATGTCGGTCGGGACGAAGCAGTCCGACAGCGTGCCGGGCCAGAAATCCTGCGCCGCCGGCTGGCCGTCGGCGCCCGGGGCGAGCGTCGCGGGGTCGATCGGCAGCACGTCGCCTTCGTCGCACAGCCGCATCGCCGCGCCCTGCCCGACGCTGGCCACGTCGGTGGTGACGTTGCCCGCCTCGACCTGCGTCTTGACCACCCCGGCCGGATCGTCCGAATCGGCAAAGCGCACCTCGACCGCTCTCGCCGCGGTAAAGGACCGCGCCATCGTCGCGGCCTGCGCGGCCGAGAAATCGCCGCCCCAGGACAGCACCTGCACCACCGGCGCGTCGCCTGGCGCGGCGTCCGTGGCGGCGGTCCGGGCGGGCGCGGTCTGGGCGGGGACGGTCTGGGCAGGGACGGCCTGGTCAGGCGCGGTCTGGGCCAGCGCCGGGGCGGCCAGCAGGGTCAGCAGGATCAGGGGGCGGATCATCGGTCTTGCGCTTCCTGGTTGGGCCGGGGCAAGCACGCTCGCCCCGGCCGAGTGTGTTCAGCTGGCAAGCCAGGCGTTGAAACGCTCGGTCAGTTCGGTGCCGTGGTCGGCCCAGAAGCTGGCGTCGTTCACCATCCCCTTTTCGGCGTTTGCCGGCGTCGAGGGCAGATAGGGCGCCATGTCGGTGGTGCCGTCCTTGTACTTGCCGACGCTCGCCTGCGCCGACTTGCGCGACGGGCCATAGGCGATCAGGCTGGACATCACCGCCTGCCGGGCCGGGTCCGAGGCGAAAGCGATGAACTTCATCGCCGTGTCCTTGCCGGGCGCGCCCTTGGGGATCACCCAGTAATCCATGTCCAGGTTCACGCCGTCCCAGACAAAGCCGAAGTTCTTGCCCTCACCCACGATGGCGTCAAAGATCCGGCCGTTATAGGCCAGCGTCATGCTGACTTCCTTGTCGGCCAGCAGCTGCGGGGCCTGGGCGCCGGCTTCCCACCAGACGACGTCGCCCTTGATCGCGTCGAGCTTCTTGAAGGCCCGGTCGACGCCCTCTGGGGTGGACAGCACGTCATAGACGTCGGCCGCCGAAACCCCGTCGGCCAGCAGCGCGAATTCCAGCGCGTATTTCGGCCGCTTGATGATCCCGCGCTTGCCGGGGAACTTGGCAGTGTCGAAGAAATCCGCGACCGTCTGCGGGGCGCCGTTCGGGAAGGCGTCCTTGTCATAGGCGATGACGGTGGACCAGACCATGATCGCGGTGCCGCACTCGTTGAGCGCGCTCGGCAGATAGTCGTCGGCCGCGGCCGAGCCGTCCGCGCCCTTGGCCAGCGCCGCCGGATCGATCGGCTCGATCAGCCCCTCGTCGCACAGCCGGATGACGTCGGACTGTTCGACCTCATAGATGTCGCTGGTGATGTTGCCGGCCTCGACCTCGGCCTTGAGCTTGGCCGGCGGGTCGCTGGCGTCCAGCACGGTCGCCTCGATGCCGGTCGCCTCGGTGAACGGCTTGACATAGGCCTCCTCGACCGTCCTGGCGAAGGCGCCGCCATAGGTGGTGACGTTCAGCGGCCCCTCGGCCATCGAGGGGGCCGCGATCAGCGTCGGCGCGGCGGCCAGCGCAAGAGCCGTGCCGATCAGTCTGTTTCTCATGATATCCCTTCCCATCGGGGCCGCCGGGATCGGCAGCCCATGTTCGCCCGCCGCGCCCGGATCACGAGGCGCGGCGAGCCGTTTCCAAGCCGTGTCAGCCGGCCAGCCAGGCGTTGAAGCGCTCGGACAGTTCGCCGTCATGGTCGACCCAGAAATCCAGGTTCGAGCTGAGGCCCTTGCTCAGGTTCGCCGGGTCGGTCGGCAGGTGCGGACCCATCGGCTGGTCCTTGCCGGCGATGTTGCCGACCAGGCCCGCGGCCGACTTGCGCGGCGGACCATAGCTGATCTGCTCGGCGGCCTTGGCCAGCTGCGGCGGTTCGGTGGTAAACGCGATATACTGCATCGCGTTGTCCTTGTTCGGCGCGCCCTTCGGCACCACCCAGCCTTCCATCTCGTAGATCTGGCCGTCCCAGATGATCTTGAACGGTTTGCCCTCGCCCACGGCGGCGTTGAAGATCCGGCCGTTGAAGGCATAGGCCATCGTCACCTCGCCATCGGCCAGCAGCTGCGGCGGCTGGGCGCCGGCCTCCCACCAGATCACGTCCTTCTTGATCGAATCCAGCTTCTTGAAGGCCCGGTCCACCCCCTCGGGCGTGCCCAGCACTTGGTAGACCTCGGCCGCCGGCACCCCGTCGGCCATCAGCGCCAGTTCCAGGTTGAACTTGGCGCCCTTGCGCATGGTGCGCTTGCCCGGGAACTTGGCGGTGTCGAAGAAATCGGCCGGGGTGGCGGGCTTGGCATCGGCGAACTTGGTGTCGTCATAGGCCAGCACCATCGAATAGACGTCGGTGGCGACGAAGCATTCGGTCACCGCGCCCTCGATGAAGTCGTCCTTGGCGGCCTCGCCGCCCGGGCCGGCGGCCAGGATCGCCGGATCGATCTGCTCCAGCGCGCCCTCGTCGCACAGCCGCACCGCGTCGGCATATTCGACCGAGGCCACGTCGGCGGTCACGTTCCCGGCCTCGACCATCGCCTTGATCGGGGTGGCGGGGTTGTCGGCATCGGTCACGGTGATCTTGATGCCGGTCTTTTCCTCGAACGGCGCGTTATAGGCGACCTTGTGGCTTTCGCCGTAGGCCCCGCCCCAGTCGAGCACGTTCAGGACCTTGTCCTGCGCCGAGGCAGCGCCGGCGAGCACCACCAGCGCCGTGGTCGAGATCAGCAGCTTCTTCATGTCTCTCTCCTGTTGGTCTTGTCGTTGATTGGGTCTGTCAGACCGGGTCGAGCGCCCGGGCATCCTGCGGGTTCCAGCCGATCCGGATATGCTGGCCCGGTTCCAGCCGGGTCTGGCCCAGCGTGTTGCGGAACTTCATCACGAAATCCTCGCTGCCCGCGACCTTCATGCGGGCGCGCAGGATGTCGCCCATGTAGATCACGTCGCGCACCTCGGCGTCGATGGTGTGGGCGCCCTGGGGCATCATCTCGGGCTTGAACTCGACCCGTTCCGGGCGGATCGAGACCAGCGTGTGCTGGCCCGCCTCGCGAACGTTGACGGCGGTGGCGTCAATCAGCTCGCCCGTGGGCAGGCGGACGACGGCGCGGTCGCCGTCCAGCTTCTCGATGGTGCCGGCCAGCTTGTTGTTCTCGCCGATGAAGCCCGCGACAAAGCTGTTCTGCGGCTTTTCATACAGCTCGGACGGCGCCGCCAGCTGCTGGATGCGCCCGTCGTTGAAGACGGCGATGCGGTCCGACATCGTCAGCGCCTCGCCCTGGTCGTGGGTCACATAAACCACGGTGATCCCAAGGCGGTCGTGCAGGGCCTTGATTTCATACTGCATATGCTCGCGCAGCTGCTTGTCCAGCGCGCCCAGCGGTTCGTCCATCAGCACCAGCTTGGGATCGAAGACCAGCGCACGGGCCAGTGCGATCCGCTGCTGCTGGCCGCCCGACAGCTGCGCCGGGCGGCGGTTGCGCAGCTGGCCCATCTGCACCATGTCCAGCGCCCGTGTGATGCGCGAGTCCCGCTCGGCCCGCGACATGCCGCGCACCTCGAGCGGAAAGGCGAGGTTCTCGCCCACCGACATGTGCGGGAACAGCGCATAGTTCTGAAACACCATGCCGATGCCGCGCTTGTGCGGCGGCACGTCGTTGATGTTGCGCCCGTCCAGCCGGATCTCGCCATGGGTCGCGGTCTCGAACCCGGCCAGCATCATCAGGCAGGTGGTCTTGCCCGAGCCCGAGGGGCCGAGCATGGTCAGGAACTCTCCCTTTCCGATCGAGAGGTTGAGGTCCTTCACGACCAGCGTCTGGCCATCATAGCTTTTCTGGACGTGGTCGAAGACGACAAAGCCGTCGGTCGCTGCGGGCACGGACAAGGTTCGGCTACTCCGATGGGCTGACGGGCACAGACTAGTCACCCCGACGGGGCGGTCGCAATGCTGAATCTCGCGCCGTCCCCGGCCGTCGCGCTTTGCAACCTCGGCGCGATCGTTGCATCGATTCTCTTGCTCTGGCTGCAGGATCGTTCATGGTGCGGCAGATGCCAGCCAAGGAGGTCAGGTCCATGCCCGTTACGACCGACGGTTACGCCAGCGTCCGCGGAGATATCCAGCCGGGCGAGAACCCCGTCGTCACGCTGACGTTCTGGCGGGAAAACCCCTATATCCGCTGGTGGGTCGGCCATGACGGAACCGCTGTCGGGCATGGCGCCGTCTATGAGCGGCTGGGGATCGTGAACGTGTCCAGCACCGGGCCGGTGCCGATGCAGCTGGTCGTCGTCAGCCCGCAGGGGCAGATCCACGGATCGGACGGCAACGAACATATCCGCCTCGCCGATCGCCCGGGCGAACGGGGGGCGCATTTCCGCGGCAATCTTGGCAACGACACGCTGATCGGTGCGTCTGCGGACGACCTGCTATTCGGCGATGGTCAGGACGATGTCCTGCATGGGGGCGAGGGCGACGACGCACTCGACGGCGGTAACGGCAACGATCTGATCCTGGGCGAGAACGGCAGCGACAACCTGGTCCCCGGCGCCGGCAACGATACCGTCGATGGCGGCGTGGGCTTCGACACGGTGAGGTATGCCTTGCGCTACGATCAGCTGATCCTCGCGCAGCAGGGCGACCGGCTGCGCGTCGCCGGTGAAGGCACCGACCAGCTGACCGGTGTCGAGATCATCCAGACCAGCGACCGGACCGTGTATGTTGGCTCGGGCTGGCTGAGCGAGGCGGTGATGGACGGCGATACGCTGCGGGTCACGGCGACGCCGACCCGGCTGGTCAGCGCGATCGGGATCACGACGGATGCGGCGACCGGCGAGGCGCGGATCAGCGACGGGCTGACCTACTGGCGCACCGGCGATCTGGTCGTCGACGCCACCGGGGCCACCACGCTGGACCTGTCCGGGCTGACGGTGATCGGGGGATACAGCTACCAGACTGCCGTCAGCGTGACATGGACCCTGGGCGGCCTGAAGCTGATTGGATCGAACCAGAACGACAGCGTCCGGGTGACCGGGGCCGACAGCACGCTGCGCGGCGGCCTCGGCAACGACAATCTGCGCGCCGAGGCCGGCGCCAACCTGCTGGACGGAGGCGAGGGCAGTGACACCCTGATTTCGGGTGACGGGGCCGACTCGCTGGACGGCGGCGCGGGCAGCGACGTGCTGATCGCGGCGGGCGGCAACGATTCGCTGCGGGGCGGCGACCACCGCGACACGCTGGAGGCAGGGATCGGCGACGACGGCCTGTGGGGGGATGCGGGGGACGACCTGCTGCGGGGCGGCGCCGGCAACGATTCGATCCAGGGCTGGCTGGGATTTGACACCATCGAGGGCGGCGACGGCGACGACTGGATCAATGGCGAGCAGTTCCGTGACACCATCATGGCCGGTGCCGGGAACGACATGATCCTGAACGGCGGCAATGATGACATCGTCAATGGCGACGCGGGGATCGACACGGTGATCCTGTGGGGGCCGCAATCGCACTGGTCGATCGACCGCCAGCAGGGTCAGGTCGTCGTCTGGAACGAAGTGATCGACGTCTACGGCACCGACAAGCTGATCGGGATCGAGATCCTGCAGTTCTCGGATGGCAGCATCATCGACCTGCGCCTGCCCGAGCCGACCTGAAAAAAAGGCGCCCCGGTGATCTGCCGGGGCGCCTTTTGTTCATGGTGCGGTCGAAAAGACTCGAACTTTCACTCCGGTTAAGGAACAGCGACCTCAACGCTGCGCGTCTACCAATTCCGCCACGACCGCGTTCCGTGACCGCCGTGACATAGCGGCGGGCAGGCTGTTTGAAAAGGGGTTATTCCGCCGCGACCACCCGTCCGGGGATATAGTTCAGCACCGGCGCCAGCCAGCGTTCAGCCTCGGCCAGGGTCATGCCCTTCCGGGCGGCATAGTCGGCGGCCTGGTCGGCCTCGACCTTGGCGACGCCGAAGTAGTAGGCGTCGGGGTGGCCGATATACAGGCCCGACACCGACGAGCCCGGCCACATCGCCATCGACTCGGTCAGTTCCACCCCCGTCGCCTCGGTCGCACCCAGCAGGTCGAACAGGGTGCGCTTCTCGGTGTGGTCGGGCTGCGCGGGATAGCCCGGGGCGGGCCGGATGCCGCGATAGGTTTCGGCCACAAGCTGTTCGTTCGACAGGGTTTCCCCCGGGGCATAGCCCCACAGCTCGCGCCGGACCCGTTCATGCAGCATCTCGGCCATCGCCTCGGCAAAGCGGTCCGACAGCGCCTGCAGCAGGATCGCCGAGAAATCGTCATGCGCGTCCCGGAAACTTTGCGCGCGGGCGGTTTCGTCACCCGCGGTGACGACAAAGCCACCGACCCAATCGGGCAGCCCCTCCGGCGCCACGAAGTCGGCCAGCGCCACGTTCGGCCGGCCGTCGCGCTTGGGCACCTGCTGGCGCAGGGTGTGGAACGTGGCCAAAGGCTGCCTGCGATCGTCGTCCGCCCACAGCCGGATGTCGTCGCCGACCGCATTGGCCGGCCAGAACCCCACCACCGCGCGGGGCGCCAGCCAGTTTTCGGCGATGATCCGGTCCAGCATCGCCTGCGCATCGGCGAACAGCGCCCGCGCCGCCTCGCCCTGCGCCGGGTCGTCCAGCAGCTTGGGATAGACGCCCTTCATCTCCCAGGTCTGGAAGAAGGGCGTCCAGTCGATATAGCGGGCGATCTCGGCCAGGTCCCAGTCGCCCACCACACGGGGGCCGGTGAATTGCGGCCGGGTCGCCTGATAGGCGGACCAGTCGAGCCGCACCGCGTTGGCGCGGGCTGCCTCCAGCGACAGGCGGTCGCGATCGCCCTTGCCACGGGCGTGGCGTTCGGCAACCTCCTCGTATTCGGACCGCAGCTTGCTGATATAGCTCAGCTTTTCGTCGCCCAGAAGGTTCGACACGACACCCACCGCGCGGCTGGCGTCGGTGACATAGACCGTCTGCCCGGCCCGGTAGCGCGGGTTGATCTTGACCGCCGTATGCACCCGGCTGGTCGTCGCGCCGCCGATCAGCAGCGGAATGTCGAAGCCCTCCCGCTCCATCTCGGAGGCCACGTGGACCATCTCGTCCAGCGAAGGGGTGATGAGGCCCGACAGCCCGATCGCGTCGACCCTTTCGGCCCGCGCGGTTTCCAGGATCTTGGTCGCCGGGACCATCACGCCGAGGTCGATGATCTCGTAGTTGTTGCAGGCCAGGACGACGCCCACGATGTTCTTGCCGATGTCGTGGACGTCACCTTTCACGGTTGCCATCAATATCTTGCCGGCAGAACTTGATCCGCCTTCGGACTTTTCGGCCTCCATGTAGGGCAGCAGGTGCGCGACGGCCTGCTTCATCACCCGGGCCGATTTCACCACCTGCGGCAGAAACATCTTGCCCGCCCCGAACAGGTCGCCGACCACGTTCATGCCCGACATCAGCGGGCCTTCGATGACGTGCAGGGGACGCACGGCGGCCAGCCGCGCCTCTTCGGTGTCCTCGACGATATACTCGGTGATGCCGTTGACCAGCGCGTGTTCCAGCCGCTTGTCCACCGGCCAGTCGCGCCAGCGCAGGTCCTTTTCGCGGGCCCTGGTCCCACCCTCGCCCTTGAACCGCTCGGCCAGGTCCAGCAGCCGCTCGGTGCCCTCGGCACGGCGGTTCAGGACCACGTCCTCGCAGGCCTCGCGCAGCGCCGGGTCGATCTGGTCATAGACGGTCAGCTGGCCGGCGTTGACGATGCCCATGTCCATCCCGGCCTGGATGGCGTGATACAGGAACACCGCGTGCATCGCCTCGCGCACCGGCTCGTTGCCGCGGAAGCTGAAGCTGAGGTTCGACACCCCGCCCGAGACGTGGACATGCGGCAGCGACTGGGTAATCCGGCGGGTCGCGCCGATGAAGTCGTTGCCGTAATTGTCGTGCTCTTCGATCCCGGTCGCCACGGCGAAGATGTTGGGGTCGAAGATGATGTCCTCGGGCGGGAAGCCGGCGCCGGTCAGCAGCTCGTAGGCGCGGGTGCAGATCTCGACCTTGCGGTTCTCGGTATCGGCCTGGCCGGTCTCGTCGAAGGCCATCACCACGACCGCGGCGCCGTAAAGCCGGCACAGCCGGGCCTGTTCCATGAACGCCGCCTCGCCCTCTTTCAGCGAGATCGAGTTCACCACCGGCTTGCCCTGCAAGCATTTCAGCCCGGCCTCGATCACCTCCCACTTGGAGCTGTCGATCATCACCGGCACCCGGGCGATGTCGGGTTCGGCGGCGATCAGGTTCAGGAAAGTGGTCATGGCGGCGACCGAATCGATCAGCCCCTCGTCCATGTTGATGTCGATGATCTGGGCGCCGTTGTCGACCTGGTCGCGGGCCACGTCCAGCGCGGCGGGAAAGTCGCCCGCGGTGATCAGCTTGCGAAACCGGGCCGAGCCGGTGACGTTGGTGCGCTCGCCCACGTTCACGAAGGGGATGTCGGCGGTCTTGACGAAGGGCTCGAGCCCCGACAGCCGCAGCAAGGGCGCGATCTCCGGCACCTGGCGCGGCGCCTTGCCGGCCACGATGGCAGCGATTTCGGCGATGTGGTCGGGGGTCGAGCCGCAGCAGCCGCCGACCACGTTGACCAGCCCCTCGTCGGCGAAGCCCGCGATCTGGGCGGCCATCGCGGCGGGGGATTCGTCGTATTCGCCCATCTCGTTGGGCAGCCCGGCATTGGGATAGGCGCAGATCAGCGTGTCCGACACCGCCGACAGCTCCGCCAGGTGCGGGCGCATGGCGTTCGCCCCCAGCGCGCAGTTCAGCCCGATGGTCAGCGGGCGCGCGTGACGGACCGAGTGCCAGAACGCCGTCGGCGTCTGCCCCGACAGCGTCCGCCCCGACAGGTCGGTGATCGTGCCCGAGATCATCACCGGCAAGCGCAGCCCGGTCTTGGCGAACACCTCCTCGGCGGCGAAGATCGCGGCCTTGGCGTTCAGCGTGTCGAAGATCGTCTCGATCAGGATCAGGTCGGCGCCCCCGGCGACGAGCCCCTGGATCTGTTCGGTATAGGCCAGCCGCAGGTCGTCGAAGCTGACCGCGCGGAAGCCGGGGTTGTTGACGTCGGGGCTGATCGAGGCGGTGCGGTTGGTCGGCCCCAGCGCCCCGGCGACCCAGCGCGGGCGGCCGTCCTGGGCGGTCGCCTTGTCCAGCGCCTGCCGGGCCAGCCGCGCGCCCTCGCGGTTCAGGTCGAAGACCCGCGCCTGCATCCCGTAATCGGCCTGGGCGATGGAGGTCGAGGAAAACGTGTTGGTTTCGACGATATCCGCCCCGGCCAGCGCATAGCGCAGGTGAATCGCCTCGATCGCCTGCGGCTGGGTCAGGTTCAGCAGGTCGTTGTTGCCCTGCTGCGGATGGTCGCTGTCGATCCGGGCGGCCAGCGCCCCGCCATGACCCAGGAAATCGCCCTCGCCCAGCCCGAGCTGCTGGATCTGGGTCCCCATCGCGCCGTCGAGGATCAGGATTCGCTGCCGCGCGGCCTGACGGATGGCGTCGAAAGCGGGCGAAAGGCGGGACATGGGGACGGCTCCGGTCGGACTGATGCCCATGCTGTATAGGCCAGCGGGCGAGGGAAAGGAAATTCATGTTCTTCAGCGGAAAGATGAAGGACGCTCATGACGACCGGGCAGCCCCGGCGCGACGCTTGCATCCCGGCCGCCGCCGCGGCATCGGATCGCCATGACCCTGCCCACCTCCGACACGACCTCGATGCCCCTCGGCCCCGGCGGCCCGGACTGGCTGGTGACCCCCGGCCTGGTCGCGCATCCCGCTGCCACCGCCTTCATGGAGTCGCGGGTCGCCGCGATCCTCGACGGCACCGCCCCCGAGGCGGTCTGGCTGGTCGAGCACCCGCCGATGTATACCGCCGGGACCAGCGCCCGGCCGGCGGACCTGACCGATCCGGGCCGGTTTCCGGTGTTCCCGACCGGGCGGGGCGGGCAATACACGTATCACGGCCCGGGCCAGCGGGTGATCTATGTGATGCTGGACCTCAACCGCCGCGGGCGCGACGTGCGCGCCTTCGTCCAGCAGCTCGAAGCCTGGGTGATCGACGCGCTGGCCGAGTTCGGGGTCCGGGGCGAGATCCGCGACGGCCGGGTCGGCGTCTGGGTGGCGCGGCCCGACAAGCCTCCCCTGCCCGACGGCACCGGGCGCGAGGACAAGATTGCCGCCATCGGCATCAAGCTGCGCCGCTGGGTCAGCTTTCACGGCATCTCGGTCAATGTCGAACCCGACCTGGACCACTACGCCGGCATCGTGCCCTGCGGTATTTCGGGCCACGGCGTCACCAGCCTGGTCGACCTGGGCCTGCCGGTGACGATGGCCGACCTGGATCACGCGCTGAGGGTCACGTTCCTGCGACATTTTGCGGATTGACGGAGCCATTTGACTTTTGCTGGTGTTGAGCAGCCGAGCGCGTGCTATGCGCATCAGCGAGGGGCCTGCCCCCGCGCAATGACCAACCTGCCGACCTGAGGAAGGGACGACACAATGAAGATCAGCCTCTACGCCACTCTTGCCACGCTCGCCCTCGCCATGCCGGCCGCAGCCCAGGACGCCGCCGCTGGCGATGCCGCGAAGGGCGAGGCCGAGTTCAAGAAATGCAAGGCCTGCCACATGATCCAGGCGCCCGACGGCACCGACATCGTCAAGGGCGGCAAGACCGGGCCGAACCTCTTCGGCGTGGTCGGCCGCAAGGCGGGGACCGAAGAGGGCTTCAAGTACTCCGAGGCCCTGATCAAACTGGGTGAAGCCGGCGAGGTGTGGACGCCGGAGGATCTGGAGCACTACATCACCGACCCCAACAAGTATGTCGAGGAAAAGGTCGGCGACCCGAAGCTGAAGACGAAGATGACCTTCAAGCTGAACAAGAACCAGGCCGACGTCATCGCCTTCCTGACCCAGCATTCGCCTGACGCCGGCGCTGCCCCCGCGGCTGGTGCCGCCCCGGCCGCCGCTGCGCCTGCTGCGGCGCCTGCCGCTGCGGCCCCGGCGGCCGCCACGCCGGCCGCTCCGGCCAGCAACTGATCCTCGCCCGGCGCGGGCGCGCCCGCGCCGGATGCGGAACCCGACCCCGGACCCTGCGGTCCGGGGTCTTTTCATGGACGGCCCGCACCCGTGATCTGGCCCGGCTTTTGTGGCGGGCGCCGTGCCGAACGCATTGCCTCATTCCCATCGGTCGCCTAGAAAGGATCCGAGTCCGCCGGCCACGCCAGCCGGGCCGGTCCCGATTCTGAGGAGAGCATTCGCATGGCTGACGCCGCCGTTCACGGCCACGGTGAGCACCATGACACCCGCGGGTTCTTCACCCGCTGGTTCATGTCCACCAATCACAAGGACATCGGTGTCCTTTACCTGTTCACCGCCGGCATCGTCGGCCTGATCTCGGTCTGCTTCACCGTCTACATGCGGATGGAACTGCAGCATCCGGGCGTGCAGTACATGTGCCTGGAAGGCGCGCGGCTGATTGCCGCAGGCGCGGACGAGGTCTGCACCCCAAACGGGCATCTGTGGAACGTGATGATCACCTATCACGGCGTCCTGATGATGTTCTTCGTCGTGATCCCGGCCCTGTTCGGGGGCTTCGGCAACTACTTCATGCCGCTGCAGATCGGCGCGCCGGACATGGCGTTCCCGCGGCTGAACAACCTCTCCTACTGGCTGTATGTCACCGGCGTCGCGCTGGGTGTCGCCTCGCTGCTGGCGCCGGGCGGCAACGACCAGCTCGGCTCGGGAGTGGGCTGGGTGCTGTATCCGCCGCTGTCGACGACCGAGGCCGGCTATTCGATGGACCTCGCGATCTTCGCCGTCCACGTCTCGGGCGCCTCGTCGATCCTGGGCGCGATCAACATCATCACCACCTTCCTGAACATGCGCGCCCCGGGCATGACGCTGTTCAAGGTGCCGCTGTTCGCCTGGTCGGTGTTCATCACTGCCTGGATGATCCTGCTGTCGCTGCCGGTGCTGGCCGGCGCCATCACCATGCTGCTGATGGACCGCAACTTCGGCACCCATTTCTTCGACCCCGCCGGCGGCGGTGATCCGGTGCTGTACCAGCACATCCTGTGGTTCTTCGGGCACCCCGAGGTCTACATGATCATCCTGCCGGGCTTTGGCATCATCAGCCACGTCATCTCGACCTTCTCGCGCAAGCCGATCTTCGGCTATCTGCCGATGGTTCTGGCGATGGCCGCCATCGCGATCCTGGGCTTCGTCGTGTGGGCGCACCACATGTACACCGCCGGGATGTCGCTGACCCAGCAGGCCTATTTCATGCTGGCCACGATGACGATCGCCGTGCCCACGGGCATCAAGGTGTTCTCGTGGATCGCGACGATGTGGGGCGGCTCGATCGAGTTCAAGACGCCCATGCTGTGGGCCTTCGGCTTCCTGTTCCTGTTCACCGTCGGCGGCGTGACCGGCGTGGTGCTGAGCCAGGCCCCGCTGGACCGGGTCTATCACGACACCTATTACGTCGTGGCCCACTTCCACTATGTGATGAGCCTGGGCGCGGTCTATGCGATCTTCGCCGGGGTCTATTACTGGATCGGCAAGATGTCGGGCCGCCAGTATCCGGAATGGGCGGGCAAGCTGCACTTCTTCGCCATGTTCATCGGGTCGAACCTGATCTTCTTCCCGCAGCACTTCCTGGGCCAGCAGGGCATGCCGCGCCGTTACATCGACTATCCCGAGGCGTTCGCCTACTGGAACAACATCTCGTCGATCGGCGCCTACATCGCCTTTGCCTCGTTCCTGTGGTTCATCGGGGTGGTGTTCTACACCCTGTTTGCCGGTCAGCGCGTGACCCAGAACAACTACTGGAACGAATACGCCGACACGCTGGAATGGACCCTGCCCTCGCCGCCGCCCGAGCACACGTTCGAGCAGCTGCCCAAGCGCGAGGACTGGGACCACGCCCGCGCCCACTGAGCGCGTGACAGACCTGGCGGCCCCGCAGCGATGCGGGGCCGTTTTCATGTGAGGTAAGGCATGGCGGCGCTGGTGCCCGAACTGACGGTGTCGGATTTCCCGGCCTCTCTGGCCTTCTACCGGCGGCTGGGGTGGCAGGTCATATATGACCGCCCCGAGGACGACTTCGCCTGCCTGCGCCTGGGCGAGGCGGAGCTGATGATCGACGGGCTGCCGTTCGGCCGGACCTTCGATCCGACCCTGACCGCCGCGGACCGCCCCTTCGGGCGCGGGATGAACCTGGAAATCACCGTGCCCTCGGTCGCCCCGCTGCTGGCGGCGCTGGAGGGCGCGGCGCTGCATCTGCCGGTGGAAGAGAAATGGTATCGCGCGGGCGACCGGGACCTCGGCGTCCGGCAGTTCGTCGTGGCCGATCCCGACGGCTATCTGCTGCGCTTTTCGGAACCGCTCGGGTCACGGCCCTATGCCCTATGAATGGCAGCCTGACAGCGGCGAAGCGCGCCGGCTGCTGATCTGGCGCCACCGCTCGCTGACGCCGCAGGGGTTTGCCTGGGTGATCGGCGCGGCGGCGGTGGCGCTGGTGCTGCCGCTGGTCGCGGTGATCGGGCGGGCGGTGATGTGGGGGCTGCTGCCCTTCGCCGCTGCGGCGCTGGTCGGGCTGTGGTGGGCGGTCCAGCATGGCTGGCGCGGCGGCGGCCCGTTCGAGGAGGTCACCCTGACCCGCGACCGGATGGGGGTCACCCGCCACGATTCCGGCCGAAAGCCGCGTCACTGGCAGGGCAACCCCTATTGGGTGCGGCTGGCGCTGCACAGCGATGGCCCGGTGGAGGATTACCTCACCCTAAGCGACGGGGCGCGCATGATCGAACTGGGTGCCTTCCTGGCCCCCGAGGAGCGCCGCGCACTGAGGGCCGAGCTGGAAGCCGCGCTGGCCGGCCTGCGGCAGGCGACGGGCTGAGCCCGCAGAGGCCGTCACGCGCCGGGAACGCGACCGCGCCGGGGGCGTTCCGTTGCGAACGTTCCATGCCCGTCAAGTTGGGCCATCTTCCGTCCGGCGCTGCGCCGTGCCACATCAGCCCGTGACCCTCGCCCCATGACGCCCAGCATCCCGACGCAGCTCTCCGCCCGATGATGACCAGCCTTCCCCGCAGCCGCGCCGACCGTCGCCGCGCCGCCTTCCGCCGCAAGGCCGGGCGCGCGGCGCGGATCTTCGTGCTGCTGACGGTGCTGATCGACGCGACCGGCATGGGGCTGATCTTCCCGGTGATGCCCGACCTGCTGGAAGAACTGACCGGGCAGAACCTCGCCGGCGCGGCGATCTGGGGCGGTATCCTCGGCACCGCCTATTCGGCGATGCAGTTTCTATTCGGCCCCATCGTCGGCAACCTCTCGGACGCCTATGGCCGGCGCCCGGTCATGCTGACGGCGCTGTTCGTGATGACGATGGACTACGTGCTGCTGGCCGTTGCCCACACCGTGACGCTGATCCTGATCGGGCGAATCATCGGCGGGATCATGGCTGCAACCCACGCCACCGCGGCCGCCTACATGGCCGACATCTCGACGCCCGAGGAAAAGGGCCGCAACTTCGGCCTGATCGGGGCTGCCTTCGGGGTCGGCTTCGTGCTGGGGCCGGTGCTGGGCAGCCTCGCCTCGGTCATTGACCTGCGGGCGCCGTTCTGGATCGCGGGGGGGCTGGCCGCGGCGAACATGGTGTTCGGCTGGTTCGTCCTGCCCGAGACCGTGACCCGGTCCATCCGCCGCCCGTTCAGCTGGCGCCGCGCCAACCCGCTGGCATCGTTCTCGGCTATCGGCTCGCTGCCCGGCCTGCTGCCGCTGCTGGCGGTGTTCGCGCTGTTCAACCTGGCGGGCTATGTCTATCCGGCTGTCTGGAGCTTCTTCGGCAAGGCCCGCTTCGGCTGGGACCCGCTGCATATCGGCCTGTCGCTGGCCGCCTTTGGCGTCGCGATGGCCTTCGTCCAGGGGGTGCTGGTCGGGCCGGCGATCCGGCGCTTTGGCGTCTGGCGCACGGTGATCGTGGGCTTCGCGCTCGAGATCGTGGCTTTCCTGTTCTATGGCGTCGTGCGCGACCCGGTGGCGGCGCTGCTATTTACGCCGCTGGCCGCCATCGCCGGGCTGGGCGGGCCGGCCTTGCAGCAGATCATGTCGAACATCGCCCGCGACGACCAGCAGGGAGAGCTGCAGGGCGTGCTGGGGTCGGTGGCCGCCGTGGCGATGGGGATCTCGCCGCTGATCATGACGACGATCTTCGCCGTCTTCACCCGCGAGAACACCCCGATCTATGCCCCCGGCATGCCCTTCATCGCCGCTGCCGTGATGATGATGGTGGCGCTGGCGATCGCGCTGTGGGCGCAGCGGCGCCAGCGCGCCCAGCCCCAGCCCGGACCCTGACCCCCGCGGCCTTCCTGCACGGGCCCCGCGGCTTGCCAGCCGGGCGAAATCCGGCTATAGGCGCGCCAGTCTTTACGCGACATGGCCATAACAGGCCGCATCGGACCGGGTCGGGCATCATGCCGCGACCCTTTCGCGTTGCCGAAGGCATCAACAGACCGGCGGAGCCAACCGCCCGGCCCGTAACCCGTGACCAAAGGATCGAACAGCCGCATGGCAAAAGCCGCAACCATGGAGGAATTCGAAGCCCTCCTGAACGAAAGCTTCGAACTCGACACCCCGGACGAAGGTTCGGTCGTCAAGGGCCGCGTCATCGCCATCGAGGCGGGCCAGGCCATCATCGATGTCGGCTACAAGATGGAAGGCCGCGTCGATCTCAAGGAATTCGCAAATCCCGGCGAAGAGGCCAGCCTCAAGATCGGCGACGAGGTCGAGGTCTATCTGGACCGCGTGGAAAACGCCCGCGGCGAAGCCTCGATCAGCCGCGAGAAGGCCCGCCGCGAAGAGGCGTGGGACCGGCTCGAGCAGGCCTATGCCAAGGAAGAGCGCGTCGACGGCGCCATCTTCGGCCGCGTCAAGGGCGGCTTCACCGTGGACCTGGGCGGCGCCGTGGCGTTCCTGCCGGGTTCGCAGGTGGACGTGCGCCCCGTGCGTGACGCGGGCCCGCTGATGGGTCTCAAGCAGCCGTTCCAGATCCTCAAGATGGACCGCCGCCGCGGCAACATCGTGGTGTCGCGCCGCGCCATCCTGGAAGAAAGCCGCGCCGAACAGCGCGCCGAGGTCATCTCGAACCTGACCGAGGGTCAGGTGGTCGACGGCGTGGTGAAGAACATCACCGAATACGGCGCCTTCGTGGACCTGGGCGGTGTCGACGGCCTGCTGCACGTCACCGACATGGCCTGGCGCCGCGTCAACCACCCGTCCGAGATCCTGTCGATCGGCGAGACCGTCAAGGTCCAGGTCGTCAAGATCAACAAGGACACCCACCGCATCAGCCTGGGCATGAAGCAGCTGCAGTCCGATCCGTGGGACACCGTGGCCGACAAGTTCCCGATCGGGTCGGTCCACAAGGGCCGGGTGACCAACATCACCGACTACGGCGCCTTCGTGGAACTGGAAGCCGGCATCGAGGGCCTGGTCCACGTCTCGGAAATGAGCTGGACCAAGAAGAACGTCCACCCCGGCAAGATCGTGTCGACCTCGCAAGAGGTGGACGTGATGGTGCTGGAAATCGACGAGCAGAAGCGCCGCGTCAGCCTGGGGCTCAAGCAGACCCAGCGCAACCCGTGGGAAGTCTTTGCCGAAACCCACCCCGCCGGCACGCCCATCGAGGGCGAGGTCAAGAACATCACCGAATTCGGTCTGTTCGTGGGCCTGGACGGCGACATTGACGGCATGGTCCACCTGTCCGACCTGTCGTGGGACCAGCGTGGCGAAGACGCGATCCAGAACTATCGCAAGGGCGACATGGTCCGGGCCGTGGTCCAGGAAGTCGATGTCGAGAAAGAGCGCATCTCTCTCTCGGTCA
The DNA here is from genome assembly GCF_000763805.1 of Paracoccus sphaerophysae. Taxonomy (GTDB): domain Bacteria; phylum Pseudomonadota; class Alphaproteobacteria; order Rhodobacterales; family Rhodobacteraceae; genus Paracoccus; species Paracoccus sphaerophysae. Next base: position 100,981 of record NZ_JRKS01000001.1, on the reverse strand, counting down.
AGGCCCTGGAAAACGACACCATGACCGAGGCAGTCGATGGCGTGAAGCGCGGCTCGGTCGTGTCGGTCACCGTGACCGCGATCGAGGATGGCGGGATCGAGGTGGAATATAACGGCGTCAAGTCGTTCATCCGCCGCTCGGACCTGGCCCGCGACCGCCAGGACCAGCGCCCCGAGCGCTTCTCGGTCGGCGACACCGTCGATGCCCGCGTGACCAACATCGACACCAAGACCCGCCGTCTGGGCCTGTCGATCAAGGCGCGCGAGATCGCCGAGGAAAAAGAGGCGATCGACCAGTATGGCTCGTCCGACTCGGGCGCGTCGCTGGGCGACATCCTTGGCGCGGCGTTGAAAAGCCGCAACTGAGGCCGCTTTCGGCGTAAATTCCGGGCCGTCCCCTTCGCGGGGGCGGCCTTTTTGCGTGCAGCCCCATGAGGTTGCCAGAAAATTCTGAAACCAATCCGGCCGGCGTGGCGTTGGAAATCAACGTACCCGCCCTCTGTGATCCCGCTCATCGGGGTCCCGTGCACTGGGACGCGGAACATTCGACAAAACAGGTTAGCCATGATCCGGTCCGAACTGATCCAGAAAATCGCCGAGGATAACCCGCATCTGTTCCAGCGTGACGTCGAACGCATCGTGGCCACGGTCTTTGACGAGATCATCGCGGCCATGGCCCGGGGGGACCGGGTCGAGCTGCGGGGCTTCGGCGCCTTCTCGGTCAAACGGCGCGACGCGCGCATGGGGCGCAACCCGCGCACCGGCGAGGCCGTCGAGGTCGAGCAGAAGCACGTCCCGTTCTTCAAGACCGGAAAGCTGCTGCGCGACCGGCTGAACGGGCTGGACAGCGAGGGCTGAGCGCGGCTAGTCCCTTGCGGGACAACCGGGGGGCCGCGGGGGGCCCGAGGCCGAAAGGGAGCTATCTATGCGCTATCTTCGCATGCTGTTCGTCGCGGTCCTGGCCATTTCGCTGCTGACCGTGGCACTCGCCAACCGCCAGATCGTGGATGTCAGCCTGTTCCCGGGCCAGTTCGGCCAGTATCTTGGCGGCACCTGGTCGGCGCGGATGCCGCTGTTCCTGGTCATCCTGATGTCGCTGCTGATCGGCATGGTGCTGGGTCTGATCTGGGAATGGCTGCGCGAATCCCACCTGCGCCAGGAATCGAACCGCCGCGCCTTTGAACTGCGCCAGCTGGAACGCGAGGTCGGCGGACTGCGCACCACCCATGCCGCGCCCCGCGACGAGGTGCTGGCGATCCTCGACGCCCCCCGTGTGGCGCCTGCGCCGGCGGCGCCGGGGCAGACCACCCTGCCTGCGCCGCGCTGACACCCCTCCCTTGGGTGCTGTCGCCAAGATTTGCGGCCTGACCCGGCCCGAGGACGTTGATGCCGCGGCCGACGCCGGCGCGCGCTACGCAGGGCTGGTCTTCTTCCCCCGATCGCCCCGGCACGTCCCGACACCGACCGCCGCGGTGCTGGCGGCACGTGTGCCGGTCGGCATGGCCAGGGTCGGGCTGTTCGTCGATCCCGACGACGCGCTGCTGGACAGCGTGCTGGCCGAGGTGCCGCTGGACATCCTGCAACTGCATGGCCACGAGACTCCGGACCGCGTGGCGGCGGTCAAGGCCCGCACCGGGCTGCCGGTGATGAAGGCGGTGGGCGTGGCCTCGGCCGCCGATCTGGACGCGATCTGGGATTACGGCCTTGCAGCCGACCTGCTGCTGATCGACGCCAAGCCCGCCCCTGGCGCGGCGCTGCCGGGGGGCAACGGCATCGCCTTCGACTGGCGACTGCTGGTCGGGCGGCGGTTCCTCAAACCCTGGATGCTGGCCGGCGGGCTGACCCCCGGCAACGTTGCCGAGGCGATCCGGCTGACCGGCGCGCAGGCGGTGGACGTCTCGTCGGGCGTGGAACGCGCGCCGGGGATCAAGGACCCGGCCCTGATCCGCGCCTTAGTCGCAGCGGCGGCCGGCGAACCCGGCGCCCCGTGATCTGGCGCGAGGCGACCCGCGTCGACGTGCCCGCCGTCGTCGCGCTGCTGGCCGACGATGTGCTGGGCCACGGCCGCGAGAGCGCCGATCTCGCCCCCTATCTCGCCGCCTTCGACGCCATGCAGGACGAAGGCGGCAACCGGCTGATCGTCGCCGAACAGGACGGCCGCATCGTCGCCCGCTACCAGCTCACGCTGATCTCGGGCCTGTCGCTGACCGCCACCCGGCGCGCCCACGTCGAGGGAGTCCGCGTCGCCGCCGATCTGCGCGGCCGGGGCCTCGGCGCCGCGCTGATGGCCGACGCCGAGGCCCGCGCCCGCGCCGCCGGCTGCCAGCTGATCCAGCTGACCACCAACGCCACCCGCACCGACGCGCACCGCTTCTATGCCCGGCTCGGCTTTACCCCCTCGCATATCGGCTTTAAGAAACCGCTCTGACCCCGGAAGGAGAGCGCCGATGGCCGAGGATCTGATCAACAGCTTCATGACCGGCCCCGACGACCAGGGCCGCTTCGGCATCCATGGCGGGCGGTTCGTCAGCGAGACGCTGATGCCGCTGATCCTCGACCTGCAGGCGGAATACGAAAGGGCCAGGACCGACCCGGCCTTCGCCGCCGAGATGGACGACCTGTGGAAACACTATGTCGGCCGCCCCTCGCCGCTGTATCGCGCCGACCGGCTGACCGAGCGGCTGGGCGGGGCGACGGTCTATCTGAAGCGCGAGGAACTGAACCACACCGGCAGCCACAAGATCAACAACGTGCTGGGCCAGATCCTGCTGGCGCGGCGGATGGGCAAGACCCGGATCATCGCCGAGACCGGCGCCGGGCAGCACGGGGTGGCGACGGCCACCGTCTGCGCCAAGTTCGGGCTGAAATGCGTGGTCTACATGGGCGCCCATGACGTGGAACGCCAGCAGCCCAACGTGTTCCGCATGAAGCTGCTGGGGGCCGAGGTGGTCCCCGTGCGCTCGGGCCGCGGGACGCTGAAGGACGCAATGAACGACGCGCTGCGCGACTGGGTCACCAACGTCCGCGACACCTTCTACTGCATCGGCACGGTCGCCGGCCCGCACCCCTATCCGGCGATGGTGCGCGACTTCCAGACCATCATCGGGCGCGAGACCAAGGCCCAGCTGGCCGAGGCCGAGGGCCGCCTGCCCGACACCGTGATCGCCGCGATCGGTGGCGGGTCGAACGCGATGGGGCTGTTCCACCCGTTCCTCGACGACCGCTCGGTCCGCATCATCGGGGTCGAGGCCGGCGGCAAGGGCGTCGACGCGACCATGCAGCACTGCGCCAGCCTGACCGGCGGCCGCCCCGGCGTGCTGCACGGCAACCGCACCTATCTGCTGCAGGACGCCGAGGGCCAGATCCTCGAGGGTCATTCGATCTCGGCCGGGCTGGACTATCCCGGCATCGGCCCCGAACACGCCTGGCTCCACGATATCGGCCGCGCCGAATATGTCAGCGCCACCGACAGCGAGGCGCTCGCCGCTTTTACGCTGCTGTGCGAGACCGAGGGCATCATCCCGGCGCTGGAACCCTGCCACGCACTCGCCCATGTCGCCCGGATCGCCCCCGACCTGCCCCGCGAGCATCTGATCGTGGTCAACCTGTCGGGCCGCGGCGACAAGGACATCTTCACCGTCGCCCGCCACCTCGGCGTTGAAATATCGGGCTGAGGCCCGGGCTGAGGCACTGCGCTTTGGGCGGTCCCAAATATCCCGGGGTCCGGTGCAGCGCCCCGGTCCGGCCCGCTCAGCGGGTCAGCGTCAGCACGTTCAGGACTGACTCCCGATAGGGACGCGGGAACAGGATACGCGCGCTGCCGGGTCCGGTGACTTCCAGCACCCCGACATCGGGCAACGTCTCGCCGGCAGAAAGATCGACGGTTTCGGGGAAGTCGTCGTAAGCCCTTGGTTCCTCGCCCTGAACGAACGACGAGCCCAGGTAGACGACGCGCTCGCCGTCGCTACGCAGAAAGCCGCGCGTGCGCTGCGAGCCGGTGAGCTTCTCGAAGGTCATCACCCCCTCCATCGCCGCGAAGCGGCAGCGGAAGGGCGGATAGGACACCGCCGGCAGGTTGCCGCCCAGCTTGGTCATCCGGCAGGACCAGTCCCCCGCCAGCGCGGCCACCGAGTCGCTGTCGGCGGCCTGCGCCGCACCGCGCAGCGCACGGGTCGCATCGGCGATCTGCTGGCTGTCTCCCTGCCCCAGCACCTGCCGCAGCGCCTCGCCCGCGGCGGCATTCAGCCCGTCCAGGCGGGCCTGGTCCTCGGCCCGGATCGGAACGACCTCTTGCGCCGACAGCGCCAGCGGGGCGACAAGAGCGGCGGCGAGAAGAGCGGCGGTCAGGCGGATCATCGGCGGTCTCTCCCGGTCAGGCGGTCATGCGCCCCGGTCAACCGCATGGGCGCGCAGCAGTTCCAGCGGCACGATGTCGGTCGCGCGGATGTGCGTGGCCGCCAGCACTACCTGCGGCGCGGCGAATTCCTGCGCCGCCTGCAGGAAGCGCGCGGCGCACAGGCACCAGCGGTCGCCGGGTTTCAGTCCGGGAAAGCGATACTCCGGTCGCGGCGTCGACAGGTCGTTGCCGAGATATTTCGACAAGGCGAGAAATTCGGCCGAGACGACCACGCAGACCGTGTGCCTGCCCCGGTCCTCGGGCCCCGTGTCGCAGCAGCCGTTGCGGTAGAACCCGGTCAGCGGGTCCGCCGAACACGGCTCCAGCGCGGTGCCAAGGACGTTGAGCGACGGTTCCATGTCTCCTCCTGTCAGCGAAAGCGCGCGCCAAGCGCGCGCAGCTTGTCGGAAAGGCCCTGCGGTTCGGGGGCGGGCTCGGGGGCCTTGTTGACCAGGGCGGGCGTCGCGGCGCCCGCGGGGGCGCTCGGCGCCGTGCCGCTGTTGCGCGCCGGCGCCGTCCGCGCCGCCACGGCATTCTGAAAGCGCCCGGCGTCGCCCTCGGCCAGCGCCGGCGCGCCGTCGGAAATGCCGCGAATCATGTCGTCCAGCAGATCCGCCTCGGCCTTGGCGAAGTCGGACAGCACATAGCCCGCCACCCGGTCCTTGTGGCCTGGATGCCCGATCCCGATCCGGACCCGGCCATAGGCCTCGCCGAGATGCTGGTGGATCGAGCGCAGTCCGTTATGCCCGGCGTGCCCTCCGCCCTGCTTGACCCGGACCTTGCCGGGGGCGAGGTCGAGTTCGTCATGCAGGACCACCACCTCGGCCGGGGTCAGCTTCAGATAGCGCATCGCCTCGCCGACCGACTGGCCCGACAGGTTCATGAAAGTGCCGGGCTTGAGCAGCGTCACCCGCGCGTTCCCCAGCCGGCCTTCGGCGACCGACCCCTGAAACCGCGGCCTCCACGGCGAAAAGCCGTGATCCGCAGCGATCCGGTCCACCGCCATGAAGCCGACATTATGCCGGTTTCCCGCATATCTTGCGCCCGGATTGCCCAAGCCCACCATCAGCAGCATCAGCCGGTTTCCCGCAATTCGTCCCGTCTCTTGCAGCCGACGTCGCCCGTAACTAAGACTCTGTCAACCATTCGCCCGTATGAGGGAACCCGTCGGCAGGGTCCGGTGGCGAATCGAAATCAGGCAGGCGCGGCATCAGGCACCGCGCCATCAGACCAGGCGAAATCAGGCAACGACAGGGCGCAGATGCACGATCCGGCAGAATTCTACATGAACAACCTCGTTCCGATGGTGGTCGAACAGACCAGCCGGGGCGAACGCGCCTATGACATCTTCTCGCGGCTGCTCAAGGAACGGATCATCTTCCTGTCCGGCCCGGTCCATGACGGCATGGCCACCCTGGTCTGCGCCCAGCTGCTGTTCCTCGAGGCGGAAAACCCCAACAAGGACATCAGCATGTACATCAACAGCCCCGGCGGATACGTGACCGCGGGCCTGTCGATCTATGACACCATGCAGTATATCCGGCCGCGGATCTCGACCCTGGTGATCGGCCAGGCGGCCTCGATGGGCTCGCTGCTGCTGACCGCAGGCGAAAAGGGCGCGCGCTATTCGCTGCCGAACAGCCGGATCATGGTCCACCAGCCCTCGGGCGGGTTCCAGGGCACCGCCTCGGACATCCTGATCCACGCCCAGGAAACCGCCAAGCTCAAGCAGCGGCTGAACGAGATCTACGTCAAGCACACCGGCCGCACCCTGGCCGAGGTCGAAGAGGCGCTGGAACGCGACCGCTTCATGTCCCCGGAAGAGGCCAAGGAGTGGGGGCTCATTGACGAGATCCTGGCCGATCGCGGCAAGGCCGTCCCCGAAGCATAAGGGGTGCGGCCGGCCCGGATCGGTCGCTTTCGACCGAAAACCGGGATTGTGACTGCCGCGCGCGGTCCCTAACATGGGCGGACGCGACGCCGCCCGATGGGCGGCATTGCCGCCCCCCCTTGCCGGTCCGCCGGCCGGGGGACTTCTGAAAGGCAAGGATGACGACGATGGCGAACCAGCCCGGCGGCGACAGCAAGAACACGCTCTACTGCAGCTTCTGCGGCAAGAGCCAGCACGAGGTCCGCAAGCTCATTGCCGGCCCGACCGTGTTCATCTGCGACGAATGCGTCGAGCTGTGCATGGACATCATCCGCGAGGAGACCAAGACCTCGGGGCTGAAATCCGGCGACGGCGTGCCGACCCCGCGCGAGATCATGGCGGTGCTGGACGACTACGTGATCGGGCAGGAACACGCCAAGCGCGTGCTGTCGGTCGCGGTCCACAACCACTACAAGCGGCTGAACCATTCCTCGAAGACCGACATCGAGCTGGCCAAGTCCAACATCCTGCTGATCGGCCCGACCGGCTGCGGCAAGACGCTGCTGGCGCAGACGCTGGCGCGTATCCTCGACGTGCCGTTCACCATGGCCGACGCGACCACGCTGACCGAGGCCGGCTATGTCGGCGAGGATGTGGAAAACATCATCCTCAAGCTCCTGCAGGCCAGCGAATACAACGTCGAACGTGCCCAGCGCGGCATCGTCTATATCGACGAGGTCGACAAGATCACCCGCAAGTCGGACAACCCCTCGATCACCCGCGACGTGTCGGGCGAAGGGGTGCAGCAGGCGCTGCTGAAGATCATGGAGGGTACGGTCGCCAGCGTCCCCCCGCAGGGCGGCCGCAAGCATCCGCAGCAGGAATTCCTGCAGGTGGACACCACCAACATCCTGTTCATCTGCGGCGGCGCCTTCGCCGGGCTGGACCGGATCATCGCCCAGCGCAACAAGGGCACGGCGATCGGCTTTGGCGCCTCGGTCAAGGAAAACGACGACCGCGGCGTGGGCGAACTGTTCAAGGAGCTGGAGCCCGAGGACCTGCTGAAATTCGGGCTGATCCCGGAATTCGTCGGCCGCCTGCCGGTGATCGCCACCCTCACCGACCTGGACGAAGAGGCGCTGATCACCATCCTGACCGCGCCCAAGAACGCGCTGGTGAAGCAGTACCAGCGGCTGTTCGACTTGGAAGACGTCAAGCTGACCTTCACCGACGATGCGCTGAAGGCGATTGCCCGGCGCGCCATCAAGCGCAAGACCGGGGCCCGCGGCCTGCGCTCGATCATGGAGGATATCCTGCTGGATTCCATGTTCGAACTGCCCGGCCTGGACAGCGTGACCGAGGTGGTGGTGAATGAGGAGGCGGTGGACAACCCTGCCGCCAAGCCTCTCCAGATCCACGCCGAGATGGCGAAGAAGGAACCTGCCGCGGCCGGCTAAGGCGGGCCGCTGAGGGCGCGTCGCTGAGGGCGAACTATGGCACCGGGGGCGAGAGCCCGCAGTCCGGCGAGATGCACCGGCGAGGCACGGCAGGCGCACATTCGCGGACTTGCGTATGATGGCACGCCGCAGGCCGCCGAGAGCGCCGGAAAGCTGCGACTCGCGTGTGACTTGCCGTAGGTGGCGGTTCAGCTGCTCCAATGCCGCACTGGGAGTTTCACCCACCGCGGGCAGCGAGCGGTACGCCGTCGAGCGGCGCAACCTCCGGCCCCGTTGCGGCGAAACTCTCATCTGTTATGGCCGGTAGCCAAGGGCACTTCCGTGAACGACGACAGAGCCCAACGCGCGGCGCGAGGCGGGCACGACCTGTCCAATCGGTCAGGTCAGCCGTCACGAACGGCGCCTCGGGCCGCGGTCACGGAATGTCACTGCGGGTAGCAGAGCTACGCTCACAAGCCGGTCAGATCGCAGCGCGCAGCGACCACGCCGCCCAAGCCCGCGACCGGCCGCGGACGTGCGCCGCTAGACCGGGAGCGGCCGTCACGCCGAACCGCCAGCGGCGCGCCGCGAAGTCGTCGTTAACTCCGCAGCCCCCTGCCCGAGGCACCCTGCAAACCGGGGCGAGGGCGTCCGCGCCTCGCCCCGGCCCAGTTCACGCGGCGACCAGCCCGCAGGCCACCGACGCGCCCGGGAACACGAAGTTCGACAGCAGGTCCGCCGGCACCCCCATATGCGCGTGGCAGATGGCGGCCAGATAGTCCCGCACATCGGCCGTGGGCATGAGGTCGCGGCCGGCATACAGGTCCGTCAGCCCCGGCCAGCGCCCGTGCACCTTGCCGCCGCGCACCGCACCGCCGGCGAGGAACGCCACGCCGCCGGTCCCGTGATCGGTGCCGCCGGTGCCGTTGGCCCGGGCGGTCCGTCCGAACTCGGTCACCACGACCACCACGGTCTTGTCCCAGACCGGGCCCAGCCCGTCGCGCAGCGTCAGGATCGCCTGCGCCAGCTGGCGGAAGCGGCCGGCGATGATCCCGGCCTGCCCGGCATGGGTGTCCCAGCCGTCGATCGAGAAGGTCGCGATCCGCGCCTCGGCCACAAGCTGCCGGGCCACGAAGGCCGCATCCGACCGCGCGGCGGTCTTGCCGCCCTGCGCCGCCTCGGACAGCACCGCGCTTTCCAGCGCCAGCGCAAAGCCCGAATCGGCGCCATAGACGTGGCGCAACAGGCCGATATCGGCCTCGGTCAGGCCCAGTTGGGTCGTCGGCGACCAGTTGGAAAACGGCGCCGGCCCGTTGGCGATCAACGGCCGCATCGCGCCGCTGGACCAGGCGAGCTGCAGCGTCGCGCCGGGAATGCAGGCGACCAGCCGGTTCAGGAAGCCGCTGCGGTCGTCGAGGTCCGGCCGGTCGCGATTGGCGCTGCCGGTGGCCAGCAGGTCCTGACCGTCGAAATGGCTGCGCCTGTCGCGATAGGGGGTCGAGACGGCGTGGATGAAGGACAACTGCCCGGCCCGCCACAGCGGCATCAGGGTTTCCAGCGCCGGGTGCAGCGCGAAGAATCCGTCCAGGTCGAACGCGCCGCCCTCGGGACCGACCGACAGGTCCGGGCCGCGCAGCGCGCGCAACGCGGGATCGCCATAGGGCTGGACCGCGTCCAGCCCGTCCATCGCGCCGCGCAGGTTGATGACGACCAGCCGCGCCTCGCCCGGCGCGGTGGCGACATGCACCAGATCGTCGCCGAGACCGCCTTCGCAGGTGATGTGATTGTCCATCGTGTTATCTCCTCAGGAACTCGGGCGCGCACAGGACGCTGGCGACGCCGAACTGGACCGTCTCGGCGCGCGGCGACCAGGTCACCATCGGGCCGCAGGGCCGGGGAAAATGCCGCGCGATCAGCAAGGCGGGATCGGGGATCTGGCGACCCAGCGCCGCCAGGATCTGTTCCGGGGCGCTGCGCGCCCAGACCAGCCGCGCGGCGATCAGGTTCGGGGCGAGCCATTCGTCCTCGTGTTCGGGCCAGCCGTCGGGCCCGGCGCACTGGTCGAAGGGCTGGCCCATCGCACCCAGCGAATCGACGATGACCCGGTTGAACAGATCGGCCGGCAGCGCCGCGACATCGGCGCCCGACACACCCAGCGCCCGCAGGCAGGCGATGATCCATTCCAGCGGCTGACGCAGCTTTTGCGGCACCGGGCTGCGGTTGACGATCGAGCCGGTGAGCACCTCGTACATCGCCGTCAGGTCGCCGGCGCTGTCCAGATAGGCCTCGGCCATGCGATCGATCAGCGATTGCGGCGGCGTGTCGGCCACGAAATGCACCGCCAGCTTGCGCGCCAGGTGCAGCGCCGTGGCGGGATGCGCGGCGAGGTTGTCCAGCAGCCGGTGAATCTCGGCAACGCTGTCCTCGGGATAATCCACGCCGAGGATGGTCTCGGTCCCCGGCTCGGCGCGCCTGACGTCATAGATGGTGCCCTGGCCGGTCCGATAGATCAGCCCCGCCAGCAGGTTGGCGGTTTCGCGGACATCGTTCTGGTCATAGGGGCCGTCCAGCCCCACCGTGTGCAGTTCCAGCAGCTCGCGGCCAAGGTTCTCGTTCAGCCCGCTATCCGTGCGGCCCGCCGCATAGACAGAGTGGTCACCCACCGACAGGTTCTGATCCAGGTAGATCAGCATCATCGGGTGCAGCGTGACCGCCTTCAGCATGTCCACGAAGCGCCCCGCGACATGCGGGCGGATCGCCTCGTCGGTCAGACTGACCTGCAGCGGCATCGCCTGATAGGATTTCGGCGTGGTCGTGAAGTGATCCGCCCAGAAGGAAAACACCCGCTCGCCGAACCCGACCGGAGAGGTCAGCGCCAGCGCGATGCGGCGACGGATGGCGCCGCGGCGAAAGTCCAGCGCGGCCTCGCGCCAGAATTTGGGCTCCAGCCCGACGCCGGCGTTATAGTCGATGTGGAACTGCCGCGCCTCGGCCTGGGTTGCCTGCGGGGGGTGAAGGGCGGCGGCTCTCACGTCCTCCAGCAGGTCGGAGGCCGAGGGGCCGTAGCCGAAGCGCAGCCCGGTTTCTGCCGCGGGCGGCGGATCGGTATCGAGCCAGCTTTTCAAGCTGGCGGCAATGCGTGACTGCATCAAAGCCTCAAGGTTTGCGAGGGTCAGGCCCGATCGCGCCGCGGCGCGCTGACGGAAAAACCGGGCAGCGGCCATTAGCCCCGACACAACCGCCAGTTGCCCGACGCCGCATTGGGTCGCGCTATCGGTTAGAACATTGTTAACCACTTCCCGGCCGCAGCGACGGTCCCGCCAAGCCCCCGTTATCGCGCCGTATTCACCCCAGCAGTCCCAGCCAGCCAGCTCCGTCGGTGCAAGAGCGTCGCGTCCGAACCCCACGTCAACGCATCGGGCCGCAGGCCAAAGTCGCGCCGTTCCCCCCCTGCGCATCCGAATCGCCGCCCTTGCATCGCCGCGTCGCGCTTGCCACATGCAAGGCCAACCGACGTCGCAGGGCCGCTCCAGATGCAGAAAAAATCTCTTCCCGAACGCCCCGGCTGGCGCGACCGTGCGGCCGAGCTGGGCTTTACCTTCGCCGACATGGGCGGCGAGCCCTATTGGGACGAAACCTCGGCCTATTGCTTCACCCTGCGCGAGATCGAGAACGACATCGAGGACCCGGCGACCGAGCTGCATGCCATGTGCCGCGAGGCGGTGGCCCACGCCGTCACCTCCGAGGAATGGCTGACGCGGCTGGACATCCCCCGCCCCTATTGGGACTTCGTCGAGCGCAGCTGGGCGAATGGCGAACCCGAGCTGTATGGCCGCTTTGACCTCGCCTATGACGGCAGCGGCCCCGCGAAGCTGCTGGAATACAACGCCGACACGCCGACCTCGCTTTACGAATCCGCCTCGTTCCAGTGGCTGTGGTTCGAGGAAAGCCGCGATGCCGGCGTGCTGTCACCGCACAGCGACCAGTTCAACCGCATCCACGAGGCGCTGGTGGAACGCTGGGCGCAGATCTGCGCGCCGGGCGAGGACGTCCATTTCGCCGCCGACCGCGACAACCCCGAGGATTACGCCACCGTCGAGGCGCTGGCCTGGGCCGCGCGCGAGGCGGGCCTCGGAGCGCATTTCACCGCCCTGTCCGAGATCGGGGTCAGCGACGAGGGGCAGCTGACCGACGACAAGGACCGGGTCATCGGCACGCTCTTCAAGCTGTATCCGTGGGAGGACATGCTGCGCGACGACTTCGCGGCCCATCTCCAGCCCTCGCAGACCCGCTTCATCGAGCCGCCGTGGAAGGCGGTGCTGTCGAACAAGGGCCTGCTGCCGCTGCTGTGGCACCTGTTCCCCGGCCACCCCAACCTGCTGCCGGCGTTCTTCGCCAGCGACGTTCAGGCTGCCCGCCGCGGCGAGCCGACCCCGCATGCCGCCGCCATCGCCGAGGCGGAACCGGCGCTGGCCCGCGGCCATGTCACCAAGCCGATCTTTTCGCGCGAAGGCGCCGGCGTCGTCATCACCGAGGCCGGCCGCGAGACCGGCCGCGCGCCCGACGACAGCTATTCCCATCACGCGATGGTCGTGCAGGCGTTGGCGCCCCTGCCGGTGTTCGACGGCTTCCATCCGGTGCTGGGCGCGTGGATCGTGGGGGAAAGCTGCGTCGGGCTTGGCGTGCGCGAGGACCGCGACCGCATCACCCACAACCTGTCCCGCTTCAAGCCGCATTTCATCGAAGGATAATCCGATGCAATCAGCCGATCCGCGCGTCCCGCCGCAGACCTCGCCGCGTCGCAAGCGGTCCCGCCACGTCGCGCTGGTGCTGGCCGGCACGGCGGTCATGGCGCTGTCGGCCTGCGAGGATGACAAGGTCGACGCCCAGGCCTTTCCCGACCTGCAAAGCTGCCTCGCGGCGTCCGAAAAGGACGGGCTGTGGTTCACCGCCGACGATTGCCGGACCCAGTTCGCGGCGGCTGAAAAGGAACACCTGGAAACCGCCCCCCGCTATGAATCCAGGGAGTTGTGCGAACAGGAACACGGCGCGGGCGCCTGTGGCGCCGACCCGGCGCAAAGCGGCGCCCAGCAGCAGCAGGGCGGCGGGTTCAGCTTCATGCCGCTTCTGGTGGGCTACATGATGGGCTCGATGCTCAGCCGCGGCGGCGGCGTATTCAGCCAGCCGATGGTGCGCACGCCCGGCGGGTTCTCGACGCCCTCGGGCAACCAGACCTTCGCCAGCAACACGGGCGCGGGGCGGGTGCCTGCGACGACGTTCAACCGGGCGCCAGCGACAATCGGCAAGGCGCCGATGACCCGCACACAGGTGTCTCAGCGCGGTGGGTTTGGCGCCGGCGCAACCGCCCGTACCGGCACCGGCGGCCGCAGCTTCGGCGGCTGACGGGCGGCCCGGAGGGCGGGCCTGCAAAGGCGGGCGCGGCAAGCGGCGCGGTGTCGCACCGTCTTGCGCCCGCCGTCGCCGCGGCGCAGGCTGGCGCCGATCCCGCGAACGAGGCCCGCCATGACCCCCGACCGCCAATCCGCGCGCATGCGCGACATCTGCGCCCGTGCCCCGGTGATCCCGGTCATCGTGATCGACGACATCGCCCATGCCCAGCCTCTGGCGCGGGCGCTGGTCGCGGGCGGGCTGCCGGTGCTCGAGGTCACGTTGCGCACTCCGGTCGCGCTGGACGCGATTCGCGCCATGTCGACCGTGCCTGGCGCGGTCGTCGGGGCGGGCACGGTGCTCAGCGCCGACGACATCCACCGCGCCCGCAATGCCGGCGCGACCTTTGCCGTCGCCCCCGGCATGAGCGACAGCCTGATCGGGACCTGCGAGAAATGCGCCCTGCCGATGCTGCCGGGCGCGGCCACCGCCTCCGAGGCGATGCAGGCGCTCGAGATGGGCTTCGACATGCTCAAGTTCTTCCCCGCCGGCCCTGCGGGCGGGCCATCCTATCTCAAGGCGCTGGGCGGGCCGCTGCCCGGCATCGGCTTCTGTCCCACCGGAGGCGTCTCGGTCGAGAACGCGCGCGACTACCTGGCGCTGCCGAACGTGCTGTGCGTGGGCGGCAGCTGGGTTGCGCCTGAGGCCATGATGCGCGCCGGCGACTGGGCCGGCATCGAAACCCTGGCGCGTGAGGCCGCGAGCCTGACGTCGTGACCGCCGCCGTCGAGGACACCCCGCAGAACCGCGCCCGCGCGTGGCGCAACCTCGCCGTCCTGATGACGGCGCAGGGGCTGATCGGCGCGCAGATCTCGATGGTGTTCATCACCGCGGGGCTGGCAGGCGCGATGATTGCGCCCAGCCGCTGCCTCGCCACGCTGCCGATCTCGATGGTCACGCTGGGGTCGGCGCTGTCGGCGCGGTTCCTGTCGGGTTTCATGGCCCGGCACGGGCGGCGGGCGGGTTTCACCCTGGCTTGCATCATCGCGGCAATCGGCGCGGCGATCGCCTTCATCGGCCTGCAGACCGCCAGCTTCGTGCTGTTCACCGCCGGCTGCACGCTGATCGGCGCCTACATGTCGGCGCAGGGCTTCCACCGCTTCGCCGCCGCCGACACCGCCCCCGAGGCGCTGCAGCCGCGGATGATCAGCCTGGTGCAGGCCGGCGGGCTGTTTTCCGCCCTCGCCGGCCCGATCATGGCGCGGACGACCGCGGAATCGAGCGCCTTGCCCTTCGCCATGACCTTCGCGGCCATCATCGTGCTGAACATGATCGGGCCGCTGCTGTATGCGCTGCTGCGCATCCCCGTGCTGCCGCAAGCCAGCCACAGCGCCGCCGCCCCCAGGGGGCGCAGCCTGCGCGAGCTGCTGCGCACGCCGGAAATCGCCGTCGCGATGATCTGCGCGATGGTGGCCTATGCACTGATGAACCTGGTGATGACCTCGACGCCGCTGGCGATGGTCGGCTGCGGCTATGACACCGGCGACGCCGCGAACGTGGTGTCGGCCCACATCGTCGCGATGTTCGCCCCGGCCTTCTTCACCGGCCACCTGATCACCCGCTTTGGCGCCCGCCGCGTCGTCGCGGCCGGCCTGCTGATCCTCGCCGTGGCCGGCGGGGTGGCGCTGACCGGGGTCGAGCTGGACCGCTTCTACCTGGCGCTGATCCTGCTGGGGGTCGGCTGGAACTTCGGCATCATCGGCGCGACGGCGATGCTGACCGCCGCCCACCGCCCCGAGGAGCGGGGCCGGATCCAGGGCGTGAACGATGCCGTGGTGTTCGGCGGAGTGTTCCTGGCCTCGCTGTCCTCGGGCGGGCTGATGGGCTGCGCGGGCGGGACGGCGCAGGCCGGCTGGTCGGCGGTGAACATGGCGATGGTGCCGTTCCTGATCCTCGCCGGCAGCGCGCTGATCTGGCTGACGCTGCGGCCGCGCGAGACGCGCTAGTCCGCCGGGGCAGGCTCGGCGGTCGCCGCGTCGATGATCGCGCCCGCGGCCTCGACCGTCGCCTCCAGCCGGGCGGACAGCGCGTCCAGCGTGTCGGCGCCGGTCTCCCGCAGCAGGAAATCCTGCCCGCCACGGCCCAGATGGTCCATGTCCAGCGGCCCGTCGGTCAGCAGCCGCCCGCTGCATTGCAACCGCCACAGGAAGCGCCGCGCGTCGGTCAGCTCCCGCGCCTCGGCCGGAGACACCAGCCCCGCCCGCTGGCCCGCGCGCAGCTGCGCCGTGGCCCCCCGGGCGGGTGATCCTGTGCGCAGGGCCAGCGACTGGGCGAGCAGCTCGAGGTCCTGCAACCGGCCGCGGCCGACCTTGGCCTCCCACCGCCCGTCCGGAGCCTTGGCCGCAAAGATGCGCCGGCGCATGTCGGCGAGGTCGGGCACGACGCGGGGATCGGAGCCGCGGGTTTCCAGCACCTCGACCCGCAGCGCCTCGAGCCGAGCGGCCAGCGGCCCGCCCGCGCCCGCGTCGGCGCCGGGGATGACGCCCACCACGCGGGCGCGGGTCAGGGCGAGATGCTCCCACGTCCAGGCCTCGTCCATCTGATAGGCCCGGAAGGACTCGATCGAGGTCGCGACCGGCCCCTGCCGCCCGGACGGGCGCAACCGCATGTCGACCTCGAACAGCCGCCCGGTCGCCGTCGGCGCGGACAGCGCGGTCAGCAGCGCCTGCGTCAGCCGCGCGTAATAGGACCGCGTCGCGAGCGGCTTCGGCCCCTCGGAGGTCTCTGCGCCCAGCGGGTCATAGATCACGATCAGGTCCAGATCCGACGAGGCGTTCAACTGCCGCGCCCCCAGCGAGCCCATCCCCAGCACCACCGCCCCCGCCCCGGGCGGGGGTCCGTGCCGACGGGCGAACTCGGCCGCGACGACCGGGGCCAGCGCCGCCACGGCGGCGTCGGCCACGTCGGCATAGTGCTGGCCGGCCTCCTCGGCCTCGATCAGCCCGCGCAGGTGGTGGACGCCGATGCGGAACTGCCACTCATGCGCCCATCGCCGGGCGGCATCCAGCGCGCGTTCGTATCCACCTTGCGGGGCGGCGAGGGTCTGGTCCAGCAGCTCCGACAATGCCTCGCGCAGACCCTGATCGCCAGGCCAGGGGGCAAAGAAGCTGCCGGCGAGCACCGCGTCCAGCACCTCGGGGTGGCGCGCGAGATAGCCGGCCAGCGCTGGCGAGGTCGCGCAGATATCGCCCACGAGGTCGATCAGCGAGGGGTTCGATTCGAACATGGAAAACAGCTGCACCCCGGCCGGCAGGCCGCGCAGGAAGCGGTCGAACCGCCCCAGCGCGTCGGCGGCATCGGCGGCCCGGAACAGCGCGTTCAGGATCCGCGGCTCGATTCGGGAAAACAGCTGCTGGGCGCGGGGCGACCGCAGCGCGGGATAGCTTTGCCAGCTTTCCACCAGCGCTTCCTGTTCGGGGGTCAGCTCGGGGCGATCCTCGCCTGCCGCGTCGGGGGCGAAGAAATCGCCGGTCAGGTCCTCGACCCGCGCCAGCCGCACCTCCAGCCGGCGCGACCAGGCGCCCACGTCGTCCGCGCCGTCGAGGTTGACCACGTTCACCATCGCCCCGGGGGTGGCGGGCAGCGTGTGGGTCTGGGCGTCGTTCACCATCTGGATGCGGTGTTCGATCCGGCGATGTTCGGCATAATGGGCGGCCAGTTCCGCCGCGACCTCGTCCGGGATCCAGCCCTTGGCGGCCAGCGCGGCGAGCGCGTCCACCGTGCGGGGCGAGCGCAGGTCGGGGTCGCGCCCGCCCGCGATCAGCTGGCGGGTCTGGGCGAAGAACTCGATCTCGCGGATGCCGCCGCGGCCCAGCTTCATGTTGTGGCCCGGTGCCCGGATGTCCCCGTGCAGGCCCTTGTGGTCGCGGATGCGGCGGCGCATGTCGTGAGTGTCCTCGACCGTGGCGAAATCCAGGTGCCGGCGCCAGACGAAGGGGCGCAGCGCCTCCAGGAAGCTTGCCCCCGCCGCCAGATCGCCCGCGCAGGGCCGCGCCTTGATATAGGCGGCGCGCTCCCAACTGCGGCCCTCGGCCTCGTAATAGGCCAGCGCGGCCGAGGCCGAGATGCAGACCGGCGTCACCGAGGCATCCGGCCGCAGCCGCAGATCGGTGCGGAACACATAGCCATGCGCAGTGAGTTCCGACAGCGTGGCGGCGGCCTTGCGGGTGGCGCGGATCAGGCTGGCGCGGATCTCGTGCTGGTCCTCGGGCGCATAGGCCGCGTCGTCATACATGATGATCAGGTCGATATCCGAGGAATAGTTCAGCTCGCGCGCGCCCATCTTGCCCATCGCGAGCGCAAAGATGCCGCCTGCATCCGGGTTAGCGCCGAGGCGCGGGGCCGGCATCTTGCCGCGGCGCAGTTCGTCGGCGACATGGGCACGCAGGGCCAGGTCGGTGGCGCGGTCGGCGAGCGTCGTCAGGGCCAGCGTCACCGCGTCGAGGTCCCAGACCCCGCCCAGGTCGGCCAGCGCCGCGTAAAGCGCAACCCTCCCCTTGGCCCGCCGCAGCGCCGGGCCCAGGTCGGTCGCCGACAGATCGCCCATCGCGCCCGTCTCGGCGGCGACCAGCGCCTCGGGGGCCGGGTCGCGGGCGATCGCGCCGGGCAGCCACTCCGCCTCGGCCCCGATCAGGCCGGCCAGATAGGGGCTGGCCCCGGCGGCGCCCTCGATGAGGGCGGCCAGCGCGGGATCAGAGAGGGCGACCGCGGCCCGCGCGTGGGCGCCGCGGACGGGGTCGGTGGGGACGGGGCGGGTGGTGATGCGGGCGGCGAAATCCATGCGCGAAGCCTAAGCGCCGCAAGGATGCCGTCAACGGGTCGCGGGAACGTCAGGGCAAGGTGCGCGCGCGCGATCAAAAGCTTTTCCTGCCGCAAATCTGTTGCTAGGGTCCGCCGAAGTATTCCCCTGTCCCGTCAGCTTGGCCCGTATCCGCCCCGTCGCATGGCCCAGAATCGCGCAGCCCTTTCCGGTCCGTTGCCGCCGGTCCCCCTTCGGCCGGGGTGGTGATGAGACATACCCTGCCCTCGGCCCCCCAGTTCTACGTCACCGCGCCGCAACCCTGCCCGTATCTGCACGGCCGCGCCGAACGCAAGCTGTTCACCGCGCTGACCGGCGACCGGGCGCGCGAGCTGAACAACGCCCTGTCCCGGCAGGGCTTCCGGCGCTCGCAGAACGTCGTCTACCGGCCCAGCTGCGAAAGCTGCGTGGCCTGCATGTCGGCGCGCATCCGGGTCCGCGACTTTGCCCCCTCGCGCAGCCAGCGCCGGGTCCGCCGCCGCAACGGGGTCCTCGTGCGCAGCGGCACCAGCGCCTGGGCGACCGAGGAACAGTTCGACCTGTTCCGCCGCTATCTCGACCATCGTCACGCCGATGGCGGCATGGCCGACATGGATATCTTCGAATTCGCCGCGATGATGGAGGAAACCCCCGTCCGCACCCGCGTCTTCGAATATCGCGCCCCGCCCCGGGACGGTCGCGCGCGCCGCGACGGCCCGCTGGCCGCCGTCTGCCTGACCGACGTGCTGGATGACGGCCTGAGCCTCGTCTACAGCTTCTACGATCCGGACCGGATCGCCGACAGCCTGGGGACGTGGATGATCCTCGATCATGTCGAGATGGCGCGCGATGCGGGCCTGCCCTATGTCTATCTGGGCTACTGGGTGCCGGGCAGCCGCAAGATGGCCTACAAGGCCGGCTTCGACGCGCTGGAAATCTACAAGGGCGGCGTCTGGCAGGATATCGGCTGCCCCGAGGATCACGAGGGCGAAACCCACCCGCTGGCAATCGACCCGATCGTCGAACAGGTCGCCCGCATCCACCTGCCGCAGGAGTGACCCGCCCGGCCCCGTGTTCCGCGCAATAATGTTGCGCGGACGCGGTCGAATTGCGTCACTTTTCGCTTTGCGCCGCATTGACCCTATCCTGCGCCCTGACTAGTTTGCGGCGGTGCAGCGGCAGTTTTTCTGCCCTGCCGCAAGCTTTCCATGGATGGAGTCGAGGACATGTCCCGAAGCATGACGGGTGCGAGAATGGTGGTCGAAGCGCTGAGGGATCAGGGCGTCGATACCGTATTCGGCTATCCCGGCGGCGCGGTCCTGCCCATCTATGACGAGATCTTCCAGCAGAACGACATCCAGCACATCCTCGTGCGCCACGAACAGGGCGCCGTCCACATGGCCGAGGGCTATGCCCGCGCGACCGGCAAGCCCGGCGTGGTGCTGGTGACATCGGGGCCCGGGGCGACCAACGCCGTCACCGGGCTGACCGATGCGCTGATGGATTCGATCCCGCTGGTGGTGCTGTCGGGCCAGGTCCCGACCTTCATGATCGGCACCGACGGGTTCCAGGAGGCCGACACCGTCGGCATCACCCGCCCCTGCACCAAGCACAACTGGCTGGTGAAAGAGACCGACGCGCTGGCCGAGACGATCCACAAGGCCTTCCACGTCGCCACCTCGGGTCGCCCCGGCCCGGTGCTGGTCGACATCCCCAAGGACGTGCAGTTCGCCGAGGGCATCTACCTGGCCCCCCGGCAGATCGAGGCGCCGCGCTATCAGCCGCGGAAAAAGGGCGATCTCGCCGCCATCACTCAGCTGGTCGAGCTGATCGAAAAGGCGGAACGCCCGGTGTTCTATACCGGCGGCGGGGTCATCAACTCGGGCCCCGGCGCCAGCCAGCTGCTGACCGAGCTGGTCGATGCAACGGGCTTTCCCTGCACCTCGACGCTGATGGGGCTGGGCGCCTACCCCGCCTCGGGCAAGTCCTGGCTGGGCATGCTGGGGATGCACGGGCTTTACGAGGCCAACATGGCCATGCACGACTGCGATCTGATGATCAACGTCGGCGCCCGCTTCGACGACCGGATCACCGGGCGGGTGGCGGATTTCTCGCCCGGCTCGGTCAAGGCGCATATCGACATCGACCCCTCGTCGATCAACAAGGTGATCCGGGTCGACGTGCCGATCGTGGGCGACGTGGGCCATGTGCTGGAAGACCTGCTGAAGGTCTGGAAATCGCGCGGCCGCAAGACCAACCCCGCCGTCCAGCAATGGTGGGCGCAGATCGAACAGTGGCGGGCGCGGAACTGCCTCGGCTACCGGAACTCGGACAGCGTCATCAAGCCGCAATACGCGATGGAGCGACTCGAGGCGCTGACCGCCGGCCGCGACCGCTATGTGACCACCGAGGTCGGCCAGCACCAGATGTGGGCGGCGCAATACCTGCGCTTCGAGGGGCCGAACCGCTGGATGACCTCGGGCGGGCTGGGGACGATGGGTTACGGACTGCCGGCCTCGGTCGGCGTGCAAGTGGCGCACCCGGACGCGCTGGTCATCAACGTCGCGGGCGATGCAAGCTGGCTGATGAACATGCAGGAGATGGGCACCGCGGTTCAGTTCCGCGCCCCGGTCAAGCAGTTCATCCTGAACAACGAGCGGCTGGGCATGGTGCGCCAGTGGCAGCAATTGCTGCATGGCGAGCGCTATTCGCAAAGTTGGTCCGAAAGCCTGCCGGACTTCGTCAAGCTGGCCGAGGCCTTCGGCTGCAAGGGCCGGCAGGTCAGCGACCCGGCCGAGCTCGACGACGCGATCCGCGAGATGATGGACTATGACGGGCCGTTCATCCTCGACGTGCTGGTCGAAAAGCATGAGAACTGCTTCCCGATGATCCCGTCGGGCAAGCCGCACAACGAGATGCTGCTGGGCGATCAGGAGGCGGCCGAGGACATCGGCACCGCCATCCAGTCCGACGGCGCGGTTCTGGTCTGAGGGGGCGATCATGTCGGCATTGAAGATCGAACGCGGCGCGTCCAGCCATTCCGCCTATGACCTGCGCGACTATCACGCGGCGGGCGAGGAACGGCACACGCTGGCGGTGGTGGTGGACAACGAAAGCGGCGTCCTCGCCCGCGTCATCGGGCTGTTCTCGGGGCGCGGCTACAACATCGACAGCCTGACCGTGGCCGAGGTGGACCACACCGGCCATCGCTCGCGGATCACGCTGGTCACCCGCGGGACGCCCGCGGTGATCGAGCAGATCAAGGCGCAGCTGGGCCGGATCATCCCGGTCCACGAGGTCCACGACCTGACCGTCGAGGGCGCCTCGGTGGAACGCGAGCTGGGCCTGTTCAAGGTCTCGGGGACGGGCGAAAAGCGGGTCGAGGCGCTGCGGATCAGCGACATCTTCCGCGCCAACGTGGTCGATTCGACGCTGGAGAGCTTCGTCTTCGAGATCACCGGGACGTCGGAAAAGCTGGACGCCTTCGCCGAGTTGATGCGCCCGCTGGGCCTGGCCGAGGTCGCCCGCACCGGCATCGCGGCCCTGTCGCGCGGGGCGTGACCGGCGCGGCGGCCGCGGCGGTCATTCGGTCGGGAAGGACGGGCGTTCCGGTTCGGCCTCGTCGCATTCGCGCAAAAGCCGGGGCGCCAGGCTGATCTCGCGCCCCACCTGGGTCAGGCGGATCACCCGCCGCACCCCGCCATCGGTGATCGTCTCGACCTCGACCAGGCTGCCCTCGCCGGGCCACGCGCCGGTCACGGCGGTGCCGACCCGCCCCGCCAGGTAGGCGAGCGGGCCGTGATCCTCGCACCAGATCACCGCCTGCCGGCTGACGGCATTGCTCCACAGGATGACACCCAGCACGACGGCTCCTTTTCGGACCGGACGCGCGAGGCGCGCCGGCCGAGAGAGTTCGACCCGATCAACGCGAAAGAAATTAAACCAGGAAATGAGGCACTGCCGCAGGCGCGGCCCGATGCCGGCGCCACAAGGCCCCGGAGAGCGTCGCTGCGTCAAGTCTCGTCAAGCCGTCCGGCGGCGCATTTTCGGACGGTGCGACGTAGTGCCGCACCCAGAGCGCCGCCCGGTTCAGCGTGCCCGGCCCGACGCCACGTCGGCCACCGCCTGCGCGACCTGCGCCTGCCGCTGCGCGCGGGACGGGTGCGACCCGAGGACGCGGTCGCCCGGATCGGGAATGCGGGCAAAGAACTCGGCGCCGCGGACCGGGTCATAGCCGGCGTTCAGGGTCACGATCGCGCCCAGATAGTCGGCCTGCAGTTCCCAGTCCTTGGAATAATAGCGCGCCCCCACCTGCGCCCCCATCTGCTGGGCGGCGCGGATCGACGCCGCATCGGCGCCATAGGCCGCGGCGATCCCCGACAGGATCACCGCCCCGGCGGTCGCCGCGCCGGATTTCTGTTCGATGTGGTTCAGGATGTGGTGCGACGCCTCGTGGCCCACGACGAAGGCCAGCTCGTCGGTGTTCCGCGTCGCCGCGATCAGCGACAGGGTGAAGCCGATTATCGGCCGGCCGGCATTGTCGAGGGTCTGGAACGCGTTCGGCTCGAGCCCCGGCCGGTCGTCCACGACGAACTGGAAATCGCAGTTGAGCGGCGAGCGGCGGCGCTGGACGCATTCCCGCTCGACGGCGGGCTCCATCGACCGGATCACGCTGACGAAGGCCATCGCCGACCCGCGCGCCGTGTTGGGCGTGTCGGCGCGTATCGGCGCGTTGGTCGGCGGCACCGGCAGCGGGGCCTGGACCGATCCGACATCGGGGACCGGCGCGACGGGCGCACAGCCGGCCAGCGCGGCCGCCGTCGCCGCGACCAGGGCGGACCGGCGCCATGCGGCGCGCCCTGCCCCGCCCCCGATTTCCCGACCCCTTGCCCCTGCGGCCTTGCGCGATGTCATCGTCCGTCCCGTCCCTCTTGCGGCGCGTTGGCGCGCCATGCGTTTGTGGCCACGCTACAGCGCCCGGCCGCCGCTGCAAAGCGCCGCCCTTGCGGCGGCCGCGGGCTCACGCGATTGTTGCCGGTGTGCAGCGTCCTACGGCAGGAGAAAGCATGTTCACCATCGAACACGAATTCGACGCGACCGTGATCACCCTGGTCGACGAGGCCGAGCCGGGCGCGCGGCCGCTGCACGAGGACGTGGTGATCCTGTCCTTCGACGACCGGGTGGTGGTCGAACAGATGGAGCCCCAGGGCGACGGCGTCGCCCGCGTCACGCTAAGCCTGCGGCAGTTGGACGAATTGCGCGCGGCGCTGAACCTGCCCGAGGGGAATTATCGCCTCACCCCCGGCTGACGGCCCCGGCTGGCCTCAGCCGCTCAGTCCACGCGGAACAGCTTGTCGCGGGCGGTGGCGCCGCCGACCAGCGTCAGCCGCGACGGCGCGATGCCCATCGCCCTGGCCAGCAGCTTGCGCACCGCAGCGTTGGCCTTGCCGTCCTCGGGCGGCGCGGTCACGCGGATATGAACCTGCTGCGCCTCGTCCACCGTCACCGCGTCACGCCCACCCCGCGGGGTCACGCGCACCGCGATGCGCTGCCCCGGCACGGCGCGGGCGGTGAGATCGGGCAGCTTGCTCATGCGCCTGGGATGGGGCGGGGCCCGCGCCGGGTCAACCCGCCGTGCTTTCCTTGGCCCGGGCGGCGGGCTATGGCCAAGGCGACAGTTTGCCGACGGAAGGCCGCCATGCAGCATATCGACCCCCAGACGCTTTATTTCCTGCGCCATCGCCGGTCGCATCCGCCGCGGATGCTGCGCGGGCCGGGGCCGGATCGGCACGAGGTGATGAACCTGCTGACGCTCGCCGCCCGCGTGCCCGATCACGGCAAGCTGGAACCCTGGCGGTTCATCGTGCTGGAACGCGCGACGCTGGACCGGCTGGCCCCCGTGCTCGCGCAATACGCCGGCGACCGGGGCGGCGATGCGGCGGCGGTGGAAAAGGCCCGCTCTGCCTTCGACTCGCCCCTCATCGTGGCGGTGGTGTCGGCGCCGGTGGCGCACCCCAAGGTCCCGGAATGGGAACAGTTCCTGTCCGCCGGCGCGGTCTGCCTGTCGCTGGTCAACGCCGCGCTCGCCGCTGGCTACGGCGCGGCCTGGCTCAGCGGGCCGGCCGCCGAGGACGGCTTTGCCCGCGCCCATCTCGGCGTGAGTGAGGGCGAACGCATCGTCGGCCTGATCCATATCGGCCAGCGCGGCGACGGCGAGGTCCCCGACCGCCCGCGCCCCGACGTGGCCGCCAGGACGAGCTTCCTGTGATCGCCGCGACCCGCGCCCTGACCCTGGGCTGGCTGGACCTGCTGCGGCCGCGGGTCTTCGGCGTGCTGGCGAAGGGAATCGGGCTGACGCTCGCCCTGTTCGTGGCGCTGCAACTCGCGGCCTTCTGGGCGCTGCGCGCCTGGGGGCCCGAGGCGATCACCGTGCCCTGGCTGGGCCGGATCGAGTTCGGCGAAGCGCTGTCCTGGGGCTCGCTGGCGCTGTTCCCGCTGATGAGCCTGTTTCTCGCCGCCCCGGTCGCCGCCGGCTTCGCGGGACTGTTTTCCGAACAGGTCGCCGAAACGGTCGAGGCGGCGCACGGCTATCCCGCGGGCCAGGGCATCGACTTTGCCGACGGGCTGATGGATTCCGCCGTGATCCTGGGCGCGGTCCTTGTCGTGGGCATCGTCGTGCTGGTGCTGACGCCCTTCGTCGGCCCGCTGGCGCCGGTGCTGTTCTATGGCGCCAATGGCTGGTTGCTGGGGCGCGAGTTCTTCCAAATGGCGGCCCAGCGGCATCTGGACGGACCCTCTGCCGACATCCTGCGGCGCCGGCGGTCGGGCGCGGTCACGGCCCTGGGCGTGGGCGTCGCCTTGCTGCTGACCGTGCCGGTGCTGAACATCGTGGTGCCGGTGCTGGCCGCGGCGGCCTTTACCCACCTGTTCCACATCGTCGCGCGGACCGAGATCGCCCGCCGCGCCCAGACAGGCCGGATCAGGGGCGGTTGAACTCGGTCAGCCACGCGCGAGTGATCCAGCCCTGCTGGATGACCCACCAGATCCCCAGCACCAGCAGCGCCGAGATCGCCGCCGCGATCAGCGCCTTCTTGGTCATCATGGGCTGATCGGGCGCGCCGGCCGGGGTGCCGGGCACCACCTCTCCGGCCTCCTCCTGGCTGCGGTGGCCCCAGGGCAGCAGCAGGAACAGGACGAGGAAGAACAGCGTGGCGAACAGCACCAGCGCTCCGGTGATCGACATCAGACCTGCTCCAGCTCGATCAGGCAGCCGTTGAAGTCCTTGGGATGCAGGAACAGCACCGGCTTGCCGTGGGCGCCGATCTTCGGTTCTCCGGTCCCCAGCACCCGGGCCCCCGATGCCTTGAGCGTGTCGCGGGCGGCCAGGATATCCTCGACCTCGAAGCACATGTGGTGGATGCCGCCTGAGGGGTTCTTGTCCAGGAACCCCTGGATCGGGCTGGTCTCGCCCAGCGGATACAGCAGCTCGATCTTGGTGTTCGGCAGTTCGATGAAGACGACGGTGACGCCGTGATCGGGCTCGTCCTGCGGCGCGCGGACTGTGGCGCCCAGCGTGTCCCGGTACTGCGCGGCGGCGGATTCGAGGTCCGGCACCGCGATGGCGACGTGGTTCAGGCGTCCGATCATGGCAGTCTCCTTGGCTTTCAGATCCCTTAGAGCGGGCGGCCCCCGGGGAAAAGCCCATTAACCGCTCGTTAGGGACGCGGCGCTAGCCTCGAGAGATGAGCGATTCGAGGGGAAAGCGCCATGGATGCCGACCAGACTGCCAATGACCATGCGGTGCCGTTGTGGCGCGCGGCCCTGCCAGGCCGCCCGCTGACCGGACTGACCGTGCTCGTCGTCGAGGATTCGCGCTTTGCGTCCGAAGCGGTGCGCCTGCTGTGCCTGCGCTCGGGTGCGCGGATTCGCCGCGCCGACAGCCTGCGCACGGCCGCCCGCCACCTGCAGACCTATCGCCCGGCGGTGGTGATCGTCGACATGGGCCTGCCGGACGGGAACGGGGCCGAGCTGATCGCCCGGATGGCGGCGCTGCGGCCGCGCGTGCCGGTGGTGCTGGGGATGTCGGGCAATCCCGACAACGAAGCCGCCGCGATGGAAGCGGGCGCCGACGGGTTCCTGACCAAGCCGGTCGAAAGCATTGCCCATTTCCAGCACCTGATCCTGTCCTCGCTGCCGCCCGAGGCGCAGCCGACCGGCCTGCGGGTGGTCAATTCCGACGTCATCCAGCCCGACCGCGGCGCGCTGCGCGACGATCTCGCCCACGTGGCCGAGGTGCTGTCGGCGGCGTCGGACACGACCGCCATCGACTACATCGCCCGTTTCCTCGCAGGGGTCGCCCGGTCGGCCCGCGACGAGCCGCTGGAAGAGGCGGCGACCGCACTTGCCCGCGACCACTTCGCCGGCCGGGCGCTGGCGGCGGATCTCGCGCGGATCAGCGGGCTGGTGCAGGACCGGCTGGCGGCGGGGGCGATGTAGGCCCCCTTGCGGGCCGGAAGAAAGCGCCCGATGGTCGCCCGGGGCAGGGTGACGCGGTGCACCGCCCGATCCGCCCCACCGCCGGAGTCAGTCGATGTCCACAGCGATAGGTGCCGAGGTCCCGGGGTTCCAGCCACCGCCTGCGCCGGACGATCCGGTCATTACCGGTGACTTCGTGACGCTGGAACGGCTCGACGCCACCCGCCACGCGGCGGACCTGTTCGATGCCAACCGCGGCGCGAACGAGGTCTGGGACTATCTCGGCTATGGGCCGTTCGACGACCTGGACAGCTATCGGCGCTGGCAGGACACGATGGCCGCCGGGACCGACCCGGTGTTCTACGCCATGCGGGATCACCGGACGGGCCGGATCGGCGGGGTGGCCTCGTTCCTGCGCATCGACCGCGCCAACGGCGTGATCGAGATCGGCCACATCCAGATCGCGCCCGTGATGCAGCGCACCCCGGAGTCGTCCGAGGCGATCATGCTGATGATCCGCTGGGCCTTCGAGGCGGGCTATCGGCGCGTCGAGTGGAAGTGCAACGACCTGAACGCGCCCTCGATGCGGGCCGCCGAACGCTATGGGTTCACTTACGAAGGGACGTTCCGCAACCACATGATCGTCAAGGGCCGCAACCGCGACACCGCCTGGTGGGCGATCACCGATGCCGAGTGGCCGGGGCTGGACCGCGCCTATCGCCGCTGGCTCGACCGCGGCAATTTCGACGCGGATGGCCGCCAAAAGGTCGCCCTGGGGACGCTGGTCAGCGAGGCACGCGCTGCCTCGTGCGGCAGACTCGCCGGGCCTTCCCGGCTCACTTCAACTGGCTGTCCTTCGACCCGCGCCGGTTGATCCCGCCCGCCGGCCGGAACGAGCGGTCGGCCTCGGTCTGGCAGGCGATGCACAGCGTGACCCCGGGCACCGCCAGCCGCCTCGCCTCGGGGATCGGCTCACCGCAGTCGGCGCATTCGGCCAGGCTCTCGCCGCCCGCTCGCGCGCGCATCCGCACCCGGGCCAGCGCCTCCTCGGTGCTGATCTCGATCTGCTCGTTCACCGCCCCGTCCGTCGCCCAACCGCCGGCCATGCGCCTTGCCTCCGTTCCCACACCGTGATCCGCACGGTGGTCCGGGAAAGTTAGGAAGCGGCGGCCGGCCGCGCAAGTCGGCCGCCGAACCGGTTGTTTTTGATGCGACTGTCCGGAACCCCGTCCGCGCGCCACGGTTGACTTAAAAACCTGCGCGCCGAACTCTACCCTCAAGGAAAGGCCTCGTGATGAGCGAAAAGACCCTGACCCGGATGGACCTAGCCGAGGCGGTGTTCCGTGAGGTCGGCCTGTCCCGCCACGAAAGCGCCCAGCTGGTCGAAAGCGTGCTCGGCCACGTGTCGGACGCGCTGGTGCGCGGCGAGCAGGTCAAGATCTCGTCCTTCGGTACCTTCTCGGTGCGCGACAAGAACGAACGCATCGGCCGCAATCCCAAGACCGGCGAAGAGGTTCCGATCACCCCGCGCCGCGTGCTGTCGTTCCGCCCCTCGCATCTGATGAAGGATCGCGTCGCGGCGGGCAACAAGCAGGCATGACCAAGTCGCCGCACGCGTTCCGCAGCATCGGCGAGGTATCGCGCCTCGTCAGCGTGGCCACGCATGTGCTGCGGTATTGGGAAACCCAGTTCCCGACGCTCAACCCGGTCAAGCGGCCCGACGGCCGCCGCTATTACCGGCTGGACGACGTGCTGCTGGCGGCCGGCATCTGCGAGGCGCTGCGCGAGGAAGGGCTGACGATCCGCGGCGCGCGACGACTGATCGCCCAGGACCGCGGCGCGTCGTTCCGGGCCCGCGG
Source organism: Paracoccus sphaerophysae (assembly GCF_000763805.1). Classification (GTDB taxonomy): domain Bacteria; phylum Pseudomonadota; class Alphaproteobacteria; order Rhodobacterales; family Rhodobacteraceae; genus Paracoccus; species Paracoccus sphaerophysae. The sequence goes on along the minus strand of NZ_JRKS01000001.1, from coordinate 72,721 downwards.
CAGGCTGCGGCTTGCCGAAAAGCTGGGGTTGCAGGCAGAGGACGTGCTGCCCGCGCAGGCGAAAGCGCCATCCGCGGTGACGGCCCCCGACGCCGACCTCGCCCCCGCCTCGGCCGGTTTGCCGAAATCAGTGACGCCGGGGCCGGCGCGGCGGGTGCGGGCGCCCCGCGCTGAGGCCGCATCCCACACGCTGCCGCTGTTTCCGGACCTGGAGCCCCCGCTCGCCGCCGCACCCACGCCGGTCGACCCGCCCGAGCGCGTCGTCTGGTTGTCGCGGCTGTGCGCCACATCCGGCGCGTTGCGGCGCCGCGAGACGCCGCTGCCCGCTGCGGCGCGCCCGCTTGCCGCCGCGCTGCGCGAAGTCCACGCGGCAGTGGCGACGCCCGAAGCCTGAGCGTCCGCGATCCGGATGCCGGTCCCCTACCTTCCTTCGCCCATGCGGCCCGTCGCGGAAATCGCCGGCCCGACCCCTTGTGCTGCCCGCGGCCTTCGCTCTATATGGCCGGCGTCGGGCCGTGGCGCAGTCTGGTTAGCGCGTCCGTCTGGGGGGCGGAAGGCCGCGAGTTCGAATCTCGCCGGCCCGACCAACACGAACCGCCCACCCCTCGGGGTGGGCGTTTGCATATCCGCAGGGGGTTGATGTGAACGGCGTTCTTCCCGACCGCGCCCTGCGCGAGCTGATCGACGCTGGTGCCATCCGCGCGCCGATCGACCTGTCCCCGGACCAGATCCAGCCGGCCAGCATCGACCTGCGGCTGGGGACCACGGCGTCGCGGCTGCGCGCCTCGTTCCTGGCCGGGCGCGGCCGCAGCGTCGCAGAACGGCTGCCGGATTTCGAGATGCACCGCATGGACCTCAGCCAGGGCGCGGTGCTGGAAAAAGGCTGCGTCTATCTGGTCCCGCTGGTCGAGCGGCTGAGCCTGCCGAAGGGCATCGAGGCGGTGGCCAACGCGAAATCCTCGACCGGGCGGCTGGATCTGCTGACCCGGCTGGTCACCGACGACGGCACCGAATTCGACCGCCTGCCCGACGGCTATGACGGGCCGCTATATGCGGAAATCTGCCCGCGCAGTTTTTCGGTGCTGGTGCGCCCGGGCATGCGGCTGAACCAGCTGCGCCTGCGGCGCGGGCAGGCGGTCCTGGACGACGCCGAGCTGGTGGCGCTGCACGGTGCCGATCCGCTGGTCGACGGCGCGCCGCTGATCGACCAGGGCCTTGGGTTTTCCGTCGATCTGAGGCCCGCCGCGGGCGATCTGGTGGGATACCGGGCGCGGCCGCATACGGGGGTGATCGACCTGGACCGGGTCGGCGCCTATGACGCGCGCGATTTCTGGGACGAATTGCGCACCGGGGACGGCCGCCTGATTCTCGACCCCGGCGCCTTCTATATCCTCGTCAGCCGCGAGGCTGTCGCCATCCCGCCCGACTACGCCGCCGAAATGTCCCCCTATCTCGCGATGGTGGGAGAGTTCCGGGTGCACTACGCGGGCTTCTTCGACCCCGGCTTCGGCCACGGCAGCGCCGGCCGCGGGGCGCGCGGCGTGCTCGAGGTGCGGTGCCACGAGGCGCCCTTTGCCCTGGAACACGGGCAGGTCGTCGGGCGGCTGGTCTATGAACGGATGGCAGCGCGCCCCGACCGCCTCTACGGCGCCGGGATCGCGTCGAATTACCAGGGCCAGGGACTCAAGCTGGCCAAGCAGTTCCGGTAGCGGACGCCGCCCAGGGGCGCTGCCCCTCGGCGCGTGCCGCGCCTCACCCCGGGATATTTCGGCAAAGAAGAAAAGCTCAGCGTCCCATCCGGCGGACGAGTTGGGCGGCCTTGCGGGCGCGCTTGACCGCCTCGCGGTTCGCCTGCGCCTGCTTGCGCTGCTGCGGGGTCATCGGCGCATCCGGCTTGCTGCCGCGCCGGCTTGCGACGTCGATGCCCTTGTTGATCCCCCAGTTCATCAGCCGGTTGGTCAGGATGCGGCCGAACTGGTTGACGATGCTGTTCAGGCTCATGACATTGTCCTCAATCGCCGAAGAGGTCGTCCCCCGGCTCGTTTCCGGGCAGAATATCGGCATCCTCGGCCGACTCGGCAAGCCCCGGCGCATCGGCGAGCGGCGGGCGCGAATCGAGCAGGCCGGCGGCCCGCAACTCGGTCAGCCCCGGCAGGTCGCGGGTCGAGCCCAGGCCGAAGTGGTCGAGGAAGCTGTCGGTCACCACGAAGGTCACCGGCCGTCCCGGAGTCTGGCGGCGACGGCCGAGGCGGACCCAGCCCATCTCGATCAGCTGATCGAGCGTTCCGCGGCTGACGGCGACGCCGCGGATCTCCTCGATCTCGGCGCGGGTGACGGGCTGGTGATAGGCGACGATCGCCAGGGTTTCGGTGGCGGCGCGGGACAGGCGGCGGGTTTCCACGACCTCGTCCTGCATCAGGAAGCCAAGGTCGGCGGCGGTGCGGAAGGCCCAGGCGTCGCCGACGCGGACCAGTTCGACCCCCCGCCCCGCATAGCGGATGCCGAGGAGCCGCAACGCCTCGGCCGGGTCGCTGCCGGTGGGCATCCGCGCCGCGAGGTCGCGCTGGGTCATCGGCGCGGCGCTGGCGAACAGCAGCGCCTCGACCATGCGTTCCTGCACGTCGAGCGGCGGCGGCGGAAACGGGATCACCTCGTCGGTCACCGCAGCCTCAGCGAGATCGGCGCAAACGTCTCGGCCTGGCGCAGTTCGACGCGGCCCTGCTTGGCCAGTTCCAGCGAGGCGGCAAAGGTCGCGGCGGTGGCCGAGCGGCGGCGCGCGGGTGTCCCGGACCAGCCGTCGGGCAGGAACTGCATGAGGTCCGTCCACTCGCCTGCGTAGCCGATCAGCCGGCGCATCGATTCCAGCGCCTGTTCCAGCGTCCAGGTGTCGCGGCGATCGAAGGCATAGGGGCGGAATTCGTCGCGGGTGCGCAGCCGGGCATAGGCCTGCATCAGGTCGATCAGCCCCGCCTGCCAGCGGATGGTCCGGGTCCGGGCGACGGTTTCCGGGGCGCCACGGGCAAAGCGGTCCTGCCCGAGCCGCGCCCGGCCCATCAACCGCGCCGCCGAATCCCGCATCGCGTTCAGCCGTTCCAGCTGAAAGGCGAGATGCGCCGCCATGTCCTCGGCCGACGGACCCTCGGCGTCGGGATCGGGGGGCAGCAGCAGGCGCGATTTCAGGAAGGCCAGCCACGCCGCCATGACCAGGTAATCGGCGGCGAGTTCGATCCGCAGCGTCCGCGCCTCGTCCACGAAAGCGAGATACTGTTCGGCCAGCGCCAGGACGCTGATCTGCATCAGGTCGACCTTCTGCGTCCGCGCGAGCGTCAGCAGCAGGTCCAGCGGCCCGTCATAGCCGGGGACGTCGACGATCAGCGCCTCGTCCGGTCGGGGGTGGTCGGGGCGCGGAAGATCTGGGGCGGGAAACAGCGGCGTGGTCATCCCGTCACCCTTGGAAAGACCGCGCCCCGCTGTCAACGCCGCGTCTGCCTGCGTGGCGTCAGCCGAACCAGAAATCGCTGCGATCGAACTCTCCCACGTCGGCATCGGCGACGATGATCCGGCTGCCGGCGTGCTGAATCACGGTGTTCGCGCCGCTTTGCACGAACGCCAGATCCTCGAACCGCCTGGGCCCCGAGAAGAAATCGATCTTGTCCATGCCGTTCTGGAAATCGGCGATCAGATCGACGCCGTGGCCGGCGAAGAACTGGAACCGGTCCGCGCCCGCCCCACCGTGCAGATGCCCGACTAGTTGATCGCCACCGATCCCCATACCCAGTCTGCGTGATCGGCCACTGTCTCCGCGGCGAGACCGACCAGATCGGTGGGTTTGAAGAACCGTATTGTCGCCATCGTCATCCGTCGCAAAACGCCCTCATCCTGCGCGGACCATAGCCGAACCCTGCCCTGCCGGCTATTTTTCGATGATTACAATGTTATCGTCTCTCGGCGGCCGGACATGAAAAAAGGCCGCCCGATCGGGCGGCCGTGACTGCAACGATCCCGTCCGGATCAGTTCTTGGCGTAATATTCCACGACCAGGTTCGGTTCCATCTGCACCGCGTAGGGTACATCGCCCAACGCCGGCGTGCGCACGAAGGTCGCGGTCATCTTGTTGTGGTCGACGTCCAGATAGTCCGGCACGTCACGCTCGGCCAGGCCCACGGCCTCCAGCACGATCGCCAGTTGGCGCGACTTGTCGCGGACCGCGACCACGTCGCCTTCCTTGACGCGGTAGGACGCGATGTTCACCCGCTGGCCGTTCACGGTGACATGGCCGTGGTTCACGAACTGGCGGGCGGCAAAGATGGTCGGGACGAACTTGGCGCGATAGACCACGGCGTCCAGACGACGCTCCAAGAGGCCGATCAGCATCTCGCCCGTGTCGCCGCGCAGACGCTCGGCCTCGGCATAGATGCGGCGGAACTGCTTTTCGGTCAGGTCGCCATAATAGCCCTTGAGCTTCTGCTTGGCGCGCAGCTGGGTGCCGAAGTCCGACAGCTTGTTCTTGCGGCGCTGGCCGTGCTGGCCGGGGCCGTATTCGCGCTTGTTGACCGGCGACTTGGCGCGGCCCCAGATGTTCTCGCCCATGCGGCGGTCGATCTTGTACTTGGCAGACGTGCGTTTGGTCACAGCTGATCTCCTTTTGTGTGTTTCAAAAGGGCGTTGTCCTCTGGGCTTGCGCCCCGACAGGCTTCCCCTTGCGGGGTCCACCAACACCAATGGAAGCGGCGCTTATAGCCGCGCACCACCCCAAGTCAACCGCACCACTCCCGAAAACCCCTTCTTCTTTGCTCAAATATCCCGCGGGGGTCCGGGGGCGCGAAGCCCCCGGGGCCGGTCAGCGCCGCATGAGCCCCATCAGCGTCCAGGCGGCGATCGAACAGACCAGCGCCGCGATCGCCGCGGGCTGCGCGGTTCCGTCAAAGGCGAGCCCTACCGGCGCCGCGATCATCACCGCGCCCAGCGTCGACAGCGCCGACACGACCGAGGCGGTCATCCCGGCGATATGGCCCTTGCGCTGCATCGCCAGCGCGTTGAGGTTGCCGAAGGTCAGCCCGGCCATGGTGAACACGCTGACTGCCCAGGCGAAGAACACCCCGAAAGCCACGTTGCCGGTCAGCCCCATCTGCAGGCTGACCAGGAACAGGGCGGCGGCGACGATCTGCATCAGATAGGCGCCCCGCGCCATCCGCCGCATCCCCACGCTCATCACCAGCCGCGCGTTCAGCACCGTGCCCGAGGCCGACAGCAGCGCAAGCGCCGCGAACCACAGAGGGAAATGCGCGGCCTTGCCATAGGTCTCGCCGAACAGCTGCTGAGCGGAGCTCAGCAGCGCGAACATCTGCCCGAAGCCCAGCGTCATGACGATGGTGGCCAGCACGATCTCGCGATCGCTCAGCACCTCGCGGATACCGGCCCACAAGGTTGCCAGCTGCAACGGCCGGCGGCGTCCCGGCGGCAGGGTCTCGGGCTGGCGGGTCCAGAACCACGCCCAGCCGATGGCGCCAAAGATCAGGAAGCCGGCGAACACGCCCTGCCAGCCGGCGGCCCAGATGAACAGTTGCCCGATCGAGGGCGCCAGCGCCGGGACGATCATGAACACCATCATCACGAAGCTGGTGATCCGCGCCATCTCGCGCCCCTGATACAGGTCGCGCACCAGCGCCGTGCCCACGATCCGCGGCCCGGCGGCGCCCAGGCCCTGAACGAAGCGCGCCGCCAGCAGCAGTTCCAGCGACAGCGCGAAGATTGCGGCGGCGGCGGCAGCCAGATAGATCGAGAACCCGATCGCCATCGCAGGACGCCGCCCGATGGCGTCCGACACCGGGCCGGCGAACAGCGTCCCCAGCCCCATCCCCGCCACGAAGGCGGTCAGGATCAGCTGGGCGCGGTTGACGTCCTGCGGGGTCAGGTGGGCCGCCAGTTCGGGCAGCGCCGGCAGCATTGCGTCGATCGAGAACGCGACTGTGGCAAACAGAAAGGCAAGCATCGCGATCAGTTCGCCCTGCGGCAGACGACGCGGTGCCGAATCGGCGGGATCGGACATCGGGGAATTCCTTGAATCCCGCTGACCTAAGCCCGCGGCGGAGCCAAGGCAACCCGCCTGCCGGCGATCCGCAGGGTGGCCGGGTCAGTCCAGCGTGCGCTTGAAGCGGCTCAGCGCGGCCAGCGCCACCACCCCCACAATCAGCGCCAGCGCGGCGAACTGGGGCTCGACATCCGCCGGCGCCGCCCCGTTCAGCATCACCCCCCGGACCAGGCGCAGGAAATGGGTGACCGGCAGCGCCTCGCCGATCCACCGCGCCCTATGCGGCATGCCGCGAAAGGGAAACGTGAATCCCGACAGCAGGATCGAGGGCAGGAAGACGAAGATCGAGATCTGCATCGCCTGCATCTGGGTCCGCGACACGGTCGAGATCAGATAGCCCAGCAGCACCAGCGTCAGCACGAACAGGAAGACGCCGCCCAGCAGCAGACCCGGCGCGCCGACGAAGGGGACGTCGAAGATCACCCGCGCGGCGACCAGGATGACGGCGACCTGCACCGCGCCCACGGCAAGGAAGGGGGTGATCTTGCCGACCATGATCTCGCCCGGGGTCACTGGCATGGCCAGCAGGTTTTCCATCGTGCCGCGCTCGATCTCGCGGGTCAGCGCCATCGAGGTCATCATCACCATCGTCATCTGCAGGATGATCCCCAGCAGGCCGGCACGATGTTGATCTGCGTCAGCCCCTCGGGGTTATAGCGGCGATGGACGATGATCTCGGGGCCGGCGGGCCCGGTCACGGCTGACGCGGCACGCGCGGCGCCCAGTTCGCGGGCCAGCGCCCGGGCAGCCACGGTCTCGAGCGTCGAGATCGCGCCCGACGCGGCGGCGGGGTCGGTGGCGTCGGCCTCGACCAGCAGTTGCGCGCGGTCGCCGCGCGGCCAGCGCGGGTGCGGGCACGAACACCGGCAGCCGCACGGCGCCCTAGGCCAGATAGGTCAGGACCGGGGCCGAGGGGCTCGCGATCTCGCCCGGGGTGCGGATGATGTCGGTGACGACGCCGGCGCGGTCGGCCCGGATGCTGCGCTGGTCAAACTGCCAGCGGCCGGTGTCACGCGCCGCGCGGGCCGCGGCGACCCCAGCGCGGGCGGCGGCGATGCGGTCGGCACGGGCCGGCAGGCGCGTGGCGGCCAGCCGGGCCTGCGCTTCGGCCAGCGCTGCCTGGGCGACGTCGGCCGCGGCCCGCAGCGTGGCGCTTTGCGCGGCAGAGCTGAAGCCAAGCGCGCTCAGCCGTTCCTCGCGGGTGGCGTCTGCCTCGGGCCGGGCCGCATGGTCGCGGGCGGCGGTGACCGAGGCCTGCAGCGCGGCCAGTTCCTCGGGGCGGCTGCCGTGGGTCAGGTCGGCCAGTTCGGATTCCGCGCGCTGCAACCCGGCCTCGGCGGCGTCCAGCGCGGCTTGCGCGTCGGCGGTTTCGACCTGCGCCAGCAGCTGCCCCGCCGCCACCCGGTCCCCCCGCCGCAACGCGATATCGCCGACCCGGGCCGCGACCAGCGGCGCGACCTGGACGTATTCGCCTTCGACATAGCCGGTGGCAAGCGGCGGCGGCGGGGCGCAGGCCGACATCAGCGCCGAGATCAGCGGCAGGATGCAGACCAGGCCAGCCATCGCTGTCGCTCAGCATCGCGTCGAGATTGGCCAGCAGCCGGCGCGAGATGGCGCGCGCTTGGCGCGGCGCATAGCCGGCCCAGCCCATCCGCCGCTGCACCAGCGGCGCGGCCAGGCGGAAATAGGCCGCCTGCCCGACCAGCGAAAAGACCGCAATCCGCGTGTCCTCGCTGTCAGGGTCCTGGCCGGTGGCGACCCCCCAGACCGCGCACAGGGCGCGGTGGCGGGGTTCGATCAGGGTATCGTACAGCCGGTCCAGCACCCGGCTGGCGGGGTCGGCCAGTTCGCGCAGCAGGAATCCAACGACATCCGCGGCCGCCGGGGTCACGAGAAACGTCACGAGCCGCCGCATCAGCCGCCGCAGGACCCGGCGCGCGCGGTCGCGGTCCAGCGCGGCCGCCTGCACCGGCAGCGCCTGGGCCACCTGCCCGATCGCGGCCGCCACCGCATCGGCGCAGGCCAGACGCAGCGCGTCCTTGCCGCCGAAGTGATAGGCGATGGACGAGATGTTGGTCCCCGCCCGCGCCGCCAGGGCGCGGGTCGAGGTCGCCTCATAGCCCTGGGGTGCCAAACAGGTGCAGCCCGGCACGGATCAGCTGCTGGTGGGTGGGATGATCGTCGTCGTCCATACCCGCGGCATGTTGACCTGCCGCGCGTCCGCACACAGGCGTCCGCCTAGCGCCCCCGGATCAGCGAGTTTGGCTGCCGCTCGATGGTCCGCGCCATCGACTGCACGGCGGCGGCAGCGTTGGCGATCTCGCGCGCCGCGCGGCGCAGGTCGGTCTGCAGCGCGCCGCGATCGCCCAGCCCCGCCGCGACCGACTGCACCCCCGCCGCCGCCCGGGCGACATGCGCGGCCGCGGGCTGGACGGCGGTCGTGATCCCGTCCGCGGCGCGGCGGAAGGACAGCATCATCTCGTTGAGGTTCCGCGCCGAGCCGCTCGCATGCAGGTCGCTCAGCAGCGCCGAGGCGGATTTCAGCGTCTCCGACAGGCTGCGGGGCAGCTGCGCGGCATCCTCGCTGCCCAGCATGGCGCGCAGATCGGCGGCGATGCCTTCGACCTGGCCGGCGATCTCGGGCAGCCGCATGTCCTCGACGACCTTGCCGCTGCGGGCGATCTGGTCGCCGGCGGCCTTGGCGCTGTCCAGCGCGTCGCGGACCTTTGGGGCCACGCCGTCGAACTGGGCAGCAAAGTCCCGCAGCGTCGTGCCGACCGCGGCCAGCCCCGAGGTCGCCGCGGCGATGTCCTCCAGCGCGGTGTCGAGCTTTGCCGTCGCGCCATCGACGTTGCGCAGGATGCTGGCGACATGATCCCGGTTCTCGTCGCCCAGCATCTGGTTCAGCCGGGTGGCGGCGTCCGACAACTGCTCGACCATCTCGGGGGCGCTGTCGGTGATCGATTCCAGCATCGACCGGCCCGAGCGGATTTCCGGCACCGGCTGATCGGTGGTCTCTCTCAGCAGCGGCGCGGACGGGCTGCCCGAGGACACCGACAGGATCGACAGCCCGGTGATCCCCTGCGGCACCATCGTGGCCACGCTGTCGAGGCGGACCGGCGTATCCTGGCGCAGTTCCAGCTGGACCCGGACCCGCCCGTCGGGGTCCAGCGCCAGATCGACCACCTGCCCGACCGGCACGCCGGAAAACTGCACCTGCGTCCCGGCCGAGATGCCCGAGATTTCGGGAAACACGACCTGGTAATAGTCGTATTGCCGGTTCGATTCATGGCCCGCGAACCACATCAGGAACAGCAGCAGCCCGACAAAGCCGGCCAGTGCGAAGCTGCCGATCAACAGGTAGTTCGCCCGCGTCTCCATCGCCTACAGCTCCTTGCCGGTCGGTTGGTCAAAGGCGGCCCGCGCCCGGGGGCCGTTGAAATAGGCGTGCACCCAGGGATGCGCCAGCCGGCGCAGCTCGGGGATCGTGCCGGTGGCGATCACCCGCTTTTCGGCCAGCACCGCGATGCGGTCGCAGCAGGCGGCGAGCGTGTCCAGATCATGGGTGACCAGGAACACCGTCAGCCCCAGCGCGTCGGTCAGGCCGCGGATCAGCTGGTCGAACTCGGCGGCGCCGATCGGGTCCAGCCCCGCGGTCGGCTCGTCGAGGAACAGGATCGCCGGGTCCAGCGCCAGCGCCCGCGCCAGCCCCGCGCGCTTGCGCATGCCGCCCGACAGCTGCGACGGATACTTGTCGCCCGCATCCGGCGGCAGCCCGGCCATCGCGATCTTGAGATCGGCGAGCTTGCGGCGTACCCCGGCATCCAGCCCCAGGGGTCGCATCGGCACCTCGACATTCTCGCGCACGGTCAGGGTGGAAAACAGGGCGCCGTCCTGGAACATCACCCCCCACATGCCGCGCAGCCGGGCGCGGTCTGCCGGCGGCGCACGCTGGACGTCGACGCCGTCCACGGTGATGGTCCCGGCCGCCGGGGTCAGCAGCCCCACGATGCTGCGCAGCAGCACCGACTTGCCGGTGCCCGACCCGCCGACGATGCCCAGGATCTCGCCGCGCATCACGTCAAGGTCCAGCCCCTCGTGAATGACCTTGGGGCCGAACTGCGTGCGCAGGCCGCGGATCCGGATGATCGGGTCGCTCACCATCCCACCTGCGCGAAGAAGATCGAGAACGCCGCATCGGCGAGGATCACCGCAAAGATCGCCGCCACCACCGAGGCCGAGGTCAGCCGCCCCAGCGATTCCGTATCGCCGCCGACCTGCATCCCGGCCCGGCAGCCGATGACCCCGATCAGCAGCCCGAAGATCGGCGCCTTGATCAACCCGACCACGGCGTGCGTCACCGCGATCCGGTCCCCCAGCCGTGCCATGAACATCGCCGGAGAGATCCCCAGCGCCCCCCAGGACATCACCGCCCCGCCCAGCAGCCCGGCCAGGTCGGCGATCAGGGCGAGGATCGGCATCATCAGGACCAGCGCCAGCACGCGCGGCAGCATCAGCGCCATGTCCGGGTCGATGTCCAGCGTCCGCATGGCGTCGATTTCCTCGCGCATCTGCATCGCGCCGATGGCGGCGGTGAAGGCCGCGCCGGTCCGCCCGGCGACGACGATGGCGGTCAGCAGGATGCCCATCTCGCGCAGGACCGCGATGCCGATCAGATCGACGGTGAAGATCTCGGCCCCGAAGGCGCGCAGCTGGAAGGCGCCCTGATAGGCCAGCACCACGCCGATCAGCGCCGAAATGGTGGCCACGATGGGCACCGCGGCCAGCCCGGCCTGCTGGCAATGATGGACCAGCGCGGTGAAGGGGAACTGCGCCGGATGCCGCAGCGCCCGGCCCAGCGCGGCGAGGAAGCGGCCCAGATACTCGACGAGCCCGGCGGCGCCCGACGCCGAGACGACGACCTTGCGGCCGAGGTCTTTGACCAGGTCGCGCAGCCCGCGCCGGGGAGGGGCGGGCGGCGGCGCAGGCACGGCCGCGGCCACGGCGTCGAGCACGGGGCGCAGCCCGGCCGGCAGCCCCACCAGCTCGGCGCCGTTCCGGCGCGCGTCGTCCAGCAGCCAGGCCCCGGCGGTGTCGAGCCCCGTCAGCCCCGACAGATCGACCTGCCTGGCGCCCCGGAACGCGTCCGGCGACGGCAGGGCGGTGATCGCGAGCCGGCCCGAGAGGACCCGCCGGTCCCCCTCGCCGCGCATCTGCAGCGCAGCGTCAGGCCGGGGCTCAGCGGCGCGCATCGTCGAGGGCGGGCCGGCCGGGTTGCGCCGCGGTTCTGCGGTCCTTAGCGGCGTGGGCCAAAGACGTGCCGGGCCGCGCCGCATCGGTGATCGGGCAAGTCGGCGCCGCATCTGTCTGGTTCATGTCACACCTTTCGGGCGGGTCTCGGGGCAGACGGCCGGTCGGCGGCGCCTCGGGACATGAACCGTGACTAGGTCAAAGGGGCGCAGCTGTGCAAGCGACGCCCTTGCGGCACGCAGGGGCGCGAGGGTCTGCGGCTGACTTCAGGGCAGCGGTCCCCACCTCCCGCGAGATTAGCGGGGACAGGCGAGCCGTCCCGCCTGCCCGCCCAGGTCAGCTCGCGCTGACCCAGGATTCGAACCGCTCGGTCAATTCGGCCTCGTGATCGACCCAGAAGTCATAGGACGAGCCCAGCGCGTTTTTCATGTTGTCGGGGTTGGTCGGCATGTTCGGGGCCATCTCGGTCTTGCCGTCGTGGTACAGCCCGACCAGCGGCGCCGAGGACTTGCGCGCCGGCCCATAGGAAATCCACTTGGCTTGGTCGGCCAGGCGCTGGGTGTCGGTGGCGAACTTGATGAACTCCAGCGCCGCGTCCTTGTGGGGCGCTCCCTTGGGGATGGCGAACAGGTTGTATTCATAGACCTGCCCGTCCCAGACGATCTCGAACGGCTTGCCCTCGGTCACGGCGGCGTTGAAGATCCGGCCGTTATAGGCGGTGCTCATCGCCACCTCGCCATCGGCCAGCAGCTGCGGCGGCTGGGCGCCAGCCTCCCACCAGACGACGTCCTTCTTAATGGTGTCGAGCTTCGCGAAGGCGCGGTCCACGCCCTCGGGGGTGCCCAGCACCTGGTAAACCTCGGCCGCCGGCACCCCGTCGCCCATCAGCGCCATTTCCAGCAGCGCCTTGGGCGCGCGCTTCAGCCCGCGCTTGCCGGGGAACTTCGCGGTGTCGAAGAAATCCGCGATGGTCGTGGGCTTGGCGTCGGGGAACTTGGTCTTGTCGTAGGCATAGATCGTGGAAAACACGATCGAGCCCACGGCGCACTCACTTAGCCCCTGGGGCAGGAAATCCTCGGTCGCCGGGGTGCCATCGGGGGCGGGCGGCAGGCTCGCCGGATCGATCGGCTCCAGCAGGCCCTCGTCGCACATCCGGATGGCGTCGGGATATTCGATGTCCACGACGTCAGTGGTAACGTTCTTCGCCTCGACCTGGGCCTTGATCGGGATCGCCGGGTTGTCGCTGTCCACCGCCTTCACGATGATCCCGGTCGTTTCGGTGAAGGGTTTGACATAGGCCTCGGCCTGGCTTTTGGCGTAGGTGCCGCCCCAGGTCAGAAGCGTGATTTCCTCGGCGTGCAGCCCCGTTGCCAGCCCCGTCGAAAGCAGGGCCAACGCCGACGCGAAGGTAAGGGTGGCTTTCATGGTCGATCCCCTGTTGTTGCGTGTCGCGTGATCCGCCGGTTCCGGCGGCACCCCTTCTGCGGGGGCGTTCGGCGCGCCGGGCTGGTGTCCGGCGCGCCCATCATTGCCGTCAGCCGGCTGCCAAGGCGGCCACGGCCGGCGAGGGGGCGCCCGGGCCGACGATCAGGTGCTCGGGCCCATAGGGGAACCCGGTGATGTTGCGGTTGCCCTGGTCGGTGATGACGAGAATGTCGTGTTCGCGATAGCCGCCGGCGCCCGGCAGGTGGTCGGGAATGGTGATCATCGGTTCCATGCTGACGACCATGCCGGGTTCCAGCACGGTGTCACAGTCCTCGCGCAGCTCCAGCCCCGCCTCGCGGCCGTAATAGTGGCACAGCACCCCGAAGCTGTGGCCATAGCCGAAGCTGCGGTACTGCAGCAGGTTCTCGGCCGCATACATCTCGTTCAGCTCGCGGGCGATGTCCGAGCAGCGGTTGCCGGGGACCAGAAGCTCCTTGCCACGGTCGTGGACGCGGCAGTTGAAGTCCCACAGCCGCAGGTGCTCGTCGCTGGCGGTTTCGGCGAACAGCGTCCGTTCCAGCGCGACATAATAGCCCGCGACCATCGGGAAGCAGTTGAGCGACAGGATGTCGCCGCGCTCGATCCGGCGCGAGGTGACGGGGTTGTGGGCGCCGTCGGTGTTAATCCCCGACTGGAACCAGGTCCAGGTGTCCAGCAGTTCGGCGTTCGGCCAGACGCGGGCGATCTCGCGCACCATCGTCGCGGTGGAATGCAGCGCGACCTCGTGCTCGGGGACGCCGACCGCCACCGCCTCGACCACCGCGGCGCCGCCGATGTCGGCGATCCGGGTCATCTTCTCGATATGGGCGATCTCTTCGGCCGACTTGATCATCCGCAGCTGCATCGCGGGCTGGGCGATGTCGACGAACTCCATCCCCGGGAACTCGGCCTTGAGCAGGTTGAGCAGGTCAATGTTGACGTGGTCGAACTCGATCCCCAGCCGGCGCACGCCGCCGGTCAGCTGGCGGACGGCGTGGAAATAGTTGTCCTTCTGCCAGTCGGTATAGGTCACGTTGCGGCCGCCGAAGGTGCGGCGCCACGGCTGGCCGCCGTCAATCCCGGCGGAAATCGAGGTGCTGGCGTCCGGGGTCACGACCAGCCCATAGCGGCGGCCGAAATAGCAGAACAGGAAATCCGCGTAATAGTTGATGTTGTGATAGCTGGTGAACAGCGCCGCATCGATGTTCAGCTCGGCCATCGTGCGGCGGATGGCATCCAGCCGCCGCTGCATCTCGGGCGCCGAGAAGGTGGGCTGCACCGGGGTTCCGTTGCCGACATAGTCCTGAAGCCGTTCGCGTTCCATCGTGGTCCTGTTCCTTGGCCGATACGCCGAAAGCTCGGCAGTCCGCGCCTGCTTGTCAAAAGACCGTTTCTCACCCGAAGATGAGAAAATCTCATACGAGGAGCGTCATGACGTCGACCCCACCCCTGAACGCGCTGCGGGTCTTCGAGACGGTGGTCCGCGCCGGCTCGTTCAGCGCCGCGGCGGATGAGCTGTGCGTCACCCAAAGCGCGATCAGCCACCAGATCCACGCGCTCGAGGCGTGGTTCGGGGCCAAGCTCTTTGACCGCGAGGGGCGCCGGCCGCTGCCGCTGCCGCACGCGGTCGACCTTGCGGCGAGCCTGTCGGTCGCGCTGGCCGACATCCGCGCCGCCTGCCGCCGCGCCCGCGAAAGCGGCATGTCGCAGCCGCTGGTCATCGCCGCGATCCCCTCGGTCGCCGTCTGCTGGCTGATCCCGCGGCTGGCGCGGTTCCGGGCTGTCCACCCCGAGATCGACCTGCGCATCATCTATGCGGTCCACGGGCAGAGCATCGACTTTCAGGACGTGCATCTGGCCTTTGTCTTTTCCCGCGGTGTGCCGGAGTTGCCGGGGGTTGCGGCCACCCGGTTCCTGCCCGGAATTTCTGCGCCGGTGTGCAGCCCGCAGCTTGCCGCGCGGCTTGGCGACGCCCCGACCCCGGCCGAGATCGTGGCGCTGGGCCTGCTGCACGATTCCGACCTGTCGGGCTGGCGGGCCTGGTTCGACCGCGCCGGCCTGGGCGACCGTGAGGTTCCGCCCGGCACGGTGTTCGAGGATTTCAACCTGATGCGCGCCGCAGCCCTGTCGGGGCAAGGCGTGGCGCTGTGCCCCGAGGCGATGATCCGCCCGGACCTCGAGGCGGGGCATCTGGTCCGCCTGTCCGGCATCCAGGTGCTGGAGGATTGCGGCTATTACATCCTGTCCGGCGCCCGCGCCGACCGCGCCGGGACCGACGCGCGCGATTTTCTGGACTGGGCGCTGGGCGAGCGGGGCTAGTAGGGAGCGAGGCGGGAGCGTCGAAGGGCCCGACGCAGGGTCATGTCCCCTGCCCGCCCTGCCGCCATTCGTCCAGCAGCATCTGCCGCAGCCGCTGGGCCGAGGGCGACAGGCGGCTGCCGCAGCGCTCGACCAGCCCGATCGTGCGGGTGACCAGCGGATCGTCCAGTTCCACCACCGCGATCAGCGGGTGTTCGCTCTGCGGGGTGGCAAGCCGGGGGACGACGGCGATCCCCAGCCCCGCCTCGACGAGGCCCAGCGAGGTCGACAGGTGGTTCACCTCGTAAAACCAGTTCAGGTCCAACGGCCGGCCGGCCTGGGCCAGCGCGTGGTCCAGGACCGTGCGGTTGCCCGAGCTCTTGGCGACGCCGATCAGCGGGTGGCCGGCCAGCGCGTCCCATTTCAGCCGGCGGGCCTGCGCCAGCGGGTGATCGCGGCGGCAGGCCAGCACGAATGGATCCTCGATCAGCGTCGTGAACACCAGATCGTCGCGGGTGGCGCCGATGATGTTGATGCCGAATTCGACCTCGCCATTCGCCACGGCGTCCAGCCCCTCGTTTGCGGACAAGTCGAGGATGCGAAAGCGGATGCCGGGATAGCGGGCGTTGAAGGCGCCGATCACGCGCGGCAGGAAGTAGAAGGCGGTCGGCACCGAGGCGAGCGTGATCTGCGCCCGGTGCCGGCCGCCCAGATCGGTGATCGACAGGATCGATTCCTCGAATTCGTCCACCATCCGGCGCACCAGCGGGGCGAGCTGCCGGCCGACCTGCGTGGGCGCCACGCTGCGGGTGGTGCGTTCGATGAGCTGGGCGCCGACCGCCGCCTCGAGCCCCTTGATCCGCCGCGACAGCGCGGGCTGGGACAGGTTTAGCTGCCGCGCCGCCGCGCCGAAGGACGACAGGTCCAGGACCGCGACTCGGGTGGACGACCTGTTGCGAATTCCGTGTGTCCTGATGCGGGGCGGTACCTCGAAGGGGCCGTTCTTCCTGCGCGACGATCTGCCCGCGGACGCGGCGCGCCGCGATGCGCTGCTGATCGAGATCATGGGCGGCGGCCACCCGCTGGAAATCGACGGGATCGGCGGGGGCAACACGCTCAGCTCCAAGGTGGCGATCGTCGGCCCGCCCACCCGCGATGGCGCCGACGTGGATTATCTGTTCGCCCAGGTCGCGGTGGACCGGCGGCTGGTCGACACCGGCCCCAACTGCGGCAACATGCTGTCGGCCGTGGGCCCCTTCGCGATCGAAAAGGGCCTCGTCGCCGCCGAGGCGGACGGAACCCGGGTCCGCATCCACAACACCAACACCGGCAAGATCATCGAGGCGCTGGTCAGCACCCCCGGCGGCGCGCTGCGCTATCAGGGCGACGCGGCCATCGACGGCGTCCCCGGCACCGCCGCGCCGGTCTACCTGGCCTTCCGCGAGGCCTCGGGTGCCAAGACCGGCAAGCTGCTGCCCTCGGGCAGCCCGCAAGAGGTGATCGCGGGCGTGCCGGTCTCGCTGATCGACGGGGCGACGCCGGTGGTGATCGCGCGCGCCGAAACCTTCGGCCTGACCGGATCCGAGCCCGCGGCGGCACTGGACGCGGATCGCGGCTTCATGGCGCGGCTGGAGACGATCCGGCTGGAAGCGGGGCGTCGGATGGGCCTGGGCGATGTCCGCGACCAGGTGCTGCCCAAACCGGTGCTGATCGGGGCGCCGGCCGCCGGGGGCGATCTGGCGGTGCGCTATTTCACCCCGCACGCTTGCCACACGGCGTTGGCCACCACCGGCGCGGTCACGGTCGCGATGGCCGCGACCCTGCCCGACAGCATCGTGGGCGGCGCGCTGCCGGGGCTGGCGCTGCCCGCCGCGCTGGGGCTGGAACACCCCACGGGCCGCATGGATGTGCGGATCGAACGCGATCCGGCAACCGGCGAGCCGACCGTCTTCGTCATGCGGACCTGCCGCAGCCTGTTCGAGGGCGCGGCGCTGGTCCGGCGCAAGTCCGACGGACCGGCGGGGCCGCCCCGCCTGTCCATCTGCAACCTGTCTGTCGTCACTGGGAGGAAACCATGACCCACCTTACCCGCCGTTCCCTGCTCGCGCTGGCCGCGGCCGCGTCCTTCCTGGGCGCCGCCCTGCCCGCCGCGGCGCAGGAATATCCGTCCAAGCCAGCGACGCTGATCGTGTCCTATGCCGCCGGCGGCGGCACCGACGCCATCGCCCGCGTCTTCGCCGCGCGGCTGGAAAAAGCCCTCGGCGGCCGCGTCATCGTCGAGAACCGCCCCGGCTCTGCGGCCAATATCGGCACCGAGGTCGTCGCTTCGGCCCCGCCCGACGGCTATACGCTGCTGATCGGCAACCAGGGGCCGATGGTCGTCAACCCGCATATCTTCAACCTCAAGCACGACCCGGCCGAAGCGCTGGACCCGATCGCGACGATCGCGGATGCGTCGCTGGTGGTGGTGGTCGGCCCGCGCCTGCCCGTCACCTCGATGGGCGAGCTGATCGAGAAGGCCAAGGCGGGCGAGCTGGTCTATGGCTCGGCCGGCAATGCCTCGGCCAGCCATGTCGCCACCCTGCTGCTGGGCCAGAAGGCCGGGCTGAAGCTGAAGCACGTCCCCTACAAGGGCGCGGGCCCGGCGGTGAACGACCTCGTGGGCGGGCATATCGACTTCATGGTGACGACGATCCCGTCGGTCATCGGGCTGGTCGAGGACAAGACCCTGACCGCGCTGGCGGTGACCGGCAAGGAACGTTTTGCCGCCCTGCCGGACGTGCCGACCGTCGCGGAATCGGGAGTGGCCGGCTATGACGCCTCGGCGTGGTACGGCCTGCTGGGCCCCAACGGCCTGTCCGAAGACGTGCGCGCCAAGCTGGTCGCCGCCACCGGCGAGACCCTGGCGGATCCCGAGTTCGTCGCCAAGCTGGGCCAGGACGGCGCGGTCCCCTTAACCCTGACCGGGCAGGCGTTCGCCGATTTCATGGCCGCCGAGCGCACCCGCTGGGGCGAGGTCGTGAAGGCCGCCGACATCAAAGTCGAGTAAGCGACGATGCAGCACGAGCCCGATCATGACGCGGCCCTGCCGCCGCGTTCCCCCTGGGCGGGCCGCGAACGGATCGCGGGTCTGACCCTCACGCTGTTCGGCCTGTTCGCCCTATGGGCGGGCCATGACCTGCCGTTCATGACCGAGCGGGGCATGGGGTCGGGGCTGATGCCCCGCGCCCTCGCCATCCTCATCATCCTGTGCGGGCTGATCCAGATTGCGCTGTCGTGGCGCGATTCGGGCCCCTCCACCGGCACCTGGCCGATGGGCCGCAACCTCCCGGTGCTGGCGGGGGTGTTCCTGTTCGCCGTCACGATCCGCGGCTATCAGCTGGGGCCGCTGACGATCCCGCCGCTGGGGCTGGCCGTGGCCACGCCGCTGGCGATCGTACTGTCGGGCCTTGCCGCCGAGGACGCGCGGCTGGGCGAGCTGGCGATCTTTGCCCTCATCATGACGCTGATCTGCATCGGCCTGTTCCGGTTTGCGCTGGGCCTGTCGATCCCGGTCGCGCCCTGGCTGATCGGATACTGACATGATGGAGATCATCGACCACCTAGCCCTGGGCTTCAGCGTCGCGCTGACGCTGAAGAACATCGAGCTGTAATTTGTGGGCTGCCTCGTCGGCACGCTGATCGGCGTCCTGCCGGGCGTGGGGCCGGTCGCCACCATCTCGATCCTGCTGCCGGTGACGCTGGCGCTGGACCCGACCGGCGCGCTCATCATGCTGGCCGGCATCTATTACGGCGCCCAGTATGGCGGGTCGACCACCGCCATTCTCGTCAACATCCCCGACGAGGCGACCGCGGTCGTCACCGCCATCGACGGGCAAGAGATGGCCAAGCGCGGCCAGGCGGGCCTCGCCTTGGGTCTCGCGGCGGTCGGGTCGTTCATCGCCGGCACCGTCGCCACCATCGTGATCGCGGCGCTTGGCGTGCCGATGACCCGGCTGGGGCTGCTGTTCGGGCCGGACAAGTATTTCTCGCTGATGGTCATGGGTCTGGTCCTGGCCGTCGTGCTGGCGCATGGCTCGGTTCTGAAGGCGATCGCCATGCTCCTCGTAAGGCGAAATGCGAGCCGGGGCCGCTGCTGCTGGGCTTCGTCCTCCGCCCGCTGCTCGAGGCGAACCTGCGCCGGACCATGCTCATCACCCAGGGCGATCCGTCGATCTTCGTCGAGCGCCCGATCAGCCTGGTCATGCTGCTGGCAACCGTGGTTCTGCTGGCGCTGATGATCCTGCCCAGCTTCCGCAAGACGCGGGACGAGGCCTTCCAGGAGGAGGACGGGTGAGCGGCCGAAAGCCGGAAAGCGCCCGGTCGCACGGTTGCGCTCCCTCGGCTACTCCGGCTCTCCGGGCTGAGCCGTCAGGCGGGCCTGTCCTCCCCGTACGCCGCCAGCAGTTCCTTCGCCGCCAGCTTGCCCAGCTCGTTCGCCGCATACGGGCTGGCCCCCGTCAGCAGCTTGCCGTCGGCCTGGGTGGAATCGTCCGGCTTGCTGTTGACGATCTCGACGCCAAGCGCCTCGAGCCGCTGGCCGAAATGCCAGGTCAGGTGGCCGGGCATGTATCCGATCTCGGGCGTCATGCGATCGACATCGTCCGGGAACGCGGTGATCTTGCGCCCCGCGAACGGGAACTGGCCGTCTTTCGTCTCGCAGGCCAGCAGCGCCGCCGGTCCGTGGCAGATCGAGACGATGTGCCGGTCCTTCGCCAGCGCCCAGCGCAGCACCGCCGCCACGTCCTTGCTGAACGGCAGTCCGACGAGCGGGCCGTGACCGCCGGGGATGAAGACCGCGGCATAGTCTGCCCCACCCTCGAGCGCGGCGACGACATCGGACAGTTTCAGCGGCTGCACGAACCGCGCCAGCAGGTCACGGTGGAGGCCGGTGATCGCCTCGTCCTCGTCTGGCATGGCCCAGAACTCGAACATGAGGCCGTTGCCGGACACCGTGGCGATGTCGAACTCGAAACCGGCCTCGCGCAGGTGATACATCGGCACCAGCGTCTCGACCGGATGGTTGCCGGTGGAAAAGAGCGTCCCGTTCTCCATCCGCAGGTAGCGTTCGTCGGTGCCGATCACCAGAACCCGCAGCGGACCCTGGTAAGGTTGCGGATAATGCGCGTCAGCGAGGTCGCTATTGGGGCTGGTGAACTGCTTCAGCGACGCCTTCGAGGGGAAAAAGGCATTGTATTCAGCCTCGTCCGGCCGCGCGTCCTTGCTGAGGGGGAGGATACTGATCATCTGGGGGCTCCGGTCTGGGTCGGGAGTAACCCCGGGCCGTCCGGTTCGTTCCCGGGGACCGGACGCCGCCCCGTCCGCGTCAGGAAATCGCCTACCTTTTCTGCGTTAGTTGGCGGCGCAGGAACTCGGGTAAGCCATTGATTTCCGGTGCGCCGACCTTCAACCATGGCGGCGCCCCGAAAATCCTGCAACCCATTGATTATCCAAGCCTATAATTCGGGCTCTCGCGCGTGATCTGAACATCGTGCACGTGGCTTTCCTTCAGCCCGGCGCCGGTGATGCGGACGAACTGGCAGCCGCGGCGCATCTGTTCCACCGTGGCGCAGCCGGTATAGCCCATCGCGGCGCGCAGGCCACCGACGAGCTGGTGGATCACCGTCGCGGCGGGGCCCTTGTAGCTGACCTGGCCCTCGATCCCCTCGGGCACCAGCTTGTCCGAGGCCGCGTCCTTCTGGAAATACCGGTCCGCCGAGCCGCGCGCCATCGCGCCCAGCGAGCCCATGCCGCGATAGGACTTGAACTGCCGGCCCTGATACAGGATCACCTCGCCCGGGCTTTCGTCGGTGCCCGCGATGGCCGAGCCGACCATCGCGCAGCTGGCGCCGGCCGCGATCGCCTTGGCGAAATCACCGGAAAACTTGATGCCGCCATCGGCGATCACCGGCACGTCGCCGGCCCCCGCCACCGCGTCCATGATCGCAGTCAGCTGCGGCACCCCGACCCCGGCGACGATCCGGGTGGTGCAGATCGAGCCCGGGCCGATGCCCACCTTGATCGCGTCCGCCCCGGCATCGACCAGCGCGCGGGCTGCCTCAGCGGTGGCGACGTTGCCGGCGCAGATCTGCTGGTCGGGGAACGCCTCGCGCAGCCGGCGGACGGCGCGGGCCACGCCCTCGGAATGGCCGTGGGCGGTGTCGATCACCACCAGGTCCACGCCGGCGTCGATCAGCGCGCTGCTGCGCTCGAACCCTTCGTCGCCGACGGTCGAGGCCGCGGCCACCCGCAGCCGTCCGTGATCGTCCTTGCAGGCGAGCGGGTTCAGCACCGACTGTTCGGTGTCCTTCAAGGTCAAGAGGCCGGTCAGCTTGCCCGCCTCGTCCGTCACCAGCAGCTTTTCGATCCGGCGCGCCTTCATCAGACTGATCGCCTCGTCGCGGTCGGCGGGCTCGCGCAGCACGGCGAGGTTGTCCTGCGTCATCATCACGCTGACCGGGGTGCGGTCGTCGCTGGCAAAGCGCATGTCGCGGTTGGTGACGATGCCGACCACCCGGCCCTGCCCGTCCACGACCGGAAAGCCCGTGACGTTATAGCGCTCTTGCAGCGCCTTGGCGTCGGCGAGAGTCTGGTCGGGGCTGAGCGTGATCGGGTTATAGACGATGCCGCTTTCGAACCGCTTGACGCGGCGGACCTCGTCGGCCTGCTGTTCGGTGGTCAGGTTGCGGTGGATGACGCCGATCCCGCCCGCCTGCGCCATCGCGATCGCCATGCGGCTTTCGGTGACGGTGTCCATCGCCGACGACAGCAGCGGGATGTTCATCCGGATCTTGCGGGTCAGCTGGGTGGTGACGTCCGCGGTCGAGGGCATCACGCTGGATGCGGCGGGAACCAGAAGAACGTCGTCGAAGGTCAGCGCCTCGCGAATCTGCATCGGATGTCATCCTGTCAGGGGCTCGTTTGGCAGTTCCCCTTTTCACGGGTCGCGGGGAAAGTCCAGCGCCCGCCCCGCGGTCCGGCGATGGCGGCGTTGGACTTGACCGCCAGCCGGCCCTGCGCCCAGGCCCGCAGCACCAGAAACAGGATCGGGACGACCACCAGCGTGGCCGCCGCCAACAGGGTTCCGGCGATGATCCGGTGGGTTTCCGAGGGCACGGCCGACCACAGCGTGACCCACAGCCCGGCGGTGGCCGCGGCCGGAAAGGTCAGCGCTCCCCAGAAGGGCGAGAACCCGTCGGCCAGCAGCCAGCGCGCGCTTGCCGCCAGCGCCAGCAGCACCGCGAGCGCCAGCCAGGCGAGCGCGGTCCCGGCCGCGGTCCAGCCCAGCCCCAGCGCCACGGTCCCGAACAGCGCCAGCGGGGCAAGATGGATCGCCAGCAGCGGCCGCAGCGGCGCTGGCACCCGGCCCGACAGCGCCTGCCGCAGGCTGACCGCATAGATCGCCAGCGCAGCGATCGCCGTCGGCCAGACCAGCCACCCGGCCAGCCCCGGCCAGCCCAGCACCAGCACCGCCCGCGCGGCCACGATCGGGCCGGTGAAATTGAGATGCCACGCCGGAGTCACCCGGCGCTGTTCGGGCGCACCGCGGCGCAGCACGCCGACCAGCACGACCAGCAGGACCGCGTGCAGCAGCAGCCCCGCGACCAGCAGTGCCCGGCCCGCAGCGGGGTTCGTCAGGGCCCCGACCAGCGCCGCCATCAGATAGACCGTCAGCACCGCCGCCCCGACCCCGGCGCGGCCGGGAAGGATCGACAGCTCTTCGGCCAGCACCGCGGGGCGGCGCGCCAGCTTGACGCCATAGGCCAGCAACGCGAACGCCGCCACGGCGACGACCATCCCGGCCATCAGCTCGGCCAGCGCCGGCGGCAGGGCAAATGCGCGCACGCCGCCCAGCCAGGCCAGCGCCAGTCCCGCAGCCCCCAGGATCGGCGGAAAGATCGCCGGGGGCACGCGGCGCCACAACCCCGGCGGGACCGGACGAGGCATGGCGAAACGCAGGCGGGCGCGAGGCGTGTCGTGTGTCATGGCGCCATCCTTGCCGGACCGCCCCGGTGATGCCAAGCGTTGCGGATGCGCCACGTTGTCTCGCCCCCCGCGGCGGGACGCAGCGTCATTTTATCGACATGATTGACCCACCGGCGCAGAGTTCCGCTAGAGTTGTCGGCAAGGACCCGCCGATGCGCGCCCTTGGGAGGAGAAACATGAAACACACGCTCACCGGCGCCGCGGCACTGTTGCTGTCCGCCGCCCCCGTCTTTGCCGGCGCGATCGAACGCGCGCCGCAATCGCTCAGCATCCTGTTCGAGGACGGCAATTACGTCGAATTCGGCGCCGGACGGGCGAGCCCCGACGTCTCGGGCCGCGATCTGGCGATCTATGGCGGCAGCCGCACCGGCAATGTCGCGGACGACTACAGCTTCTTCAGCCTCGGCTACAAGCACCAGTTCAATGACCAGCTGTCGGGCGCGCTGATCGTCGAACAGCCCTTCGGCGCCGACGTGCATTATGCCCCGGTGACCGAGGGCGGCAGCTTCATGCTGGGCGGCACCAGCGCGGTGGTGAACTCGACCACCTATACCGGCCTGCTGCGCTACAAGTTCAACGAGAACTGGGGCGTGCATGGCGGTCTGCGCGGGTCGCGGGCGGACGCCAACGTCACCCTGAGCGGCCAGGCCTATGGCCCGCTCAGCGGCTATAACGTCGACCTCGACAGCGCCTGGGGCTGGGGCTACGTGCTGGGCGCCAGCTGGGAACGGCCGGACATCAAGGCCCGCGTCTCGCTGACCTACAACTCGCCCATCGAGCACGAATTCGACACCACCGAGACGCTGGGCGGCGCGCCGCTGCGCGCCGGCGAAACCCGGACCACGGTCAAGACCCCGCGGTCCTGGACGCTGGAAGGCCAGACCGGCGTTGCCGCCGACACGCTGGTGTTCGGGTCGGTCCGCTGGGTGAACTGGTCAGAATTCCAGGTCCGCCCGGCCGCGCTCTCCTGCTCGCCGGCCTCGCAGCTGCCGCCTTGTTTCGGGGTCACCGAAGGGCTGGTGTCGCTGGAGGATACCACCACCTGGACCCTGGGCGTCGGCCGCAAGTTCAACGACAACTGGTCGGGATCGCTGTCCTTCGCCTATGAAAAGGCGGGCGACAAGCTGATGTCGCCGCTGTCGCCGACGACCGGGCGCAAGTCGGTCTCGCTCGCCGCGATCTATACCCAGGACCAGTGGAAGATCACCACCGGCCTGACCTATGCCAAGCTGGGCGACGCCGATCCCGAAACCGGGACGCCCGACGTCGCGCGGGCCCAGATGCGCGACAGCGATCTGCTGGGCTTCGGGATCCGCGTCGGCTACCGCTTCTGATCCCGGCCACACGGCAACCCAAGGCCCCGCCCTACCCGGCGGGGCCTTCTTCTGCGCGCCGATCCCCCTTTCGTTCGCCGGTTCCGCGGCTTACCTGTCGGCTGCGCGACGATATGGCGGCGCGCGGACGGGGACGGCGACATGATCCATCACAGCGGACAGGCGTGGCGGGATGCGCCCGAAAAGCGGGTCATGCTGTTGGGCATGTCGGGCCTGGGCAAGACCCACATCGCCTCGATGCTGCGGCGGTCGGGGGACTGGTTCCACTACAGCGTCGATTACCGCATCGGCACGCGCTACATGGGCGAGCTGATCGCCGACGACTTCAAGCGCCACGCCATGCAGGTGCCGCTGCTGCGCGAGCTGCTGATGACCGATTCCGTGCGGATCGAATCGAATATCACCTTTCACAACCTCGCGCCCCTTTCGACCTATCTGGGCAAGCCCGGCGATCCGTCCCGCGGCGGGCTGGACTTCGCCGACTACATGACCCGCCAGAACCAGCACCGCGCGGCCGAGATCGCCGCGATGGAGGACAGCGCCCGGTTCATCGACCGCGCCCGGGCGCTGTATGGCTATCCGCATTTCGTCTGCGACACCTCGGGGTCGATCTGCGAGGTGGTCGATCCCGACGATCCCGACGATCCGCTGCTGGCCCGGCTGTCGGCGCTGATGCTGCCGGTGTGGATCCGCGGCACCGAGGCACATACCGCTGAACTGGTGCACCGCTTCGACGCCGCGCCCAAGCCGATGTATTATCAGCCGCAGTTCCTGCATGACGCGTGGCGCGACTATGGCCGCGACCATCCCGGCCCGGTCGATCCCGACGCCTTCGTGCGCTGGACCTATGCCCGGGCGCTCGCCCATCGCCAGCCCCGCTATGCCGCGATGGCCCGCCGCGGCGTCACCGTCGAGGCCGACGAGGTCGCCGCCCTGACCCACCCCGCGGATTTCGAGGCGCTGATCGCCCGCGCCATCGACCGAAAGACCACCGGATCAACCCCCGAGGACACCTGATGCCCATCACCCTGCCCCCGACCCTGCCCGCCTTCGACATCCTGTCGCGCGAAGGGGTCATGGTGATGTCCCCGGACCGCGCCGCCAAGCAGGACATCCGGCCGCTGCGCATCGCGCTGCTGAACCTGATGCCCAAGAAGATCCAGACCGAGAACCAGTTCGCCCGGCTGATCGGCGCCACGCCCCTGCAGATCGACCTGTCGCTGATCCGCATGTCGGATCACGCAAGCCGCAACACCGCGGCGGATCACATGGAATCCTTCTACCGCCCCTTTGCCGAGGTCGAGGCCTCGGGCGACCGCTTCGACGGGCTGATCGTCACCGGCGCCCCGATCGAGCATCTGCCCTTTGCCGAGGTTACCTATTGGGACGAGCTGCGGCGGCTGTTCGACTGGGCCGACAGCCATGTCCATTCGACCTTCGGCGTCTGCTGGGGCGGGATGGCGCTGGCCTTTCACCGCCACGGCCTGCCAAAGCACGACCTGCCGGCGAAGGCCTTCGGCTGCTTCCGCCACACCAACCTGGCCCCCGCCTCGCCCTTTCTGCGCGGGTTCTCCGACGACGTGCTTATCCCGGTCAGCCGCTGGACCGAGGTGCGCCAGTCCGACATCGACGCCCGGTCCGGGCTGACGACGCTGCTCGCCTCGGACGAGGTGGGGCCCTGCCTGGTCGAGGACCGCGGCCGGGCGCTCTATATCTTCAACCACCTGGAATACGATTCCGGGACGCTGAAAGAGGAATACGACCGCGACGTGGCGGCCGGAAAGCCGATCGCGGTGCCGGCGAACTATTATCCCGGCGACGACCCGTCACGGACCCCCACGAACCGTTGGCGCAGCCACGCCCATCTGCTTTATGGTAACTGGATCAACGAGATCTACCAGACCACCCCCTTCGACCTGCGCGACATGGAAAGGTCCTGACAGATGGCAAAGGACACGGCACGGAAATCGGACAAGACTGCCGGCAAGAAGCCCGCGCGCCAGCCCGAGATTCCCTTCGTCGGCGAGATCAGCGACTATTTCCGCACCGGCGCCCCCCCGGACATCCGCGCCGCGATAGAGAAGGCCGGCAAGAACGACATCCTAGATGCCAGCTATCCCTATGACGTTGAGATGGAAAAGGCCGAGTACCAGGCGCGGATGGAGGCGCTGCAGGTCGAGCTGGTCAAGATGCTGCGCGACCTGATTTCCACCGGCAAGCGGCTGGTGGTGCTGTTCGAGGGCCGCGACGCTGCCGGCAAGGGCGGCAGCATCGAGGTGATGCGCGAGAACCTGAACCCGCGGTCGGCCTATATCGTGGCCCTGCCCAAGCCGACCGAGCGCGAGGCGGGCCAGTGGTATTTCCAGCGCTACACCGCGCTGCTGCCCGCCGCCGGGGAAATCGCGCTGTTCGACCGCAGCTGGTACAACCGTGGCGTCGTCGAGCATGTCTTCGGCTTTGCCACCGATCACCAGCGGCAGCATTTCTTCCGCCAGCTTCCCGACTATGAAAAGCTGGTGGTCGAGGACGGGATCATCCTCGTCAAGCTGTGGCTGAACGTGGGCCGGGCCGAGCAGCTCAGGCGCTTCCTCGACCGCGAGAAGGACCCGCTGAAGCAATGGAAGCTCAGCTGGATCGACGTCGAGGGGCTGGCCAAGTGGGACGAATACACCGTCGCCATCCGCGAGACGCTGTCGCTGACCCACACCCCGGTCGCGCCGTGGACGGTGATCCGGTCCGACGACAAGCGCCGCGCGCGGATCGCCGCGATCCAGACGGTGCTCAGCCGCGTCGACTATTCCGGCAAGGACCACGATGCTGTCGGCCGGATCGACGCACAGATCGTCGGCGGCCCCGAGATGCTGGCGCGCTGAGGGCTGCAGTCAGTAGGTCGAGAAGCTGACACCGATAAAGGTTTCGTCCTCAACGAACTTGTGGCCGAAGCGGACCGACAGCCGCTTGGTCAGCGACTTGGACAGCATGATCGTCGGCGTCACCGCGCCCCCTTCCTCGTGCCAGACAGAGATCTGGCCGCCGATTCCGCTGGGCAGGTGGGTCAGGCCCAGCACGCCCAGCTTGGCGTTGTCGATGCTGATCCAGTCGGCCATCACGAAGGTGCCCCAGCGCCCGTATTCGGCCCAGCGATCCACCGACAGCCGGGCGCCGAATTCCAGCGCCCCGCACATGTCGGGGTCCGCGGGCAGGCAGTGCGCCAGGTCGTGATCCTCGATCTCCCACGCGGGGATCTGTTCGGCGCGGGCCGCGACGCCGGCGCGCAGCTTCCACGGCGCCTTCTCGGGGCCGAACTGCCAGGTGCGCAGGACCGAGGCGCGGCTCCACCATTCGCCGTCATCCTTGCCGGCCGCGGTGCCCAGCACCCACGCCCCGCGTTCGACGTTGGTCACCCACTGGACGCCCCTGGCCCAGACATCGACCTGCGTCCAGGTGCCGTCCCCCGCCGCCGCGGCGCGGGTAAAGGCCAGCATCACGGCCAGCGCATATCCGAGCAGGCGCATCTTCCACCCCCGTTTTCACGCGGGTTAACAGGGGAATGGTTGACAGGCCGTTAACGGGCGGCGACCGTCCGCCCAAATCGCGCAAGGCACTCTTTCATGCGACGCCTCCTGATCCCGCTTCTTCTCGCGCTGTCGGTCCTGGCCGGCCCCGGCCCGGCCGTGGCCCAGACAGCGCCTGCGCCCGCGGCGACCCAGGCCGCCCTTCCCGACTGGCAGCACACCTCGATCAACGACTTCGCCGGGCTGCTGACCCAGGCGGACACCCAGGCGCTGGACGAGGCTCTGATCGCGCTGCACGGCCAGACCGGGGGGCAGGGCACCGTCGTCACCATCACCGACCGCGCCCGCTATGGCGGCACCGACGGGCTGGAACGCTTTGCCACCCGGCTGTTCAACCACTGGGGCGTGGGCGACGCGACGCGCAATGACGGCTTCATGCTGCTGGTGTCGCGCGACGACCGCGAGGCGCGGATCGAGCTTGGCCGCGCCTATCCGCCGGAGGCCGGACTGCTGGCGCAGGACATCATGAACCGGGTCATGCTGCCCTCGTTCCGCGAGGGCGACTATTCCCGCGGCCTGCGCGAGGGCACGCTGGCGGTCATCGACCGCATCGCCCGTCCCCATGCCGCGGGCCAGCCCGAGACGGCGCCGCGCGAGTCGCGCGGCATCCCGCCCTTCGCCCTGTTCCTGGGCGCCGCCGCGGGGATGTTCGGGCTGTCGCGCTGGGACCGCCGGCGGCGCAACCGCTGCCCGCAATGCGGCCACCAGGGCCTGACCA
Source organism: Paracoccus sphaerophysae (assembly GCF_000763805.1). Taxonomy (GTDB): domain Bacteria; phylum Pseudomonadota; class Alphaproteobacteria; order Rhodobacterales; family Rhodobacteraceae; genus Paracoccus; species Paracoccus sphaerophysae. The sequence continues at coordinate 43,966 of NZ_JRKS01000001.1, read as the reverse complement.
CGACCGGCACGCCGCTGCGCGAGGATCGGCCCGGCGGCGGCTGGCGCACCGCGATGCAGACCCGTGCCCGCATCTGCCCCAGCTGCGGCTGGCAGGACAGCCGCATCGTGCCGCTGCCGGTCATCACCTATTACGACCTGCACGGGAACCGCGAACGCGTGGTGCCGGTGCGCGCCACCAGCACCGGGTCTGCGGGGTTTGGCGGCGGCTCGTCTTCGGGCGGCGGCGCCTCGGGACGCTGGTGATCCCACATCTGAAACGGAGGAACTCATGGACCTGTCCACTGCCCGCGCCATCGTCACCGGCGGTGCCTCGGGGCTTGGCGCGGCGACTGCGCAGCATTTCCGCGACCGCGGCGCCCGGGTCACCATCCTGGACCGCGAGGCCTCCGGCGCGGATTTCGCCGACCGGATCGGCGCGCATTTCGCCCGGACCGACGTGACCGACGAGGACTCGGTTGCGGCCGCCATCGGGCTGGCGGTGGACCGGATGGGCGGGATCGACGTCTGCGTGAACTGCGCGGGCATCGTGATCGGCGAAAAGACCCTGGGCCGCGAGGGGCCGCACCGGCTGGACGGCTTTCGCCGCACCATCGAGGTCAACCTGATCGGCAGCTTCAACGTCCTCCGCCTCGCCGCCGCCGAGATGGCCCGCAACGGCCGGGCCGAGGATAACGGCGTGATCGTCAACACCGCCTCGATCGCGGCCTTCGACGGCCAGGCTGGACAGGCGGCCTATGCCGCGTCCAAGGCCGGAATCGCCGGGATGACGCTGCCCATCGCTCGCGACCTGGCCCGCAGCGCGATCCGGGTCTGCGCCATCGCCCCCGGCATCTTCGGCACCCCGATGCTGCGCGGGCTGCCGGCCGAGGTCCAGGACAGCCTCGCCGCCGAGGTGACGAACCCCAGGCGGCTCGGCGATCCGCAGGAATACGCGCGGCTGGCAGCGTTCATCGTCGAAAATGCCTATCTGAACGGCGAAACGATCCGCATCGACGGCGCGTTGCGGATGAGATGACGGCACGGGGCCGTCGCATGGAACCCACCGATGACCCTGCCTGCCGATCACGAAGACCACTGGCCAGAGACCCGAGCCGAGGCGCGCGCGCCCGTCGAACCCGAGGCTGACCGCCCGCTGGACTGCGTGATCGTGGGCGGCGGCGCGGCCGGGCTGACGGCGGCGATCTATCTCGCCCGGTTCCGGCGCCGGGTTGTGGTGGTCGACAAGGGTGACGGGCGGCTGCGGATGATCCCGCGCAGCCACAACCACGCGGGTTTCCCGCAGGGCGTGGTCGGCATCGAGTTGCTGGGCAACATGGCCCGGCAGGCCGAGCAATACGGCGCCGTGCTGCGCAACGGCGAGGTCACCGGCCTGTCGCGGAAGGGGAAATCCTTCGTCGCCGAAACCGAGGCGGGGCCGCTGCGCGCCCGCACCGTGCTGCTCGCCACCGGCGTGGTGAACCACCGCCCGCCCCTGCCCGAGGATATCCATGACGACGCGGTCCGGCGCGGGCTGCTGCGCTATTGCCCGATCTGCGACGCCTTCGAGCAGATCGGCAAGCGCATCGGCGTGCTGGGCGGCGACCGCCACGGGCTTGCCGAGGCGCTGTTCCTGCGCAGCTATAGCCCCGACGTCACCCTGATCTCGCTGACCGGCGAGACCCTGACCGAGGACGAACAGACCGAGGCCGACATTGCCGGCGTCACCGTCATTCCCGCGGCCGTGTCGGGCTTTGATTTCCCCGACGAGACCGTGGTCCTGACGCTGGCCGATGGCGGGCAGGTGACGCTCGACACGCTGTATGTGGGGCTGGGGTCGCATACCCGCAGCGATCTGGGGCTGGGGGTCGGCACCGACCTGGTGGGCGACCAGTGCTTCGTCACCGACGAGCATCAGCGCACCACCGTCGAGGGTATCTATGCGGCCGGGGACGCCGTGCAGGGGCTCGACCAGATCAGCGTGGCGATGGGGACCGGGGCGCGGGCCGCGGTGGCCATCCACAACGACCTGCGCAAGAGCGACGGCCAGACGCTGGAGGACTGAGCGGTCAGCCCAGCAGGCCGCGGGCGAGTTCCGCCTCGACCACGTCCAGCGCCGCGGCCAGGCGGTCGTCGATGACGTCCAGATAGCGCGTCCAGTCCAGCATCCCGCCCAGCGGCGCCTCGCCGTCGGAAATTCCGCGCAGCCCGATCAGTGGCACGCCGTGCGCCATGCAGGCCCGGGCCACGGCATAGGTTTCCATGTCCACCATGTCGGCGTCGATGGCGTCATAGCCCGCGCCCGACACCACCGAGGCCCCCGTCGCCAGCCGGGCCGCCGGCAGGCCGGGCACCTGCAGCAAGGGCAGTTCCGGCGGCAGGTTCGACAGCGGCGTCACCCCGCGCGGAAACCCCAGCGCCGAGGCGTCCATGTCGCGATAGGCCACCCGGCTCGCCTGGTAGACCGCCGTCTGTTCCAGGTGCCGCGCCCCGGCACTGCCGAGGCAGATCACCAGGTCCGGCAGCGCATCCGCCGCCGCCAGCCGTGCCAACGCGGCGCCGGTCGCCAGCGCCGCCTCGACCGGCCCTACCCCGGTCATCAGCGGCGTGATGCGGCCCTGCAGCGCGGGGCCGTATTCGGCGGGCACCGCCATGACGAACAGCACCGCGAGGCCCGCGATCCGGTCGATGTGAGGCAGCGTCTGCATCGGTCCCGGCTCCTTCTGCTGGCGGGCCATCTGCACCAGCCGGGCGCCCGGGCGCAAGCCTTGCCCAAGGTTGCGCCAGCCGCGCCCGTTCACGCCCCGCTCGCGGCATCGCCGCTTGCCCCGCGCCGCCGCCGCCGCTAGCGTCCGGCCAAAGCACCAACACCGGAGGAACCCTGCCTTGACCCTCATCCGCTCGACCGCGATCGCGCTTGCGCTGTCCGCCATCACCCCGGCGGCGTTTGCCGCCGATAAGGAACTGACCGTCTTCGACTGGGCGGGGTTCGAGGAACCGTCGATCTTCCAGGGCTATATCGACAAGCACGGCGACAGCCCGACCTTTGCCTTCTACGGCGACGACGACGAGGCGTATCAAAAGCTCGCCTCGGGCTTCAAGGCCGACATCGCCCATCCCTGCAGCCAGATGGTGTCGAAATACCGCGATGCCGGGCTGATCGAGCCGTGGGATGCCGCCCGCATCCCCGCCGTGGCCGACATCGACCCCAAGTTCCTGAACTCGCCGGTGTTCAAGGACGACAAAGGCCTGTGGTACATCCCGACCGACTTCGGATCGACCGCCATCGCCTATAACACCGAAAAGGTGCCGGCCGAGGACGTGTCCACCCTGCAGGTCTTCGTGAACCCGGCCTACCAGGGCCGCACGACGCTGCCCGATTCCGCCGATGACGTCTGGGCGCTGGCCTATCTGGCCACAGGCGTGACCGACTGGACCAAGGTCACCGACGAACAGTTCCAGAAGGCCGCCGACTGGCTGCGCGAGGCCCACAAGAACGTCAACGCCTATTGGGCGGACCCCGCCGACGAGGCGCAGCTGATGGCGTCGGGCGCGGTCGACGTGGCCTGGTCGTGGAACGACGTGCTCGCGCTGCTGGCCAAGGAAAACTACCCGGTCGGCTATCAGCGCGCGGCCAAGGAAGGGTCGTCGACCTTCTTCTGCGGCTTCATCAACCTGAAAGACGGGCCGGGCAACGAGGACAAGGCCTACGACTTCATCAACGCTTGGCTGGACCCGTCCTCGGCCAAGGGGCTGCTGGACACGATCGGCTACGGCTCGACCAACACCAAGGGTCTGGCGACGGTCGCCGACGACCCCCGCGTCAAGAACGGCCTGGGCGACGCCGGCGGGCCGATCCTGGCGCAGACCCCCAACGACCCGGCGCAGCGCGAAAAGCAGCTGGCCGAGTTCGAAAAGATCAAGGCCGGGTTCTGATCCGCGCCCGATGATCCAGGACGGGCGGCCGCGCTGGCCGCCCCTTTTCCTTCGGCGCCCCCCGCGCCGTCACGCAAGGAGCGATCCATGAAACGCCGCGTCTTCCTGTCCACCGCCGCGATGGGCAGCGCCGCCTCGATGCTGGCCGCCCCGGCCATCGCGCAGGCCGCCCCGCAGGTCAGCTGGCGGCTGACCTCGAGCTATCCGAAAAGCCTCGAGACGCTCTACGGCATTTCCGAACAGGTCTCACGCCGGATTTCCGAGATGACCGATGGCGGCTTCCAGATCCAGCCCTTCGCCGCCGGCGAGATCGTGCCCGGCCTGCAGGCCATCGACGCGGTCAGCGACGGCACCGTGGAATGCGCCCATTCGCTGGGCAGCTTCAAGATCGGCGCCGACCCGACCTGGGCCTTCGACACCTCGCTGCCGTTCGGGCTGAACACCCGCCAGACCATCGCCTGGCTGTATTACGGCGGCGGGCGCGAGCTGGTGAACGAGTTCATGGCCAAGTCGAACCTGTGGTCGATCCCGTCGGGCAATACCGGGGCCCAGATGGGTGGCTGGTATCGCAAGGAGATCACCTCGCTCGAGGATCTCAAGGGCCTCAAGCTGCGGATCGCGGGGCTGGGCGGGACGATCCTGCAGCGGCTGGGCGTCGTGCCCCAGCAGATCGCCGGCGGCGACATCTATGCGGCGCTGGAACGCGGGACCATCGACGCGGCGGAATTCTCGGGGCCGTTCGACGACGAGAAGCTGGGCTTCCAGAAGGTCGCGCAGCATTACTACTACCCCGGCTGGTGGGAAGGCACGGCGAACGTGGGGCTGTACGTCAACCTCGACAAGTGGAATGGGCTGCCCAAGCATTATCAGGCGGCGCTGGAGGCTGCGTGTTCCGAGGCGATGAGCCACTGCATCGCCAAATACGACAACGGCAACCCGGATGCGCTGATGCGGCTGGTCGGGTCCGGCGCGCAGCTGCACGCCTTCCCCGACGACGTGCTGGCCGCGGCCTTTGCCGAGTCGCGCAAGGTCTATGAGGAATTCGCCGCCTCGAACGAGGGCTTCCGCAAGATCTATGACAACTGGTCGGCCTATTGGCAAAAGCAGCAGCAATGGCTGCGGGTGGCCGAGCTGCCCTATGACTTCGTGACCTCGGGGCAGGCCGCGTCGGCGGCCCAGGCGCCGGCAGCGCCAGCCGAGGCGCCCGCAGCCGAGGCACCCAAGAACTGACGCCAGGCGGGGCGGGGCGGCACCTTCGCCGCCCCGCCCCTTCGCAGAAAGGACCGCCCGTGGAGCGTGAGGAACAGGAACGCATCGCCTTCGACCAGCCCGCCTTCGCGCGGCTGCTGGGGTTCCGGCTGGTCTCGGTCGCCCCCGACGAGGTGGTGGCCGAGATGGCAGTGACGCCCGATCTCGCCAACCGCAACGGGGTGATGCACGGCGGCGCGATCATGGCGCTGGCCGACAACCTCGGCGGCACGGCGACGATGATCAACCTGCCCCCCGGCAAGACCACGACCACGATCGAGAGCAAGACGAACTTCCTGCGCCCGATCCGCATCGGCGACACCGCGACGGCGCGGGCCGTGCCGCTGCACAAGGGGCGCACGACGATGGTGTGGCAGACGACGATCACCCGCCCCGACGGCAAGCCCGCGGCGGTCGTTACCCAGACCCAGCTCACCATCGACTGGAAGGACTGAGGCTCAAGGCCGGCGGCAGGCCGTTCCCGTCCTTGCCGGCCCGCTACTGCGCCGACAGGTCGTCATGGTCCGCCGCGATGCGCTGCATCCGCGCCTGCAGTTCAGGCTGCGCATCCGCCTCCTCCGCGTCACCGACCGCACCCGACAATTCGACTGCCGGTATCCGCGGGGTCGAGCGTGCGCGGCGGCGGAGGGAGCGGCCCAAAATCTGCTGTACCCACAACTCCCTTGACATCCCACATCCGACGTAAATAGTCAGGCATAGTATCCGACTAAACCAGTCACCTTAGGCATCTGCATGAACGACCTCAGCTTTCACGGCAGCGACCGCACCGCGATGCCCGTCGCCCCCGCCCGGCCGCTGCACGACGCAACCGCGCTGACCGAGGGCGGCAACCTCGCCCGAACGCGCTCGATGGGCAGGTCTACACCCTGCGCATCACCCGCGCCGGCAAGCTGATCCTGACCAAGTAACCCAAGCAATTCGGAGCCCGGCGATGCGCCTGACCCCCTCTCTCGTCGCCCTGACGCTCACTGTCTCTCCGCTCGCCGCAGTGGCGGGTCTTGTCACGCCGGATGCGGTCGTCGCCCATTACGCCGACATCGCCGCCGCGGCCTATGACGACAGCGTCACCACGGCGCAGGCGCTGCAGCAGGCGGTGGCGGCGCTGGTCGCCCAGCCGTCCGAGGCCACGCTGGGCGCCGCCCGCAGCGCCTGGACCGCCGCGCGCGTGCCCTATCAGCAGACCGAGGCGTTCCGTTTCGGCAACCCGATCGTCGATGACTGGGAGGGCCGGGTGAACGCCTGGCCGCTGGACGAGGGGCTGATCGACTATGTCGCCGAGGGCACGCCCTCGGCCGAGGATAACGAGCTGGCGCAGCTGAACGTCATCGCCAACCCGGACCTGAAGATCGGCGCCGACACGCTGGACGCCGCGACCATCACCCCCGACACGATCCGGGCGCTGCACGAGGCCGGCGGGATCGAGGCGAACGTCGCCTCGGGCTATCACGCCATCGAGTTCCTTCTGTGGGGCCAGGACCTGAACGGCACCGGCCCCGGCGCGGGGAACCGGCCGCACACCGACTATGCCCGGGGCGCGGACTGCACCGGCGGCAATTGCGACCGCCGCGCGCAGTATCTGACCGCCGCGACCGACCTGCTGGTGGCCGACCTGCAGGAGATGGCCGCCAACTGGGCCCCAGGCGGCGCGGCCCGCGAGGCCGTGACCGAGAACCCGCAGGCGGGGCTGAACGCCATGCTGACCGGCATGGGCAGCCTCAGCTATGGCGAGCAGGCGGGCGAGCGGATGAAACTGGGGCTGATGCTGAACGACCCCGAGGAGGAGCACGACTGCTTCTCGGACCAGACCCATCTGAGCCATTATTACGACGGGCTGGGGATCCGGAACGTCTATCTGGGCAGCTATGCGCGCCCGGATGGCAGCACGGTGGAAGGCCCCTCGCTGTCGGCGCTGGTCGCCGCCCGCGATCCGGCCGTGGATCAAGCGCTGCGCGCCGATCTGGACGCGACGATGGCTGCGCTGGGCAAGCTGCGCGACACCGCCGAGGGGGGCATGGCTTATGACCAGATGCTAGCCCCCGGCAACGACGCGGGCAACGCCGCGATCACCGCTGGCATCGACGCGCTGGTCGCGCAGACCCGCAACATCGAACGCGCCGTGGCCGTGCTGGGGCTGGACAAGATCGCCTTCGAAGGCTCGGACAGCCTCGACAACCCCGACGCCGTCTTCCAGTGAGCCCGCGATGATCGTCTGCCACTGCACGGGAATCACCGACCGGCAGATCCGCTCTGCCGTCGGCTGGATGCGCGCGTCTGATCCGGATACAATCGTGACGCCCGGCAAGATCTATCACGCGCTGGGCCGCCGCGCCGATTGTGGCGGCTGCATGAAACTTTTCGTCGCCACGATGCGGGCCGCGGAAGGGTTTGCCGTGGATGCCGGACCGGCATCCGTTCCGGCGATCCTGCGCGGACTGTCTCGGGCGGCAGTTTGAAGGAGAGGCGGACCATGAAGGGTGATCCCAAGGTCATCGACTATCTGAACGCGGCGCTGCGGTCGGAACTGACCGCCGTCAGCCAGTACTGGCTGCATTACAGGCTCCAGGAGGACTGGGGCTACGGCCGCATCGCCAACAAGTCGCGGGCCGAATCGATCGAGGAGATGAACCACGCCGACCGGCTGATCCAGCGCATCATCTTTCTGGAAGGCCACCCGAACCTGCAAAAGCTGGACGCGCTGCGGATCGGGCAGACCATCCGCGAAACGATGGAGGCGGATCTCGCCGGCGAACATGACGCGCGGACGCTGTATCTCGAGGCACGGCAATACTGCGCGCAGGTGAACGACCAGGTGTCCAAGTCGCTGTTCGACGACCTGATCGCCGACGAGGAAGGCCATATCGACTTTCTGGAAACCCAGCTGCAGCTGCACGACGAAATCGGCGCCCAGAATTTCGGCCTGCTGAACGCCAAGCCGGCCGACGAGGCCGAATGAGTCCCCCCGCGGTCCCGGCCTGCCACGGCCGGGATCGCCCCTCTGCCCGGGGCAAAGCCGGGCCGGACGACCATGAACCCCGCTCCGCTTCTCTGGCTGTGCCTGCTGGCCCTCGGGGCCACCGCCTCTGCGGAAACCCCCGCTGACGCCGTCCGCGCCGTCCCGGTCGCCCCGGACGCGGCCGCGGCGACCGCCTGGCAGACCGAGCCGCATCTGTCCGTCATCCCCCGGACTGAAGCCGAACGCGCCCGGATCGCCAAGGTGCTGGCCCCGCCCACCGACTTTTCCGCCCCCGAGCCGTTCGAGACAAAGCCGGCCGGGGCAGCGACCACCCGGCTGATGCCCGGCACCGAGGCGTTTTCGCAGTTCTCGCCCAACATGCCGGTCGACCGCGAGATGGACTTCAAGATCGGCAACGGCATCTTCCGCAAGCTGTGGGTCGGCGCGCCGTCCTCGACCAGGGGCAGCGACGGGCTCGGGCCGCTCTACAACGCGCGGGCCTGCCAGAACTGCCACATCAAGGACGGCCGCGGGCACATGCCGGACGGCCCCGATGACAGCCGCGTGTCGGCCTTCCTGCGCCTGTCGATCCCCGGCGGCCCGGACCGGCCCGAGATCCCCGGCTATATCCCGACCCAGCCCGATCCGGTCTATGGCGGGCAGCTGCAGGACCTGGCGCTGGAAGGCTATCTCGCGGAGGCCCGGATGGGGGTCAGCTGGACCGAGATGCCGGTGACGCTGGCCGACGGGTCGGTCGTCAGCCTGCGCCGCCCGGCCTATGCGGTCGAGGCGCCGGCCTATGGCCCGCCGCACCCGGCGCTGCAGGTCTCGCCCCGGGTCGCGCCGCAGATGATCGGGCTGGGGCTGATCGAGGCGGTCCCGGTCGCCGACATCGTCGCCGGCGCCGACCCCGAGGACGCCGATGGCGACGGCATCTCGGGGCGTGAGCAGATCGTCTGGTCCAGCCAGTTCGACCGGCCGATGCTGGGCCGCTTTGGCCACAAGGCGGGCAACGCCACCATCCTCGAACAATCCGCCAGCGCATTTTCTGGCGACATGGGCCTGTCCACGCCGCTGTTCGACTCACCCTCGGGGGAATGCACCGACGCGCAGACGGACTGCCGCAGCGCGCCGTCCGGGCAGGAACCCGGCATCCGCGACGGGCTCGAGGTGGACGGCGCCAGTCTCGATCTGGTCAATTTCTATTCCCGCAACCTCGCCGTGCCGGAACGGCGCGGGGCCGACGATCCGCGCGTCCTGCGCGGGAAAGAGATCGCCTACACGATCGGCTGCACCGCTTGCCATCGGCCGAAATTCGTTACCCATCGCCTCAAGGACCAGCCCGAGCAGAGCTTTCAGCTGATCTGGCCCTATACCGACCTGCTGCTGCACGATATGGGCGAGGGCCTGGCCGACGGCCGCCCCGAAAGCCGCGCCGACGGGCGGGAATGGCGCACCGCGCCCTTGTGGGGCATCGCGCTGAACGGCAAGGTGACGGGGGTGGAATCCTATCTGCATGACGGCCGCGCGCGGTCGCTGATCGAGGCGGTGCTGTGGCATGGCGGCGAGGCTCAGGCCGCCCGCGACGCCGTGGTGAACCTGCCCGCCGAGGACCGAAAGGCGCTGATCGCATGGCTCGAATCGCTCTGATCCTGACCCTGCTGGCCTCTCCCGCCGCGGCCGATGTGGCGCAGGCGGTGGATGTGATCACACCGGCCTATGCGGCGCTTGCCGACAGCGCCGCTGACTTGGCCCGGGCCGCCGCCGCGGATTGCGCGCCCGAAGGGTTGCGGCCGGCCTTTCAGGCGGCGTGGGACGACTGGGCGCGAATCGACTTCCTGCGCCTCGGCCCGGTCGAAACCGACGGCCGCGCGCTGGCGATGGCGTTCTGGCCCGATCCCAAGGGCTCGGGCCTGCGGGCGCAGCAGGCGGCGCTGGCCGAGGGCGCGGCGGTGGCCAGCGACCCCGACCGCTTCGCCAGGGCCTCGGTCGCGATGCGCGGCTTTGCCGGGCTGGAGCGGCTGCTCTACCCCTCGCCCCTGCAGGGCGCCGAGGCCGAATTGTGCCTGCTGACCCGCGCCACCGCCGCCGATCTGGCCCGGATGGGGGCCGACATCGCGGCGGAGTGGCCTGCCCATGCCGAGTTGCTGACCCATCCCGGAGAGGGCAACGCCGCCTACCTGACCCCGACCGAGGCCCGGCAGGCCCTGTATACGCAACTGGTCACCGGCCTGTCGGCGCTGGAAAAGAACCGGCTGGGCCGGCCGCTGGGAACGTTCGACAAGCCGCGCCCGGACCGGGCCGAGGCCGTCGCCGCGGGCCGCAGCCTGCGCAACGTGGTGCAGTCGCTGACCGGAATGCGCGATCTGGCGCTGGCGCTGCACAGCCCGGCGCCGCAGACCCAGGCGGCGTTCGACCGCGCGCTGGACTTGGCCGAACGGCTGGACGATCCGGTCCTGGCCGGCGTCGCCGATCCGCAGCGGCGGCTCAAGGTCGAGATCCTGCAGCAGGCGGTGAACTCGGCCAAGGTCGCGGTGGAGACCGAGATCGGGCCGGCGCTGGGCGTCAGCGCGGGCTTCAACGCGCAGGACGGCGACTAGGCGATGACCGACCGCCGCACCCTGCTGAAGGGCCTCGCCGCCGCCATGCTGCTGCCCGGGCGCGGCTGGGCGGCCGCCGGCGCGCCGGTCTGGGTTGCCGCCGCCCGGGATCCCGATGGCCGCCACGCGCTGCACGGCATCGCGGCGGATGGCGGCCTGACCTTTGCGGTCCCGCTGCCCGGGCGCGGCCACGCCGCCGCGCTGCACCCCGAACGCGCCGAGGCGGTGGCCTTTGCCCGCCGCCCCGGCACCTTCGGCGTGGTGCTGGACTGCCGCACCGGCGCCGCGATCCGCAGCCTGACCCCGCCCGAGGGCCGGCAGTTCAACGGCCACGGCGCCTTCTCGCCCGATGGGGCGCTGCTTTACACCTCCGAGGTGGCGGCCGAAGGCTCGGCGGGCCGCGTCGGCATCTGGGACACCCGCCATTATGCGCGTGTGGGAGAGTGGGACACGGGCGGGATCGGCCCGCACGACCTGCGGGTGCGACCGGACGGCACGCTGGTCGTCGCCAATGGCGGCATCGCCACCGACCCGCAGGACCGCACGCCGCTGAACCTGGGCACGATGCGGCCGAACCTCGCCACGCTGGACGGCGGGGGCACGATCCTGACCCGGCAGGAGCTGCCGGGCGCGCTGTGCGCGAACTCGATCCGCCATCTCGCGCTGCTCGAGGACGGGGTGGCCTTTGCGATGCAATGGCAGGGCGACGCGGCTGAGCCGGTGCCGCTGCTGGGCATCGCCCGCGGCGAGGACATGGTCACCTGCGGCGTCCCGGAGCAGGACGCCTTCGCGATGCAGGGCTATGCGGGGTCGATCGCCGCGGCGGGCGATGCCATCGTCGTCACCTCGCCGCGGGGCGGGGTGGCGATGATCCACGGCCGCGACGGCGCCCACCGCGTGACCCTGCGCCGTGCCGATGTCTGCGGCGCGGCGGCGGGCGTCGACGCGCCGTTCACGCTGACCGACGGCGCGGGCGCGATCTGGGCCGCCGACACCGGCGGCCTGCGGCTGATGGCGCGGCACGAGCTTGCCTGGGACAACCACCTGATCGCCGTGGGGTAAGCGAGAACAGGCGTGGCGCGTCGGGGTGTGACGCGGCAGTCAACAGCTTCGCGCGCATCGGCCCTGACCCGGCCCTCGCGCCACTTGCGTCAGCCGCAACCCGGCCCTATCTTTGCCCTTGTCCGGGTTCGCCCGGACTATGGACATAAACGCGCAGGTAATAAGCGGATTGGACCCGGGGGCGGTACCCGGCGGCTCCACCAAAATCCCTTCGTTGGGGGCAAATGGGGCCGAAACAGGATCGACAAACGTCTAAAGCTGTTTGCTTTGTCTCGGTGAGCTACCACCGTTATCGGTGCAAAAAGTACAGTTGCCAACGACAACCGTGCTCCGGTGGCTCTGGCTGCGTAAGCAGTTCGAGTTATCGAAACCTAAGTCCTTGCGCTTAGCCGCGTAAGGCGGGGCCCCCAGGCGCCTGGCAACAGAAGCCTGGGACTTTCCTTGTCATGTCACGAGACCCGTCCGGGCTTTCGCTTGTCCCCCCGCTGTGGCACCAACACGCCACATCGCAAGGCGGGCCTTCATGCTGACCATCCATCACCTGAACGAAAGCCGCTCGCAGCGGGTCATCTGGCTCGCCGAGGAGTTGGGCCTGCCCTACGAGCTGGTCCGCCACCAGCGCGACCCGCGGACGATGCTGGCGCCCGCCTCGCTCAAGGCGCTGCACCCGCTGGGCAAGGCGCCGATGGTCGCCCATCGGGGCCGGGTACTGGCCGAGACCGGGGCGATCGTCGCGGCGCTCGCCCGCGGCTCGGCGCTGCTGCCCGACGAGGGAACGGACGCGGGCGACGCGGTACGCTACTGGCTGCACTATGCCGAGGGCTCGGCGATGCCGCCGCTGGTGATGCGGCTGGTGCTGGGGCGCATCCCCGCCTCGGTCCCGTGGCCGCTGCGCCCGGTGGCGCGGGCGATCACGCGCGGGGTCGAGACCGCCTATCTCGGCCCCGAGATGACCCGCCAGCTCGACTGGTGGGAGGCGAGCCTGACCGGCGACGGCTGGTTCGCCGCCGGCCGCTTCACCGCCGCCGACGTGATGATGAGCTTCCCGGTCGAGATGGCGGCCCTGCGCGGCGGGCTGACCGACCGGCCGGCGACGCGCGGCTGGCTGGACCGCATCCACGCCCGCCCGGCCTATCAGCGCGCGCTGGTGGCGGGCGGCCCCTATTCCGGCGCCGGCACTGGCGAGAGGACCGCATGATGACGACCGAGACCCCTGACGCCCTGATCGCCCGCCTTGCCGCCGCCGCGCGCGAGGCGGCGGCCGCGCTGGCCCATGCCCCGGCCGACCGCAAGCAGGCGGCGCTGACGTTCGCGGCGCAGGCGATCCGCGACGCCGAGGGCGCGATCATGGCCGCCAATGCCGAGGACCTGGCCTATGCCGACGGCAAGGGCCTGTCGCCCGCGATGGTCGACAGGCTGCGGCTGGATGCCGGCCGCATCGCCGCCATTGCCGATGGCCTGCGTGCCGTGGCCCGGCAGCCCGACCCGGTGGGTCGGCTGCTGGCGGAATGGGACCGCCCGAACGGGCTGCACATCCAGCGCGTCTCGACTCCGCTGGGGGTGCTGGGGGTGATCTATGAAAGCCGGCCCAACGTCACCGCCGATGCCGGCGCGCTGGCGCTGAAATCCGGGAACGCCGTGATCCTGCGCGGCGGCACCGACAGCATCCATTCATCGGCCGCGATCATGGCCTGCATGACCGAGGGGCTGCGCCAGGCCGGCCTGCCCGACACCGCGATCCAGATGGTGCCGACCCGCGACCGCGCCGCGGTGGGCGCGATGCTGCGCGCCCAGGGGCTGATCGACGTCATCATCCCGCGCGGCGGCAAGGGTCTGGTGGGGCTCGTCCAGTCCGAGGCGCGGATCCCGGTCTTTGCTCATCTGGAAGGCATCTGCCACGTCTATGCAGATGGCGAGGCCGACCTGGACAAGGCCCGCCGGGTGGTGCTGAACGCCAAGACCCGGCGCACCGGGGTCTGCGGCGCGGCCGAATGCCTGCTGATCGACCGCCAGTTCTATGCCCGCCACGGGGCGGTGCTGATCGAGGACCTGCTCGCCGCCGGCGTCGAGGTCCGCGCCGCGGGCGATCTGGCCCGCATCCCCGGCACCGTGCCCGCGCAGCCCGACGATTTCGGTCGCGAGTTCCTGGACATGATCATCGCGGTCAAGCTGGTGGACGGGGTCGACGGGGCGATCGAGCATATCCGCCGGCATGGCAGCCAGCACACGGAAAGCATCCTGACGGAAAACGACACAACCGCGGCGCGGTTCTTTGAACGGCTGGACAGCGCGATCCTGATGCGCAACGCCTCGACCCAGTTCGCGGATGGCGGCGAATTCGGCATGGGCGCGGAGATCGGCATCGCCACCGGCAAGATGCACGCCCGCGGGCCGGTGGGGGCGGAACAGCTGACCAGCTTCAAGTATCTGGTGACCGGCGACGGCGCTGTCCGCAGCTAGGGCCGCTCAGAAGGTGATCTCGCCCCCCGAGGCGTCCACCTCCCACGCGATGGGGCGGTCGTTGCGCGCCGACAGCACGCCGAGCATTGCGAAATGCACCTCGGCCGCGACCGGCATCTGCGGCGGGGCCTCTGGCCGGTGGTCCAGCCAGCTCCACGAGGCGGGCTCGAACCGGGTGCGCGACGCTTCGCCCACCAGGCGCCAGCCATTGCCGGTGCGGCAGACCAGCACCCGCCCGCCCCAGGGCATGGCGCTGTCCATGCACATCAGCGCCAGCAGGATCATCCTCGCCTCGGGGCGCGAGACGTCGCCGCTGCCGTCGAGTTCGACGGTCAGCCGGCCGCCGGCGGTGAAATCCGCCATGAGCTGCCCGATCTCGGACACCGCGACGCGCTGGTCTGGGGGGGCGTGGCCGAAGGCGGTGCGAAAGAACCGCACCCGCGCCCGCGCCGCCTGCACGCTTTCGGTGATCAGGGCAAGTTCGGGGGATTTCGATATCCCCGGAAAGTCGCCCGACATCTCCAGCAGTTCAACGCCGTTCCCGATCGCGCCCAGCGGCGAGACGAGGTCATGGCACAACCGGGCCGCGACCAGGCTGGCCAGCTCGGCTTCATCGCGGGCCGGCTGCGGGCGGCCGTTCGGCATTGTGACGGCCGTCATCGTCCGTTAGCCTCGGCGGCCAAGGCGGGGGCGGCAGACATGACCAACGACATTCTCGAACCCGGCATGCTGGTGCGCCATCCGGCGGCGCCAGAATGGGGGATCGGACAGGTCCAGTCCCGGATCGGAGACCGCATCACGGTGAATTTTCCAGAGGCGGGAAAACAGGTGCTGGACAGCCGGAATGTCGCACTTGAACTGGTCATGATCCCTTCCTGACGTCCGTGATGTATACAGTGTCTTCAGCACAACCTTCAGATGTGTCAAGCGAATATCCGCCACTTTTCATATATCAATCGGCGGAGTGCCGCTTGGTTGCAACGCCGCCCCGAACGAGTGAACGATGAAGTCCGAACCCGCCTGGCTTGACGTCCGCCTTGCCGAAACCCAGCCCGACCTGCTGGCCGCGCAGCGGCTGCGCTATCGCGTCTTCGTCGGCGAGCTGGGCGCGGACGGCCCGCTGGTGGATCACGACGCACAGCTGGAACGCGACGAATTCGACCCCATCGTCGATCACCTGGTGCTGGTCGACACGCGCCGGGACCCGGCGGCGGGGAACCATGTCGTGGGCGTCTATCGGCTGCTCAGGGGCGATGCGGCGGAACGCTTCGGCCGGTTCTATTGCGACGACGAATACGACCTGACGCCGTTGCGCGGATCGGGGCGGCGGTTGGTTGAGCTGGGGCGGTCCTGCGTGGATCCCGCCTATCGCGGCGGGTCGGGCATGTTCATGCTGTGGAACGCGCTGGCCGACTATGTGCTGGACAACGGGATCGAGATCATGTTCGGCGTCGCCAGCTTTCACGGCACCGATATCGAGGCGCTGGCGCCGGCGCTGTCCTGGCTGCACCACCACCACCTCGCCCCGCCCGAACTGCGCCCGACGGCACGGCCGCCGAATGCCCAAACCATGGACCTGATCCCGGCCGACCGGCTGGACCGCCGCGCCGCGATGACGGTGATGCCGGCGCTGATCAAGGCCTATCTGCGGCTGGGCGGCGTGGTGGGCCAGGACGCGTGGGTCGACCACGCCTTCAACACCACCGACGTGTTCCTGCTGATGGACACCGCCGCCATGTCCGAACGCCACCGCAAGTTCTATCAGGACCGCTGGCAGGGCGCATGAGCGCGCATCCTTCTCCGCCAACCGGGCCGCCATCCCGGGCACCATCCGGGACATGGCGCGGAGAAACCCCGCCGCCCCCTGCCCGCCCCGGCCCGCTGGGCTGGGCACTGGCCCTGTCGC
Organism: Paracoccus sphaerophysae; assembly: GCF_000763805.1. GTDB lineage: Bacteria > Pseudomonadota > Alphaproteobacteria > Rhodobacterales > Rhodobacteraceae > Paracoccus > Paracoccus sphaerophysae. The sequence continues at coordinate 27,802 of NZ_JRKS01000001.1, read as the reverse complement.
GCGGGCTGTCGGTGATCTCGGTGCTGCTGATCGGGGTCATCCTCATCCTCCCCCTGCGCGCCATCGAGCGTCTGTTTGCCGGCCCGCGCCGGCCGCTGACCGGGCCGTGGGTGCAGGGCGTCTGCCGGCTGTGCCTGTGGCTGATGGGCATCGGCTGGCAGCGGATCGGGACGGCCATGCGCGGCCCCGGCGCGATGGTCGCCAACCACTCCAGCTGGCTCGACATCTTCGTGCTGAACGCGGCGGCGCCGCTGTTCTTCGTCAGCAAGGCCGAGGTCGCGGGCTGGCCCGGCATCAACATCCTGACCCGGGTGACCAACACGCATTTCGTCACCCGCGACCCGCGGCTGGCCCGCCAGCAGGCCGCCGAGTTCGCCGCCCGCACCGCCGCCGGTCACCGGCTGCTGTTCTTTCCCGAGGGTACCTCGACCGACGGCCTGCGCGTCCTGCCCTTCAAGCCGACGCTGTTCCAGGCCTTCCTTGACCCGGATCTGCCGCCGGGGCTGGCGATCCAGCCGGTCAGCGTCCGCTATCACGCGCCGTCTGGCCGCGCGCCCGGCTTCTATGGCTGGTGGGGCGACATGGCGCTGGGGCCGCATCTGCTGGCCGTCCTGGCCCAGGCGCGCCAGGGCGGCGTCACGGTCACGCTGCACCCGCCGATCCCGGTCGCCGGCCACAGCCGCAAGTCCCTTTCCGCCGCCGCCGAAGCCGCCGTCCGCGCGGGCGGGCCGGGCTGAAGAGCTCGAGCGGTCTCAAATGTCCCGGGGGTCCGGGGGGTGGCCCCCGGTCGGGACGCTTACAGCGGCCAGAACAGCGGGATCGTCAGGCACGCCACGATGCCGGTGACGATGTCCAGCGGGATGCCCATGCGCATGAAGTCGGTGAACTTGTAGCCGCCCGGTCCATAGACCATCATGTGCGTCTGATAGCCGATCGGCGTCGCAAAGGCGACCGAAGCCGAGAACATCACCGCCACCACATAAGCGCGCGGATCGTGGTTCAGCTGCTGCGCCAGCTCGATGGCGATCGGGGTCAGGATCACCGCGACGGCATTGTTGGACAGCAACTCGGTCATCGCGAGACCGAGGAAATACACCGCCACCAGTGTCCAGAACGGTGACAGCCCGGCCAGGAACGGCGCGATGGCGTCCACGATCAGCTTGACGGCGCCGGTGGCGTCCAGCGCCTCGCCAATCGCCAGCATGGCGAAGATCATCGCCAGCAGCCGCGCCTCGACAAAGCCGAAGGCCTCGTCGGGATCGACGCAGCCCGAGATCAGGATGATGGCCGCGGCCAGGAACGACAGCGCCATGATCGGCGCGACGTTGAAGGCGGCCAGCACCACCACCCCCAGCAGCGCGGCGGCGGCGATGGGGGCGTGCTTGCGGCGGAACGGCTTGGTCGTCGGATGGGTCACGTCGACCAGGTCCATGTCGGCGGCGAGCCGGGCGATGTCCTCGGCCGCGCCTTCCAGCAGCAGCGTGTCGCCGACGCGGATCTCGAGGTCGTCCAGCTGGCGGCCGATGTTCTGGTTCCGGCGATGCGCCGCGATCGGATAGACCCCATAGCGGCGGCGCAGGCGCAGGTCGCCCAGCCGGCGCCCGATCATCCGCGCCCCGGGCGAGATCAGCACCTCGACGGTCTCGGTCTGCACCGAGGACAGCTTGTCCAGCGCCCGCAGGTCCCTGTTCTGCTGCATTTCCAGCAGGTCGGCCATCACCGACCGGATCACCACCCGGTCGCCGGACTGGAGCACCACGCTGTCCATGTCGCGCCGCAGCGAGGCGTCCCCGCGCAGCACGTCGATGACGCGCACGGCCTCGCGCTGGAACATCTTCACGTCCGACAGGTTCATGCCGACGATGCCGCTATCCTCGGGGATGGCGACCTCGGTGAAATACTTCATCTGCGAGCGGTCGGTCAGGAACGACGCCATCGAGCCGCGATCCGGCAGCAGCCGCCAGCCGACAAGGCCGATGAAGGCGGCGCCGGCGAGGGTAACGGCGATCCCGACCGGGGCGATGTCGAAGATGCCGAACGGCTCCATCCCCTTGGCGCGCACGACGCCGTCGACCAGCAGGTTGGTCGAGGTGCCGATCAGCGTGATCATGCCCCCCATGACGGTGAAATAGCTGAGCGGCATCAACAGCTTGGATGCCGAGATATTGGCCTTCTTGGCGACCTGGATGACGATCGGGATCATCACCGCCACCACCGGCGTGTTGTTCATGATCGCCGAGGCCAGGCAGACGAAGGCGAACATCACCGCGATGGTCAGGATCGGCTGGGTGCCGGCCCGGCTCGCCACCAGCCGGCTCAGCTGGTCCAGCGCGCCGGTCCGCAACAGCCCGCCCATGGTGATGAACATGAAGGCGATGGTCCACGGCGCGTTGTTCGACAGCACGCTGCCCGCATCCTCGACCGGCAGCAGGCCCAGAATCATCATCAGGGCGGCAGCGCCGATGGCGATGACTTCCGGCGGCTGATCCTCGCGGATGAACATCACGAACATCACGGCGATGATCACCAGGGTCGCGATCGCACCCGCCTGGCCGGTCAGGGCAATGCCAAACATTCACTCACCTCGAACCAACTGCGCCGGCGAACCGGCTGGCGGCAGCGTTGCCCCATTTCCTACTTGCCCGCAAGGTAATGCCGCCGGCGCGCGGTGGGGCCGCAGCGTCAGGCAAGAACTCGCCGCCCTCATCCGGGGGGCATCGCGTCGGGGATCGTGGCAGCCAGCCGCCCGCCCTCGCGCACGGGATGGACCGACCGGGCCAGCCCGCTGCGGTCGTCGGTGACGACCAGCACGCCCGAGATCGTGGCCTCGCCCTCGGCCGGGGTAAAGCGGCCCTGCGCCATCCCGGTCAGGAAGCGCCGCATCGGCTCGGTCTTCTCCATGCCGATGACGCTGTCGTAATCGCCGCACATCCCGGCATCGGACTGATAGGCCGTCCCCCGCCCCAGCACCTGCGCATCGGCGGTCGGGACATGGGTGTGGGTACCGACGACGAGGCTGGCGCGGCCGTCGCAGTAATGGCCCATCGCCATCTTCTCGCTGGTCGCCTCGGCGTGGAAATCCAGGACCGCGGCCTGCACCCCGCCGCCCAGGACATGGGCGCGCAGCACCGTGTCGACGGCGCTGAACGGGTCGTCGAAGGGGCGCTTCATGAAAACCTGCCCCAGCGCCTGCGCCACCAGCACCCTGCGGCCGCGCTGGTCGGAAAACACCCGTGCCCCGCGGCCGGGGGCCTCGCGGGCAAAGTTCAGCGGCCGGATGATCCGCGGCTCGCCGTCGATGAAGGACAGCATGTCGCGCTGGTCGAAAGCGTGGTCCCCCAGCGTCAGCACGTCTGCGCCCGCATCCAGCAGCAGCGTGGCATGGGCCGCCGTCAGCCCCATGCCGCCGCTGGCGTTTTCGCCATTGACGATGGTGAAATCCGCCCGCAGCCGGGATTTCAGCGCCCCCAGCCGCTCGACGATCGCCCGCCGCCCGGCCCGTCCCATCACGTCGCCCAGAAAGAGAATCCGCATGGCCCTTGGCTAGAACCTTCCGCGCGGCGCCTCAACCCCGCTGGCAGCCGCCGGCGCGCGAAGCTATGTCCGGGCCATGTCCGCCACCGATTCGCAGACCGACTCGCCCCGCGGCCTTGCCCTGGCCATCGCGACCTATGTGTTCTGGGGCTTCCTGCCGCTTTACATGCGCGAGATGGCGCATATCCCGCCGTTCGAAATCATCGCCCACCGCATCCTGTGGTCGCTGCCTATCGCGCTGGCCGTCGTCGCGTCGCGGGGCGGGCTGGACAAGGTGGTGCAGACGCTGCGCCAGCCGGCCCTGGTGCGGATGGCGGCGCTGACCGCGGTGCTGATCTCGGTCAACTGGCTGATCTATGTCTGGGCCGTCACCAACGGCCGCGCCATCGAGACGGCGCTGGGCTATTACATCAACCCGCTGTTCTCGGTCGCTCTGGGCGCGCTGCTGCTGGGCGAGACGCTGACCCGGCCGCAGATCGCGGCCATTGCGCTGGCGGCGGCCGCCGTGCTGCTGATGACCTTTTCCGCCGGGGGGCTGCCGGTGGTGGCGATCGGGCTGACGCTCAGCTGGGGGCTGTATGCGTTCTGCAAGCGCAGGCTGCCCTTGCCCGCGAACGAGGGCTTCACGGTAGAGATCCTGGCCCTCGTGCTGCCGGCGCTGGGCTATGTGCTGTGGCTGGCGGCAACCGGGCGCGGCCATTTCGGCGCCAACCTGCACGACACCGCGTTCCTGGTCGGCGCCGGCGCGGTTACCGCGATACCGCTGATGATGTATGCCAACGCCGCCAAGCTGATCCGGCTGTCCACCATCGGTATCCTGCAATACATCGCGCCGACGCTGATCTTCCTGACCGCGGTGCTGATCTTCCACGAGCCCTTCGGCGGGGTGCGCAGGATCGCCTTCCCGATGATCTGGGCGGCGCTGGCGATCTATAGCGCGACGCTGCTGCGCCGGTGGCCCGCGCGCGGCTAGCCGCCCAGCCCCTGCAGGAACGCCGTCAGGCTGGGGTCGAGGACGTCGATCCCGTAGCCGCCCTCCTGCACGATCAGGGTCGGCAGGTCCAACCGCGAGACGGCCTCGCCGATCGCGGCGAAGTCGCCGCTGTCGAGCGCCAGGACGCCGATCGGATCGGCACGATGGGCGTCGAACCCCAGCGCCACGACCAGCGCCCGCGCGTCGAATTTCCGGATCGCCTCTGCCGCCAGCTGCAAGGCCGCCTGCATGGCGCCTGTCCCCGAACCATGCGGCAGGGGCAGGTTGAGGTTGGCGCCCGCGCCAGCGCCAGCGCCGGCCTCATCGGCATAGCCGGTATAGAAGGGGTAATAATCCGCCGGGTCGGCGTGGATCGACGCCGTCAGCACGTCTGGTCGGTCATAGAAGATCTGCTGGGTCCCGTCGCCGTGATGGGCGTCCACGTCCAGCACCGCCACCCGCCCGAACCGCAGCGCCAGCCGTGCCGCCGCGATGGCGCTGTTGTTCAGGTAGCAGAACCCCGACGCCCGGTCGGCCCGCGCGTGGTGGCCCGAGGGGCGGCACAGCGCATAGGCCAGCCCGGCCCCATCGGCGACGGCCTCGGCCCCCACTACGGCCGTCTCGGCCGATTGCCGGATCGAGGTCCAGCTATGCGCATCCAGGGGCACCGACATGTCGCCCAGATACCAGCCGAGCCGCCCGAGGAGGCCCGTGGGCCGCGGGGCCGGCCGGGCGCGTCGCTCGGGCCGCCCGCTCCAGTAAGGAAAAGTGGCGGGCCAGACCTCGGGGCCGCGGTCCTCGGGCAGGGTCTGCCACTGGTCCCAGGCGGTGCGCAGGAACTCGACGTAATCGGCGGTATGGACGGCAAGGATGGGGTCCATACCGACAGGCGGGGGCGTCTCGACCGGGATGCCCCGCCCGGCCAGCGCCTGAAGGAGACGCTCGGTCCGCTCGGGCAGATCCCTCGCCCGGACGACGCGGCCGAAGCGCATGTATTGCTGGGGCGCGTGCAGCGCCTGATGGGGGTGGTAGAAGGCGCGCATCATCGGGTCCCTTCGGCTGGTGGTGAGGCTGGCGATGGGCGTGCGGACCGCAAGCGCCGGCGGTGGAACCGGGGCGCTGCCCCGGACCCCGGGATATTTGCGGACAAGAGATGCAGGCAGCAGGACCTGGATGGCCGGCCATGCCTCAGGCGTCGTTCTCGGACGCCCCGCGGCGGCGGATCAGGGCGCGGCGGCCGGCGCGCACCCGGTCGTCGGGCAGGGCCTGCAGCGCATGGTGGACCACGGCCTCGGCGGCGATGCCGACCGCCGCACCGGCGATGACGTCGGCCAGGTGGTGGGTGGCGCGCGGAACCTGGACCAGCCCGATCAGGGCCGCGAGACCCAGCAACGGCCCCTTGGCCCCCGGGGCGACGCGACCGATCGCCCGCGCCGCCGCAAAGGCGTCGGCCGTATGACCCGAGGGAAACGAGTTGTAGGGATGCGAGTCCGGGCCGTTCACCCCGGTCTCGTAATGCCCTTCCTCGAGCAGCTTGTAGGGGCGCGTCCGCACCACGACGCTCTTGATCGCCGACTTGGTGCGGGTAGCCAGCCACAACGCCGCCAGGGCCCGCCCCCCGCCTTCGGCCAGCCGCGGTCGCCTTGACAACAGCCCCGCCCCCAGCGCGATGGCGGCGAGGGTGAAGGCCGGCGGCTGGTCGGCGATCTCGCTGGCGGCGCCCGCCGCCGCGATCACCGGGTGGTCGCGCATCTGGCCGGCTTCGACCGACAGCGCCACATCGGCGGCATGAAGCTGGTCGATCACGCTGTCTTCGGTCATTCCGGGCCCCGCCCCTGATCCGTCATCTGCCCCCCGAACACCGCCCGGCGGCCCGGGGTTGCCCCGGCTGACATAAATCACCCGTGCGCTCGGCGCCCGCCCGCCGCCGATCAGACCGAGCTGTACATCCCCTCGTAGACCGGCTGCAGCGTATCCAGCTCGAACAGCGACGACACCGAGGTGCCGTTCCAGATCGACATGATCGCCTGTGCGAACAGCGGCGCCGTGGGGACGATGCGGATGTTGCGGGCGTTGCGGACCGGCTCGGGCTGGTTGATGGAATCGGTGATGACCAGCGATTTCATCACCGACCCCTCGATCCGTTCGACGGCCGGGCCGGACAGGACGCCGTGGGTGATGTAGGCGTGGACCTCGGTCGCGCCGTGATCGGCCAGCAGCTGGGCGGCCTTCACCAGCGTCCCCGCAGTGTCGCAGATGTCGTCCACGATGATGCAGGTCTTGCCCTCGACATCGCCGATCACGGTCATGTCGGCGATCTCGCCGGCCTTTTCCCGGCGCTTGTCGACGATCGCCATCTGGGCGTCGATCCGGGTCGCGATCTCGCGCGCCCGCCCCACCCCGCCCACATCGGGCGACACCACCATCAGGTCGTCGGCCTTGCCTTTGAACTGGTGCATGATGTCCAGCGAAAACACCGGCGCGGCATAGAGGTTGTCCACCGGGATGTCGAAGAACCCCTGGATCTGCGTCGCGTGCAGGTCCAGCGTCAGCACCCGGTCCACCCCGGCCTCGGTCAGGATGTTGGCGACCAGTTTGGCCGAGATCGGGGTGCGCGCCTTGGCCCGGCGGTCCTGGCGGGCATAACCGAAATAGGGGATCACGGCGGTGATCCGCGCTGCGCTGGACCGGCGCAGGGCGTCGGCCATGATCAGCAGCTCCATCAGGTTGTCGTTGGCCGGGTTCGAGGTCGGCTGGATGATGTACATGTCCTCGCCGCGGACGTTCTCGTAGACCTCGACGAAGATTTCCTGGTCGTTGAACCGTTCGACCCGCGCGTCGACCAGGCCGACATTCATCCCGCGATGCATCGACATGCGCCGGGCGATGGCCGTGGCGAGCGGTCGGTTGGCGTTTCCGGCGATCAGCTTGGGTTCGGTCATGGCGGGCATAGTCATCCTTTCCGCAGCTGCCGGCCGGATTCGGCGCGGATTGCGCCCCGATTAGCACCGCGCTAGCGTCCCGGCAAACCCCGCGCGGCAGGCAGGAACGAGGGACAATGCGGATGCGCCAGATCGACTATTACCTCTCGACCATCAACCCTTGGTGCTATCTTGCAGGCGACCGGCTGGAACGGATCGCGGCTCGGCATGGGGCCCAGATCACCTATCGCCCGCTGGACCTGATGCAACTGTTCGACCGCACCGGAGGCACCCGGCCGCAGAACCGCCACCCCGCGCGGATTGACTATCGCAATCAGGAACTGCCCCGCTGGGCCGAACACCTGGGTGTGCCGCTGCGGCTGGACGTGCCGATGACGAACATGGCGCCCTCCTCGTACGCGGTGATCGCCGCGCAAGAGGCGGGGGGCGACGTGGGCGGGCTGGTGCAGGGGTTTCTGCGCGCCCGCTTTGCCGACGGCCGCGACATCGCCGAGGACGGGGTGATCCGCGAGGTGCTGCCGGCGCACGGCTTTGATCCTGCGCTGGCCGACACCGGGCTGTTCGTCGGCGCCGAGACCTATGCCCGCAACCTGGAACGCGCCGTCGAGGCGGGGGTGTTCGGCGCCCCCTTCTATCATGTCTTGGACACCGGGCAGAAATTCTGGGGGCAGGACCGGCTCGACTTTCTCGAGCGTCATCTGGCGACGCTGTGACGCTGTTTCGCCGGCATTTCCCCGGCGACCGGCGCCGCCCGGCGCTGGCGCTGCACTGCATGATGGGCAGCGGCGCGGGCTGGGGGCCGATCGCCGAGGGCTTGGGCGGGCGCGTCGATCTGCACGCGCTGGACCTGCCCGGGCATGGCCGCAGCCCGCGGCTCGCGGCGATCGCGCCGGGCGAGATCATGGCGACGACCCTGACCGCCGCGCGGGCCGAGGCCGAGCGCCTGGCGGCGGGATCGGCGGATCACCGGGTCGACCTGCTGGGCCATTCCTTCGGCGCGGTGGCGGCGCTCGCGCTTGCGGTGGTGGACCCCGCGCGTGTCCGCAGCCTGACCCTGATCGAGCCGGTCATGTTCGCCGCCCTGCCCGCCCCGGCTCGCGACCCGGACGGTCTGCTGGCCGCGCTGGAGCGCTTCGAGGCGGCCGGTGACAGGGCCGGCGCGACGGCGGCGTTCCTGCGCTATTGGGACGGGCCGGACCTGAATGCGGTGCCGCCACTGACCCGCGACCAGCTGATCGCGCAGATGGCGGCGGTGCGGGATACCATGCCCGACATCTATCACGACCGAGCCGGGATCCTGGCGCCGGGCGGCCTCGAACGCCTTTCGGCGGCGGTGATGTTCATCACCGGGGCGTCCTCGCCGCCGGTCATTGCCGAGATCGCCGCAGCCTTGGCGGCGCGCCTGCCGGATGTCGGCCGGGCGACCGTCCCGGGCGCGGGCCACATGGCCCCGTTGACGCGCCCCGCCACCGTTGCCGAGCTGATCGCGGTCAATCTGGACCGGGCCTGACCCGCGTGCCCGCGATTGCAGCGGTCAGTCGAGCAGAAAATCGTCCTCGTGCTCGGTCGGCCCGATGGCCATCCACGACACGCGGGCACGGGCGACCCGGGTATCGCCCCAGGTGCGGAACAGGATCACGAAGCCCTGAGGGGTGATCTCGTCGGCGCTGACGTCCACCCGCTGGTTGCTGTCCATCGCGATGTCCCACATCGACAGCCCCACATGCACGGCCGGAACGCCAAGAAAGGGCGTCGGAAACCGGACCGCGCAGCGTTCGACACGCGGCCCCGACCGGGTCCACATCGGCCCGCCATCCTCGAAGGCGGTGAACAGCATCTCCGTGCCCTGCTGGACGCCGACGGCGGTATGACTGAAACGGAGCATCGGCGTCCCAAATCGATAGAAGGCGGCCCGTCGCCTGCGGGTCCGGCATCAGACCTGCCCGACATACAGGAAGGCCCCATCCTGAAACCAGAGGACGGGGCCTTCAACTAACTAAAATCTTTCGCGCTTCGCGGTTGGGATCAGTCCGGGATCGTCGCCTGGTTCGGGTCGAGGCCGATATGGGTGCCCAGGGCCTCCATGTCGCCCAACAGCTTGGCGGCCGCGGCGACGACCTCGTCCCCCACCGTCTCGCGCCGGGTTTCGGCCGAGCGATGGGCGCGGCGGGCGTCCAGGACCATCTCGTTATAGATGTCCTGGGTGATCTCGGCCCGCGCGTGGCCGCGTTCGGCCAGCAGGCTGACCGATTCCCCGGTGATCTCGGCAAAGCCGCCGGTCACCGCAAACTCGGTCGCGTTGCCCTGCCCGTCGACGACCGTGACCATCCCCGGCCGCAGCGTGACGATGGTCGAGGCGTGGCCGGGCATGGCGGTCAGATCGCCATCGGTGCCCGGCAGACGGACCTCGCGCGCCGGGACGGAAACGAGGCTCCGTTCCGGCGAGACGAGGTCGAACTGCATCGTGTCGGCCATGTCGCCCCCTTACGCCGCGTCCGCGGCGAGACGCTGGGCCTTGGCCTTCACCTCTTCGATGCCGCCGACCATGTAGAAGGCCGCTTCCGGCAGGTGGTCGTATTCACCGGCCACCACCGCCTTGAACGAGCGGATCGTGTCCTCCAGCGGGACCTGCACCCCGTCCGAGCCGGTGAAGACCTTGGCCACGTCGAAGGGCTGCGACAGGAAGCGCTGGATCTTGCGGGCGCGGGCAACGGTCAGCTTGTCCTCTTCGGACAGTTCGTCCATCCCGAGGATCGCGATGATGTCCTGCAGCGACTTGTATTTCTGCAGGATGCCCTGGACGTCGCGGGCGACGCCGTAATGCTCCTCGCCGACCACGGCCGGGTCGAGGATCCGGCTGTTCGAGTCGAGCGGGTCCACGGCCGGGTAGATCCCCAGTTCCGAGATCGCCCGCGACAGCACCGTGGTGGCGTCGAGGTGGGCGAAGGTGGTGGCCGGGGCCGGGTCGGTCAGGTCGTCGGCCGGGACGTAGACGGCCTGGATCGAGGTGATCGAGCCGTTCTTGGTCGAGGTGATGCGTTCCTGCATCGCGCCCATGTCGGTGGCCAGCGTCGGCTGATAGCCCACGGCCGACGGGATGCGGCCCAGCAGAGCCGACACCTCGGACCCCGCCTGGGTGAAGCGGAAGATGTTGTCGACGAAGAACAGAACGTCGGTGCCGGTCGCATCGCGGAACTGTTCGGCCAGGGTCAGGCCGGTCAGCGCCACGCGCATCCGCGCCCCCGGAGGCTCGTTCATCTGGCCATAGACCAGCGCCACCTGCGATTCCGCGAGGTTGTCTTCCTTGATGACGCCCGATTCCACCATCTCGTGGTAGAGGTCGTTGCCCTCGCGCGTCCGCTCACCCACGCCGGCGAACACGGAGTAGCCCGAGTGCACCTTGGCGATGTTGTTAATGAGCTCCATGATCAGCACGGTCTTGCCCACGCCGGCGCCGCCGAAGAGGCCGATCTTGCCGCCCTTGGAATAGGGCGCCAGCAGGTCGATGACCTTGATGCCGGTGACAAGGATTTCCGAGCTGGTCGCCTGCGCCGCGAATTCCGGCGCCGGCTGGTGGATGGCGCGGGTTTCCGTCGCCGTCACCGGGCCGCGGTCGTCCACCGGCTCGCCCACGACGTTGAGGATGCGCCCCAGCGTCGCGTCGCCGACCGGGACCGAGATCGGCCCGCCGGTGTCGCGCACGGCCTCGCCGCGGACCAGACCTTCGGTCGCGTCCATGGCGATGGCGCGGACCGTGTTCTCGCCCAGGTGCTGGGCCACTTCCAGCACCAGCTTTTTGCCGTTGTTCTCGGTTTCCAGCGCGTTCAGAATCGCCGGCAGGTTGTCGTCGAACTGCACGTCGACGACGGCGCCGATGACCTGAGTGATCTTGCCCGTAGCTGCCATCTATCTACCCCTGCGTTACGGTCAGAGCGCCTCGGCGCCCGAAATGATTTCAATGAGTTCCTTGGTGATCGCGGCCTGACGCGAGCGGTTGTACTCGGTCGTGAGGCGGTCGATCATGTCGCCGGCGTTGCGGGTCGCGTTGTCCATCGCGGTCATCCGTGCGCCCTGCTCGGACGCGGCGTTTTCCAGCAACGCGGCAAAGACCTGGGTCGCCACCGAACGCGGCAGCAGGTCGGTCAGGATCGCTTCTTCGCCGGGTTCGTAGTCGTAAAGCGCGCTGGCGCCACCGACCTCGGTGCCTTCCTCGACCACCGCGGGGATGATCTGGCGGGCGGTCGGAACCTGGCTGATAACGGATTCGAAGCGGCTGTAGAATAGCGTCGCCACGTCGTAATCGCCCGCGTCGAAGCGGTCGAGGATTTCCTGCGCGATGGCGCGGGCGTTGTCATAGCCCACGCGCTTGACCTCGGACAGGTCGACGTGATGGACGAACCGGTCGGAATAGTCGCGCTTCATCTGCTCGCGGGCCTTCTTGCCCACGGTCATGATCGCGACGTCCCGGCCCTGGCCGCGCAGCTCTTCGGCCCGCTGGCGGGCCAGCTTGACGATCGAGCTGTTGAAGCCCCCGGCAAGGCCGCGTTCCGAGGTCAGCACCACCAGCAGGTGGCGCTGATCCGAGCCCGTCCCGGCCAGCAGGCGCGGTGCGCCCTCGGACCCGGCGGCGGCCGCGGTCAGGCCCGCCATGACGGCGGACATGCGGTCGGCATAGGGGCGCGCAGCCTCGGCCGCTTCCTGTGCGCGGCGCAGCTTGGCGGCGGCGACCATCTGCATCGCCTTGGTGATCTTCCGCGTGTTCTTGACGCTGCCGATCCGGTTTTTCAGATCCTTGAGGCTGGGCATGCTCCGCTCCTCCTCAGGCGGCGGTCTTGGCGTAGGCGTCCAGAGCAGCCTTCAACCGGGATTCCGCCTCGCCCTTGATCTTGGGATCCTCGCGGGTCAGCCAGTGCAGCACGTCGCCATGCTGGTTGCGCAGGAACGACAGCAGACCGGCTTCCCACTTGCCGACCTCGCGGACCGGTACGTTGTCCAGGTAGCCGTTGGTGCCGGCATAAATGATCGCGACGATCTCGGCGTTGGTCAGCGGCGAGTACTGAGGCTGCTTCATCAGCTCGGTCAGGCGCGCGCCACGGTTCAGCAGCTTCTGCGTCGCGGCGTCGAGGTCCGAGCCGAACTGTGCGAAGGCCGCCATCTCGCGGTACTGCGCCAGTTCCAGCTTGACGGGGCCGGCGACCGACTTCATCGCGTTGGTCTGCGCGGCAGACCCCACCCGCGACACCGACAGACCGGTGTTCACGGCCGGGCGGATGCCCTGGAAGAACAGATCGGTTTCCAGGAAGATCTGGCCATCGGTGATCGAGATCACGTTGGTCGGGATATAGGCCGACACGTCGCCCGCCTGCGTCTCGATGATCGGCAGCGCGGTCAGCGAGCCCCCGCCGTGATCCTCGTTCAGCTTGGCCGACCGCTCCAGCAGGCGCGAATGCAGGTAGAACACGTCGCCCGGATAGGCTTCGCGCCCCGGCGGACGGCGCAGCAGCAGCGACATCTGGCGGTACGCCACGGCCTGCTTGGACAGGTCGTCATAGATGATCAGTGCGTCCATGCCGTTGTCGCGGAAGTATTCGCCCATCGCGGTGGCCGAATAGGGGGCGATGTACTGCATCGGCGCCGGGTCCGACGCGGTCGCGGCGACCACGACGGTGTATTCCATCGCGCCGGTTTCCTCGAGCTTCTTGACCAGCTGCGCGACGGTCGAGCGTTTCTGCCCGATGGCGACATAGATGCAGTAAAGGGTCCGGTGCCCTTCCTTGCCGTTGTAGTTCTGCTGGTTGAGGATCGTGTCCAGCGCGATCGCGGTCTTGCCGGTCTGGCGGTCGCCGATGATCAGTTCGCGCTGGCCGCGGCCGACCGGGATCATGGCGTCGACCGACTTGAGGCCGGTGGCCATCGGCTGGTGGACCGACTTGCGCGGCATGATGCCGGGTGCCTTGACGTCGGCGCGGCGCATCTCGGCGCCCTCGATCGGGCCCTTGCCGTCGATCGGGTTGCCCAGCGCGTCCACGACGCGGCCCAGCAGCGGCTTGCCGGTCGGCACTTCCACGATCGAGCGGGTGCGCTTGACGGTGTCGCCTTCCTTGATCGAGCGGTCGTCGCCGAAGATCACGATTCCGACGTTGTCGGTTTCAAGGTTCAGCACCATGCCGCGGATGCCGCCGGGGAATTCCACCATCTCGCCGGCCTGCACCTGGTCCAGACCGTGCACGCGCGCGATGCCGTCGCCCACCGACAGCACCTGGCCAACCTCGGCCACCTCGGCGTCCTGGCCGAAATTCTTGATCTGATCCTTGAGGATCGCCGAAATCTCGGCAGCCTGGATTCCCATTATCCGACCTCTTTCATGACATTCTGCAGGGAAGCGAGCTTCGAGCGGATCGAGCTGTCGATCATCTGCGAGCCCAGCTTGACAATCATTCCGCCGATCAGACCTTCATCGACGCGGGTGTTCAGCTTGACCGTCTTGCCGGATTTCGCGGCCAGCGTCTCGGTCAGCTTGCGTTCCTGTTCGGCGCTCAGCGGGGCGGCGGACACGACCTCGGCCGTGACCTCGCCGCGCGCCTCGGCGATCAGTTCGCCCAGGCGGGCCACCAGCTGCGGCAGGGCGAACAGGCGGCGGTTCTGCGCCATCAGCCGCAGGGTGTTGGTCAGCACCGGCGACAGGCCCATCTTGCCGGCGATCGCGCCGATGGCGTTTTCCTGCTGCTCGCGCGAGAACAGCGGCGAGGCGATCAGCTTGCGCAGGTCTTCGCTGTCCTTCAGCGCGGCGCCCAACGACTCGACCTGGCCGGCCAGCGCGTCGACCGCGCCCTGTTCCCGGATCAGGTCAAAGACGGCTTGCGCGTAACGCCCGGCGATGTTGGCGGAAATCGAAGCGTTATTGGCCACGGACACCCCTTTGCTTTGCGCGTAGCCCCGCAGGCCGGGCCGGCGTCGGGGCCGGTCAGTCACGGGGCGCGGACGGTGGAGCGGCGCCGGAACGGACGAAGCCCCCTGAAATCTGCGGCGTCTCTAACAGCAGTTGAACGGCATGTGCAACTGTCACAAGCCGCGAAAGAGCGCCGTTTCCGACCAAAGACGGCGGTACCCGGCGCGGGTTGCGCTAACAGCCGCGATCGGGCGCGGAATTCGTCTCGTCCCCGGCCCGAGGCGGCACCGCCCGGCCTACGGAATTGCCGTGCGCGGGCCGCGCGGCGGGGCGCGGACGCCGAATCCCCTCGAGCACCTCGAGCGGACTTGGCACCAGAACCGCCCGGCCCGGACCGACCGGGGCGCTGACCTGCTTGACGAATTCGGTGATGACCACGCCGGCGATCAGAAGGCGGGCGATGCGGGTGCCGGTGCGTTCCCACATCTGCGCGCTTTTCAACCAGAAGCGCCGGTCCGAGGGCGGGATGTACAGCGCCGCCCCCCCGCCCTCGGGGACGAAGCCCGTCGCGCGGGCCTGCGCCTCCAGCTGGCCGCGGGTATAGCTGCGGCCGATCCCGAACGGCGTCGTCTCGCTTTGCGCCCACAGCCCGGCACGGTTCGGCACCATGATGGCCATCCGCCCCCCCGGCCCCAGCGTGCGCCACGCCTCGGCAAGGGCGGCGGCCGGGTGGTCGGCGGTTTCCAGCCCGTGTAGCATCACCAGCCGGTCAATGCTGCCGGTATCCAGCGGCCAGGCCTCCTCGTCGCAGATCACGCTGTGATTGGGCGCCCCCGCCGGCCAGGGCATCACCCCCTGCGGGCCCGGCATCAGCGCCGTCACCCGCCGCGCGCAGGCCAGATAGGGGCGCAGCAGCGGCGCCGCGAAGCCGTAGCCCGCGACGGTCATCCCCGAGGTCTGCTCGGGCGGCCAGATCGCCGTCATCCGGTCCCGCAGCACCCGCTGCACCACCCGGCCAAGGGCGCGCTGGTAATAAAAGCGGCGCAGGTCGACGACATCATGATGCATGGCGCCAATGGGCCGGGTCCGGCGCCCGAGGTCAAGCATCACGGTTTGCACCCCGGGCCGGCAGCCCCTAACCTGGTTCCGATGCCCAACGGAGCCTTCGACATGACCGACCTGGTGACGATCCGCTGCCTGACCGACAATTACGCCTATCTGGTGCATGGCGGCGGCCAGACCGCGCTGATCGACGCGCCCGAGGCGGCGCCGATCCTGGCGGAACTCGACCGCCGCGGCTGGGGGCTGGACGCGATCCTGCTGACCCACCACCACGACGACCACATCCAGGCCGTGCCGCAGATCGTGGCCGCGACCGGCGCCACCGTTTGGGGAAACGCAGCGGATGCGGCCCGCCTGCCGGCGCTTGACCGACCGCTGACCCCCGGCACGCCGGCCGAGTTCTGCGGCGAGCGGGTCGAGGTCATTGACGTCCCCGGCCACACGGTGGGCCACGTGGCGTATCACCTGCCCGGCGCCGGGCTGGCCTTCACCGCCGACAGCCTCATGGCGATGGGCTGCGGGCGTCTGTTCGAGGGCACGCCCGCGCAGATGTGGGACTCGCTCTCTCGGCTGGCCGCCCTGCCCGACGAGACGCTGATCTGTTCGGGCCACGACTATGCCCGCGGCAACGGCGCCTTTGCGCTGGCGGTGGACCCGGACAACGCGGCGCTGCGGCAGCGGCTGGACGCCACGCTGGCGGGGCAGCGCCCGGCCTCTCCGGCGACGCTCGCCGACGAAAAGGCGACGAACCCTTTCCTGCGCGCGGCGGCGCTGGCCCGTCCGGGCGAGGATGCGGCGGCCGCATTTGCCCGGCTCAGGCGCGAGAAGGACGGCTTCCGTGGATAGCCTGGGCGCCTTGAAACAGGCCACCCGCGTGATCACATCTGTCAAAACCGCCGCCGCTTCGGCTGCCCAGGGGTCAGAAACCCCTTGCGTCAGGCCGAAATGCACCAATTCTTAACCGTATCGTGACAGTCTGGTCAGGTGGACGAGCCAACGTCCAGACCGCCAGCCGACTGACAGGAGCAGTGTCGTGCCGTCCTTCTCGAATACCCTGGAACAGGCGATCCATGCCGCCCTGTCGCTGGCCAACCAACATCGGCATGAGCTGGCGACGCTGGAACATCTGCTGCTTGCGCTGACCGAGGAACCGGATTCGGTGCGGGTCATGCGGGCCTGCAACGTCGATCTGGACGAACTGCGCCGCCTGCTCAGCGATTTCATCGAAGACGACCTGTCCACGCTGATCACCGACGTCGAAGGCTCGGAGGCCGTGCCCACCGCCGCCTTCCAGCGCGTGATCCAGCGCGCGGCGATCCACGTCCAAAGCTCGGGCCGCAACGAGGTCACCGGCGCCAACGTGCTGGTCGCGATCTTTGCGGAACGGGAATCGAACGCCGCGTTCTTCCTGCAGGAACTGGACATGACGCGCTATGACGCGGTGAACTTCATCGCCCACGGCGTGGCCAAGAACGCGTCCTTCTCGGAACCGCGCAGCGTGCAGGGGGCCGAGGATGACCACGCCCGGGCCGAGGAAAAGCCCGCGCCCAAGGACGAAACCGCGCTGGCCAAATATTGCGTCGACCTGAACGCCAAGGCGTCCGAAGGCGACGTGGACCCGCTGATCGGCCGCGCCGACGAGGTCGAGCGCTGCATCCAGGTGCTGTGCCGCCGCCGCAAGAACAACCCGCTGCTGGTCGGCGATCCCGGCGTCGGCAAGACCGCCATCGCCGAAGGCCTGGCGCTCAAGATCACCCGCGGCGAAACCCCGGACGTGCTGTCGGGGGCCACGATCTATTCGCTGGACATGGGGGCGCTGCTGGCCGGCACCCGCTATCGCGGTGACTTCGAGGAACGGCTGAAGGCGGTCGTGAAGGAACTCGAGGACCACGACGACGCGATCCTCTTCATCGACGAGATCCACACCGTCATCGGCGCCGGGGCGACCTCGGGCGGGGCGATGGATGCGTCGAACCTGCTGAAACCCGCGCTGTCGGGCGGCAAGCTGCGCTGCATGGGGTCGACCACCTACAAGGAATTCCGGCAGCATTTCGAAAAGGACCGCGCGCTGAGCCGTCGGTTCCAGAAGATCGACGTGAACGAGCCCTCGGTGCCGGACGCGATCAAGATCCTGATGGGGCTCAAGCCCAGCTTCGAAAAACATCACGACCTGCGCTACACCTCGGACGCGATCAAGACCGCGGTGGAACTCGCGAGCCGCTACATCAACGACCGCAAGCTGCCGGATTCGGCGATCGACGTGATCGACGAGGCGGGGGCTGCGCAGCATGTCGTCGCCGAAAACCGCCGCAAGAAGGTCATCTCGCCGAAAGAGATCGAGGCAGTGGTCGCCAAGATCGCCCGGATCCCGCCGAAGAGCGTCTCCAAGGACGACGCCGAGGTGCTGCGCGACCTGGAAAAGACGCTCAAGCGTCTGGTGTTTGGCCAGGATGCCGCGATCGAGGCGCTGTCCTCGTCGATCAAGCTGGCCCGCGCGGGGCTGCGAGAACCGGAAAAGCCGATCGGCAACTACCTGTTCGCCGGCCCCACCGGCGTCGGCAAGACCGAGGTCGCCAAGCAGCTCGCCCACACGTTGGGGGTAGAGCTGCTGCGCTTCGACATGTCAGAATACATGGAGAAGCACGCGGTCTCGCGGCTGATCGGCGCGCCTCCGGGTTATGTCGGCTTCGACCAGGGCGGGCTGCTGACCGATGGCGTGGACCAGCATCCGCATAGCGTGCTGCTGCTGGACGAGATCGAGAAGGCGCACCCGGATGTCTACAACATCCTGCTGCAGGTGATGGACCACGGCAAGCTGACCGACCACAACGGCCGGCAGGTCGATTTCCGCAACGTGATCCTGATCATGACCTCGAACGCGGGTGCGGCCGACCAGGCGCGCGCGGCGATCGGGTTCGGCCGCCAGCGTCGCGAGGGCGAGGACAAGGAGGCGATCGAGCGCACCTTCACGCCGGAATTCCGCAACCGGCTTGACGCGGTGATCTCCTTTGCGCCGCTGCCGCGCGAGGTGATCGTGCAGGTGGTCGAAAAGTTCATCCTGCAGCTCGAGGCCCAGCTGATGGACCGCAACGTCCACATCGAGCTGACCTCCGAAGCCGCCAACTGGTTGGCCGAAAAGGGCTATGACGACAGGATGGGCGCCCGGCCGCTGGCCCGGGTCATCCAGGAATCGATCAAGAAACCCCTGGCCGAAGAGCTCCTGTTCGGCCGCCTGGCCAAGGGCGGGGTCGTCAAGGTCCGCATCGAGGACGACAAGCCCGTCTTCGACATCGACGGCCCCGGCGCCCCCCGCCTCGGCCGCGACAAGACCCCGCTGCTGACCGCGGAGTAGCCGGGTAGCCGGCGGCCTGCGAGACTGGCCCCTCGGCGCCAAGGCGCCGGGGACTGTCTGCGAGGATGCAGGGGTGGTCCACGGGATCGCTCGGCCTCCTGGGCCAGTCTGGCGCCACGCTCTCGCGTGGTCCACCGCTGGTGTCCGCGGGTCAGCGAACAACGCCTCACTTTCAGGCTTTGCCTGTCCGCTGGGCGAGGCGGCCCTGAGGCTTGCCTGTCGGCCACGCCTGCTGCACGCGGAGACGCCGCGGGAAGGTGCACATATTTGGCGCCCAGCCATCGCACACCCGAAGATACGATCAGCGAGTATGCCGCGAACCTCGTAGCGGTTGGTCACGCCGAACCCAGCGGGGCCCGGCAGCTCCTGGACGACATAGTCGCACATCCGGAAATGCGGTTTCCACGGGTCGTCCGTCGCGTTGACGTAGAACCCGGTGCCCTGTCCCAGGTCACCTGTCCGCTTCGCCGATCAGCGCCACGTCGTGGCTCTCGAAGCGCAGATGACTGCAGCAGATTTGATGCGATCAGGCACAGTATCCAACATTTGGACACAGCGGCGCTCACGCCGATGAACACGTTATCGCTTCTCCGCCGGCGTGTATCTGTCACAGAAGCGTTCCCGCGATTGCACCTCCGCGACGAGCCGTCCCGAAATCCCCTTGTGCCGAGCCGCTCTTCCTCCTTTTCCAGCGGCCCCAACCAAGATCGTCCCGCCCTGTTTTTTCCGCTTGCGGCCCGCCAAGCCAGCCCCTATACGACCCCCCACGCGGGCGGCAGGTGCTGCTGCCCGGACCTCCGGTGGGGCCATAGCTCAGTTGGTAGAGCGCTTGAATGGCATTCAAGAGGTCAGGGGTTCGACTCCCCTTGGCTCCACCAGATATTCAAGATTACACTAGTCATTTCATTACGTTAGTGCTGTCTCGCCGAGACAGGTCCGCCTTCTCTTCCCCCACTTCATCCTGGACGCCCTAGGACACTGGCGCACTTCGCTGGGCTGTGGGAAAGAATCCTGCCGTAGCAGCTGCGACGCTGTGACTGAACAGCTCCCCTCCCGTGCCCACTGCGACCAAGGCCGTGTACTACGTCAGCAAGACAGTGCTGAAGCACGGCGCGGGGTCCTGCCCGGTCGGCCGCGTGCCCGCCGGCGAAAACGAGGCCACCGTCATCGACCAGCTGCGCGCCGTGTTCCGCCAGCCGGAGATCGTCGTGGCCACCTGGAAGGCCGCGCGTGCCCACGCCGACGACATCTCTGAGGCCGACGCCCGCGCGGCGCTGACCCGGCTGGATCCGCTGTGGGACGAACTCTTCCCGGCCGAACAGGCGCGCATCGTGGCGCTGATGATCGAGGGGGTCGAGATCGTCACGGAAGGCCTGAACGTCCGGCTGCGTATGGACGGACTGGCCGGGCTGGCGCGCGAAATCACCGCCGACATAGGAGCAGCCGCATGACCCGCGCCACCCCGGTCCCCGATACTGTCACCATCCATGTCCCGTTCCGCCTCGTGAAGCGTGGGGGGCGGAAGGAGATGCAGTTGCCCGAAGGCGCGTCCACCCCGCGCCGCCCCGATGACGCACTCGTCAAGGCACTGGCCCGCGCGTTTCGCTGGAAGCGGATGCTGGACTCGGGCGAGTTCGCGTCGATTTCCGAACTGGCTGAGATGGAAGGGATCGCCTTCACTTACATGGCTCGCCTCTTGCACCTGACCCTTCTGGCGCCAGATATCGTTGAGGCGATCCTGGATGGAAGGCAGCGGCCGGAGTTGACACTTGCGCGGGTTCTGGAGCCGTTTCCGGTTGAATGGTCAAGACAGACATCGGATAGATAGCGCAATCCCCTGAGCACCCTATCCAAACCGTGCCGCCAAGATGGGGCATCAGAAATTGGCAGGGGCATCAATTGGCCATCAAGAAGAGCGACATATACCGATCCCTTTGGGAAAGCTGCGACCAGCTTCGCGGCGGCATGGATGCCTCGCTTTACAAGGATTACATCCTCACCCTTCTCTTTGTGAAATACGTCTCCGACCGCGCGGGCCAGCCCGACGCGTTGATCGAGGTGCCGCCAGGCGCATCCTTCGATGACATGAAGGCCCTGCGCGGGTCCAAGAACATCGGCGAGGGGATGGACACGATCATCGCCCGCATCGCCGAGGAGAATGACCTCAGCGGCGTGATCGACCGGGCCTTCTTCAACGACGCAGAGAAGTTCGGACGCGGCCAGAAGATGATCAACACGCTGACCGCGCTGATCAACATCTTCAGCCGTGAAGAGTTGAATTTCTCGAAGAACCGGGCTGACGGCGACGACATCCTCGGCGACGCCTACGAATACCTGATGCGCAACTTCGCGACAGAGGCGGGCAAATCCAAGGGACAGTTCTATACCCCGGCCGAGGTGTCGCGCGTCGTCGCCGCCGTGGCGGGCGTCAGCCGCGCGACCAGCCCGAAGCAAACCGCCTACGACCCGACCTGCGGCTCGGGCTCGCTGCTGCTGAAAGCTGCCGAGACCGCCCGCGTGCCCATCACCATCTTCGGGCAGGAGATGGACATCGCCACCCGCGGCCTGGCGCGCATGAATATGATCATGCACAACCGCGCCACGGCCGAGATCGCGCAGGGCGATGTCATCGCCGAACCGCATTTCCTGGCCGATGCCCACACCCTGCAGACCTTCGACTTCGTCGTAGCCAACCCGCCCTTCTCGGCCAAGGCCTGGGCCGCGGGGAGACGGCCGAGACGAAATACGGCCGCTTCGACGATGGCGAACCGCCCGCCAAGAACGGCGATTTCGCCTTCCTTCTGCACATCCTCGCCTCGATGAAGGCGACCGGATCAGGCGCGGTCATTCTGCCGCACGGCGTGCTGTTCCGCGGCAATGCCGAGGCAAAGCTTCGCGAAAAGATCCTGAAACGCGGCTACATCAAGGGCGTCATCGGCCTGCCCGCCAACCTGTTCTACGGCACCGGCATCCCCGCCTCGATCATCGTGCTCGACAAGTCCGAGGCTATCGCCAACCGCCCCGTCTTCATGATCGACGCCTCCAGGGGCTTCATCAAGGACGGCAACAAGAACCGCCTGCGCGAGCGTGACATCCACAAGATCATCGACGCCTTCACCCGCCAGCAGACGATCCCCGGCTATTCCCGCCTCGTGCCATTCGACGAGATCGCCCGCAACGACTTCAACCTGAACATCCCCCGCTACATCGACGGCTCCGACCCCGAGGATCTGCAGGACATCACCGCCCACCTGCATGGCGGCGTGCCGGAGCGGGATATTGACGCGCTGGGCGAGTTCTGGGCCGTGATGCCCACGCTGCGTGCCACTCTCTTCGGGCCGAACCCGCGCCCGGGCTATGCCGATCCGCTGGTGGTGCCCGATCAGGTGCGCGCGACCATCCGCAACCATGCGGATTTCGCGGCCTTCCGCGCGCAGGTCGCGGCGATCCTGGACGGCTGGATCACCGCCAACACCCCTCTCCTGATGGGCATCAGCCAAGGCGACCACCCGCGCGACCTGATCCACACCATTGCCGAGGATATGCTCACCCGCTTCGACGCCGCCCCCCTCGTCGACAAGTATGAGGCCTATCAGCGCCTGATGGCCTATTGGGCCACCACCATGCAGGACGATGTGTTCATCATCGCGGGCGGCGGCTGGCTGGCGGCGCGCGAGTTGCGCGAGGCGCGAAAAGAGACCAGCGACGACGGCAAGGTGACATGGCTGGAAGAGGGCGACCTGACGGTGAACAAGGTCCGCCTTGTGGCCGACGTGATCCCGCCAGCCCTGATCACCGCGCGCTTCTTTGCCGGCCTCAAGGCGGCGCTGGATCAGGCCACCGCCCGGGCCGAGGAACTGGGGCGCGAGATCGAAGAACTGGCCGAAGAACACGGGGCCGAGGGCGGGCTGTTCGAGGAACTGATGGCCGATGGGGCCAAGCTGACGGCGGGCGGGGTGAAGGCGCGGCTGAAGGACAGGGGCCTGGAGCCAGACGAAAAGGCCCTGCTGAAACAGGTGGCCGCGCTGTTCGAAAGCGAGGCCGAGGCGAAGCGCGCGGCGAAAGAGGCCGAGGCCCGGCTGACCGAGGCCGTGCTGAAGAAATACCCCACCCTGACGATGGGCGAAATCCAGACCCTTGTGGTGCAGGACAAGTGGCTGGCCGACATCACCGCTGCCATCGGGGCCGAGGTCGAGGCGCGGACGGAAACGCTCACCGCCCGCGTGCGGGTGCTGACCGAACGCTATGGCCAGACCCTGCCGCAGATCATGAAGGATCTGGTCGGGCTGGATGTGCGGGTGGCCGGGCATCTGGCGGCGATGGGGGTGGCGGGATGAGTGCCGCGGAAGCTCTCCCTGACGGGTGGGAATTGGTCAAGCTCTCGGATGGGCGTACCGGTACCGCGGTGGGGCATCAGGTTGATGAAGACGAAGTGGGGCAGCTGCAATCCCGCAAAGGGGCTGGTGTGGCTGAACCTCGACCTGGCGAAGAAGCCTCTGGCCGCCCTCGACTACGTCATCCTGCATGAAATGGCCCATTTCATATCACCGCGACACGACGAGCTCTTCTTGAACACCGTCGATCGAAACATGCCGGGGTGGCGACAAATCCGGTCAGACCTCAACGCGCTTCCCCTGTCGGATTGAAGCTCGCTGCAGGAGTTCGATTTCTGTTCCATCTCACGAACGCCACCGGCGTCGAAGTGTTCAGGTGGCGCGAGGATCTGCCCCAATATTTTCAATCGGTTACGGGCTCTACACCGGATGCTAGTAGTCGAGAGGTCCGGAGAATATCGGGCTTTAGAGAACCATTCCGGCTGCTGCAGCGAGGACGCCAGTGCAAAGTCAACCGCGCATAACCCTCGAAAGCAACGGGAAAATCCGGCCGCGGCGGGATCGGGAGAACGATTCCTTGAAGGGAACTGGCGGAGGGAGCGGGACCGGAATCCAACGTTCTCCAAGTCTGACCCGTAGGCCGCAGTACCCGCGCTATCCAGAAAAATTACTTCTGGACTGGGACTTAACCGAAATCCTCCTTGAGACGATCAAACTGATGCATCCGCTCGTGGAGGATCGTGACAATGCCGATGTCGCCGTTGGAGAGGTGCCTCCAACACACAAAATGCCGCTCGTAGCGGAAGAAATACCCCTCCACTCCGAATTCGGCCGGCACGGGCCTCGACATGACGCCGCGTGTCTCGATCTGTTCGAAGGCGGCGAACAGATTGGTGATGTAGGTTTCGGACTGCGCATCGCCCCAGCGGTCGCGGGTGTATCGGTAGATCTCGTCGAGACGCAGTGAGGCCGCCTCCTGGACCCGGATCGCCATGGGCTCAGGTCCGGTTCCGGGCGATCACCTCAGCAGCGGTCAGCGGCTTGTAGCTGTCCTCGGGCGCGGCGAAGGCACGATTCAGTTCGGCCTTCAGACGATCGAACGCTTCGCGCTCCGCACGCTCCTTGTCGCGACGGATCAGGTCACGGATATACTCGCTCACGTTCTCGTAGGCGCCGTCCTCGCCGACGTTGGCCGCAACGAACTCGCTGAGGGCGCCGCTCACGCGAACGGTCATGGTGGTGGTGCGAGGCATGGCGCTCTCCCTGCTCGGTGTGTATTCAAGATAACCAAAATCGAACACGATACAAGAGTAGCGAGGCCGCGCGACACGACTCCCTATCGGCGCTGCTGGTCCTCGGCCTCCTCCACAATCAACCGGCCTGCCAGCGCGAGCAGTGCGATCAGCACGACATCGGAATGACGCGCGAGCGACACGAGGTGATCGCCGCTCGGCCCCCGCTCGCCCGCGAACCAGTATTTCACGGTCCGCTCGCTGGCACCTGTCCACCGCATGGCGGACTTGATCGCCCGGTGGGTCGATCCGAGCTCAGCGTGCAATGCCACGGCCATGGCGGCGCGATAGTCGCTGGGGATCTCATCGAGGTGCACAACTGTGCCCATCTTCGGCAAAACTGTGCCCATCTTCACGCGCATCTTCATGTTTCTCTCCGCTAAATCTTTGGAGAGCCATGAAAACGGCAGAATCCATCTGTTCCCGCGGCGGTTCTGTTTAGCCGCCTGTTGGAACGGACCACTCACTTGAAGGTGGCCGATATGAACTGCGAAACGGGACCGGAGATGATCGAGCGCGTGGACGGCCGCGCGCTGCAGGGTATCCGCCAATGCGGCGAGCACGGAAAGGAATTGCCCTTTTCCGGAAACGACTTTCCGGCGCTCGCATGCTCGAATGATCGCGGCAGCATGCACAACGGTCCGGACCGTCCCGACCGGATTGCTGCGACGTGAACTGGAGCCGGGCAGATGCGAGGGCGTGAGGCAAGCAGGGAGACTGGCGCCAGCCAATCAGAGCCCGACGTGCCCGCCGTCGCATACGTCCGGATGTCGACCGATCACCAGAAGTATTCGACCGAGAACCAGCTGGACGTCATCCGCAGCTATGCCGCCGCCCGCGGCCTGCAGATCCTGCGTGTGTTCGAGGATTCAGGGCGTTCCGGGCTGCGGCTCGATGGCCGGGAGGCGCTGCAGAACCTGATGGCCGAGGTGCAATCCGGCCAGGCCGATTTCAAGGCGATCCTCGTCTATGACGTCAGCCGCTGGGGCCGGTTTCAGGACGCTGATGAAGGCGCCTATCACGAGCATGTCTGTTCCCGCGCCGGGATCCGGGTGCACTACTGCGGCGAGCAGTTCGAGAACGACGGCAGCATCGGCTCGAACCTCCTGAAAACCGTGAAGCGCGTGATGGCCGGCGAGTACAGCCGCGAGTTGTCGGTGAAGGTCTTCGCCGGGCAGTGCCGCCTCGTCGAGCTGGGCTATCGCCAGGGCGGCGCGGCAGGATACGGGCTGCGGCGGGTGCTGATCGACGAGCACGGCAACCCCAAGGGCGAACTGTCCCGCGGCGAGCAGAAGAGCCTTCAGACCGACCGCGTCATCCTGGTCCCCGGCCCCGAGGAGGAACGGCGGGTCGTCCAGCGCATGTACGAGATGTTCGTGAACGAGGAGCGGTCCGAGCGCGAGATCGCGGAGCTTCTGAACTCCGAAGGGCACCGCACCGATCTCGACCGACCGTGGACCCGGGCGACCGTCCATCAGGTGCTGACCAACGAAAAATACATCGGGAACAACGTCTTCAACAAGGTGTCCTTCAAGCTGAAGCAGCGCCGCGTGGTGAACCCGCGCGAGATGTGGATCCGGGCCGAGGGCGCTTATCCGGCAATCGTCGATCAGGCGCTCTTCCTGCGTGCGCGGGAAATCGTGGACGCCCGAAGCCGGCATTTCTCGGACGAGGAACTGCTCGACGCGCTGCGCGCAATCCTTCAGCGACAGGGCGTGCTTTCGGGCCTAATCATCGACGAGGAGGACGACCTGCCGTCCTCCAGTGCCTATCGCAGCCGCTTCGGCAGCCTCCTGCGCGCCTATCGTCTGATCGGCTACGAGCCGGACCGCGACTACAGTTACATCGAGGTGAACCGGGCGCTGCGGCAGGCGCATCCGCAGGTCGTGGCCCAAATCATCGCCGGCATCACCCGACACGGCGGGTCGGCCGTACAGGACCCAGACACCGATCTGGTGCGCGTCAACGACGAGTTCACTGTGTCCATCGTTCTGGCCCGCTGCACCGCGACGGCGGCCGGGTCGCTGCGCTGGCGCATCCGCCTCGACACTGGCCTGGTGCCGGACATCACCATCGCCGTACGCATGGACGAGTTGAACGAGGCGCCGCGCGACTATTTCGTGCTGCCCAGCATCGACATGACATTCGCGAAACTGAAATTCGCCGAGCAAAACGGCCTCGCTCTAGATGCGTACCGGTTCGACACGCTCGATTTCTTCTACGCGCTCGCCTCGCGGGCCAGGATCGCGGAGGTGGCGTGATGCCCGACGACATGGAACCGACCAGCCAAAAGCAGGTGACCCTGATCCCGACCGAACGGATACGGGTTCTCAATCCCCGTGTCCGCAACCGTCGCACGTTCGAGGCGATGGTGGAGAATATCGCGCGCATCGGCCTGAAGCGCCCGATCACCGTGGCACCGCGCCCCGGGACCGATCCGCAGGAGTACGACCTCGTCTGCGGTCAGGGCCGCCTCGAGGCCTTCGTCGAACTGAGGCAGGACCACATCCCCGCCATTGTGATCGACGCTGACGAGAGCGATTGCCTCGTGATGAGCCTCGTCGAGAACTGTGCGCGGCGGCAGCACAACCCCATCGACCTGATGCGCGAGATCGGCGCGCTCCGCCAGCGCGGCTACAACGACCGTCAGATCGGCGAGAAGATCGGCGTTTCCACCGAATATGTGAACATGATCGCGGGGCTGCTGGAGAAAGGCGAGGAGCGCTTGGTCTCGGCCGTGGAAACCGGGGTGCTTCCGCTGAATCTGGCCATCCAAATTTCCAAGACGGACGCCAAGGGCGCACAGAAGGCACTGATGGACGCCTATACTCAGAACAAGCTGCGGGGACGGAAGCTGGCGCTGGTGCGCCGCCTGATTCAGCAGCGCGAACTGCGCGGCCCGCAGCTCCACAGCAACCAACTCGGACGCAAGCCTCCGAAACGGGCGCTGACGAGCGAGGGCCTTGTCCGGGCGTATCAGCAGGAAGCCACGCGCCAGAAGCTTCTGATCAAGAAGGCCGAGCTCACCCAGAGCCGGCTGATCTTCGTCCGCGAGGCCTTCCGCAAGCTCTGTGCGGATGCGCATTTCATGACCCTGCTCCGGGCGGAGGGGCTTGAGACGATGCCCGCCGATCTCGCGCGGTCCGTGACCGAGGGGACATTGGCATGAAGCGCGACGCTCGCGACGTCCCGAAGAGCGTCACGCTCGGGTTCGAGGACGACTGCGTCACCCTCCCAATCGACGCGATCCTGCCGCTGCGCGCTCTTGGCAAGTCCGCGAAATCCAGCCGGAAGTACCGGCAGATCGTGGCTTCCATCGCCCAGATCGGGATCGTCGAGCCGCCCGTCGTCGTCCGGAACCCCGACAAGTCCGCGACCTGGTTGCTGCTGGACGGCCACCTGCGGATCGAGGCGCTGAAGGACG